>CAVBFJ010000043.1:0-26441 GCA_963594895.1 bacterium | reverse complement strand
ACTATGTGCGCGACAGGGCTTATCCCTGCAACGAGACGCGTGGCAACATCTTGGCGCGCCTCAGCAAGGCTGGTGTCGACACGGCGTTTCTCAACGACAAAGAGCGTGAGGAACGTCTGTGGCACATTCTATATAGTGTCAGCGACCGCACAGAATTGCGCACCGCCCTCTCCCGATATGCCCAACGCCACGACCTTGGTGACGCCTTCGTCGACGCCATGGCCCAGTTCCCGCCGTTTGACGCCGACTATGGTGCATACTCGGCCAAAGCCATCAAGAAGCTGTTGCCGCTCATGCGCATGGGCCATCACTGGAACCTGGACGACATCGACTCCGCAACCCGAGTGCGCATACAGAAGATCCTCGATGGAGAGGTGGATGAGAGCATACGCACGCGTGTCAGGGAGAAGGCGATGCACCTGGAAAGCATCGGGCAATTCCGTGCCTTGCCGCTGTGGTTGGCATGCTATGTGGTCTACGACCGCCACAGTGAGGCAAGCGACACCACCAAGTGGCGCACCCCAGACGATATCGACAAGTACTTGAAGGAATTCAAACAACACTCACTCCGCAACCCCGTCGTGGAGCAAGTGATCATGGAGACCCTGCGCACCGTCAGGGACATCTGGAAGAAGCACGGCCACATCGACGAGATACACGTGGAGATGGGACGTGAGATGAAGAACCCTGCCGACAAACGCAAGCAAATATCGGATCGCATCCAGCAAAACGAGAACGCCAACCTCCGCGTAAAAGCCCTGTTGACGGAGTTTCTCAACCCGGAGCTCGGCATAGAGAACGTGCGCCCGTATTCTCCGAGCCAGCAGGAACTGTTGCGCATCTATGAGGACACCGCCCTCAACAGTGTGGACGAGCCTGACGACGACATCAACGACATACTCAAGAAGTTTGCGGATGCCAAGAACCGTCCGTCGCTCTCCGACATCAAGCGTTACAAGCTATGGCTCGAACAGCACTACGTCTCGCCCTACACGGGGCAGACGATCCCCCTGGCGCGCCTCTTCACCACGGACTACGAGATAGAGCACGTCATACCACAGTCGCGCTATTTTGACGACTCCATGTCCAACAAGGTGATATGCGAGGCGGAGGTAAACAAGCTGAAGGACAACGCCCTGGGCTATGAGTTCATCAAGCAGCACCACGGCGAGAAGGTCACGCTCAATGGCGGACGCACCGTCACCATACTTGAGACGGACAACTACTGCGACCTTGTGCAGCGCACCTACGGCAGGAAGAACAAGGGCAAGATGCGCAAGCTCCTGCTCGAAGACATCCCGGAGCAGTTCATAGAGCGGCAGATGAACGACAGCCGCTACATCAGCAAGTTGGTAAAGGCGTTGCTGTCCAACATCGTGCGTGAGGACGGCGAGCAGGAAGCCACGTCGAAGAATGTCATCGTGTGCACGGGCAGCGTCACCGACAGGCTGAAACATGACTGGGGCGTGACCGACGTGTGGAACCACATCATACTGCCACGCTTCCAGCGCATGAACGAGATAACCCGATCGGAGAGGTTTACCGCTGTCAGCGCCGCCGGCCATCCCATCCCCGCCATGCCGCTGGAGCTGCAGAAGGGCTTCAACAAGAAGCGCATAGACCATCGCCACCACGCCATGGACGCCATCGTCATAGCCTGTGCCACACGCGACCACGTCAACCTCCTGAGCAATGAGGCCGCCCTGCCCAAGAACCAAAGCAACCGCCATCAATTGTCGCACAAGCTGCGCCGCTATGAGGAAGTGATGGTAAACCGTGGCGGTGAACAGAAGAAAAGGCTCGTGCCCAAGGAGTTCCTGCTGCCATGGGCCACGTTCCCTGCCGATGTGGAGAAGGCTTTGGCTGGCATCATCGTCAGCTTCAAGCAGAACCTGCGTGTCATCAACAAGACCACCAACCACTCGTTGCGCTTTGTCAATGGCAAGAAGCAACTCGTGCCGCAGACCTCCGGCGACAGTTGGGCCATCAGAAAGCCTATGCATGAAGATTTTGTATATGGCGAAATCAACCTTCAGCGCAAAAAGACATGTGGGCTGAAAGACGCCATGCTCAGACCACAACGTATCGTTAATCGCGACTTCAGAAAGAAACTGACAGAGCTAATTAATCTGAACTATACTGAAAAACAAATAAATTCTTACTTTGCAGACAATGCCGATGTATGGCAAGACGTAAACCTGAAGAAGATAGAGGTATACTACTTCACCAAGGAAACGTCCGACCGGTTCTTCGCCATGCGGAAAGACGTTGACACTTCATTTGATAAAAAGCGCATAGAGGAAAAGATAGCAGACTCGGCTATACAGAAAATCATGCTGCGCCATCTGGAGCAATACGATGGCAAGGCTGAACTCGCCTTCTCACCTGAAGGCATAGAAGAGATGAACAACAACATTGTCAGCCTTAATGGGGGCAAATACCATCAACCTATATATAAGGTGCGCGCGTATGTAGGGGGTGACAAACGTTTCCCTGTAGGACAGACGGGTAACAAAAAATGTAAGTTCGTAAAAGCCGCCGGAAACACCAATCTCTTCTTCGCCGTGTATGAAGAGGATACCATTAACAAGAAGACTGGGGAAGTGGTAAGGAAACGCAGCTACAGAACCATTCAGCTCAAAGAGTCAATAGACAAGATGAAACAAGGCTTGCCGCTTGACGAGGAGGCTGCGTTCATCCTTTCCCCCAACGACCTTGTGTATGTTCCTACGGAAGAGGAGCGTAAAGTTGGTAAGGTGAATATGCCACTGGATAAGGAGAGGATATACAAGATGGTGGACTCTTCTGATTCAAGAGCTAACTTTACACCCTATTCTGTAGCTTCTGTCATCCTTTCTGTGCCGAAAGAGGACTCAAAGAACTATAATGGGGTGCAGAACGAACTTGGGGTAGGTAGCCCTAAAGCAAAGAACGAACGTGCTCTGACAGGCGAGATGATAAAGGAAATCTGCATCCCTATAAAGGTTGACAGATTAGGCAACATCATAAAGATAGAAGCATTGTAAAACTGCGAAGTCTACCCTAATTCCCCTTACTATGATCAAGAAAACACTCTACTTTGGTAATCCTGCCTACCTTTCACTGCGAATGCAGCAAATGGTGATAAAACTGCCTGAGGTCGAAAAGCAGAAAGACCTGCCCGAAGTGATAAAGGAAAACGCTGTTGTCACTCGTCCCATAGAGGATATAGGCATTGTTGTTCTCGACAACAAACAGATAACCCTTACGCAAGGACTGCTTGAAGCCCTGCTTGAGAACAACTGCGCTGTGATAACCTGTGATAGCCACCGTATGCCCGTCGGCCTAATGCTCCCTCTGTGTGGAAACACCATACAGAGCGAGCGTTTCCAATGCCAGATAGCGGCATCGCAGCCCTTGCGCAAACAACTGTGGCAGCAGACCGTAAAGGCGAAGATTGACAACCAGGCACGGGTATTGTCCATCTGCTCGCAAGTGGAGGTGGGGTGCATGCAGCGGTGGAGCGAAGACGTGAAGAGTGGTGATGCGGGCAATATGGAGGCGCGTGCCGCCGCTTACTATTGGAAGAACTTCTTCTCGCCCATGCCTGCGCTCAACGATTTCACACGCGACCGTGACGGCATGCCGCCCAACAACCTGCTGAACTATGGCTATGCCATCCTGCGCGCCGTGGTGGCAAGGGCTTTGGTCAGCAGCGGCCTGCTGCCCACGCTTGGCATCCACCACCACAACCGCTACAACGCCTATTGCCTGGCCGACGACATCATGGAGCCTTTCCGCCCGTATGTTGACGAACTGGTGTTCGACATCGTCAGAAACCACGCTGACGAAGGATTGGAGCTGACCAAAGACATCAAGGCGCGCCTCCTCTCCATACCGACACTTGACGTTGTCATCGCCGGCAAACGCAGTCCGCTGATGGTTGGCGTCGCGCAAACCACGGCGTCGCTCTACAAGTGTTACAGTGGAGAGATGAGGCGCATAGCCTATCCTGAGAGATGAGACGTTGACCACAAACAAAAGCCTCGGTCATTATGGACAAATTAAGTGAATACAGGATTATGTGGGTGCTGGTATTTTTTGATTTGCCTACAGAGACTAAGAGGGACAAGCGCGCTTATGCCTTGTTCCGCAAACAGTTGCAGATGGACGGCTTCACCATGTTCCAGTTCTCCATCTATGTTCGGCATTGTGCAAGCATGGCCAACGCCGATGTTCATGTGAAGCGTGTGAAAAGCTTCATGCCGGAGTATGGACATGTTGCGGTCATGTGCATCACCGACAAGCAATTTGCGAACATCATGGTGTACCATGGGTCCAAAGTTGCCAAGGTGAATTCGCAGCCCATGCAGCTGGAGCTGTTTTGATGATTGGGTGGCGGTTTGGCTTGTGCGTTCACAATCTCCCCCCCCCACCGTGTAATGGGGCGGGGGCATAATGGTAATATCTGATCGGAAATGGGAAACATGAAATGATGAAGAAATGGGACTGTTTCCGCACAAGATATTTTTATTCCTAATATTAACCATAAACACCTGACTATGAGTAAGTAACTCAAAGTCAGGTGTTGTTGACCTTGCAAAGGTACAAAATTTTTAGCAAATCACAACTGAAGGTGGCAGACGAAACCATCAAGCGCAGGTGTTGTTGACCTTGCAAAGGTACAAAATTTTTAGCAAATCACAACATGAAGAAGAACGGTCTAAGTTTAACTTAGGGTGTTGTTGACCTTGCAAAGGTACAAAATTTTTAGCAAATCACAACGAAATATTGGCGATATTCAACAACTCTATAGGTGTTGTTGACCTTGCAAAGGTACAAAATTTTTAGCAAATCACAACACTATATCCTTCTGACCAAGCTGACTTTCAGGTGTTGTTGACCTTGCAAAGGTACAAAATTTTTAGCAAATCACAACTCAGCAGTCGATAAACCAAATTAAAGCACAGGTGTTGTTGACCTTGCAAAGGTACAAAATTTTTAGCAAATCACAACTGACGAGGGCAACATATTTAGTCAAGGCATGGTGTTGTTGACCTTGCAAAGGTACAAAATTTTTAGCAAATCACAACTGGCGGAACCGCCAACGGAACCGCCATAGGGTGTTGTTGACCTTGCAAAGGTACAAAATTTTTAGCAAATCACAACCACATCAACGAGTAATTCACCATCACTATCGGTGTTGTTGACCTTGCAAAGGTACAAAATTTTTAGCAAATCACAACGTAGTCAGCCATGATACACGCACGTGTGTGGTGTTGTTGACCTTGCAAAGGTACAAAATTTTTAGCAAATCACAACTTAGGCCCTCAATAAGGCCGAATAGCCGGCGGTGTTGTTGACCTTGCAAAGGTACAAAATTTTTAGCAAATCACAACTGGCGGAACCGCCAACGGAACCGCCATAGGGTGTTGTTGACCTTGCAAAGGTACAAAATTTTTAGCAAATCACAACCACATCAACGAGTAATTCACCATCACTATCGGTGTTGTTGACCTTGCAAAGGTACAAAATTTTTAGCAAATCACAACGTAGTCAGCCATGATACACGCACGTGTGTGGTGTTGTTGACCTTGCAAAGGTACAAAATTTTTAGCAAATCACAACTTAGGCCCTCAATAAGGCCGAATAGCCGGCGGTGTTGTTGACCTTGCAAAGGTACAAAATTTTTAGCAAATCACAACTGGCGGAACCGCCAACGGAACCGCCATAGGGTGTTGTTGACCTTGCAAAGGTACAAAATTTTTAGCAAATCACAACACTAACCTTGATGAAGCCAATCCAATTAAGGGTGTTGTTGACCTTGCAAAGGTACAAAATTTTTAGCAAATCACAACTCTAACTCGCACAGGCCGCGGCCCTACGTGGTGTTGTTGACCTTGCAAAGGTACAAAATTTTTAGCAAATCACAACAGATTATATAAGAAAGGTGTCGCTTACCACGGTGTTGTTGACCTTGCAAAGGTACAAAATTTTTAGCAAATCACAACATCAGTCGGCCGTTTGCGTCCACAAATCCTGGTGTTGTTGACCTTGCAAAGGTACAAAATTTTTAGCAAATCACAACCAAGGATAGATAGTGCCTTCTTCATCGTCTGGTGTTGTTGACCTTGCAAAGGTACAAAATTTTTAGCAAATCACAACATCAGTCGGCCGTTTGCGTCCACAAATCCTGGTGTTGTTGACCTTGCAAAGGTACAAAATTTTTAGCAAATCACAACCAAGGATAGATAGTGCCTTCTTCATCGTCTGGTGTTGTTGACCTTGCAAAGGTACAAAATTTTTAGCAAATCACAACATCAGTCGGCCGTTTGCGTCCACAAATCCTGGTGTTGTTGACCTTGCAAAGGTACAAAATTTTTAGCAAATCACAACCAAGGATAGATAGTGCCTTCTTCATCGTCTGGTGTTGTTGACCTTGCAAAGGTACAAAATTTTTAGCAAATCACAACATCAGTCGGCCGTTTGCGTCCACAAATCCTGGTGTTGTTGACCTTGCAAAGGTACAAAATTTTTAGCAAATCACAACTACCAATGTGTAGGAAACAGAAGGCGCAAAGGTGTTGTAGGTCTTACTTATAGTCTTCTACCAGTGGCATGTCCCCGAAGTGGGCCAACTGTGCATAACCGCGGGTGACCGAAGGGAGCCTGCGGTTATGCACAGTTGGCCCACTTCGGGGACATGACACGAGCGTGACGCTTTTTCTTATGTATTTTTTCCTCTTTGCCATGCAATATTTTGCCATTTCCTGCATTTAGGCATTAGGGGACGACTGATTACCCGATTGGATAATAAAACAATAACACATACAAGGAAATGAACAAGAAAATCTCTCATGTGGGTCTTGCGGCGCTCATGGCCGCCACGGCCGCCACGTCGCTGGCGTCGTGCGCCACGCAGCAGAAGAAGCAAGGCGGTGACGGCCAGCAGGCCGTCAAGTATGACGACGGCATGGACGCCGAATACCTCATCCTGGGCAATGAGCAGCGCGCGGCCGTCACCCAGACCAACGACTTCGCGCTCAACCTCTACCGCACGCAGGCCGGCATGGACTCGCGTGTCGTGTCGCCCATCAGCGTGGCCTATCTCATGGGCATGTTGGCCAACGGGGCCGACGGCTCCACAAAGGCGGAGATCATGAAGGCGCTCTGCCTCGACGGCACGTCGCTCCAGACGCTCAACGAGACCTACCAGTCGATCATCCGCAGCGCCTCGCGCCTCGACCGCCAGACGCAGGTCAACATCGCCAACTGCATCGCCGTCAACAAGCCGATAGCCCTCAAGCAGGACTACGCGTCGGCGATGAAGACGCTCTACGACGCGCAGGTGGAGAGCCTCGACTTCACGTCGAAGAAGGCGCTCGCGGCCATCAACGGATGGTGCGGCAAGCAGACCAACGGCATGATACCCAAGATCATCGACACGCTCGACCCGGAGATGGCCGCCGTGCTGATGAACGCCATCTACTTCAACGGCACATGGGAGGCCAAGTTTGACAAGTCCGACACGAAGACCGAGAACTTCCGCGGCTACACGCGCGACATCAAGAAGGTGCCGATGATGCGGCAGGAGCACAAGTTCATGTACACCGACAACAACGACTATGCCGCCGTGCGCCTGCCTTATGGCAACGGCGCTTACGCCATGACGGTCATCCTGCCCGCCGAGGACAAGTCGGTCAGCGACATCGTGGCGTCGCTCGACGCCGAGGGCTTCGTCAAGATGCAGAACGCCATGGACAAGTGTGTGGTCGACCTGAAGCTGCCGCGCTTCACCACCTCCACCGAGACACGTCTCAACAAGCCCGTCTCCGACTTGGGGGCACCCACCATCTTCAAGGGCAGTGCCGACTTCAGCAAGATGTCGGGCTCGTCGCTCTTCGTCTCCACGATGTTGCAGAAGGCCAAGATCGAGGTGAGCGAGGAGGGCACAAAGGCCGCCGCCGTCACGGCCGCGATGATTGCCATGACGGCGCTCCACCACGAGGAGCCGCGCCACGTGGTGTTCCATGCCAACCGCCCGTTCCTCTATGTCATCACCGAGCGCTCGTCGGGCGCCATCTTCTTCATCGGCCAGTATGCGGGCGACGCCGAGAAATAATCGCGTGACATAATACAACACGGTATATACAATGATGGCGCAGCGGCGCCCTAAAACGAAAACAACGCCTGTGGCCGCTGAGGTCACAGGCGTTGTCGTTTGCCGTCGGTCCTTGCGCTTGGCCCGGAGGCCGTCGGCGCAAGGCGTCGTGTGTGTCTTGCTTACTTGATGTTGAAGAACTTCTTGCCGTTCTGGATCACCACACCCTTGTAGTCCTTGCTGACGCGCTGGCCTGCGAGGTTGTAGAGGGGTGCGTTCTTGTCGGCGTCGCTCTTGATGGCGTTCACGCCGGCCGTCTTTCCGTTCACGGAGATCAGCTTGCTGTTGGTCTGCACCTCGGGGGTGGTCACGTCGTCCTTGGTGTAGTTGATGAGCTGGCCGAGGATCTTCACCTCGTCACCCTTCTTCAGGAGGAAGTCCTTGGTGAACTTGTTGCCGTCGAAGCTCTTGCCGCGGAACACGGTGAGGGCGTTGGCGTCGGTGCCGTCGTCAGAGATCTTGTAGGTCAGGTTGCCATACTGTCCGACGCCTGTGGTGTCAATGTCCTCGCAGATGATGCCGGTGACATAGCAGACGGTGGCGGGCTGGCTGTTGTTGGCCAGGGCTGCGAGAGCCTCAGAGGTGGTGAAGGTCTCGATCTTGCTGAATGTCTTGGATGCCACAGCGCTGCTGTAGTCGCCCTTCACGGCAGCGGCCTGCACGGTGGTGGTGGCGTTGAGGGTGAAGGGTGCGGTGTAGAGCGTGCGCTCGGCGCGGTCGTCGGTGGGGTCGTCGCCGTTCACGGTGTAGTAGATCTCCGTGCCCTCACCGGCGGTGATGGTGACGGTGGTTGTCTCGTCGAAGCTCTCCTCGCCCGAGATGACCGGGGCGGCCACGTAGTTGGGGTCGGCGGGCACCACGGTCACCTCAATCGTGGTGGCGCGCACCTGGGCGGATGCGGACGTCAGCGTGACCGATGTGGCATTGCCGGTCCATGTGCCGACCTTGCCCTCATAGGTGTAGTCGCCACTTGCGGCCTCAAAACAGCCGGGGCCATACTTGGCGTCGCCATTGGTGGTGCAGGTGAACACAATCTTGCTGATGGTGCCACTTGCGGCGCTGATGGTGGTCGTTGCGCCTTGTCCGAAGCGGAACTGGCCCGCGTTGAAAGCACCCTTGGTGGTTGCGATGGTCACGCCGTCCTTGCTGACCTCATCGGCGCCAGTCACTGAGGTGTTCGTGCCCAGGTCGGTGCCGGCGGTGAAGGTCACGACGGCCTGTGCCATGGCCATGTTGGCCACGAGCGCCATGGCCAAAAGCATTGTTGAGCGTAAAAGTTTTCTCATAAGCTTTAGTGATATTAATGAATGATTATACCTTATACGATGCAAAGTTACAAAGAATAATCATAATCGCTCTATACATACTTGTTAATTTTCCGTGAATAAGCCCATTCGCGGCGAACCGACATGATGGCCAGTGGCTTGTGCGAACAGTGGCGTTGCAAGGGAATGACTTTTAGAAAATACTGAACAAACGGAAAGAAGTGGCACATAGCAACGCCGCCGCCAACCGCTATGTTGCTGACGCGGCATGAGGTGGCGTGGGCAAGGAGGCAAAGCCGCCTTGGGGGACAAACATTTTGCGGATTTCGGCAAAACTGGGCTAAAACATTTTGCGGATTTCGGCAAAATCGGGCTAAAACATTTTGCGGATTTCGGCAAAATCGCTATGCTTGTAATGATAAATGCTTAATAGTCAATAAAATAAGAGATTTTCTTCTTGGGTGGCACTGAAATTATAAATAGGTGACGCAGCTCCGCTGGGCGCCCGCGTCACAATTCACACCATTGTAACCACGGTTCAACCGCTTTGTAACATCGCCGGAGTACCTTTGCGGCGTGAAAAGTAATTGGACAGTCTTATGAAACAGAACCGTGTGACAGTGGTGGGGCTGATGATGCTCGCCCTGCCGGCCAGCGTCGCCGCGCAAGTGGCGGGTGGCGCGGCCAACAACCAGGCGACGGGCCAGGCCGCCGACACGACCAAGCAAGCGGCGGCGATGGCCGACCAGCAGCTGGGCGGCGTGACCGTGACCGCCGTCAGGCGCTCCGACACCGAGGCCGCCGCCGTGCAGGAGGTGAAGCGCAGCGCCAACGTGGTGAACAACGTCTCGGCGCAGGAGATCAAGCGCACCCAGGACGCCAACGCCGGTGAGGTGATACGCCGCATACCGGGCGTGAGCCTCATCGACGACAAGTTTGTCATGGTGCGCGGCCTGCAGCAGCGCTACAACAACGTGTGGATCAACGGGGGCGCCGTGCCCAGCTCCGAGGCCGACAGCCGCGCCTTCTCGTTCGACATGATCCCCAGCGGCCAGATCGACAACCTCACCATCGTGAAGACCCCCGCGGCCGAGTATCCCGCCGACTACACGGGCGGCTTCATCCAGGTCAACACCAAGGAAATACCCATCTCCAACTCTCTTCATGTCTCCGTGGGCGCCGGCTGGAACAGCCAGTCGGCCCTGCGGACCTTTTATTCGCAGCAGTCGTCGGCCACCGACTTCCTCGGCTTCGACGCAGGCCTCCGCTCGCTCAGCGGCGGCATCGGCAAGACCTTCGCCACGCTCGGCCTCAACAGTGGCGGCAACGCCATGATCAGCCTCCTCGACAACGGGCTGGGCAACGACTGGACCGTCAGCAGCCACAAGCCACTGGGCGACCTCAAGCTCAGCGCCGACTACGCCCACCGCTGGAACCTCTGGCGCGGCAAACTCGGACTGCTCGCCGCGCTCAACTACACCAACGACTACCGGGCCTATCGCGGCATGGTCAACAACTTCTACGGGCCCTATGACACCGACAACGACCGCGTGAACCCCCTGCGCCTCTCCACCGACAACCAGTACAACCACGACAACCGCCTCGGCGCCATGCTCAACCTCACGTGGCTCAGTGCCAGCGGCAACACCAAGTATCAGTGGAAGAACATCTTCAACCAGCTCGGCAACAGCCGATACACCACCCGCGAGGGCCTCAGCGCACAGTCGGAGCAAGAGCGGTCGGCCGAGTACTACTACCGCAGCCGCACCACCTACACCACCCAGCTCACCGGGCGCCACACCCTCGGCGCCGACGCCCTCGACTGGAGCGCGGGCTACGCCTACGCCAACCGCCGGCTGCCCGACCGCCGCAAGTACATCCTCTACAACGACGACCCCGACCAGGGCGACCAGTATGTGTGGCTCTACCAGAACGACATCTCGCGCGAGTGGACGTCGCTCGACGAGCACATCGTCTCCCTGCAGGCCAACGACAGCCACCCGTTCGCCTTCGGACAGTGGCGCCCCACGCTGAAGGCCGGCGTCTACGGCGAGTACCGCACCCGCACGTACGCCACCCGCAACCTCTTCTATTGGTACAACACCTCTGGCAACCAGCTCCCCGCGGGCTTCCGCGCCATGGACATGGCCACGCTGCTCAGCGACCCCACCAACTACGGCGCCGACAAGCTCTACCTGCTGGAGGATGTCAACAAGATCAACGACTACAGCGGCAACAACCTCCTCGGCGCCGCCTACGCCATGGCCACGCTGCCCCTGGGCCCTCTCGACGTGCACGCCGGCCTGCGCTATGAGTACAACCGGATGGAGCTGATCTCCAACACCCGCGCCGCCGAGGTGAGCCACGAGAGCCACTTCTACCGCCACAGCGACCTCTTCCCCTCGGCCAACATGACCTGGCACATCAGCGACCAGCACCAGGCGCGCCTCTGCTACGGGCGCAGCGTCAACCGCCCCGAGTTCCGCGAGCTCTCGCCCTCGGTCTACTACGACTTCGACCTCGCCTCCGACGTGCAGGGCAACTACAACCTCAAGAACTGCTACGTCGACAACATCGACCTGCGCTACGAGTGGTATCCCAGCCGCGGCGAGGCGATCTCGCTGGCCGCCTTCTACAAGCACTTCGACTCGCCCATCGAATGGGTCTACACCATGTCGGGCGGCACCGATGTCATCTACTCATACAAGAACGCGCGCTCGGCCGACAACTACGGGCTGGAGCTCGACATCCGCAAGAGCCTCGACTTCATCGGCCTCAAGGACTTCTCATGGAGCTTCAACGGATCGCTCATCCACAGCCGCGTACACTTCGAGCCCGGCAGCAACGAGTATGACCGGCCCATGCAGGGACAGTCGCCCTACCTCGTCAACACCGGCCTCTTCTACAACAACACACGCCACCACCTCGCCGTCAACCTGCTCTACAACCGCATCGGCAAGCGCATCGTCGGCGTGGGGCGCACGGAGGGCGGCGGCGACGCCTCGCGCAACATCCGCGTGCCCGACAGCTACGAGATGCCCCGCGACGCCTTCGACCTCACCGCCTCCAAGCGATGGGGACGGTGGGAGGCCAAGCTCGCCATACGCGACCTGCTCAACCAGGACATCCTCTTCAAGCAGTTCCAGACCGTCGACGGGAAGGAAGTGCAGCAAGTCACACGCAAATATAAGCCGGGACGCAACATCAACCTCTCGGTAACAGTAACATTATAATTTTCAACACCATGAAAGCAAACAAGATGTTTATGGGATGCATGGGCATCCTCGCCATGTCGATGACTCTCCTGTCATGCAGCAGCGACAACGACAATCCCGGCTCTGAGACCCCGACGGCCTACCAGTGGTCGACGGACGATGGCTACAAGGCCTGCGACCACCTGCTCTTCACCGACGACGGCAAGGAGTCGGCCAAGGGCACCGTCATCGGCAACGGCATCCAGCACTTCGTCTTCAAGGGCACGCAGACGCTCGAGCGCGGCACCTATAAGCTGAAGGGGTGGGTCTACGTGGCCGACGGCAGCACCCTGACCATCCCCGCCGGCACCATCATCAAGGGCGACAAGGACACCAAGGCGGCCATCATCGTCGAGCCTGGCGGCAAGCTCATCGCCAACGGCACCGCCACGCAGCCCATCGTCTTCACCTCGGCACAGGAGCCCGGCAACCGACGTCCCGGCGACTGGGGCGGCCTGATCCTCTGCGGCAAGGCGCCCAACAACAGCGGTGTGCTGGCACAGCAGATCGAGGGCGGCCCGCGCACCAAGCACGGCGGCACCGACGCCAACGACAACAGCGGCTCGCTGCAGTATGTGCGCGTCGAGTTTGCCGGCTATCCCTTCAAGAAGGACCAGGAGATCAACGGCATCACCTTCGGCTCCGTGGGCGCCGGCACCACCGTCGACCACGTGCAGGTGTCCTACTCCAACGACGACAGCTTCGAGTGGTTCGGCGGAACGGTCAACTGCAAGCACCTCATCGCCTACCGCGGATGGGATGACGACTTCGACACCGACAACGGCTTCTCGGGCACGGTGCAGTACGGCCTCGCCGTGCGCGACTCACGCATCGCCGACGCCTCGCAGAGCAACGGCTTCGAGAGCGACAACAACGCCAGCGGATCCACCGCGGAGCCTTACACCTCGGCCACCTTCTCCAACATCACCTTCCTCGGCCCGAAGACCTTCGACGGATCCTTTGCCAACACCACCGACTACATCATGGGCGGCGGACTGAACCCCGAGAACGGATCGTCCATGGGACTCTTCCAGGCGGCCATGCACATACGCCGCAACTCACGCCTCAACGTGAAGAGCACCCTCGCCATCGGATGGCCCATCGGCCTCATCCTCGACAATGAGAAGGGCAACACGCAGGGCGCAGCCACCGACGGGCTGATGAGTCTCAAGGGCATCACCTTCGTCGGCATGGACATCGTCGGCTCCGACTTCAACAAGGTCTACAAGGATGAGCTCTACGACTATGTGACCAAGACCACCGACGCCACGAAGAAGTCGTTCTCAAGCACCTTCTTCCAGTTGGCCGCCAACCAGAACACGGTCATCGGCAGCTGGATGGCACGCACCTGGAACGGCATCGCCTCCATCCTCGCCATCAGCAACGAGTATCCCGGCATCGGCGCCTTCCCCGACGGACAGGACTGGACATCCGGATGGGCCAACTTCGACCCGCAGAACACGGTCTATTGACCGGCCGGCGCCACAGGGCGCTTGGGGGCGTGCGAGTGGGCGCGAGTGGCGCACCCTCCCACGCCCCCTCATGCTCTCACGCCCCCTCATGCTTTGTTGTATGTCCCCGAAGGGGGCAAATGTGCATAACCGCAGGTGACCGAAGGGAACCTGCGGTTATACGATACTGCTTAAAGCGTCCTCGAAGAGGGCGAACACGCTAATATATCAAGAAGGGCCATTGAGAGCGTTACTTCCTGTTGGTCAGAGAGTCTTCTGCAAATTTCGCCCTCTTCGAGGACGCTGGTCCCGACACCATTTGAAATCCGCAGGTTCCCTTCGGTCACCCGCGGTTATGTTTGTTTGCCCCCCCCTCGGGGACATACCACGAGCGGAAGAATATAAATACGAGAACCGCAATAACTGCAAATGCGAGAACCGCAATGTTTTGCGACGGAATCGTGTCGGATTTTGAACACCCTACCCTATGGGGCTTTGGAGGACAAATCTGCATTTCGGGCATAATTACATTTGCATGACCTGAGCGTGGTGGCAGATTCATAGGCGGATGAGCTGAACAGGTGGTCTGCTGAGCCGATGGTTCATTCCAAAACCTTGAATGTGACACCTTATTTTTGCTGGGTACCAATATTTTTTTTACCTTTGCAACAACTTTCGTGCAACTTGCTCTTTTGTTACGTTGACACAAAAGAATATGGGGTGGTCCTATGGGTTAGCTTGGGTCGAAAAGAGGCCGCAAGATGACAAGACGGAGACTGCCCGAAGTATAATATACAGATTCGCTTTATAGAATGCGCATGAATCCAAAAGTAAGACAGTCGAATTTTGAATTGCTCCGCATATTTTGTATGCTGGGCGTAGTAACCAATCACGTATTGCAGAACTGCTATCTCAAACTTCACTCCGCTGATTTTGGGTGGGCTAACGACATGCGAATACTCTTGATGTGCATGAGTATAACGGCAGTAAACTGTTTTGTAATGATAAGCGGTTACTTTCGTATAAAACAGTCGTGGCGTGGTTTTTTCAATCTCTATACCCAGTGTGCTTTCTGGATGCTTGTCTTGACGGTCCTGGCGTTTGTGTTTCTTGACGGACCCCTGATGGATATTCCGCTGAAGACGGTTTTTGCTCTTTCTGGGTCTGGTTATTGGTTTATGGTGGCATACTTTGCACTTTACCTTTTTGCCCCTTTGCTTAATACGGCTTTTGAAAATCAGAATCAACGGCAGAGGGTTCTTTCGTTGGCCGCATTGATTGTGATGGATGTGTATGTTGGATACATGCATCAAACAACCGAAGTGTCGATTAATGGCTATAGTGCCATACATTTCTTTGTGATCTACTATCTTGGCATGTTTATATCTTCTGTTAAAGAAACAAAATTAGGGGGGGGGCACATGGTTCGCATTCTCAGTGCTCATGCTTGTAATGCATACGATAAAAACGGTTTTCCCGCCCTTTGCCATCATCTTTTCCTTGCGATACAACAGCCCTTCCGTAATGGTAGCCAGCGTGTTGTTCTTCTGTTGGGCAAGGAAGTGGACCTTGCAGTCTAAGGTCGTCAACTGGATCTCCTCATCCGTATTAGCCGTTTATTTAATTCACTCTGGACCTTTTGGAAGTCACGTTTTCTTTGCCCCACTGAAATGGATGGCCCATACCCTTAGTCCTTTCCTTTCATGTGTCAGCATGGTGGCGTTTACGCTTGGCTTTTATCTCGTTTGCGTCTTGCTCGACAAGATACGGATTATTGTATGTAAACCTCTGAACACGTGGATGGCAGAAAAGGCCGCTAACGTCATGTCCCGTGTCAGATTTTTAAACAGACTTTGAACACCTACCCCTTCGCGGCTATGGGGAAAATCAGTATTTAATTTTCCCCACTGTGGATAAAAGGTTGTCCCCGTTGTCCCTGTTGTCCCTGTTGTCGTCTAAAAAATAGCCATAGTCGTCTTAAAATCAACTGTTGTTGTCATGATTTTTGGTGAAAAAGTTTGTTCGTGATTTCGGATGAAATAGAGTGCGAAAATGGCCTTTTCGCCCCTCCGCCGAACCGATCGGCCCCAGTCATCTTGAAGAATATGCCGAATCATGGTGAGATATGTGCCTAATCTCGGCATGATTTGTGCCTAATGACAGTGAGATATGTGCCTAATCTCGGTGTCATTAGGCACATTCTTTGATGAAAAGTATTGACGATTGGACGTTAAAAAATGTTATGCTTTTATAACTCACTCATTGATAGGCGGTTATAAAAACCGCTCTATTTTCGCGTATTTGCGCCCAAAGATTTCCTCGTCGCAAATAACGCAAAAATCAGACTATAGTTTGTCCCCTTTTTTGCAGTGCGATGCTGATGCGCTTGCCCCGTGCCGCTCTCCCACAGGAACCCACAGACGTTGTCGTGCGGGACGTGAATCGCGCTGGGGGGTGCCTTGGCGCGTGGAAGGGTGGGGTGGGGCGCCTTGTGGTCCCATAAGCCCCAGGCAGTGACCCTGTCATAGCAGTGTGGCGCAAAAACATATAGATTGTTGAGAGGTTTTACTTTTTGTGAAGTCACACTTCACGGCTTGTTTAATTAGCCTTAATTTTGGGCCGTATTTTTGGTTGTCACACCGCCGCGGCCTACCTTTGCCCACAGATTGCGACGCAAGACGACAGAAGCGGCACGCACCGCACCGTATTCAAGATGAACAAAAACCAAAAACACCACCCTGTATGACAAACCAC
Source organism: bacterium (assembly GCA_963594895.1). GTDB lineage: Bacteria > Bacteroidota > Bacteroidia > Bacteroidales > Bacteroidaceae > Prevotella. Next base: position 9,577 of record CAVBFJ010000043.1, on the reverse strand, counting down.
AATCCCATCCACAACCCCACTCCACGCCCCGAGCCACCCGCCACCCCACGGCCGTTCACGATGACCTACGAGCAGCGGCTGGCCATCGAAGACCAACTGGTGGAGGCGTTCAGCGAGGTGATCGACCTCGACGCCGCCGCCGCCAGCGCCGCCTGGCACGGCCCCACCTCGCAACTCATGGAGATGGCCTGGGCGCTGAGCCGCCTGCACCGCATCATCGACCACGACACGCGGCGCCCCATGACCATGCGGCGCCTCGCCCGGCTGCTCTGCCGCAACCTGCACCGCCGCCTGCCCGCCAACATCTACAGTGTGGCGCGGCAGAGCCGACAGGCGCGCCGCCCCTCGGTCATCGACCACTTCGGACGCCTCTGGTATGAGGAGGGCGTGGCTCCCAGGGAGCTGCTGGCCGCCGACGCACGGCAGCCCGAGAGCCACACCCATCGCCAACAACCCCCATCCCCCCGACAGCCATGATCGACGAATACGAACAGCAACAACAACGCCTCGCCCGCCGCCAGCAGGCCCTGCGCCGACTGACGGCCGACGTGCGCCACCTGGTGGGACAGCCGCCCGCCTCCGTGGTGTGGCGCCGCTCGAAGACAGACCTCGTGGAGATGGTCAACCTCGCGTGGGCCACCCGCGAGATCACCGACGAGTACGGGCGGCCACGCAAGCGGGCGGACCTGGCCAGGTGCGCCTTCCGCGCCGTGGGACTGGACATGCCGCGATCGCTCACCCACTGGGTGTGGAAGATCAACAACCGAGCCAGCGACCAGCGGTCCGTGCTCCGCGCCTACCTATGAGACATCACACCAACACGAACACACCAAGAAAAACACAATGCCATGACAAACACAGAACACACCATGCTCTCTGAGCACTTCATGCTCTACGAGATGACCCGCTCGGGCGTGGCGGCCGACAACAACCTTGCCAACCGACCCGACGCCAAGCAGACCGACGCGCTGCGCGCCCTCTGCCAGCACGTCCTCGAACCCCTGCGCCGCCGCTTCGGGCCCATCGTCGTCTCGAGCGGCTTCCGATCGGCGGCCGTCAACCGCCTCATACCCGGGGCGGCGCCCGCCTCGCAGCACACCCGGGGCGAGGCGGCCGACCTCGTGATCGGCACGCCCGAGCGCGGCATCGCCATGTACCGATACATACACGAAAACATAGACTTCGACCAGCTCATCTGGGAACCCATCGGCGCCACGGCGCCCCGCTGGCTACACGTGAGCTACACCCAGAGGCGCAAGAACCGACACAGCGTGCTCTGAATTTTCTGCCAAATACCATCCGCGTCATGTGGGGGAAAAGAAATAAAAGTGTTAATTTTGCAGACGTTTTCATGCCGGCCGGCTGATTGCAAGCCACGGCGGCGACACTTTTTCCTCAGACAGACCATGTTACAAAACCGAAACAAGAAAGGAGAACAGCTGAAGCGGCGGCCGTCGGCCCTGCTCTCGCTCGTGCCCATCGCCGTGCTCGTGGCCATGCTCACGGCCACCATCAAGTCGTTTGGCAGCGACGCCCTCGGAGGCGCCTCGCAGGTCACGCTGCTTACCGTGTCGGCCCTGTGCGTGCTCATCGGCATGGGCTACCTCAACGTGCCATGGGCGAGCTTCGAGAAGGCCATCACGAAGAACGTGGCCAGCGTGTCGAGCGCGCTCATCATCCTGCTGCTCATCGGCGCCCTGGGAGGCATCTGGATGGTGAGCGGCGTGGTGCCGGCGCTCGTCTACTACGGTGTGCAGATCATACATCCCAACATCTTCCTGGCCTCCACCTGCGTCATCTGCGCCCTGGTGAGCGTCATGACAGGATCGTCGTGGACCACCGTCGCCACCATCGGCGTCGCGCTCATGGGCATCGGGCGCGCCCAGGGCTTCGACGACGGATGGGTGGCGGGAGCCATCATCAGCGGCGCCTACTTCGGCGACAAGGTGTCGCCCCTCTCCGACACCACCACGCTGGCCTCGGGCAGCCTGGGCGTGCCCCTGTTCAAGCACATACGCTACATGCTCGTCACCACCGTCCCGTCGATGTGCCTGGCGCTCGTCGTCTTCGCCGTCGCCGGCCTCTTCGCCCACACCAGCGACTCGCAGGACATAGCGGCCTTCACCGAGGCCATCAGCCAACGCTTCAACGTCACGCCGTGGCTGCTGCTCGTGCCGATGCTCACGGGCGTGCTCATCGCGCGCCGCACACCGCCCATCATCACCCTCTTCCTATCGTCGCTCCTGGCCGTGGGGGCCGCCATGGTGTGGCAGACCGGCGCCCTCCGCGAGATAGACCCCTCGCTCTTCATCGCCGCCATGAAGAGCCTCTACGGCAGCACCACCCTACACACCACCAACGCCATGCTCACCGACCTCGTGGCCACACGCGGCATGGGCGGCATGATGGACACCATCTGGCTCATCATCTGCGCCATGTGCTTCGGCGGCACCATGGCCGCATCGGGCATGGTGGGCGGCATCACGAGGCTCCTCATCCACCTGGCCAAGGGGCGCACCTCGCTGGTCGCCTCGACGGCAGCAACGGGCGTCATGCTCAACGTGGCCATCGCCGACCAGTACCTGTGCATCCTGCTCACGGGCAACATGCTGCGCGACGTCTACGACAAGCAGGGATACGAGCGGCGCCTGCTCAGCCGCACCACCGAGGACGCCGTCACCGTCACCTCCGTGCTGGTGCCGTGGAACACCTGCGGCATGACGCAGAGCACCGTGCTCGGCGTCTCGACGCTCACCTACCTGCCCTACTGCCTCTTCAACATCATCTCGCCCCTGATGAGCGTCATCGTCGCCGCCACAGGCTACAAGATTTTCAGGCGCAAGCCTGCTGCGGAAGGATAACTGACGGGGCGCCACCTATTTTTTGCCGCAAACATTTGGGCGAGACACAAAGAATTTGTAATTTTGCCCGTATCATACCATTATAAGCACATGACTCAAGAAGAAGACATACGCAACGCTGTCCGCGTGCTCCGCGAGGGCGGCGTCATCCTCTATCCCACCGACACGGTGTGGGGCATCGGCTGCGACGCCACCAACGCCGAGGCCGTGGCCAAGGTCTACAAGATGAAACAACGCGACGACTCCAAGGCCCTCATCTGCCTCGTCGACAGCGACGCGCGCCTGCAGCGCTACGTCAGGCAGGTGCCGCCCGTGGCATGGGACCTCATCGACGCGGCCGTGGACCCCATGACCGTCATCCTTGACGGAGCCGTCAACCTCGCGCCCAACCTCATCGCCGACGACGGCAGCATCGCGCTGCGCATCACCAAGGAGCCCTTCTCGCACGAGCTCTGCTACCGCTTCCAGAAGGCGCTGGTCTCCACCAGTGTCAACATCAGCGGGCAGCCCGCCGCGCAGAACTACGGCGACATAGCCCCCGAGCTCCTGGAGCAGGCCGACTATGTGTGCTTCGCGCGCCGGCAGGAGCACAAACCCCACAAACCCAGCTCCATCGTCAAGCTCGGCGCCGACGGAGAGGTGACAATCATCAGGAAATGAGCGCGCCGGCCAATCCCACACCCGAGGCTGCCACGGGCTGGCTCGACAGGCTGATCGCCTGGCGGCAACGCACCCTCACCGACAAGCAGACCACGCAGGTGCTGGCGTTCATCGTCGGCATCCTGGCAGCCGTGGCCGCCTACCTGCTCCACGCCATCATCCACCTCATACAGACACTGCTCACCAACGGCTTCGACACACACGCCCCCAACTGGCTGTTCCTGCTCTTCCCCGTGGTGGGCATCTGGCTCACGTCCATCTTCATCAAATATGTGGTGCGCGACAACATCTCGCACGGCATCACGCGCGTGCTCTACGCCATCTCCACCAAGCGGTCGCGGCTGAGGCAGCACAACTGCTGGTCGTCGGTCGTGGCGTCGGCCATCACCATAGGCTTCGGAGGATCGGTGGGCGCCGAGGCGCCCATCGTGCTCACCGGGTCGGCCATCGGCAGCAACCTCGGACAGCTCTTCAAGCTCGACAAGCGGCAGCTCATGCTCCTCGTCGGCTGTGGCGCGGCGGCCGCCGTGGCCGGCATCTACAAGGCGCCCATCGCCGGCATGGTGTTCACCCTCGAGGTGCTCATGATCGACATGACCATGGCCTCCATCGTGCCCATACTCATCGCCACCATCACGGCCAACGTGGCCAGCTACATGCTCGTCGGCGACAAGTCGATGTTCTCCTTCACGCTCGACTCGGCATGGAACGTCGAGCGCATACCCGCGACGGTCTTGCTCGGCGTGTTCTGCGCCTTCGTCAGCCTCTACTTCATGAGGGGCATGAACTGGTGTGAGGGCGTCTTCGCGCGCATGCGGCGCCACCCCTACCAGAAGCTGCTGCTCGGCGGACTGGTGCTGAGCACACTCATCTTCTTCTTCCCCTCACTCTACGGCGAGGGATGGGACAGCATCGGCATCCTGCTCAACGGCAAGACGCAGGCCGACTGGGACCAGGTGATGGACGGGTCGCTCTTCTACGGACACTCGGAGCTCCTCGTGGTCTACGTGGCCCTGGTGCTGCTCACCAAGATCGTGGCCACATCGTCGACCAACGGCGCCGGCGGATGCGGCGGAACGTTTGCCCCGTCGCTCTTCGTGGGCGGCTTCGCGGGCTTCTTCTTCTCGCGCCTGTGGAACATGGAGCAGATCGGCGTTTACATACCCGAGAAAAACTTCGCACTCCTGGGCATGGCCGGCGTCATGGCCGGTGTCATGCACGCGCCGCTCACCGGCATCTTCCTCATCGCTGAGATCACCGGCGGCTACCAGCTCTTCGTGCCACTGCTCATCGTCAGCGTGGTCAGCGTCATGGTCATCAGCATCTTTGAGCCGCACAGCATCTACGCCATGCGACTGGCGCGCGAGGGCAAGCTCGTCACCCACCACACCGACCGCAGCGTGCTCACACTCATGAGCATGGAGGCCATCATCGAGAAGGACTGCACCAGCGTCAGCCCCGACATGCCGCTGGGACGCGTCGTCAGCGTGCTCAGCAACAACGACAGCGACTACCTGCCGGTGCTCGACCAGGGCGGACGCCTGCTCGGAGAGATCAGCATCACCAAGATACGCAACATCGTCTTCCGGCCCGAGCTCTACCAGAAGTTGCGGGCAAGCCAGGTCATGACACCCGTCCCTGCCATCCTCTACCGCAACGAGCCCATGACGGATGTCATGCGCAAGTTTGACACCACCAACGCCAGCGCCCTGCCCGTCGTAGACATCAACAACGTGCTGCAAGGCTACATCACGCGCACGCGCCTCTACCGCACCTACCGCAGCATGGTGGCCGATTTCTCCACCGAATAGCCGTCTGCCCCTCAGCTATGCGCCAAAAGATTTGCTCAATCCAAGAAAATAATGTACCTTTGCACGCTGAATGATGCCATTCCCCATACAAATCGACCTCTTTGAGCTCATACTCAAAGGCGTGCTCATCGGAATTATCGCCTCTGCGCCGATGGGCCCGGTAGGCATATTGTGCATACAGCGCACCCTCAGGAAGGGGCGCTGGTATGGCTTCGTGACAGGCATCGGAGCCGCCGTGAGCGACATCATCTACGCCCTGTTCACGGGCTTCGGCATGAGCTTCGTCATGGACCTCATCACCAATCCCACCAACAAGTTCTGGCTGCAGATATCGGGCAGCGTCGTGCTCATGGCCTTCGGCGTCTACTGCTGGCGGAGCAAACCATCGAGAGGCGTGGAAAACAAGGGGCAGAAGAAGAAAGGGACGCTCCTGCACAATGGCATCACGGCCTTCCTCGTCACCTTCTCCAACCCGCTCATCATCTTCCTCTTCATGGCGGCCTTCGCCCAGTTTGCCTTCGTCATACCCAACCATCCCGTGGAGATGACCGCCGGATACACCAGCATCGTCGCCGGCGCACTGCTGTGGTGGTATGGGCTGACGTGGATCGTCGGCAAGGTGGGCAACAGGTTTGACGAGACGGGCATACTCATCATCAACCGCGTGATAGGATCCATCGTCATACTCTTCTCACTCGCCGTGCTCATAGGCACCGTCTTCAACCTCTATACCTTCCATTATTAGCCATTGTCAGACGGGGAGCCACCGGCCCAAGCACACCAGGACAAAGCAAAGGAATAACGCCAACACACCATGTTCATAGCCCAAGAAATACGGAAAAAGTCAATAGCCGAATACCTGCTCTACATGTGGCAGATCGAGGACCTCATACGCGCCTACGGATGCTCGCTCAGCCGCCTGCGCCGGGAGTACATCGACAAGTTCCAGTACACCGACGAGCAGAAGGACGAGGAGACCGACTGGTTTGGCAACCTCATACGCATGATGAACGAGGAGGGCAAGCGCGAGCAGGGACACCTGCAGATCAACCAGGTGACGCTGCAAGACCTCGCCGAGCTGCATGCCAGGCTCCTGCAGTCGGGCAAGTTCCCATTCTACAACGCCGAATATTATAAGGTGCTGCCCTTCATCGTCGAACTGCGCAACAAGGGCGACAAGGACATCAACGAGATCGAGACCTGCCTCGACGCCCTCTATGGCGTGATGCTCCTGCGCATGCAGCAGAAAGAGGTGTCGCCCGAGACCGAGAGCGCCATCAAGGAGATCACCACCTTCATCGGCATGCTCAGCGACTACCACCTCAAGGACCGCACCGAAGGACTCGACTTCGGCGACGAATAAGACAGATAGAAAACTCCCAATAGTCATGAACATTCTTGTAACAGGAGCCAACGGCCAGCTCGGAAACGAGATGCAACTGGTCAGCAGGCAGACGAAAAAGGACAACTACACCTTCACCGACGTGTGTGAGGGCTATCAGAAACTCGACATCACCAACCTCGACGACATCCGCAAGGCGGTCAAGGACGGCGACATACAGTGCATCGTCAACTGCGCCGCATGGACCAACGTGGACAAGGCGGAGACGGCCGGCGACATCGTCGAGACGCTCAACGCCACCGCACCGGCCTACCTGGCGCAGGCCATGAAGGAGGTGGGCGGACTGCTGGTGCACGTCAGCACCGACTACGTCTTCGGCGGAGACCCATACAACACTCCTTGCCGCGAGGACCAGAAAGGCACACCGACAGGCGTCTACGGACTGACCAAGCTCCATGGCGAACAGCAGATAGAGGCATCGGGGGCCAACCACATCATCATCCGTACGGCATGGCTCTACTCCGAGTATGGCCACAACTTCGTGAAGACGATGCTCCAGCTCACTGCCACCAAGCCACAGTTGAAGGTGGTGTTCGACCAGACGGGAACGCCCACCTACGCCGGCGACCTGGCGCAAGCCATCTTCGACATCGTGGAGAACCGACAGTACGAGGGACACTCGGGCGTCTACCACTTCTCCAACGAGGGCGTCACGTCGTGGTACGACTTCACCAAGAAGATCGCGGAGCTTGCCGGACACACCGCATGCGACATACAGCCCTGCCACAGCGACGAGTTCCCCTCGCCCGTGAAGCGCCCCGCCTACAGCGTCCTCGACAAGACCAAGATCAAGGAAACATTCGGCGTCAGCGTCCCCTACTGGGAAGACAGCCTCAAGAAATGCATGGCCACGCTGCTCCAACAACAATAAACGCTCACACCACTCACCCATATGGCATCCATAGCAAACGAAATCAAGCGGAGACGCACCTTCGCCATCATATCACACCCTGACGCCGGTAAGACAACACTCACGGAGAAGTTCCTGCTCTTCGGAGGACAGATACAGGTGGCTGGCGCCGTGAAAAGCAACAAGATACGCAAGACCGCCACGTCCGACTGGATGGACATCGAGAAGCAGCGTGGCATCTCCGTCTCCACATCGGTCATGGAGTTCGACTACCTGCCCGAGGGACAGGAGGGCGAGCCCTACAAGGTCAACATCCTCGACACACCGGGACACCAGGACTTCGCCGAGGACACCTACCGCACGCTAACAGCCGTCGACTCGGCCATCATCGTCGTCGACTCGGCCAAGGGCGTCGAGGCGCAGACACGCAAGCTCATGGAGGTGTGCCGCATGCGCAACACGCCCGTCATCATCTTCATCAACAAGATGGACCGCGAGGGGCGCGACCCCTTCGACTTGCTCGACGAGCTGGAGCAGGAGCTGCAGATACATGTGCGCCCCCTGTCATGGCCCATCGGACAGGGAGCGAAGTTCAAGGGCGTCTACAACATCTATGAGCAACAGCTCAACCTCTTCACGCCCAACAAGCAACGCGTCACGGAGAAGGTGGCGGTCGACATCAACGGCAGCGACCTCGACGAGCACGTGGGGGAGCAGGAGGCACAACGCCTGCGCGACGACCTGGAGCTGCTCGACGGCGTCTACCCGACGTTCGACACCGACGACTATCTCAAGGCGGAGGTAGCGCCCGTGTTCTTCGGATCGGCGCTCAACAACTTCGGTGTGCAGGAGCTTCTCAACTGCTTCGTGGAGATAGCGCCCAGCCCACGCCCCACCAAGGCCGAGGAGCACATGGTGGAGCCCACCGACAACAAGTTCACCGGCTTCATCTTCAAGATCACGGCCAACATCGACCCCAACCACCGGTCGTGCATCGCCTTCTGCAAGGTCTGCTCCGGCAAGTTTGTGCGCAACGCCCCCTACAAGCACGTGCGCCTCGACAAGACGGTGCGCTTCTCATCGCCCACACAGTTCATGGCGCAGCGCAAGAGCACCGTCGACGAGGCTTACCCCGGCGACATCGTGGGACTGCCCGACAATGGCATCTTCAAGATCGGCGACACGCTGACCGAGGGTGAGGAGCTCCACTTCCGAGGCTTGCCCTCGTTCTCGCCCGAGCTGTTCAAGTATATCGAGAACGACGACCCCATGAAGGCCAAGCAGTTCCAGAAGGGCATCGAGCAGCTGATGAACGAGGGCGTGGCCCAGATGTTCGTCAACCAGTTCAACAACCGCCGCATCATCGGCACCGTGGGACAGCTGCAGTTTGAGGTCATCCAGTACCGCCTGGAGCATGAGTACAACGCCAAGTGCCGCTGGGAGCCGGTCCACCTCTACAAGGCCTGCTGGGTGGAGAGCGACGATGCGGCCGAGCTCGACAACTTCAAGAAGCGCAAATACCAGTACATGGCCAAGGACATCGAGGGCCGCGACGTGTTCCTCGCCGACTCCAGCTACGTGTTGTCCATGGCCCAGCAAGACTTCTCACACATCCGGTTCCACTTCACCAGCGAGTTTTAAGGGAAGCCACTGCGCCCACCTGTTAATCCTGACTGCCGACAATCTGCAGTTGGGATTTTTTTTGTTAGTGTCCGGTAAAATATCGCAGACAACAAGCCCCGTAGGGACTGGTGTTCAAAACCGAATGTTTTTCGGATATGACTGTTGCTAAATTTCACGACTTAAATTGTTGTGAACGAGATATTTATATTTTACAAATTATAGCGAAATAAGACCATTTCCAATTTGCATACGAAAAAGCGTCACGCTTGTTGTATGTCCCCGAAGGGGGCAAATGTGCATAACCGCGGGTGACCGTAGGGAACCTGCGGTTATACGATACTGCTTAAAGCGTCCTCGAAGAGGGCGAACA
>CAVBFJ010000042.1:0-27653 GCA_963594895.1 bacterium | reverse complement strand
GACGTGACGGGGATGATGTGGGGATTCTCGATGGAGGTGAGGCGGATGAAGTTGTTCATCGCTTCGTGGCGGATGGTGAGGGGCGGATTGTGGTGGGGGGTGTCTTGGAGCGGGGTGGTGTGGTCGTAGTAGTAGCTTAATAGGGCCTTGCCTTCGGTGGCGTTGCACTTGCTGTCGTGGAGCAAGGCGTCCACTCGGGCTCTTGTGTCGCGGACAAAGATGAAGGAGGGGAGAAGCGGCTCTGTGACGATTCGCCGCTTTCCGTGTTTCCTTATCTCCTTGTAGCGCAAGGGAACGTAACACTCCATGCCCTTGGCCTCGATGCATGCCTTCGCCTTGGAGATGCGGCCGTACGACACCCGCAGCACATGCCACTGCTTGGTTTCGGCCGGCGCGTTCTCTACCGACACCCCACCCTTGCTTTTCGAGGTGGAGGGCGTACCGGAGGCGAGTCCTGTACTTGGACACGATGAGCCTGTGTCGGTAGGCTGCCCATTATGCAATGAGGCGGTAGCCGCTGAGGGCTGGTTGGCGTAATCTTCCATTTCCTTTGGAGGATGGTTGTGTGTTGGCCGTGTGGATTCCTCTTACGAATGTAGTCTCATGACTTGACCACGAAATTAAAGGAATTATCTGTAACAAAAGAATTTTTAGGTCGTTTTTTGCTTGCTTTCAATGAAGCGTGTGCGTTTTTGTGTTGTTGTTCGTGTGTCCCCTCTTCTTTTAGCATGCCAGCAGGAGGATGGTGATTGCCAGGGGGAGTAGAAGGCAGATGATGACCGACCACTTGTAATAGTCTCCGAAGGAGACGATGAAGGTCTGCGACATCTTGAAGAGCATGTCGCAGAACTCATTGAGTCTCTTCCGTTGGAGGAAGGCCGTCCCCAGGCATATCAGCGCCCATGTGGGGGCGAAGAGCAGCTGGTGCAGCTTGTGGTCGAGTATTGCCGCCCAAGCCAAGGGCAGCAACGCATACCAGACGATGATGTTCACCGCGTTATACGACAGGTGGCATGTCCGTCCTATGCGGAGCAGTGCTTTTGCCGTTTGCGCAAAGAGGAAATTCGTCAGGGGCGTCATGTGCCTGCTCCAGTTGCTCTTAGTCCATGCGATCATTGTTTCTTCACGTAGATGTACTTGGGATACTCTCCCAGGACAAACAGCGTGACGGGGCAGATCCAGATGTTCTTCGTGAAGCCTTCGAGGCCATTCACCTTGTAGGTGCTGCCTGAGGTGAGGCCGCTCTCAAGCTGTTCGAGCTCAAAGTAGCCCTCGTGGTCTTCCTTCTTCTTGGCGGGGATGACGCTCACCCTGGCGAACTTGTCGTCATCGGAAAGGAAGGCGCACAGTGCGTCGGCCCCTGCCACCATCAGCAGGTTGTGGTGGTCGAATGGCCAGTTGGGGTAATCTATGTACCACAATCCATCCTCCTCATGGTTGAACTGGAGGTTGTACTCTTTCTTCTTTCCAAAAACGCTTCTTGCCATGGCGGCAGCTCCATTGGTCAAGTCTCTTAAGGTGTACTGCATAACGATGTTTTTTCTGTGATAAACTTGTTATATTGTTGACAGGTGTAAAGTTAACGAATTACTCCTTGTCTCGCCTTTTGACAAAGCGTGTGCCTAGTTGCATCCCGGGGTTTCGGAAGTGCCTATTTGTCAGTCAGCCCGCGACAAACTGTCGCGCAGCGAAAAGCACGGCGGCAGTCGGCCCACTGCGTTTCGGGTCGGCTGCCGCCGGTCATTGTTGAGGGGAAGTATGGGTGTGCAGGCGTTGGGCCGCGACTTATTTCTTGGCAGCGGCCTTTGCCTTGGCTGCCTTTGCCTTGGCTTGCTGCTTGTCATACTTCTTCCAAGCCTTCTCCGCTGTGGCCTTGAGGCTCACGGTGAACTCATGGTTGGCCTTTTCCTGTGCGGCTTCGTCCTCGGCTGAGGCGAAGGCGTGTCGATAGCCCTTCTGGTCGTTCCAGTGTCCGCGTGTGAAGTCGGGCACGGCCACGGGCATGCAGTTGTGGTCCATGGAGATGGATCCCAGCTCGGCGAGCGAGCACCACTCAGCGAGGTCGTAGACGTCCATGTCGAGGGGCAGTCCGTGCTGCAGGCAGTAGACGAGCCGCGAGTCTTCGATGAAGTCCATGCCGCCGTGTCCTCCGACCTCCTTTGCCTTGGCGTTGTACTTGGTGATGATGGGCGACTCAAACTTCTTGTTGAGCGTCTCCATGTCGGCTGCGTTGAGGAAGGCCTCGCCGTTGTAGTAGTTGGTCGACGGCTTGATGCCAGCCTGCTTGAGCGCATCGTCGTTGAGCGCGATGCCCTCTTCGGGGTACTTGTTTGCGATGCCCTGTGTGCCGACGAGGTGGAACATGCGGCTGTAGGGCTGTGGTGTCATGACGTCGTGCACGACCTGTATGACCTTGCCCTGCTCGGTGCGTATCATGGTGTTGGTGAGGTCACCCTGTCGGAAGTTGTCGACCTTGTGGCCCAGTCGCTTCTCGGCCTTCTTGGCGCCGAGGAAGCTCTTGGTGTCCATGGCTGAGAGCACGGTGAAGCGGTCGCCGCGGTGGATGTTCATGATCTGCGCCACGGGCCCCAGCCCGTGTGTGGCGTAGACGTCGCCGCGATACTTCATGTTGTAGTCGAGGCGCCATCCCAGCTTGTCGTTCTCGTCGCGCTTCCAGTAGGCGTCCCAGTAGGGGTCGAGGTCGTGGCGGTAGGCGCCCTGCCCGAAGATGACGTCGCCGAAGAGCCCCTTCTGTGCCATGTTGAGGGCGTTGAGCTCGAAGAAGTCGTAGCAGCAGTTCTCGAGCATCATGCAGTGCACGCGCTTCTGCTCGCTGAGGTTGATGAGTTTCCAGATCTCCGTGAGGTTCATGGCCGACGGCACCTCGATGGCGACGTGCTTGCCGTGCTCCATGGCATACTCGGCGACGGGCACGTGGTGCTCCCAGTCTACGGCGATGTAGATGAGGTCGACGTCTGGCCGCTCGCAGAGCGCCTTGTAGCCCTCGGCGCCGCTGTAGAGCGTGGCGGGCGGCAGCCCGGCCTTGCGCAGCTGCTCGTTGGACGCCTCGGCACGCTCGGCCTCATGGTCGCAGAGGCCCATGATCTGCACGCCCTCCTGGTAGACCCAGCGCCGCACGGCCTCGTGTCCGCGCATGCCCAGGCCGACGAAGCCCACGCGCAGCACGGGCAGCTTGGCTGTGGTGAGGTTGAGCACGTCTTTCTGTCCCTCGGGGCGTGCTGGCACCTCGGTGACGATGGTCCCGTCCTTGATGTGGTAGGGCCAATTGAACTGCGCCATTGCCGTGGCCGGTAACAGCAGGGCGGCGGTGATGGCCGCCATGAGTGTCTTTTTGAGGTTCATCATAAGGGAATGGTTTATGGGGGTTGATGATGTTGTTGTCTTTTGGGAGGGGGATAGGTCTGATGGGCCTATTATGCCTCTTGGGCCTATTGGACATGATGGGCCAGGGCCTATGGCCGGCCGCTCACTTGACTGTGATCTTGTAGCAGAGGGCCTCGCTGAAGGGAGCGCTGGCGGGCTTGGTGATGGTCAGGTCGCTGGCGGTCTGGCGCCATGCCACCTTCTCCTGGCTTCCCAGCAGTTCGACGGCGCGTATGGTCCGTCCGAGGAGCGTCTTGCGGCCCATGAGGCGCAGCGTGATGTTGTCGTCGGGCTGGCCCATGATGAAGGCGTAGACGGTGTGGCGGCCCTTGGCGGTGTAGCGTATGTCGCTGGCTGTCTGCTTGACGCGGCCCTCGTTGAAGCCCTGTGCGTTGATGGGGTTGGCCTGGTCGGCCGAGGGTCCCTCGCCGAAGGCCTTCCAGGGCCTGGTGCCGTAGATGCCCTCGCCGTTGGCGCGCATCCACTGTCCGATGCGTGCCACGATGCGTCGCTCGGTGGGGTCGATGGTGCCGTCGCTGCGTATGGGCACGTTGAGCAGCAGGTTGCCGTTCTTCGACACGATGTCGATGAGCATGGTGATGACCTGCTGCGGCGACTTGTATCCGTCGTTGTAGTAGACGTGCTTGTCATAGTGCCAGCTGCCGATGCAGGTGCATGTCTGCCAGGGCAGCTCCTGTGTCTTGTCGCATGATCCGCGCTCCACGTCCCACACGATGGTCCTCTTCATGTTGTCGTCGAGCACCTTGCCCGTCACGACGGCCTGGTTCTTGCCGCCATGCTCGGCCATGCTCTTGTTGTAGAGGTGTGCGGTGATGGCCAGTCCGCAGTCGGACACGGGCCATAGGGGCAGGTAGGTGTCGTCGAAGTAGACGATGTCGGGCGAGAACTGGTTGATGAGGTCCACGGTGCGGTTGTAGATGCGGTCGCAGAAGGCCTGGTCGGGCGGTGTCACCCTGGCGGTGTCCCAGTCCCAGTGGCGGTTGTCGGCGCTGAGCGCATGGCGCTGCTCGTAGAGGTCCTGGGGGTCGTAGCCTTCCCACCAGGTGCCCTTCCCGTCGGCCTTGGTGAGCCATCCGTCGTAGGGCACGCCCTTGAGCGGCCCGCGGCTGTCGGCGCCGCGCGATGTCTCATACCACACCCATGCGTGTGCGGCGTGCACGCTGACGCCCAGTGGCAGGCCCTGCTTGCGCGCTGCCGCCGCCCATCCGCCCACGATGTCCTTGTGTGGCCCCATGTTGACGGAGTTCCAGGGCTGGTACTTGCTGTTCCAGTTGTCGAAGTTGTCGTGGTGGTTGGCCATGCAGAAGAAGTATCTTGCTCCGCAGTCCTTGTAGAACTTGACGAGCGAGTCGGGTTGCCATCGCTCGGCCCCCCATCGGGGTATCCAGTCCTTGAAGCCCTTCTCCGATGGGTGTCCCAGGGCGTCTATCTGGTAGTTGTATTGGCCGTTGCCCTGCTGGTACATGCCTCGGGCGTACCAGTCGCCGTCCTCGGCGGCGCACTGCACGCCCCAGTGTGCCCAGATGCCGAACTTGGCGTCGCGGAACCATTCGGGGCACTGGTAGTCGGAGAGGCTCTCTGTGGATGCCTTGTACTTGCCCTCGTGTATGGGCTCGTTGCTGGTGTTGACGCGCACCCGGAAGTCTTGGGCGCCCATCAGCATGGGGAGCGCCAGGGCCAGTGTTGTGGCCAGGAAGTGTCTGTTCATCAGTGTCGTGGTGTTGTGTGTCATGGGTTATGGTTGGTCGGCCTGTGTGTGTCGCTGGCTCACTGTGCGGCCAGCGCGCTCACGAAGGGTCGCAGCACCTTGGCCGCCGGCTCGGCCCCGCGCTTGGAGAGGCTGATGTCGTCGCCCATGCCGCTGAGGATGGAGAACTGGTACTTGGGGTTCTCATCGAGCTTGGCCGCCTGCTGCCGTGCCTGCTGCCGCTGCGCGTCGTTGCTGGGCGCGATGAGCGTGTGCGCGATGCCGCACATGTCGGCCACCTTCTCCACGTAGGGCTGCAGCTCGTGCCAGAGCAGGCGGTCGGAGACGTCGGCCGATGCGCCCATGTCGCTGATCGCCTTGGCGTCGGCCTGCAGGCTGCGCAGCTCGTCGAGCAGGGCCTGTGTGGCGCGGTGGTCGCCGGGGCATGCCTTCCAGAGGCGTATGCGGTCGGCCAGCGTGGTGTTGGTGTCATAGTGGCGTGTGAGCTGCAGGATGCGGTAGGCGTTGTCGGCGCGCTTGCCGAAGAGGGCCTTGAGCGAGGCCATCCATGAGGCGTCGTTGTCGAAGGCCGCGCGGTGCCAGGCGTAGTCGGCGATGCTGTAGAGCGCTATCTTGCTGATCTCACCCTGCTGCATGGGGTTGCTGATGAGCGTGTTGACGCCCTTGAGGTTGGGGTCGAGGGTGGCGTTGCGGTCGATGTGCGCCTCGTCGTCGAAGTTGCGGTAGGTGTCGAGCGGGAAGATCTTGTTCATGTCGTTGTCGTTGCAGGGGTAGTTCCACCACCATGCCACGTCGCGGCCGAGCCATGAGCTGACGAGGCCGGGGTCCTCCGAGTTGGGCACGGTCCAGACGGCTCGCCCCGTGATGTAGATGCAGACCTTCGCTGGTGTGGCGCTGAGCGATCGGAAGAAGCGCTCGCCCTGCTGTCGGCTCACCCATGAGTAGGCGTAGAGCTGGGGCACGAAGTGGAGCGGCTTAACGGTGTCGGCGGGCAGTGCCTTGCGCCCGTTCCACTCGCGGTCGATCTTCTGTTGCAGTTCGCTGAGGCGTTGTGCGTTGAGGGCGAGCGTGGCCGAGTCTGAGGGCACGCCGACGTCGTCGACGAAGACACCAAACTGTCGCACGCCAAGGTCGTGCATGAGGCGGAACTTGCCCATGATGCGGTCGAGCACGTCGCCCTGCTTGGCGTCGGTGAAGGCTCCTCCCGGGTGTATGGCCCAGATGAAGTTGACCTTGGCGCGGTGTGCGGCGTCAGTGAGCTGCCGCATCATGCCCTCGGTGAGCATGCCCACCTCCTGCTGCTCGGGCGTGATGGTCTTGGGGTAGGCCTTGTCCCAATACTGCGAGTGGTAGGGGTCGCTCTTGGCGCCGTACATGTAGGTGTTCATCTTGTAGCGTGCCATGAAGCGGAAGAGATCTGCCGTGACCTCGGCGGAGTAGGGCACGCCGTAGTATCCTTCGATGACGCCCCGGTACTGCGTGTCGGCATAGTCGTAGATGTCGGCGCAGTCGAGCGCTCCGCCCTTGGCCTGGTCGAGCATCTGCTCGAGCGATGCCAGTCCGCAGAACACGGCGTCGGTGGTCTCGCCGACGATCACCACCTCTGCCGTGGCGCCTTGCTGGCGCACGGCGATGGCGTGGCGGTCGTAGCCTTTCTGTGTGAAGACGTCGCGCTTGAGGCCCAGCCGCTTGGCCTCGCGGTCGGCCTGGTCGCCGCTGGCGTTGACGCCCAGGTAGAGCGTGGGCGCGCCCTTGGCGGCCTTGCGCGCCACGACGGGCGTCAGCCCGTGCTCGGTCAGCACCTCCTTGGCCCGGTCGACGGTGTAGGCGTCGACGGCCGGCCCGGCCACCAGGGTGACGCTGCCCGCCAGTGTGGCGCTGCCGTCGACGCGCTCCTGCTGCTGGGGCACGGGACGTATGTCATAAACGGTGCCCGCCGTGGCTACGGCCGCCAGCAGGCAGAGGATTGCTACCGAAATGGATTTGCGAAATGTCATATCGTTGCTTAGGTTAAAAAATGGTCAGGTTGTGTGCAAAGATAGCCATTATTTTCGGAAACGGTTTCGGATTTGCCACTTATTTTCGTGAAATCTGCCGACCGTGCCGCCTCTCTTGCCAGCTGCGCGGGCGCGGTGGCGGCGGCCTCCTGCAAAGCCATTCTAATTATCTTGACAAAAGGTATCGAAAAACAGGCGTTTTTCGCCACCGTGCCCTCACTCGCCCGCAAATACGCGCTGTATTTCGTGTTTTGTGCAAGTGGTTGTCTTTTAGACTATTGCGGGATTTTTGTGCGTACAGAAAACTTTGCGGCCTCGTTGCGTTTTGCGATAAGTGCCTAATCGAGCCATGATATGTGCCGAATCATGGTGAGATTAGGCACATATCATGGTGAGATTAGGCACATATCGTGTCATGATTCGGCACCTTTTGTCAGTCGTTCACCCGGAAATCGGGGTTTTGCCGTTGGCCAACCGGGTAAAAATGTCCGTTTCGCCTTCTATTTCACCCACCTGCCAGGAGCCCGATTTTTCAGAATAATCATGACATCCGCACCGTTGCCGCCGCCGTGCCCGCGCCGTTCACGCCTCACGCCTATGCGATGCCCAGCAACTCAATCTCGAAGATGAGCGTCGAGCCGCCCGGTATGCCGGGCTGCGAGAAGCGGCCGTAGCCCATCTCGGCCGGCAGGTAGATCTCCCACTTGTCGCCCACGCACATCCGCTGCATGGCGACGATCCATCCCTCGATGAGGTCGGACAGGCGGAAGGCCACGGGCGTGCCGCCACGGCTGGAGTCGAACTTCTTGCCGTTGATGGTCCATCCCGTGTAGTGGGCCGTCACGATGCTGCGTCGCGAGGGGTGCCGCCCGTCGGCCTTGCCCTCGGCCAGCACCTTATAGTATATGCCCTTGTCGAGCGCCTTCACGCCCTCCTCTCGCGCCTTGTCCTCCAACCACTGGCGGTTGGCCTCGGCATAAGCTTTCTTTACCATGGTCTTGTGTGTGATGGTTTCATGGGTGCAAAGGAAGTCAAAAAGGTCGAGATGCGCAAGCCTTTCGGGTGGATTTTTAGTGGGATTTTCGTGATGCCAGCCTTGGGGCGTCCGCACGAAAATCGTGGAAAAAGGTTGTGGTGTCAGATAAAAAGCGTAACTTTGTGCCCATACAAAAGCATGGGCTGCATCATTTTTGCAGCGAGAAAAAGAGAAAAGAGAAGATGAAACACTTGGTTTACAACACCGAGGGCACGTGCAGTCGCATGATAGACCTGACGGTGAACGATGACAATGTGGTGGAGAGCGTGTCGTTTGTGGGTGGTTGCAACGGCAACCTGCAGGGCCTCTCCCGACTGCTGCAGGGCATGCGTGTCGATGACGTCATCGCGCGGCTCAAGGGCACGGTGTGCGGCAACAAGGGCACAAGTTGTCCCGACCAGTTGTGCCGCGCGCTGGAGGAGATCAAGAAGATGTAGGCGTGGGCCTGGCTGGCCCGCGCGCAGTGAGACGAAGACGCCGGACGGAAGGGTGTGGGCCTGGTGGCTCACGGGTCGCTTCCGCCCGGCGTTGTCTCTATTTCTTCACGACCTTGCGTCCGTTGATGATGTAGACGCCCTTTGGCAATGCGGCAAACTTGTTGTCGCAGCCGTCGCTTCCCGTCACGAGTTTCCCGTCGATGGTGTAGATGTTCTTGTTGCCGTCTGCTGGCGTGTCCTTCTCCGTGATGCTGATGCCTGTTGGCGCAGGTTTCCACTTGGCGAGCACCTGCACTGCTTTCATCACATAGTTGGTGCCCACGGGCGTGTGATTGCCGGTGAAGGTGCTGTCAACGTCAAAGCGTGTGTATCCTTGTTTCTTGTAGAACTCGGATATGCTGTAGGCGTTGACGGGCGCCACCACCTCGTCTGTCTTGGAGTGCACGAACGTGATGGTGTCGGTGTTGACCGGCGCCCAGTCGCCATACGGCGTGGAGTGCTCTATCATCCAGGGCTTGATGTGGTTCTGCACGATGTCGCTGTTGGAGTCCCACAGTTGTTCGGTGAACAGCAGGCTGGTGCTGATGCCTTGCTCTTTGGTGGTGTTGAATAGTTGGAACGCCATGTTGTTGATGGAGTCGGTGTTGTAGGTCTTCTTGTCGAACCACTCAGATATCTTGTCGACGAAGGACTTGGTGAGCACGTCTTCATACTGCACTCCGGTCGTCTTGTCGTTTACGATGTCGCACAGGACAAGTGGCAGGGCAACGGGGTAATACGTCACCGTCTCCTTTATGATGTCCTTGTAGGTTGCCCAGATGTCGTAAGAGCCCGCTCCGAGAAAACTGTAGTTGATCTTGGGCAGCTCGTCGTGGCGATAGCCTTCAGCCACCAGGCGGTCGACCCATGAGCCCACATAGCCGCCTTGGGAGTAGCCCATGTTGAGGACGACATCGTCATATTTGAACCCCTCCTCATCGAGGATCTTGCGTCCGGCAAGGAAAGCGTCGATGTCTGCCATGCCGAGCGTGCGCCCCTGCAGATAGGGCTGCGGACGG
This sequence comes from bacterium, assembly GCA_963594895.1. Classification (GTDB taxonomy): domain Bacteria; phylum Bacteroidota; class Bacteroidia; order Bacteroidales; family Bacteroidaceae; genus Prevotella. Next base: position 18,012 of record CAVBFJ010000042.1, on the reverse strand, counting down.
TCCACGGTGTTGCCGAACCCGATGCCGTCAGACTCTATGACGAAATATTTTGTGGACTGCAAGACACCCTCCATCTTGGTCAACTCGCTGACGTTGGTGGGGCGGTCAGCGTCATCGGTGATGGTGAAGTGGTTGAGCAGGATGCACCCCTTGCCGTCTTGTTTCTTGTTTTCCAGGTTCTTGTTGATGAAGATGGCTGCCGACAGGACGACAGGCTTTCCTTCGGTGTCCTTGCTTTGGTAGCGGAAATCGTAGCGCCAGTAGGTGTTCTTGATGAGCACTTTGTTGTAAATGCCCAATTCTTCGCTGTATTCGGCGAAACTTGACGTCACAGACATCAGCAGGCAAAAAAGAAGTAGAAATTTCTTCATGACTATATGTTTAATGTTATACGGTTTGTCATGGTTTGGTTATCCTTGTGTGGGGGGTATAAATAAGTTGCCAACCGCAACAGTTGGCAACTTATGATTACGAAAGCGGTGAGCCATCGCCCCCCTGTCTGCGAATAAGCTCCCAAAGCTCCAAGCATATCCGTTGGTCCTTTGGGATGCGGGGCTGGCCGATAGCCTTATCGTTTGCTGTACATCTCCTCGTAGTAGCGCTGATAGTTGCCCGAGGTCACGTTGTCGAGCCAGTCCTGGTTGTCGAGATACCAGCGCACGGTCTTCTCGATGCCCTCCTCAAACTGCAGGCTCGGCTCCCACCCCAGCTCGCGCTGCAGCTTGCGGCTGTCGATGGCGTAGCGCAGGTCGTGCCCCTTGCGGTCGGTGACGTGCGTGATGAGGCTCATGTCCTCGCCCTCGGCGCGTCCCAGCAGGCGGTCTGTGGTGCGGATGAGGACCTTCACGATGTCGATGTTCTTCCACTCGTTGAAGCCGCCGATGTTGTAGGTGTCGGCCACTTTGCCCTCGTGGAAGATGAGGTCGATGGCGCGTGCGTGGTCCACGACATAGAGCCAGTCGCGCACGTTGAGGCCCTCGCCGTAGACGGGGAGCGGCTTGCGGTGGCGTATGTTGTTGATGAAGAGCGGGATGAGCTTCTCGGGGAACTGGTAGGGCCCGTAGTTGTTCGAGCAGTTGGTCACGATGGTGGGCATGCCGTAGGTGTCGTGGAAGGCGCGCACGAAGTGGTCGCTCGAAGCCTTAGAGGCCGAGTAGGGGCTGTGGGGCTGGTACTTGCGGTCCTCGGTGAAGAACTCGCGGCCGTAGGCGTGGTGGTGCTCGGATGAGGCCTTGGTGGTGAAGGGGCTCTCGACGCCCTCGGGGTCGGTGAGCTGCAGGGCGCCGTAGACCTCGTCGGTGGAGATGTGGTAGAAGCGCTTGCCCTCGTATCCCTCGGGGCGGGCCTCCCAGGTGAGCTTGGCGGCCTGGAGGAGCGACAGCGTGCCCATGACGTTGGTCTGCGCGAAGGTGAACGGGTCGCGGATGGAGCGGTCCACGTGGCTCTCTGCCGCAAGGTGTATGATGCCGTCGACGTGCTCGCGCTCCATGAGCTGGCGCATGGTGTCGAAGTCGCAGATGTCGGCCTTGACAAACGTGTAGTTGGGCTTGTCCTCGATGTCCTTCAGGTTGGCGAGGTTGCCGGCGTAGGTCAGCTTGTCGACGTTGATGATGTGATACTCGGGATACTTGTTGACGAAGAGGCGGACCACGTGTGATCCGATGAATCCCGCTCCGCCCGTGATGATGATGTTGCGCTTATGCTGCTGCATGTCTTGGGTCATTATGTTAGAAAAGGCCAATGCCGGGGGCCTTCGCGCCCGGCTTCGCTTGGCTTTCGGTGCAAAGTTATAAAATAATCATGAGATGGCGGTGCCAAGTGTCATGGCTTTTTCCGCAGGTGTGCGAAAAAAAGGTCCGGTGACGCTTGGCACGTCTGTCCTTCTCCGTTTACGCGCCATTTTGTTGTCGAGGGCCTTACTGGCAGAGGCTTGCTATCTCCTGCTCCGTCAGCCCGGTGGCGGTCATGATGATGTCGCGGCTGGCTCCTATGGCGAGCAGGCGCTTGGCGGTCTCTATCTTTTCGGAAGTTGCGCCTTCGGCGCGTCCTTCGGCGCGTCCTTCCGCCAATCCTTCGGCGCGTCCTTCCGCCAATCCTTCGGCTCGTCCTTCAGCTCGTCCTTTGGCCCTTCCTTCGGCCCTTCCTTCGGCAAGGCCGTCTTGCTTGGCTCCTTCGAGCACAGAGAGCGTGTCGCGGTACTTCCTGAGTCCCTCGTCATATTTCAAGCGTTCTTCCTGGTTGAGCGCCGACACGCTGGCTATCTCTTCCAGTTTTTTGAACACGGCGCTCTTTGCCTTCCACGGCAGTCTAGTCAAAGTATCCATATTCTTGAGTACATAAATCCATTTGTCGAAATCATTGTCACACTCATCGGGCTCCTTTTCGAAAAGGGGCAGCAGCATGAAGGTCATGCGCACCTTGTCGGTGAAAGGCTTGTGGGTCTTCATGTCGGCCAGCACCACATCCGTGCGAAACTTCTTGTCGAAGTCCAGGGGGCTGAAGTTGAGGAAGGCCACGAGATACACGGCATCGATGCTGTATTGCCATGACGAGCCCCGCTCGCCCTGTCGGGCTATGGCCTCGGAGACATAGTAGACGCTGCGGTTCTTGAAGTAAGGCTGCGACTTGTTTTGCATCTCCACGATGATTTTCTTGCCCTGGTCGGTCTGGCAGTAGATGTCGTAGATGAGCGAACGGTCGTCCTCAAAGATGGGCGGCTGCTCCTTGTCGAGAAACGTGATGTCCTCGATGTGCTCCTCGCCGGCCATGAGGCTGTTGAGGAAGTCGATGATCAAGGGCTTGGACATCTTCTGCCCGAAGATTCGCTTGAAACCGATGTCGGTGAAGGGGTTGATGAAATGCGCCATGGTCCTCTTGCTTTGGGTGTGGTGAGACTTACTGATGCAAAGATAAATGGTTTTCTTTGAAAACTAATATATTATAGGTGAAAAATGTCGCTTTTCCCCCGAAAACAGTCTTCCAGTCCTTGTCCCGCCCCTGTCGCCGAGGGGATGGCAAGCCGGAAGGCAAGTTGTCGGAAACAGGGTGATGATTATGCGCAAATAGTAGGATATTTGCAGAAAATATACCTAATAGTCACAAAAATGCGCAATTTTGAAAGAAAATGCAACGAAAGGTGCTTGCAAATGATAAAATAGTCGTAACTTTATTCCTCGAAATCAAAAACACAATGACATTATGGTCGAACTCATCAATCATGGAGTCTATCTCCTCAACGGAAAAGAGATACGCGACGACTATGCGGGCGTGACGCCCGACGAGGGTCGCGAGCAAACCATCGCCTACGGCATCCTGCGCGCCCACGACATCAGCGGCTCGAAGGGCAACGACATGCACATCCGCTTCGACGCGATGATGTCGCACGACATCACCTACGTGGGCATCATACAGACGGCGCGGGCCAGCGGCCTGAAGGAGTTCCCCCTGCCTTACGCTATGACCAACTGCCACAACTCGCTCTGCGCCGTGGGCGGCACCATCAATGAGGACGACCATGTCTTCGGGCTCTCGGCGGCCAAGCGCTACGGCGGCATCTACGTGCCGGCCAACCAGGCCGTCATACACCAGTTTGCACGCGAGGAGATGGTGAAGTGCGGCAACATGATCCTCGGGTCCGACTCCCACACGCGCTACGGATCCTATGGCAACATGGGCGTGGGCGAGGGCGGAGGCGAGCTGGTCAAGCAGCTCCTGCGCAACACCTGGGACATCAAGGCGCCCGAGGTGGTGCTGGTGTGGCTCGAGGGAAGCCCGCGCCACGGCATAGGGCCGCACGACGTGGCCATATCGCTCACCAAGGCCGTCTTCGAGAGCGGCTTCGTGAAGAACAAGGTGCTCGAGTTTGCGGGCCCAGGTGTCGCCAACCTCTCCGTCGACTTCCGCTCCGGCATCGACGTGATGACCACCGAGACCACCTGCCTCAGCTCGATATGGGTCACCGACGACCGTGTGCGACAGTTCTACAAGACCCATCGCCGACCGGCCGACTACCGTGAGCTCAAGCCCGGCCCCGTGGCCTACTACGACAGCATGGTGCGCATCGACCTCTCGAAGCAGGAGTCGATGATAGCCCTGCCATACCATCCCTCCAACGCCGTAACCATCCATGAGTTGCAAGCTGACCCCGAGGGCGTGCTGCGACGTGTGGAGGACGACACGCGACGCCGTTTCGGCGACAAGGTGCACCCCGACCTGCTGAGCAAGATCCACGACGGCAAGGTCTATGCCGACCAGGGCATCATAGCGGGCTGCGCCGGCGGCACCTACGAGAACCTCTGCGAGGCCGGCGCCATCCTCAGCCAGGGCTCCGTGGGCAACGGCTTCTTCACCTGCTCGGCCTACCCCCAGTCGACACCCGTCTTCGTGGCCGCCAACCGGGCAGGCATCACCACCGACCTCATGGACGCCGGCGTGGTGGTCAAGCCCGCCTTCTGCGGGCCTTGCTTCGGTGCGGGCGATGTGCCGTCCAACAACGGGCTGAGCATCCGCCACACCACACGCAACTTCCCCAACCGCGAGGGGTCGAAGCCCGGACAGGGACAGATCTCCATGGTGGCCCTCATGGACGCGCGCTCCGTGGCGGCGTCGGCAGCGCGTGGCGGCGTCATCACCGCAGCCACCGACGTGGACTACGAGGCCCATTACCGCCCCTACGACTACGACGACCGCATCTACGCACGCCGCATCTATCGCGGCTACGGACACCCCGACCCCACGCAGCCCCTGCGCTATGGGCCCAACATCAAGGACTGGCCCGAGATGGCGCCCATGTCCGACAACATGCTCCTGCAGCTCACGGCCGTCATCCGCGATCCCGTGACCACCACCGACGAGCTCATTCCCTCAGGCGAGACGTCGAGCTACCGCTCCAACCCACTCCGCCTGGCCGAGTTTGCCCTGTCACGGCGTGTGCCCGAGTATGTGGGCCGATGCAAGGACGTGCAGCGGGCCGACGCGCAGCGCCGCCAGGGCGACGTGCCCGCCGATGTGGCTGAGGCCCTCAGCCTCGTGGGCGCCTCGCCAGCCGACACGTCGTTCGGCTCATGCGTCTTCGCCAACAAGCCCGGCGACGGTTCGGCCAGAGAGCAGGCGGCCAGTTGCCAAAAGGTGCTGGGTGGAGACGCCAACATCTGCTACGAATACGCCACCAAGCGCTACCGCTCCAACTGCATCAACTGGGGCATCGTGCCCTTCACCATCAGCCCCGACACGCCCTTCGACCTCGAGGTGGGCGACCGCATCTTCGTGCCGGGCATACGACAGGCCATCCTCGGCGGAAAGGAGGAAGTCGAGGCGAAGGCCATCCGCGCCGACGGACAGGTGGAGCCCATCCGCCTGCTATTCCAGAACCTCACGCCCGACGAGCGCGACATCCTGGCTGACGGATGCCTCATCAACCATTACCGCAAGCTTGCGGAGAAGTGACAAACCATGAACACAACAAAAAACACACAGTAACACCCATGACAGAGAAAATCAAGATGACCACGCCGCTCGTGGAGATGGACGGCGACGAGATGACACGCGTGCTCTGGAAGATGATCAAGGAGGAGCTCATCCTGCCCTTCGTCGACCTCAAGACCGAATATTATGACCTGGGGCTGCCCCACCGCGACGCCACCGCCGACCAGGTGACGCTCGACGCCGCAGAGGCCAACAAGCGACTGGGCGTCGCCGTGAAGTGTGCCACCATCACCCCCAACCTCAAGCGCATGGACGAGTACCACCTGCACCAGATGTGGAAGAGCCCCAACGGCACCATACGATCGGTGCTCGACGGAACCGTCTTCCGCGCGCCCATCACGCTGCCCAGCGTCAAGCCGGCCGTGCGAGGCTGGGAGGCGCCCATCACCATCGCCCGACACGCCTATGGCGACGTCTACAAGAGTGTGGAGCTGCGGGCGCCCGAGGCCGGAACGGCAAAGCTCGTCTTCGAGGGAGTGAGCGGCGAGCGCAGCGAGGTGGAGATCCACCACTTCGACGGCCCAGGCGTCATACAGGGCATGCACAACACCGACAAGAGCATCCGCTCCTTCGCACGCAGCTGCTTCCAGTATGCCATCGACACGCGGCAGGACCTCTGGTTCGCCACCAAGGACACCATCTCCAAGACCTACGACGCACAGTTCCGCATCATCTTCGAGGAGGAATACGAGGAGCACTACAAGACGCAGTTTGAGCAGCTCGGCATCACCTATTTCTACACGCTCATCGACGACGCCGTGGCACGCGTCATACGCTCCAAGGGCGGGTTCATATGGGCATGCAAAAACTACGACGGCGACGTGATGAGCGACATGGTGTCGACGGCCTTCGGGTCGCTGGCCATGATGACCTCTGTGCTCGTCTCGCCCGACGGCAACTATGAGTATGAGGCCGCACACGGCACGGTCACCCGCCACTACTACCGATACCTCGAGGGCGAGGAGACCAGCACCAATCCCATAGCGACCATCTTCGCCTGGTCGGGGGCCTTGCGCAAGCGTGGCGAGAAGGACGCGCTACCCGACCTCATGCGCTATGCCGACGCCCTTGAGGGCGCCTGCTTCGACACCATGAACAGTGGCGTGGTCACCAAGGACCTCGCCGGTCTCATGGAGGGCGTCAGCGTCAGCCAGGTCAACTCGCTGACCTTCATCCAGACCATCCGCCAGCATCTCGAGCGACGGCTCGCCTGAGGCGACGGCCAATCCGATTGCTCACCTGTGGGTGTGGTGCCCCACCGCACAAGGCCGCGAGGCCTTTCGCTTGTGTGGTCGGGCATCACACCCACTGCGCTTTGCCGCGGGGCGATAGCCTGCCGCACCGGCGGTGGGGCTGAGTCGGAGGGCGCGGGCCGGAGGATTTTGTTTTTGTCTCAAATCAGCAACCCCTTTGTCACTTTAAATGACCGAGGCGACAAAAAGCGCGCCTCGCCCTTTGTCTTTCCGGCAGGATGCGCTACCTTTGCAAAAGAATAGAAACCTAAACCGACATCATCCAAGAATGAGAAAACAATTGTTTACACTGCTGCTGGGCGCACTGTCGCTGACGGCCAGCGCACAGACCTCCCGTGACCTCGGCAACGGGACCTTCCAAAACCCCGTCATATGGGCCGACGTGCCCGATGTGTGTGTCATACGCGTCGATGACACGTTCTACATGGTCAGCACGACCATGCACATGTCGCCAGGATGCACCATCATGAAGTCGAAGGACCTCGTCAACTGGTCTATTGCCGGCTATGCCCACGACGAGCTGGAGGAGACCGACGCCTTCGCCCTGAAGAACGGGCAGAACGACTATGCCCGCGGGTCGTGGGCGGCCAACATACGCTACGACAAGTACGAGAAGCGCTTCTACCTCATCGTCACCTGCAACACGACGCAGAAGTCGTACATCTTCACCACGCAGGACATAGAGCATGGCCCATGGCACCGCAACGAGGTCAGCATGTGCTACGACCCCGGCTTCCTCTTTGAGGACACGGGCACCGAGTGCAAGAAGTATGTGGTGCATCCCGACGCCAGCCTGGAGCGCCACGAGGCTTACATCTGCGAGATCATCTCCGACGGACAGGGCGGCGTGAAGCTCGGCGAGCGCCGCAAGTTCCTTGACTACACGCAGGCCGACAACCCCTCGCAGGGTCTGCGCGCTGAGGGATACCATGGCTATAAGATCGGCGACTATTATTACATCTTCATGATACAGGGCGGCCACGGCGAGGCCTGGCGCCAACAGATCTGCTGGCGCAGCAAGTCGCTCTTCGGAGGACAGTGGGAAGTGCGCAAGGTGTTCAACGGACACATGAAAAACGCTGACGGCACCTACTTCCAGAGAAACAACGGTGTGGCGCAGGGCAACATCGTCGACACGCCCGACGGACGTTGGTATGCGCTCTTCTTCCAGGACCAGGGGGCGCTGGGACGCATGCCCGTGCTGATCGACATGAAGTGGGGACAGGACGGATGGCCCATCATCGGGCACGACGGCAAGAGCGTCGACGCCGTGATGGCCATGCCCGTGAAGACTGCGGCACAGAAGAAAGGCGCCGCGAAGCCCTCCATCGTGGTCAGCGACGAGTTTGACAACGGCAAGGAGGCCGACCGATACATCATCTCCGACAAGTACGCCCAGTCGCTGGGCCGTGGCGGCGAGTATGACCTCACGTCGTCGATACTGAAGAAGGAGTGGCAGTGGAACCACAATCCCGACAACCGCTATTGGACCCTCACCGAACGCAAGGGATGGCTGCGGCTGAAGGCGGGACAGATGGCGCACAACATACGCGACGCACGCAACACGCTCACGCAGCGCACCTTCGGACCGCAGTGCCAGGCTGAGACGATGCTCGACGTGCGCGGCATGAAGGACGGCGACTGCGCCGGACTGACGCTCTTCCAGAACCAGTATGGCTATGTCGGCGTCGAGGTGATCGACGGGACGAAGTACATCGTGATGCGACGCGCCATGAAGAAGGACGACCCACAGGGACAGGTCATCGAGAAGGTGGCGCTGCGCGGCACCAAGGTCTACCTCCGCACACGAGCCGACTTCACCGACCGCGTCGACAAGGGATACTTCTACTACAGCCTCGACAACAAGACGTGGCACAAGATAGGCGATGAGCTCAACATGAAGTTCGACTGGCCCGACTTCTGCGGCCAGCGCATGGGTCTCTTCTATTTCCCCACACAGTCGCTCGGCGGCCATGCCGACTTCAACTATTTCCACGTCGCAGGCCCCAACCTGTAGCTTATAGCCCCATCCGGTTCACACCCAACAGAAAGCCCGCCGAAGGAACGCTCCTTCGGCGGGCTTTCTGTTGGGTGTGACCCATGTTACAGGGCCACCTTCACGGTGTGCACGCTGTCGCCCTGGCGCAACTTGATGATGTAGGCGCCGTGACGCAGCGATGACAGGTCCACGGTCTGGCCATTGCTGTGGAGCTCTGTGGCGAGCACGGCTTGGCCGAGCGTGTTGTAGACGGCCACCTGCGCCTTGCCATCTCCAAAGTAGAACGTCGCCGTGCGAGCGGCGCGGTCGGTGACGATGCGGTACATGGCGTCGGCGGCGTGCACCTCCTTCACGCCTGTCACGGTGATAAGGCTCTGCAGGCCACTCTGCACGTCGATGCGGCCGTATCCCCATGTGTTGTTGGGGAAGATGCTGTCGTTCGTGTCAATGTACTGGTCGGCGTTGAAGGACGTCTTGCTCAGTATCTCTCGGACCCGGCCCGGTGTGAGCGTCGGGTCGGCCTGCAGCCACAGGGCGATGGCGCCGGCCACGAAGGGTGCGGCCATGGATGTGCCCACCTCCGAGGTGTAGACGTCGTTGCCCGAGCGCGCTATGACGTTGGTGTCGTCACTCCATGAGCCGTAGTAGCGCGAGCCGGCGGAGATGATGATGCAGCCGGGGGCGGTGATGTCGGGCTTGATGCGGCCGTCGACCGTCGGGCCGTAGCTTGAGAACTTCGAGTGACCCAGATAGCTGCCCACAAGCTCCTCGTTGACGCCATAGGCCTGGTTGGTGCCTTGCATGGTGATGGGCTGGTAGTACATCTTCGAGTTGAACGAGCCCACGGAGATCACGTCGGGGCTCTCGCCGCCAAGCTCACCCACCGTGCACGCATAGTCGCCGTCGGTCCACCCGCGCTTGCTGCAGTTGGTGAAGACGCCGCCCGTGGCGTTGTTCCACATGTGGATGGTGTCGCCCGCTGCGCCTGTGGCCACGAGGCCGATGGCGAAGCCCGTGTTGATGGACGTGGCGCGGCTCATCACCAGCACGTTGGGACGGCTGTTGTTGGGGTTGTCCTGCAGCGCCAGGCCCACCTGGGCCACCACGCCGCAACCGTCGGGCACCATCCAGGTCAGTTCCTTGGTGCCGTTGCTGCTCACCTCCCCCGACTGGGCGATGACCTTGCCCGTGAGGGTGTTGACCACCACGGCCTTCACGGCGAGCGTCGAGTTCTTGCCGCCCCACACGTCGGCGTAGGCCGACTTGTACTGACTGCTGCTTTGGTCGCTGGTGTAGTCGAACATCGTCTTCAGCTCCTGGCTGCTGGCGGTCAGGGCCTTGGCCACGTGGAGCTTCTCCAGGCCCTCGTTGCCCGCGGCGCCCACGATGATGTGGCCGGGGCCGACGAGGCTGGCGAAGGCGCGGTCGGTGTCCGACGTGCCGTCGTGCGGGCCCAGGTGCGAGCCGAGGCTGATGTTGACCACGGCGGGCTTGCCCACGCTGTCCGCATAGTCGAAGACATACTTGATGCCGTCGACGATGTTGGCGTTGGTCGAGTTGAAGCTGACGAAGACAAGGTCGGCGTCGGGAGCCACGCCATAATACTTGGTGGAGCGGTCGCCGCCGGCCGCGATGCCCGAGACGTGCGTGGCGTGGAAGCCGCTGGTCAGGTCATAGCGTGCGGCCTTCATCTCGTCGTAGTTGGTGTACTCCACGCCGTAGCCGAAGTTGGCGGGCGCGTTGCCCGTTCCGTGCTGGTCCCAGATGCGCTTGATGCGCGTGTCGGTCTTGTCGGCGTTGAGGAAGTCGACATGGTCATACTGGAAGCCGTTGTCGACGATGCCCACGACGACGCCCTTGCCTGTGTAGGGGCCGTTGTGGTCGGTCATCTGGTGGCAATCGTCGACATAGAGCAGCCGGCGGGCCTCGTCCATGAGCAGCTTGGCCTCGGTGCCCACGGACAGCGACGTGACGCCGCTGAGGTCGGACACGGCCTGGATGGCCGCCAGGGGCACCGTGGCGGTGACGAGCGTCGCCGAGAGACGGCTGTTCACCTTGGCGCCGAGCTTCTCGACCTGCGCGATGGCGTCAGCGTCGTTGAGGGTTATGTAGCAGTTGACGGTGTTCGGGCTTCCGTCGGCCGCCTTGGCCTTTCGCTTGCCGGCGCTCATCTCTTGCAGCATGAGGCTGGTACTGGGCGAGAGCTTCTGCGCAAAGCCTTGCGTGCCCAGGAGGAGCAGCGCCGCGAAAAGGAATGTTTTCTTTTTCATAGTGAGTAAAGGGGTGTTATTGGTTGTGATGTTTTTTAGGGGGAGGGAGGCCTGGTGGGCTTATTGGGCCTAATAGGCCCATTATGCCTATCCTGCCCATTATGCCCATTATGCCCACTCCCTCTCCTTTTCTCATTAGTATTGCTCGAACGTGCCGTTGTAGTGGAGCACGAGGTGGGTGTTGTCACCGCCGTTGGTGGTGTACATTGACGAGTAGCGGTTGTAGACGTCCAGCGTGATGTCGTACACGTCGTCATCGGTCTTGGTGATGGTCATGGTGCCGTTGTTGGGCGTGTTGCCATAGCCGTGGCCTGACGCTGTGGACTGCAGCTGGATGCCGGCCAAGTCGAAACGCAGGTAGAAGATGGCGGTCTCGCCGAGGTTGGCCAGTTCCTTCTCGCCCGCATTGATGAGGTCAGGGCTCACCTGGAGCTGCACCTTGTAGCTCGACGACTTGCTCTCGCCCTCGGGGATGAGGTAGAACGTGATGTTGCCCTTCTTGTCGGTCTTGATGTAGGAGGTGCCAAACTGGCGGTTGATGTTGAGGTCGCCGTCAGAGTTGTAGTACTTGTACTCGTTGGCTGCGACGGCGGCGGGTATCATGGCGTCGAGCGAGTCGGCCTCGGTCACGGGACCATAGTAGTCGACGGTGACCTGGCGGCCGTCGTCGAGCGTGGCCACGAGGTGGACGTAGATGTTGCCCTCTGCGTCCTGCTTGCTGATGATGGTGCCGGCGGTCACCTTGTCGTAGACCTCACGTGAGCCGTAGTCGATGAACTGGAACGAATAGCTGTCCTTGTCGTTGGCCATGTCGATGGTGTCATTGTAGAGCTTCGAGGCGGAGATGCTCACGGACACGGCCTGCGTGCCGTTCACGAGGCTGTCGGGCACCGTGCCCTCAGCGTCGCCGAAGGCGAAGGTCGTGGCGGCGCCCGTTGTGGCGGGTTTCACGATGAAGGCCGACTGGATGTGGGTCGCCGCGGCGGTGCCGGCCTTCTCCACGCTGATGGTGTTGGTGGCGGTGAAGACCTGTGAGTAGTTGGAGGCGTAGCGGCAGCGGAGGTCACTGTAGTCGGCGGTCTCCGTCTCCAGGTTGATGACAACCGTGCCCGTGCGTCCGAAGCGCACCTGCAGTGTGCCTTGAAGCGTAGCCTGCTCTCCCTTGTAGTAGATGGCGACGTCGGACTCGCTGTCGGCGCCCAGCGTCAGCTCCTGTCCCATGAGGTCCTTGGCGATGACGATGCGCAGGGTGGGGATGGCGTTGGCCGTGTCGGCCTCGGCGGTGTAGAGCGCAAACTCGTTGTAGCCGCCGTTGTCGCACAGTGTGGCCTTCGTCACGCCTTGGATGTCGTCGTCGAGGGCTATCTGGTTGCGGAGCGAGGGCAGCTCCACGTCGCTGAAGGTGACGCGCTCCACGGCGTTCACCTTGTATTGTATGGTTGTGCCGTCTTTCTTGATGACGGTCATGACGCGCTTGGTCTGTGCTGTCAGGCTGGTGGTGGCGGCCATGAGCATGAGTGCGGCCGCAGCTATGATTTTCTTCATTTCTTTACGATTTTGGTGGTTGTGTTGTTGTTCTTGATGATGTAGATGCCGGCGGGCAGTGAGCTGACGCTCTCGGCCGGCGTGGTGCCCACGGTGTGCAGGAGCTGTCCGCCGAGTGTGTAGACGCGGCAGGCTGTGCGCTGGCGGTCGTCGGCCACGCCGTCGATGGCGGTGATGTCATAGGGCGAGTAGTGGTACTCCATCTCCTTGTCAAACACGCCGCTGATCTGGAAGCCTTTGCCGTCGTAGAGGTCGATGGTGAACTTGTAGTGTGTGTCGTCGGTCTTGCTGACGCCCACGGTGCCCGAGTAGACGGTGGCGAAGCTGTCGACGGCCCAGGTGTGCTCCTTCGGGTATTCGCACTTCATGAAGTGCTCATACTTGGTTCCCGTGCGGCCGCCGAGATTGTCGAAGTAGCCGCGCGTGAGCTGGTAGGGCTTGTAGAGGTTGGTGTAGAGGTGGCCCTCCTCCATGAGCTGGTAGGTGCCCTCGGGGAGGTAGGCGCTGCCCTCAGGCGTCTGGAACTCCATGCGGAGGAGGTCCTGGTCGCCCATGATCTCGGGGTCATCCTTGCCGCTGGGCGATCCCAGGTCGACGGTGAAGATCTGCACGCCGTTCTGCACGCCGAGCGAGTAGATGCGCGACACGTTGACGCGGCCGAAGTCGAGCGCCACGTCGTGGTCGAGGTTGGAGTCGACGTCCTTGGTGTCAGATGTGGAGGCGTCGGTCACGGGGAAGGCGATGTTCTTGCCCGAGCCCGTCACGTGGTGGCCGTGGTCGGTGGTCAGGTCGACGGTCACGTTGAACGTCCCCTCGACGTCGCCCTCCTCGATGGTCACGGTGCCGTCTGCGATGTAGCAGTAGTCATAGTCGATGTCGTCGCTGCCTGTCGTGGCCTTGCGGCGCTTCACATAGGTGCCCATGATCATGGTGATGCCCATGTAGTCGATCTCCATGCCGGGGAAGAAGGTGTTGACCTTGAAGTTGCGGGCCACGGTGTAGGTGCCGGGGATGAGTGTGGCGGTCTTGGGGTCTCCGAAGAGACGGTTGTAGAGGTTGATGCAGAGGTCCACGCCCTTGTCGGTGAGGCCGCCGTTCTCATTGTAGCTGCCGTTGTAGAGGTCGATGATCATGTTGCCTGTTTTCGACTCCATGAGGTTGCCGTAGTAGTAGGCCAGGCCGCCGGTGAAGTTGAGGCCGCGGAGGTCGGTGGTGATCTGCGGGTAGACGGTGTTGCCGCCGCCGTTCATGTTGGTGAACGAGAGCTCGCCCTCGTAGGTGTAGCTGGCGCCGTTGGCGTCGGTGAGGGTCACGGTGTAGGTGTCGCCCTCACTCTCGCTGGCGGCCGCCTTCTTGCTTACGGTGATGGCGCCGGCGAGGTCCACGCCGCCGTCGTCCTTGCCGTCGCTGTCGTAGGTCAGCAGGCATGACAGGTCAGCGTCATACGACAGGTCGCCGTCAGCGGTGTAGGTGCCGGTGGGCAGCACGTTGCCGTTGCCGTCGGGGGCATAGAGGTCGAGCACGGCCACGCGGGCGTCGGTTGCCGTGATGGCGCCCGTCGAGATGTTGTAGTTGGCGTCGTTGTTGTCGGAGAGCACGAGGTAGAAGTTCTCCTTGCCCTCCACACCCGAGGCTGACGAGGGGTAGTAGGCGGCCAGCACGACGTTGCCGAGCGCCTGTGCGGCGCCGGTCTCGCTGGCATGTGCCTTGGCGCCCATGGCCCGCTTCTTGATGAGCGACAGCGTGGCGTGTTTCTTGACAAGCTTCTGCTGGGCGGTGGCGGGCATGAGGGCCACGGCCAGGAGGAGCGTGAGGAAGAGTAGTGGTTTCTTCATGTGCGGTGTGCTATGTTATTTCTTGATGATCTTGAAGGAGTGGTCGTTCTCCAGGCGGAGCACATAGATGCCGCGCTGCAGCGACGAGAGGCTCACGGTGACGCTGCCGCCGGCTGTGGGCTGTGTGGCCAGGAGCTGTCCGCCCTGGGCGTAGAGCTGTGCCTTGCGGGCCTTGGTGCCCGTGATGACCACATGGTCGTTGTCGACATAGGTCAGCGTGAAGCGCGAACCGGCGGGGCCGACGACGGCCGTCACGGAGTCGGCGGTGGCGGAGTCGACCTTCTCAAAATAATACTCTGTCACCTCCGACTGCTCATAGTCGGTCGTGACACTGCCTGACGTCACCGTGAACTTGCCGTCTGCCAGGGTGATGGTGGGCAGGCTGTCCAGTGCGAAGAGCTTGGTGCTCTCGTCAGACATCTTCAGCACGAGCATGTCGATGACCCCGTCGCCGGTGGCTGCGTGCGCAACGGCCGGTGCGAGCATCATCAGTCCCAGCAGGGCTTGCATGAATCTGATTCTCATAAATGATTGGATAAAGTTGATAATAACGTAGTCTTTTTGTCGGTGACGGCACGCGTGATCCCCACGTCGCGCACCCTGATACCCTCTTGACAGGTTGCGTTGTGTGTGTGGCGAGGCGTCGCTTGCCGGTGTTCACGAAGAAAAATGCTTATTGACAAAAGTGCGGCTTGGGCCATGCGGTGCCCATGGATTGAACTCCTGTGAACTTGCCTTGTCCTTGAAAACTTTTACAAAGGTAATAGTTTTGCCGCAAATAAGGGGTGGGCAAGACCCATTTTATTATCTGGATAATGCCGATTTCTTACACATTGCAACATTATCCATGCTTTATGCGACAATTTGAGGGTAACAAGGTGCTGTGCCGTGTTGCCTTGTCACCCCAACCAAGAGGTGCCGATCGGCGTTTCCCGTGAGGCCGTGCGCCTAAAAGCTATAGGAAAAGCCCAGCGACGTGTATTCCTTGAACATCCAGTAGCCGTGGTGGTCGTCGCGGGTGCGCGAGTCGTCGAAACGCGGATAGATGAAGAACTTGGCCGCTATGTATCGGTTGAACTGGAAGCTGAACGTGTTCTCAAACTCCATCTCCGCGCGCTCATAGGTGGTGTATCCGTAGATGCGCGATCGCCAGCTGATGTTGCTGGCGAAGGTCCACGTGACATCGACGGTGAGCTGCGAACCGAAGTCGTTGAGCGCATGGTGGCCCTCGTCGATGCCATAGCGTGTGGCGAGGCCCACACGGTCCACAAACTTGAAGTTGTAGGCCAGCGGAGCCAGGTGGACGCTGCCGCGCAGCTTGCCCTTGAGCCAGTTGACGTTGTAGTCCATACCGATGGACACGTTGACGTTGAGCGGCGAGAGGAAGTCGGAGTAGACGTAGTGGCTATTGGTGCCGAAGTTGCGCATGAACTGTGTGGAGGCGACCGTCTGGAACGTGTAGTACCAGTGCTTGGTTGCTTGCAGGCCGAGCTTGCCCGTGTAGCGCAGCAGGTCCTCGGAGGTCTTCATGCTGTGCAGCGAGTCGCCGCGCGATGTCTGGAAGCCGAGCTTCATCTCCAGCGTGTTGTCCCAGCGCACCTTCTGCTTGTTGTTGTAGTTGGCGCGCAGGGTCAGTGACCCCACCATCGAGTAGTTGCTCTGCCCGCCCTTGTACCAGTTGCTCGAGACGTAGTTTTGCAGGAACTGCAGGTAGTGGTCTCCGCTGAACGACCAGAAGTTGGGCTTCAGCACCACGAGGTCCACGGGGGCGGGCATCACCTCCTTAGGCTTCGCCTGCGGTGTCTCCACCTTGGGCTTGTCGGTCACGGTCTGCGGTGTCAGCACCGGCCCTGCCTTCTCCAGCTGCCGCTCGGTGGCCGCCACGAGATCGGGGCGCGTGAGGTAGACGTGGAGCAGGTGGTCGTCGACGGCCGTGAGGCTGTCACCCAGCGCGAAGGCCTTGTGGGCGACATTCCTGTAGAAGGTCATGGGAAGGAACATCGGTGCCACGTCGCCCGGCTGCAGGGTCGTGGGCACCTTGACGCTGTCGGCGTAGAGCGAGTCGGCGTAGAGGCGCAGCGAGTCGGCGTAGAGCTGGTCCACCTTGCCGGTGGTGGACAGCGGTCGGTGTGCGGCGCGCGTGCGGCGCTGGGCGCTGGCCGGCCCTGCGGCCATCAGCAGGAGCAGCGCCAGGAGTATGGTGATGTATGTGTACCTTTTCATGCTTGGCTGCAAAGTTAATAATAATCGCCGAAACGATGCCCGCCAATTCGCTTTTTTTGTTCTCCCCCCCGACAGTGGCGCCGACAAAAAGGGAGTCATGTCAGTTGGAGCGCCTGTACTCGCTGGGTATATTCTTAACTCTTTGTAAGTCTCTAAATATCAGAGCGAATACGCCTGCGTGAATTTTACTCTTGCATGATTTTTGCACGGTTTCTTGTTTTTTCTGCTACTTTATGTTGATGCTGCATCGCACACGGTACCATGCTCTGATATTTTTGAGGCCAATACTAAAGTCGGCAAAATTGGGGTTAACCGAACGACAAACCACTTCTTCTGCGTTTTCTTTGCTTTGAAAGATGTTTTTGAGAATAATTCCGTTTGTTGTGTCAAGTAAGTACGTGCATCCCCATTCAATGAATGTGCTATCGTCTATCTTTTGCGCCAAGATTTTGCTTCCGTTTGGGAATTCAGGAGACATGCTGTCTCCACAAACAGTAATAGCCAAATCAATACCCTGTATTGGCGAAATAATCATCTCGCATTCATTGTTAGCTATTCTAGTCTCGATGCTATCTGCTAATACATTCTGCGTTGCAAGTGGTAACAACGGAACACAGAGCGTATTTCCCTCTGTTGCGAATTTCGGCAGTCCTCCATTCTTAACCATTTGTCCGTTTCCTGTGGCGAACCACTCCACGTTGATTTCGGGATATTTTTGCTCAACAAGTCTTGCAACCTTTCGCGAGAGATATTTTGTATTATAGAAGTGGCCAATGCTTAGGCCTAAGCTCTCTTGGAACTTTGCCATAGACATCCTTTCAAAATTGGCCACTTGCTTAGCTCTTTCCTTGAGTGTTTCCATGTCAATATTTAAAATTATATAAAATACAATAGAAATTAATAGAATTCCTTGCGTATATGAATAGTTATTATTAATTTTGCGGCGTGGTTAAGAAATCATCTATTCCACACGTGCAAAAGTAATGATAATATATTAATCTATATATAAAGTAATAGTTAAATAATGATAATTAATCACCTTTCACAGAAAGACAAAGAACGGAAAGTGTGCGAGTCCGTTTTCCAGTATGTAAAGCAGGGCCTCTTAAAGTCAGAAGCCGTGCGGCGCACAATGAGTGACTTTAACTACTCGACGGAAGCTGCTATCTACGGCATCTTGCGGCGTAATAGAAAAAAAGGAAATGATAAATGAACAACCCGACGTAAAGCCCAAGTGGCGATATTCGATTAGCGAAGCGGCGCGCTTGCTTGATGTTAGCCCGACAACTATATACCGTTACATAAAGTCGGGCGTGATGAAGAACGTTATTAGACCAAATGGCCAGTCTGTTGTTACAGGTTCGGAAATAACCCGATTTTGGGCTGGAGAATATATATAATAA
>CAVBFJ010000041.1:0-28585 GCA_963594895.1 bacterium | reverse complement strand
CGCAGACATGCCATTCTTCATGTATCGCATGTCCACGATATTTGGCTAGGGGGGGCATCCACGGACTATCTCCCCTGAGCCCATTTTCGCTCTCTATTTCAACTGGAATCGTGAACAAACTTTTTGGCAAAAAATCACGACAGTCGTTTCGCCCAGTGTGACAACGGGGAAGATTACAGCCTTCTGCTCGTGGTATGTCCCCGAACGTGACGACTCGTAAGTACAGTCTGCATTCGTTTAATTCGTATAATTCGTGGGTCCCCCTACTGTCTATATTGTTACAATATTTCTCCTGGATTGCCTATATTCGCTTGACATATGTCAAAAAATCGAGACAAGAACAATATTTCTCACATTATAGTGTGCAAATAAGACGCAAATGGCACATCTTGTTCGAAAAAATGTATTACTTTTGCAAGCAGAAGTTAGTAATCAGTAAGTTGTACACTGAGAGAGCATTTAATTTTACGTTATCATGACAGAGAAGAAAACTACAAGCAAAGCAGTTGCCACAAAGGCCACCGCTGCAAAGAAGACCACAACAAAGAAGACCACCAAGAAGGCCACTGTGTTCGTGGACGCAGAGAACGCCGGCTTCCGCGCTGGTGATGTTTACAACGCGCTCGCCGCTGCCGGTGAGGCCCTGAGCGTTGAGGATCTTGCCAAGGCAACTGGAAAGACCGAGACAGAGATTGTGCTGGGCATCGGTTGGTTGCTGAAAGAAGGCAAAGTGAAAGGTGCCGAGGGTAAGGTTGTGCTTGCCTAAGACAATAAGAAACTAAAAGGGAGCCGCAGCTCATTCGCGTGAGTTGTGGCTTTTTTGTTCATGAGAGATGAGATACTGAAAATCCTTGCCGAGGCCGGACGTGAGGGCTTGCGTGTTCGCAAGATCATCCTCCACGTCTACAACTCGCAGAACAGCCTGTTCCAAGCCGTCAGCCTGGAGGAGGTGAAGCGGCGCGTGTTGGCATTTCTTCAACAAAACAGCCGCCATTCTCATGACCTTCTGGACCATCCCTCCTGGGGCGTCTACCGCCTCAACCCCAAGAGCAAGCGGGCTCGCAACATCCAGTTGACGCTCCACGACATCGAGGCCGACGCCTCCTACGAGACGCGCCCGACACCCGAAGCCCCCGCAGGCCCCACCCTCTTCGACGACTGCAACTGACCGCCATTCGGGCGGTTGCGTCGTTTGCCACCAAAAAAATGGGCGGACAGCCAACCCATTGGCCAGCGTCTGCCCATCCTGTTATGGCTCCAGCTTTTCTGCCTCCTCAGATGAAAAGCAGTCCGATCCTAAACACCAATGCCGAGACGACCCAAGCCAAGACGGTGGTGTATCCCGCCGCGAAGAGCGCCCATTTCCAGGTGCCCGTCTCACTCTTGATGGCGGCAATCGTCGCCAGGCAGGGGAAATAGAGCAAGACAAAGAGCAGGAAGCAGAACGCCGTCAGCGTGGCCACGCTTTCAAGCCGCGGGTCGGAGAGGATCATATCTTGCGTCCGCGCCACGTCGGAGGTGATCAACTTGTGCAACTTCTCATACTTGCCGCCCTCGTCACTGACTTCCGCGTCGTCACCGAAACTGTCATCGTTGGAATAGAGCACACCCATGGTGGACGCCACGATCTCCTTGGCTCCCACGCCGGCGATCAGGCCCACGTCAAACTTCCAGTTGAAACCTTGCGGCTCGAAGACGGGCTCCACGGTCTTTCCGATGCGGCCAATGTAGCTCTGCTCCTGCTGTTGTTGCGGCGTGAGCTGCTCGTTGTGCGGGAAATAGCCGAGCGCCCACACGATGACGGTCGATGCGAGGATGATGCCACCCATCTTCTTCAGGTATTGCTTGCCCTTCTCCCAGGTGTGCCTGCCCACCGCCTTGGCCGTGGGGAAACGGTAGGGCGGCAGCTCCATGACAAACGGCGTGTCCTCACCCTTGACCAGGAACTTGGAGAAGACCTTGCTCATGAGGACGGCCATGCCGATGCCGATGAGATAGAGGGCCGTCATGATGAGCCACTGCTGGCGCAGCGAGAAGAACGTGCCGATGATCATGATGTAGATGGGTATGCGGGCCTCACAACTCATGAGCGGCAGGATGAGCATCGTCACCAGGCGTGAGCGGCGGCTCTCGATGGTGCGCGTGGCGAGCACGGCGGGCACATTGCAGCCGAAGCCCATGATGAGCGGGATGAACGACTTGCCGTGCAGTCCCATCGTGTGCATCAGCTTGTCCATGATGAACGCGGCGCGCGACATGTACCCGCAATCCTCCATGAAGGAGATGAAGAAATAGAGTATCAGTATCTGGGGCAGGAAGACGATGACGGCACCCACGCCGCCGACGATGCCGTCGACAAGCAGGTCCTTCACGGGACCGTCCGGCAGGTTGTCGCCGAGGAAGTCGCCCAGCAGCCCCACGAGCTGGTCGATCCAGTCCATGGGATAGGCCCCCAGGTTGAAGGTGACGAAGAACATCAGCGCCAGGAGGGCGATGAAGATGGGGAAGCCCACGATGCGGTTGGTCAGGATGCGGTCGAGCATGTGGGTCACCTGGTAGGTGTCCTTGCTCTTGCCCGTCATGTAGCCGGCCTCCGCCAGCGCTCCGCGTATGAAGCCGTACTTGGCGTCCATGATGGCCGTCTCGGCGTCTTCCTTCATTTCCTCCAGCACGCGCCTAGCCGCCTCGTCGCGATGCTCGAGGATCTCCGCCGCGTCGGGGAAGTCCTTCACGAGCGTTTCCACCTTCTTGTCGTTTTCGAGAAGCTTGATGGCCAGGTAGCGCGTGGAGTAATGCTCGCGCAGCCCTGGCTCCTTCTTCAAGTGCTCCTGTATCTCGGTGATGCCGTGCTCTATCTCGTGGCCGTGGTTGATGTGGATGTGCCGGAAGTGGGCGTCGGCGTCCTCCGTAGCCTCATAGACCTCGATGACCTTGTGGAAGAGGTCTTGCACACCGCGCCCCGAGGTGAACACCGTCGGCTGCATGGGCACTCCGAAGAGGCTCGAAAGTGCGTCGACGTTGATGGTGTCGCCACGTTGCTCTGTCTCGTCAAACATATTGAGCGCCACGACCATGCGGATGTGCATGTCGATGAGCTGGGTGGTGAGGTAGAGGTTGCGCTCCAGGTTCGAAGCGTCGATGACATTGATGACCACATCGGGCGTCTTCTCCACCAGCTGCTTGCGCACATAGAGCTCCTCAGGGGAGTAAGCCGAGAGCGAATAGGTGCCAGGCAGGTCGACAAGATTGAACTCGTAGCCGCCAAACGAGACATGGCCCTCCTTGGCGTCGACAGTGACACCGCTGTAGTTTCCCACACGCTCATGCGCGCCGCTGGCAAAGTTGAAAAGAGAGGTCTTGCCACAGTTGGGGTTGCCCACAAGGGCCACGTTGATCACCTTGTGGCGCCGGTCGGCCACGTCGGCCAGCTGGGCGTCGGTGATGGCCCGGTCATCGGGGTCCGCCGGGCCTACGACCGTGCGTAGCTCATCGGCTTTTTCCGCCTTCTGCTCCGCCCGCTCCTTCTCATGGTTTCTCATCTGGAGCGCCTCCTCCTCGGTGACCACCTCTATCATGTCGGCCTCGGAGTGGCGCAGACTGACCTCATACCCCATGATGCGGTATTTCACGGGGTCCTTCAGCGGTGCGTTGAGCAACACCTCAACAGTCTTGCCCTTGATGAAGCCCATCTCCACCACACGCTTGCGAAAGCCCCCGTGGCCCATCACCTTGACGATGATGCCGGTCTGGCCCGTATGCAACTCGGATAATTTCATATTGCTAATTCTTTTGGTGTTGCAAAATTACAAATATTTATTCGCAACGTGGTTGTAAAGGGGAACAATCATCACACAATCCCCATAAATAGGTATGGCCGCCCACCGGTCATCCCCTCTCGACATGGGCCTAACTAAAAAGGCATAGGATGCGTCACGTCCTATGCCCTTTGGCTTGCCACGATGTGGCGTAAGCGATGTTACTTGTTGTCCGGCTTGCGGCCCGGACGGAAGTTCTTGAGGTCTGCCTCATACTTGGCAAACTGCTCGTCTGTCATGATCTTCTTCACCTCGGCTTTGTAGGCCTCCATCTTGGTGCTCATCTCTTTTCTCATGGCTTCCATATCCTCTTTCGAGGGGCGCTTGCGCTCTGTGCTGTCAGGGCGTGCGGGTGGCTGGACCTGTCCGTTCATCCTCGGGCCGCGAGGGCCACGGGGACCGCCCATAAACTGGCCTTCGTAGGTGGTGTTGACCTTCAACAGCTGTTGGGCCTGCTCCTTGTTGAGACCATAGCGCTCCACCATCTGGTCGGTGCGCTTCTGGATCATCTCCGTCTTGCTGGGACGTTGGCGTTGCTCGTTGTTGTCGCTTTGTGCGCTTGCCGACATCGTCAGGGTCAGCGCGGCCACTATCATGACCATTGCTTTCTTCATCATTTGTTTCTCGTTTTAAAGGGTTTCACTTGTTCCGCGACTCTCTTGAGCCTGCGCTTGTTTTTAGTTGCAACTGTCTTTTTGACGGTAAAGAGCCATGACCGTTTAACGCGTTTCACATTTTTTAGGGTGGTAATTTATAGAACCACCCTAAATATTCAGCTCAAGGGCGCTGGACCGAAGGCGTGGGAACAAACGAAAATGCGGCAACACCGCCAATCGAAAGGATTGGCCGCGTTGCCGCATCTTCATACGTGTTCAAGCGAGCGCTTATTCCGTGGGAATCTCAAACTTGTCGCCTGTTTCCTCGATGAGCTTTTTCTTGAATGCCTCGGGGTAACCCGGGCGTTTCACGGCCGCGCCGATACCCTCCTTCGTGCGGAGGAACTTGCCGTCAGCCTCGGGCTTGACCGCCATGTCGTTGTATTTGACGATGAGATAGATGGCCAACTGGTGCCAACGGTCCAGCATCTGTTGCGCCTTTGTGTTGCTATAGGCGTTGAGATACTTCACGGCCTCATTGGCGTCGGTCTTGCAAAGCTCCACGGCGTGGGCCTCCACATCGGCCTGTTGGGCGAAGTAGCTTTGCTCCAACGAGTCGCGCACCGCCTTCAGGCTGGGGAACATCAATGAATAACGGGGATAGACCATGTTGCTCACCCAGTTGCAGACCCAATAGGCGTTCTTCATGGAGAACGTCACCGCGTCAGCACCCGGCGTGTTGTAGCACTCGGGCTGAACCGTGTTGCCGCAATAGATCGGAGTGTATGCCACCATGTTGCCGTCATCATTGCCAAACCACAGGACGCCTCCCACCTGGCGGGGCAACCATGAGCGCATCTGCGACACATAGGAGAAGCCGGTCTGCTGGGTCGACGTGGGGCGCTCATTGAAATACTTCTTGCCATTCACCTCATAGTACAGAGGTGTGGGGCGATAAGGCATCTGCCAGACGCCGCCACCCATGTCGGTGGAGTCGAGCGCCATGGGAGTGCCCTCGAAATGGTCGCGCATGGCCGCTTCCACATCCTGGACAGACAATTTCTTGTCGGGTATGACCCACAGGGGCATGTCTTCCGCATCCTTGTCTTTGCCCAAGGCCCAGGGCAAGTAACGGTCCATGCCTTTCACGAAACGGTTGAAGAATGCCCACACACGAGCGTCGCAGATGCGCCGTCCCGAGAAATCGGGAGCGGCATAGGCCATCTTCCACGAGAAGTCGGCATCCTTGCCGCTGAACCAGCCCTTTTGGCGCGCGAACTTCACGACATCCTTCGAGTACATGACATTTTGCTTGTCCTTCATGTTGAACTTGCCTATGCGGCTCTGGTTGGCATGGCCGCAGATGGCGTTGTCGGGGATGCGCTGTGCCACCCACACCACACTCTTCGAGCCAGGGCCCTTGCCCATCATCTCCATAATCCACGCCTCATTGGGGTCGCAGATGGTGAACGTCTCGCCCTCCGAGCAGTAGCCGTAGGTCTCTGCCAGCGTAGTCATCACCTGGATGGCCTCGCGGGCGGTCTTCGAACGCTGCAACGCGATGTAGATCAGCGACCCATAGTCTATTCCGCCATTGGGATCCACCATCTCCTCACGTCCGCCATAAGTGGTCTCACCGATGGTGACCTGATACTCGTTGATGTTGCCTATTACATTATAGGTCTCGGGGGCTTCGGGGATTTGCCCGATGTATCGATGCGTGTCCCAGTCTACCACGTCGCGCATGGTGCCCTTCGGGTGCTTGCCGGCGGCATAATGCGCCAGGCCGATGAACATGCCGTAGTCGTCGGCGTTGTAAGTGCAGATGACGGAACCATCGGCAGACGCGTTCTTGCCCACAATGAAATTGGTGCAAGCGGATGAATGGCTTGCCACGAGGACAAACGCAAGTAAAGCGAATATTTTCTTCATGATGTGATATTAACAAGCCTTGAAACTCATGTCCAGGCCCTTGACGCTGTGCGTGAGGGCGCCCACACTGATGAAATCGACACCCTGCTCGGCATAGCTGCGGATGGTGTCGAAGGTGATGCCGCCCGACGACTCCACCTCGTAACGGTGGCCGATGATGTCGACTGCCTTCTTGGTGTCTGGCACCGAGAAGTTGTCGAGCATGATGCGGGTGACGCCGCCCTTGTCGAGCACCTGCTGAAGCTCGTCGAAGTTGCGCACCTCAATCTCTATCTTCAGGTCAAGTCCCTTCTCCTCCAGGTATTGGTGGCAACGGTCGATGGCGTTGTCGATGCCACCGGCAAAGTCGACATGGTTGTCCTTGAGCAGGATCATGTCAAAGAGGCCGATGCGGTGGTTCATGCCGCCACCGATCTTCACGGCCTGCTTCTCCAGGATGCGCATGCCGGGAGTGGTCTTGCGTGTGTCGAGGACATGTGCGCCAGTGCCCTCGATCAGTTTCACATACTTGTCGGTCATGGTGGCGATGCCACTCATGCGCTGCATGATGTTGAGCATCAGGCGCTCGGTCTGCAACAAGGAGCGCACCTTGCCCGACACCACAAACGCGATGTCACCCTTCTTCACGTGGGCGCCATCCTCGATGAAGACCTCCATCTGCATGGTGGGGTCAAAGCGGTTGAACACCTTGCGTGCCATGTCGACGCCAGCAAGTATGCCTTCCTCCTTGATGAGCAAGTGGCTCTTGCCCATGGCACTTTCGGGTATGCAACAAAGTGTTGTGTGGTCTCCGTCTCCTATGTCCTCGGCAAAGGCGAGGTCGATAAGAGCATCCTCAAGTTCGTTTACTGATAACATGTTATTTCGATTTGATTTATTTTACCTTGACTTCCTTCTCCAATTTCATGTCGGCATTGGGCGCAAGCTTGCGCAGCGGACGGGCGCCGTTGTTGGCGGGTGGGATGAGCTGCGGTTCGCCGGCATTGCCTGGGGGTGCCGCAGCGTTGTCCTGCGTGGGGCTGCTCTCGTCTTGTGGGCGGGCCGTTTGGGGCTCCGCCACATCGGGCACGTCCTCCCTTACGGCTTGACGGGCGGCTTTCTCCACCTTCCTGTGGCATCGCAGCAGGTGAATCTTGTCGAAGGCCACCAGTCGCAGGGTGGTGGACGAGCTGTTCGCCTGGTTGTTCCTGTTGAGCATGAAATATCCACGGATTTCCTTGACGCCCACGCTGTCAGCGTCTGTGAGCACCATCTGCTGGTCATAGGGTGACGAGATGTGCATCACGCGTGACGCCACGCTGTCGTTGCTGTAGACCAGCGCCATGGTGACAATGGCATCGCGCATGCCATCTTGGAAGATGAAGTTGCTGTGCAGCGAGAGCACATAGTCGTCGCCCTTCTGTGACTTGGCGTCAGGCTTGAGGTGGAAAGAATAGAGATTGTACGGCGCGTTGGGTATCAAGACCATCGACTGCGGACCTTTCCAAAGGTCGATGGTGTCGCCCGATGCGGTGTTGTAGTCTGCGCCACCATTGTTCATGCTGACCGACGAGCCCATGGCCTGCGCATCCTTGCTCATGCGCTCGGCAATATTCTCGTACATGTCATGGAGTTGCGTGGCATTGCGCATGTAATAAACCATGGACGAGTCGAAGTCCGCTTTTGTCACGTCATACTTCTTGAAGACAGCCGTGTGGTAGGCTATGATGTTTTGGTCATAGTCGCCCGGGGCCTGGCGTGCCATGGCGTCGGCCAAATGGTAATCGTAGAGCAAGTCTTCCATCTCATCGGGCTGGATGATGCCCGACGGCGCCGTCGGCTTGCACGAGACGGCAAGGGCGACGATGGCCAGCAGGAGAAGCCACACCCTGGAAGAGCGATACGTAGGGTTCATCATGCCTCTGTGTCGGTGTTTGGTTTGGGTTCCTTGTGGAATGCCACGCGTATGGTGTTCTCCATTTGCTCGAGATCTTTCCTGCAGAACAACAACAGGCAAATCACGCCCACCGTGATGCAGGAGTCGGCAAAATTGAAGACGGGCGAGAAGAACGTGAACTCCTCCCCACCCCACACGGGAAGCCACGAGGGCCATGTGGCGTGGAAGATGGGGAAATAGAACATGTCGACAACCTTGCCCATCAGCACATCCGCATATCCTGTGCCAAAGGGCACCCAATAAGCCACATAGAAGGGTGACGAGGCGCTGAACACCAAGCCATAGAACAACGAGTCGAAGATGTTGCCTGCCGCGCCTGCCAACACCATTGACAGGAAGACGACATAGCGTGTGCGCCCCTTCTGCTTCACCGTCTGCCAGATGAACCATCCGATGGCCGACACCGCCACGATGCGCAACACACTCAAGAAGAGCTTGTTGACGAATGTCATGCCCCATGCCATGCCGTTGTTTTCCACAAACGTGATGTAGAACCAGTTGGTGATGCGTATCGATTCGCCCAGCGTCATGGAGGTCTTGACAGCGACCTTGATGACCTGGTCGATGACAAGAATGGCCACAACCAGCAGCAACGCCAGTCGGCCGTCGGTCATCCACTCGTGTTTATTTGTCTTGCCCATTTAGTGATTTCTTGATTGTTTGGAAGCGACGCTGAGCGTGGCGTGAGGCACAACGCGCAAGCGGTCCTTGGGAATCAGTTCGCCCGTGATGCGGTCGATGCCATAGGTCTTGTTCTCTATGCGCAAGAGAGCCCCTTCCAATGCCTGGATGAACTTCTGCTGGCGCTGCGCCATCTGTATGAGGTGCTCTTTCTCCATGGCCTCGGTGCCCTCCTCCAATACCTTATAGGTGGGCGCCGTGTCGTTGTCAGAGTTGCTGTCGGCGTTCATCAGTTGCCGCATCATGTCATTGTAGCTCTTTCGGGCCACCTCCAGTTTGTCGTTGATGATTCCGCGGAACTCCTCGAGCTCCTCGTCGGAATAGCGTTTCCTAATTTCCATGACGATAAAAATCAAAGCCACCTATGGTGGACGTTACCACATGATTGATGAAAAACGCCCTCTCCTGCTCGTTCGGTGAAGGGCGCAAGTGGTTTGCGCCTTTCACCGGACGGCACGAGGGGCTTCGGCGAGAGTTGGTGGGCGCCTTAGGCTTTCTCCACCTTGATGTTTATCTTGAAGGTGTCGAAATCGGTGGCCTGGCCGTCATTGGCAGCCACAACGATCTCGTCGGCCAATACCTGCGCCTTCACATAGTCACCATACGCGGCGACAGCAGCGTCAGTCTCGGCGTTAGGCTCCAGAGTGACCTTGATGCGGTCGGTGATCTCGAGTCCCGCCTCCTTGCGCATGTTCTGTATGCGGTTGATCAGTTCTCGGGCCATGCCCTCATTCTTCAGTTCCGGCGTCAGCTCCACCTCCAGGGCCACGGTCAGGTTGCCCTCATTGGAGACGAGCCATCCGGGCATGTCCTCAGAGATGATCTCCACGTCGGCCACTTCGACCTCTACGGGCTGCCCGTCAACCTCGAAGCAGTACTTGCCGTCACGCTCGAAGCTGGCGATCTGCTCCTGTGAGAGATTGCCCATGGTGGCCGCGACGCCCTTCATGAGTTTGCCAAACTTCTTGCCCATGACGCGGAAGTTGCACTTCACCTTCTTCACGAGGATATTCTGGCCTTCCGCGTAGGTCAGCGTCTTCACGTTCACCTCGTTGAGTATCAAGTCCTTGACAGCCTCGATGTGTGCCTTCTGCGCCTCGTCGACCACGGGTATCATGATTTGTGCCAAAGGCTGGCGCACCTTGATGCTCACCTTGCGGCGAAGTGCCAGCACCATGGACGTGATCTTCTGTGCCATGGCCATGCGGAGCTCCAGGTCGGGGTTGATGAGCGCCTCGTCAGCCACGGGGAAACGATCCAGGTGGACAGACTCCAGCGATCCCTTCAAGTCCTTGTAGAGCTGGTCAGCGAAGAACGGTGCGAACGGCGCCAGGAGCTTGGAGACCGTCATGAGGCAGGTGTACAGCACACGGTAAGCGGCGAGCTTGTCCGCGCTCATCTCCTTACCCCAAAAACGCTTGCGGTTGAGGCGCACATACCAGTTGCTCAGGTCGTCGTTGACAAAGGCGTCGATCAGTCGTCCGGCGCGTGTCGGGTCGAAGTTGTCGAGCTCGCGAGTGACACCCTTGACGAGCGTGTTCAGGCAAGAGAGGATCCATCCGTCGACCTCCGTCAGCGCGTCCTTGCTGTCGGCGAGCGTTCCCTCCTCGGGGTTGAAGCCGTCGACATTGGCGTAGAGTGCGAAGAAGCTGTAAGTATTATATAAGGTGCCGAAGAACTTGCGGCGGCACTCATCCACGCCATTGGGGTCAAACTTCAAGTTGTCCCAAGGCTCAGAGTTGGTGAGCATGTAGAAGCGCACGGGGTCCGCACCATACTTGTCGAGCATTTCGAAAGGATTGATCACATTGCCGACATGCTTGCTCATCTTGTTGCCCTTGGAGTCGAGCACGAGGCCCGAGCTGATGACATTCTTGAACGCCACGGAGTCGAAGACCATGGTAGCGATGGCATGGAGCGTGAAGAACCAGCCACGCGTCTGGTCGACGCCCTCGTTGATGAAGTCGGCAGGGAAGAATGCCGGTGGCACGGGCGTGCCCTTGTAGGCGCTGTGCACCAGCTGGTCGCGGTACTCCGCCTCATCCAGTCCGGTGGCCTTCAGGCCCTCAGCGCTGATGGCTCCCTCAAAGGGATAGTGCAGCTGCGCGTAGGGCATCGAGCCCGAGTCAAACCAAACGTCGATCAAGTCGCTCTCGCGACGCATGGGCTTGCCGCTCTCGCTGACGAGCACGATACGGTCGATGTACGGGCGGTGGAGGTCCACCTTGTCATAGTTGGCCTGCGAGAAGTCGCCCACCACAAAGCCCAGGTCCTTCAGCGGGTTGCTCTCCATGATGCCGGCGGCGACAGACTTCTCTATCTCCGCGTAGAGCTCCTCGATGGAGCCGATGCACTTCTCATTGCGGTCCTCGTCACGCCAGATGGGAAGGGGTGTGCCCCAGAAGCGTGAGCGCGAGAGGTTCCAGTCGTTGAGGTTCTCCAGCCAGTTGCCGAAACGGCCTGTGCCGGTGCTCTCGGGCTGCCAGTGGATGGTCTTGTTGTAAGCCACCATCTCCTGCTTCTTCGCCGTGTCGCGGATAAACCACGAGTCGAGCGGGTAATAGAGGATGGGCTTGTCGGTGCGCCAGCTGTGCGGATAGTTGTGCACCATCTTCTGTATCTTGAAAGCGGAACCCTCCATCTTCATTTCCATGGAGATGACGATATTGAGGTCCTCGGCCTTGGCCGACGCCTTCTTGTCCCACACCCCATCGGGGTTGAACTTGGGGTCGTACGCGTTCTTCACATAGTCGCCGGCGTGGTGGCCGTATGCCTCCACATCGACGCAGCGCTCCACGAAGACGGGGTCGAGGTCGTCGAGGAGGTAATACTTGCCTTGCAGGTCGACCATGGGGCGTGTCTCACCCTGCTTGGAGATGAGGTAGAGGGCGGGCACCCCGGCGTCATTACACACCTTGGCGTCGTCGGCGCCAAACGTGGAGGCCGTGTGCACGATGCCCGTACCATCCTCCGTGGTGACGTAGTCGCCGGGGATGACGCGGAAGGCCTCGTCGGCCATCTCCACAAACTCATCGCGACCGTTGGCGCCCTTGAACACCTTCTCGGGATGGGCGGCGGCATAGTCGTTGACATACTTGTGGCTGTACTGGCTCACCTTCTCACAAGGCTTCACCCAGGGCATGAGCTGCTTGTAGTGGATGCCCACGAGGTCGGCGCCCTTCATGTGGTCGACGACCTTCCAGGGACAGGCCTTGGCGTCCTTGTCATAGGCGGGCAGGTCGCCCTCCTTCACCTCCTGCTCGGGGTCGAGGTAAGCGCCCAGCAGGCTCTCGGCCATGACGGCCGTGATGGGCTCGCCCGTGTAGGGGTTGTAGGTCTCCACGGCCACATAGTCGATCTTCGGGCCCACGCACAGCGCGATGTTCGAAGGCAATGTCCAAGGCGTGGTGGTCCAAGCCAGGAAGTAAGGCTTGCCCCACTTCGTCCACTCGGCCTTCGGCTCGGTGATGAGGAACTGGGCGGTGACGGTGGTGTCCTTCACGTCCTGGTAGCAACCGGGCTGGTTGAGCTCGTGCGAGCTGAGGCCCGTGCCGTCAGAGGGCGAATAGGGTTGGATGGTGTATCCCTTATAGAGCAGGCCCTTGTTGTAGAGCTGCTTGAGCAGCCACCACAGGGTCTCGATGTACTTGGTGTCGTAGGTGATGTAGGGGTGCTCCAGGTCGACGAAGTAGCCCATGCGCTTTGTCAGCTCGTCCCACTCCTTGGTGAACTTCATCACGTCTTGGTGGCAACGGTGGTTGTACTCCTCGACGGAGATCTTCTCGCCGATGTCCTTCTTGGTAATGTGCAATTCCTTCTCCACGTTGATCTCCACGGGCAGTCCGTGTGTGTCCCAACCGGCCTTGCGCTTCACCTGGAAGCCCTGCATGGTCTTGTAGCGGTTGAAAGTGTCCTTGATGGAGCGGGCGAGAACATGGTGAATGCCCGGATGACCGTTGGCAGAAGGGGGACCCTCAAAGAAAATGAACTTGGGGCAGCCCTCACGCTCATCAATACTTTTGTGGAAGATGTCGTTCTTCTCCCACTCTGCCAAGACCGCGTCGTTGGTCTTGGTCAAATCCATTCCACTATGTTCGGCAAATTTCTTAGCCATAATCTTTCTTGCTTTACCTTATTTAAATGTTTGGCGCAAAGGTAGCAAAAAAGTATGGAACAGGCAAATTTTCACAATTTCTTTTCTTTTCGTCGCAAGCAATAACATGGCGAGACACAAATCATGTTGTTTTTCATGCGCAAAGATTTTGGTGTCTGCCAGCAAATCCGTAAATTTGCATGAAACCTCAAACAACAAGTCATGGGAAAATATGAACTTTACGTCGTAATAGCCGTCTTCGTCGTCCTGACCGTCATCATCGTCTGGATAGGGGCCAAGAGTGTCAGCGACATGCGCAACCAAAAGAAACGTCGCGAGAGCAGGCGGCAGGAGTGGCAGGAGAAGATACGCGGACAGCGTGAGAGCAATGGCTAATGCGCCAACCATGACGTTTGTCATGTTTTTTGGTAAAGAGTATGCCTACGTTTTCCGTTTTTTAATATTGTACCCCCAGCCCCTACGGGGCTTCCGTGAAGGCGCGTCAGGGAATCTGGCACGCCAACTTTCTCCCACATGAATCGACAGGGGAATTTATCGGCAAGCGCGGACTGGTAGCCCGTGCTTGCCGACATGCGTTTTCAGCCCGTGCAGGCCGGCGTTATGGCTTGGCCGTCTTGATGACGAGCGTGCGCTGGAGCTTGGCCTTCCTGTCGCTGACCACGACCGTGATGTCGCCCGGCTCATCGGTCGCCTGCACGGTGACGACGAGCTTGCCGCTGAAGAGGCGCATGTGCGGATCGGTGAACACCTCCAGCGAGGTGGCGTCGCCGTTGCAGATGGCCTTGAACGTGCCCGCGCCGCTCACCTCGACGTCGATGTTGTCGGTGGCCGTGGGCAGTTCGGTGCCCTGCTTGTCCACCAGGCTCACGGTGATGTACGCCAGGTCCGCGCCATCGGCTTGCAAGAGCGTGCGGTCGGCCGCCAACTTGATGTCGGCCGCCTTGCCGGCGGTGCGGACGGTCTGCTCGGCGGCCCGGCGCCCCTCGGCGTCGTAGGCCACCACGCGCACCTCACCCGGCTCATAGCGCACATCGTTCCACATCAGGCGGTAGCGCTGGGCGCGCTCCAGCGCAAGGGCCGGCGTGGAGGCGCCATGGTCGTCGGGGCGGGGCGTGGCGACCTTCCGCTGGCGGCCTTGCGACTTGCCGTTGACAAAGAGCTCCGCCTCCGGATAGTCTGTATAGACAAAGACGGGCGTCACCTGGCCCTCACGTCCCGGCCATGTCCAGTGGGGCAGCACATGGAGCGTGTGCGCCCGCCTGTTCCACACCGATCGATAGAGGTAATAGCGGTCCTTGGGCAACCCGGCCAGGTCGAGGATGCCGAAGTAGCTGCTGCGGCTGGGCCAATAGTTGTCATAAGGCGTGGGCTCGCCGAGATAGTCGTAACCCGTCCAGACAAACTGCCCGATGGTGTAGTCGCGGTCCTCCATCATCATGAAGTCGAGGTCGGGCAGGTTGCTCCACGCACACCACTCCGTGTCGTAGCCCGTCACCTGTCCGTCGCCCTCATCCGTGGCCACCTTGAACTCGACAGGGAACTTGTAGACGCCTCGCGAGCTGACCGTCGACGCCGTCTCGGAGCCCAGCAGGAAGCCCTGCGGCAGCTGGGCGATGCAGTCGTCGTAGCGCTGCACGCGATAGTTGAAGCCGGGGATGTCCATCACCTGGGCGAAGCCCGTCTTCAGGGCCGGGTCCACGCGGTCCATGCCCTGCGTCACGGGGCGTGTGGGGTCGAGCTGATGGCAGAGGTCCTGCAGATGGGCGGCCATGCCGCGGCCCTCCCGGCTGCTCTGCTCCGGTATCTCGTTGCCGATGGAGTACATCACGAGGCTGGGATGGTTGCGGTTGGCAAGCACCAGGTGGGTGATGTCACGGTCGCTCCAGTCCTTGAAGTATTGCGCATAACCGTTCTTGCATTTCGGGTAGACCCACATGTCGAAGCTCTCGGCCATGACCATCATGCCGAGCGAGTCGTAGACCTCCATCTGCATCTGCGAGGGCAGGTTGTGGGATGTGCGTATGGCGTCGGCGCCCATGTCCTTGAGCGCCTTGACCTGCCGGATGAGCGCGGCCTTGTTGAGCGCGGCCCCCAGCGGACCGAGGTCGTGGTGCAGGCACACGCCCTGGAACTTGCGAGGCTGGCCGTTGAGCGCGAAGCCTCGTTCCTTGCTGTAGCTGATGGTGCGTATGCCGGTCTTCATGGGCAGCTCGTCGACGACACGGCCGTCCTGCAGGAGGGCGACGCGCACGTCATAGAGGTGCGGCGTCTCGGGCGACCACAGGCGCGGACGGCTCACGGCGAGGTCCACATGCACGTGTCCGCGCTCGTCGACCGAGGCGTGTGCGGCCTGCTCCACCCATCCCTTGGGGTTGAGGATCGACACCTCCACGGCCAGCCCGGCCAGTCGTCCGGCGCCCTTGACCTCGGTGTCAAACGACAATGTGGCGGCCGCGGAGTCGGCCTGCGTGGTGCGCAGGAAGGTCTGCCAGGGGTCGAGGCTCACGGCAGGCGTGACGACGAGCCTGACGGGGCGGTACAGGCCAGCGCCGGGATACCAGCGGCTGCTCTCCTCCTGGTTGTGCAGGCTGACGGCAAGGGTGTTGTCACCCGTGTGCAGATAGGGCGTGACGTCCACCCGGAAGGGTGTGTAGCCATAGGCCCACGAGCCGGCCTTGTGGCCATTGACATAGACCACGGGCTCGGCCATGGCGCCGTCAAACTCGAGCGTGGCGCGCCTTCCGGCCAGGTCGCCCACGGTCAGCGACGTGACATAATAGCCGCGGCCGATCCACGGCAGCGAGCCCGACCGTCCCGACTTCTCGGTTTTCTCCTTCTCGCCGTTCTGCTCGATGGCCACCGTCTGCAGGTCCCACCGTTTGTCAAACGGGCCACTGATGGCCCAGTCGTGCGGCACGCTGACGGGTTGCCACTGGATGCTGTCGCGTGAGAACTGCCATGCGCTGATCGTCTGCGCCTGGCGGGTCTGCGCCTGGCCTGCGCTGGCCACGGAAAGGAGCAAAAGGGATATCAAGGTTGGTTTCATGATCTTCTGTTTAGGTATTGTCATTTATCACTTGGCAAAGGTATGCAAAATGGTTGGCAATAACCAAAAATTGGAAAGAAAAGTTTGAAGAAAATTTGGATTGACAAAAATAAATGCTATCTTTGCAATTGTTATCCTGAAAACAATCTTTTTACCTTAAGAGGAGACTAATACCTATTGAAGATATGAAGCGACTGCCTGTGAAGGCCGTCGCTTTATTTTTTTGTGTGTGGATGGATTGTGGGTTAAAAGTGGATGCGCCCTGAGGGGGGGGGGGGCTATTGTGTCCCCAGCCCCGTAGGGTGTTCAAAATCCGAATATTTTTCGGACATGACTTTTGCTAAATTTCACGACTTAAATTGTTGTGAATGAGACATTTATTCAAGTTTCGGATTTAGGATTTGTACTAAAAAAACACCCGTAGGAACACGTTCGGCCTTGCCACTTGTAAACATATGGGAACAATGTACGTGGGGCATGTCCCCGAAGGGGGCAAACGCTGCATAGCCGCGGGTGACTGAAAGGAACCTGCTGATAAATGGTGCAATAAGGGCGTCCTCGTAGAGGGCGAACACACGCTAATTGCAGTTATAGTACCAAATATTTGAGAGTATTCGCCCTCTACGAGGACGCTTGTTCCGCTATGAGGAAAGACCGCAGGTTCCCAACGGTCACCTGCGGTTATGCACATTCGCCCCCTTTGGGGACGTTTCTCCAAGCATAATATCTAAATCCGAAACTTCAGGATATTTATATTTTGCAAATTATAGCGAAATATGGCCATTTCTAATTTGCATACGAAAAAGCGTCACGTTTGTTGCATGTCCCCGAAGGGGGCAAATGTGCATAACCGCGGGTGACCAACGGGAACCTGCGGTTATACGATACTGCTTAAAGCGTCCTCGAAGAGGGCGAACACGCATATATCAAGAAGGGCAATTGAGAGCATTACTTCCTGATGGTCAGAGAGTCTCTGCAAATTTCGCCCTCTTCGAGGACGCCGATCCCGCCACCATTTGGAAACCGCAGGTTCCCGTTGGTCACCCGCGGTTATGTACAGTTGGCCCCCTTCGGGGACACACCACGAGCGGAAGACTGTATATACGGGAACCGCTATATTTTGCTGCAGAATCGTGTCCGATTTTGAAACAGATTTTGAACACCCTACCCTAAGGGGCTATGGGGCAAAAGGTAAGGTTGTAAAAAGTAGTATGAGTTGTCTTTAACAGAAGCCTTCCTCATCAGCAATTGGGCCGGCGGCCCAACAAAAGGTTGTCTCCATTGCCGCCCCGTTGGGGAAAGCAATGGAGGGTTGTAAAAAGTTGTCCGAGTTGTATGAGTTGCCTTAAAAACAACTGTTGTGGCCCCAAACCGACGTCAAGTTATAAAAGCCGTAGGCATGTAGTCTCTATTGTCGTCTAAAAAAGACTTGTCGTATCCATTGTCGGCAAGAGCCTTTGGAGCGACAAACATGGAACCACCACAATGTCGTTGGAACGACTATAGTTGTTTGCGATGTTTTTACCGGACACTAATATTTTTTGGTGGCGGTGACCTATCGCGCCGCCAGCCATTCGGCCAGGAGGGCCTTGTAGTTCTCCGTCTGGTCGATGAAGGTCATGTGGCGCGCGCCGTCGAGCAGCTCCCAGCGCGACTGGGGTATGCGGTCGTGCATGGTCTTGGCGATGAGGGGCGTGCATTCGTCATTGGTCCCGCTGATGATGAGCGTGCGCTGGCCGATCTCGCCAAGGCGGTCGGTGTACTCGAAATCCTTGAGGGTGCCCGTCGGCGTGTACTCGTTGGGGCCCCATGCCGCCACATACGCCTCGGTGCCAAACCGCTTCTTGCGGCGGAAGCACTCGGGCGTGGCCTCGGTGATCTCGTCGGCGTGGAGCGCCGTGTAGTGGTCGTTGGCCTTCAGGTAGTCGGGGTCCTCGAAGTCGCCCGTCGCCACGGCGCGCGCGATGGCCTGCTGCTCCGCTGCGGGCATGAAGGAGATCAGGCGCTGCTGCTCGTGGCTCCATAGGGCGCTCGACGACAAGGTGCTCGACAGGATGACCGACTCGACGCCCTCTGGCCGCCGGTCGATGAGGTAGGCGATGATGAGCATGCCGCCCCACGACTGTCCCAAGAGATGCACGCGGTCGAGATGCAGGTGCTGGCGCAGGGCATCGAGCTCGTCCTCCCAGGTCCGCAGGGTCCACAGCTCGGGGTGTCCCTCCACATAACTCTCGCCACAGCCCAGCTGGTCGTAACTGATGACTTGGCGGCCCGTGGTCTCGGCCAGTTCGTCGAGCACCTCAAAATAGTTGTGGGTCGACCCCGGCCCGCCGTGGATCAGCAGCAAGGGTGCGTTGTCCGTTTTCTCGCCGACGATGCGGTAATAGGTCTCAAACCCCATGAAGGGCATCCTCCCCTCCTCCACCGTCAGTCGCTTTCCCATGTTTGTGATGGTCTTGTCCATGGCTCTCGCTTATCTGATGAAGTTCATGGGCGTCCATGCGGGTTCCTTGTCGGGGCGATCACTGGTGGGCACGCCGTGAAATTTCTTCAAGATCCACGACATGTTGTGCGCCAGGGTTCTCATGGTCTGCATGCCCTCGATGTCGCGCGCCGCCTGTCCGGGCTCTCGCCCGAAGGCTATGTTCCAGTATTGGGAGGTGACGATGGGCATGTTCATCATCTCAAACATCATGTTGAGCGTCTGGTAGGCCGTGTCGGCGCCACCGCGGCGGCACACGCAGACACTGGCCACGGGCTTGTAGGTGAAGGCGGCGCCGTTGCTGTAGAGCAGGCGCTGTATGAGCGAGAGGGCGCTGCCGTTGGGCTGGCCGTAATAGACTGGCGCGCCGAAGACGAAGGCGTCGGCGCCCTCGGCCTTGGCGGAAATGTCATTGACCCTGTCGTTGTTGAAGGCGCAACGGTGCTCTTCCGCGTGCTCCTTGCACCAGTTGCAGGCGATGCATCCGCCAATGGGCCGTGTGCCTATCTCCACCACCTCGGCCTCTATGCCGTCTTGTTCGAGTGTCTTGGCCACCTCGCTCAGGGCCGTGTACGTGTTCCCCTCGTGCCGGGGACTGGCGCTAACTAATAATACTTTCATGTGCTTATGTTCTTGTTGGGCGGTAATTTATAGAACCACCTTGTAATGTTTATCTGCGGCATTGGATGGGGCCGCCTCGTTGTCTGCCCGGCCGGCCGCCCCGCCACCATGGGTCGCGAAGCGGCCGGCCGCGCGGCGCGATGGCGATCAGTCTTTCAACGAGTAGGTGACTGTGGTGACCACCCTGACGCGCTTGATCCACGGGGTGTTCTCGTCGCGGTTGTCGATGGAGAACTGCCCCTGGTCGGCGCTGACGATCTTGTTGAGCGTCGACTGGCTGTTCTTGGCAAACTGCTGGGCTGTCTGCTGGGCGTTGCCGATGGCCTCGGTCATCATCTTCGGCTTCATCTTCTTGAACGACTCCAGCTCGTAGGTGATCTGGTTGTTGTAGTCTCCCGCCACGATGGCCACGCCCTGCTTCAGCAGCTCACCCTGCCGTGCGATGATGCTGCGCACGCGGTCCACATTCTTGGAGGTGACGGTGATCACCAGCGTGATGTTGTAACGGTAGGGCTTGTTGTTCGAGCTGTACTGGTCGGCTGAGAGGTCCACCACCTGCGGCGCGTTGACGGCGATCTCGCTCTCCGTGATGCCGTTGGCCACCAGGAACCGCTTGATGGTCTGCTGCTTCTGCGCGATGCGGTCGTAGAGCTCCGGCAGGTCATTGCCCAGCTCCTTGGAGACGATGGGCCACGTGACCTTGTCGGCCTTCACGACGGTCTCGGCCAGTCCCTTCACCGTCACCTTGCGGTCTTTCTCGGTGAAATTGTCGATCCCCGACTTCAAGAGCATTCCCATCAC
Source organism: bacterium (assembly GCA_963594895.1). Taxonomy (GTDB): domain Bacteria; phylum Bacteroidota; class Bacteroidia; order Bacteroidales; family Bacteroidaceae; genus Prevotella. The sequence continues at coordinate 8,561 of CAVBFJ010000041.1, read as the reverse complement.
AATGATGCCAATCGCCAGGATGGCAGCACTGACAATCTTCTCTTTTTCCTTCATAGTTGTAATCAGTTAGGTTGTTACTCGTCTTGACGGTCTGCGGCCCGCATGCCCACCGTGGGGCTCCATGGGCCTCAACGACCGCCGTCGCATGCAAAAATAGGCAAAGGGAGAGGTTCCGCCAATGGGGAAATCCCTATTTGTCGCGGTGAAAACTCTACCGCCATGCGTTCAGAAGAAGGTTCTCGCGATGCACGGCGTGGTGTAGGCGTAAGGCAGGTAGGCCAGCGAGGGCATGGGGTTGGTCAGGATGACGCCGGGCCTGGTGCCGCGGCGTATGCTGCCATGCGTCGCCGACAGGCCCATGGCCGCCGCCCCGTTGACGGTTGCCGCGTTGAGGGCCTCTATGGGCATCAGCCGCATCTTCATGCAAGCCAACGACATGACGAAGCGCATGTCTCCCGAGGGCGTGGAGCCGGGGTTGTAGTCGCTGGCCAGGGCGACGGCCAGTCCCTGGTCGATCATCGCCCTGCCCTTGCCATAGGGCATGTTGGAGAAGAACGAGGTGCCCGGCAGCAGCGTGGGCATGGTGTCGCTGGCCTTCAGCAGGGGTATGTCTCTCTCGTCCATGTTCTCCAGGTGGTCCACCGACACGGCGCCGTGGCGCACACACACCGGCAGCCCGCTGCAGGAGGCCAGCTCGTCCACATGCACCTTGGGCCTCAGCCCGTACTTGGCGGCGGCGGCGAGCATGCGGTCGGTCTCCTCGGGCGTGAAGAAGCCCTTGTCGCAGAAGACATCGACGTAGTCGGCGAGCCGTTCCCTGGCCACCTCGGGCAACATCTCGTTGATGACAAGGTCGACGTAGGCGCTCTGGCGGCCCACGTAGTCGCGCGCCACGGCGTGGGCGCCGAGGAAGGTGCTCACCACGCGGATGGGCACCTGCTCGCTGATGCGCCGGACGACGCGCAGCATCTTCAGCTCATCGGCGGTGTTCAACCCGTATCCGCTCTTGATCTCCACGCAGCCCGTGCCCTTGTCCATGATCTCCCGCACACGGCCCATGGCCTGGCGGAAGAGGTCGGCCTCCGACGTCTGGTGCAGCAGGTCGGCCGAGTTGAGGATCCCCCCACCCCGCCGGGCCACCTCCGCATAGCTGAGGCCGCGTATCTTGTCTTCCCACTCGTGCTCGCGGCTGCCCGCATAGACGAGGTGGGTGTGGCTGTCGCAGAAGGCGGGCAGCACCAGGCCGCCACGGGCGTCGACGACCTCATCGGCATGCTGGTCGTGGCTGATGGTGTCCATCGGGCCGTAGTCCTCCACCGTGCCGTCGACGAGCGACAGCCACGCGTGGTCCAGCGAGTGGGCGTGGCTCATGTCCGCGCCGCAGAGGCGCAGGCATGAGGAGGGGCGCAGGCCATAGAGGGTCTGTATGTTGGTGATCAGTGTGCGCATGGCTGTCTGGGCTTATTCCAATGACTCGGTCCGGAGGAAGTCCACCGACTTGGCTATGAGGGGATACATCACGGTATCCTTGTCGATGAAGGGCACCACCTTGCGGTAGTCCTTGTGGATCTTCTCGACGATGGGCGACGACTTCAGCGGGCGCCTGAAGTCGAGGGCCTGGGCGGCGTTGAACAGCTCGACGGCCAACACACGCTCGGTGTTGAGGATCACCTTGTAGAGCTTCGTGCCGGCGTTGGCGCCCATGCTCACGTGGTCCTCCTGTCCCTGCGAGGTCGGTATGCTGTCCACCGACGAGGGCATGCAGAGCGTCTTGCTCTGGCTGACGATGCTCGCCGCGGTGTACTGTGTGATCATGAAGCCGCTGTTCACGCCGGGGTTGGCCACGAGGAAACTGGGCAGCCCGCGTGTGCCGGACACCAGCTTGTAGATGCGCCGCTCGGAGATGTTGGCCAGCTCAGACATGGCGATGGCGAGGAAGTCCATCGGGAGGGCGATGGGCTCGCCGTGGAAGTTGCCGGCGGAGATGACCAGGTCCTCATCGGGCACCACCGTGGGGTTGTCGGTCGTGGCGTTGATCTCCACGTCCGTCACCTGCTGCACGTAGCGCACGGTGTCCTTCACGGCGCCGTGCACCTGGGGTATGCAGCGGAACGAATAGGGGTCCTGCACGTGGTGCTTGGGCTGGCGGATGAGCTCGCTGCCCTCGAGGATGTGGGATATGTGGTCTGCCGTGTCCATCTGGCCCTGGTGGGGCCGCACGGCGTGCACGGCGGGATGGAAGGGCTCGATGCGCCCGTCGTAGGCGTCGAGCGACATGGCCGCGATGTAGTCGGCCCAGTTGGACAGCTTGGTGGCCTGGATGATGCCCCAGCAGCAGAAGGCGCCCATGTTCTGTGTGCCGTTGAGCAGCGCCAGGCCCTCCTTGGAGGCCAGCCGGATGGGCTCCCAGCCCATGGTCTGCATGAGCTCGGCGCCGCTCATGCGCTGGCCCTTGTACTCCACCTCGCCCAGTCCGACGAGGGGCAGGCAGAGATGGGCCAGCGGCACCAGATCGCCCGACGATCCCACCGACCCCTGCATGTAGACGATGGGGTAGATGTCGTTGTTGAAGAAGTCGATGAGGCGCTCCACGGTGTCGAGCTTGCAGGCCGAGTAGCCATAGGAGAGCGACTGTATCTTCAGCAGGATCATCAGCTTGACGATCTCGTTGGGCACGCGGTCGCCGATGCCGCAGGCGTGGCTCATCATCAGGTTGATCTGCAGTTGCGAGAGCTGGTCGCCGCCGATGGAGATGTTGTAAAGCGATCCGAAGCCGGTGGTGACACCGTAGATGGGTGTCTCTGACGATGCGATCTTCTGGTCGAGATACTCGCGGCAGCGCACGATGCGGTTGCGCGAGTCTTCACCGAGTTTCAGCTTGTAGTTGCCGCGCAGGATCTCCCACACCTTGTCGAGCGTGAGGTGTCCGGCGCTGATTTCATGAATGTTGGCCATTGTATGTCTTGTATAGGGTATTAGGGTTTGTTGGTTGATGGTGGGGGCCGGTTGTGGCCGCCCTTAGAATGCCTGGTTGATGATGTCGTCGTCCACGAGGTTGGGCATGGTCACCTGCAGGTCGGGCGCGATCGCCATCTGGCGCCGGATGGCGTCCTGCGACCCGTCGTTGCGGGCCCATGAGCGCCGGGCGATGCCGTTGTTCACATCCCAGAAGAGCATCTCCTGGATGTTGCGGTCGCTCTCGGCGCTGCCGTCGACGACCATGCCGAAGCCACCGTTGATGACCTCGCCCCAGCCCACGCCGCCGCCGTTGTGCAGGCTCACCCATGTGGCGCCGCGGAAGGCGTCGCCGATGACGTTCTGCACGGCCATGTCGGCACAGTAGCGCGAGCCGTCGTAGATGTTGCTGGTCTCGCGGAAGGGCGAGTCGGTGCCGCTGACGTCGTGGTGGTCACGGCCCAGCACGACGGGGCCCTTCAGGCGGCCGTCGCGCACCGCCTCGTTGAAGGCCAGCGCGATCTTGGTGCGGCCCTCGCAGTCGGCATAGAGGATGCGGGCCTGCGACCCGACGACGAGGTGGTTCTTGCCCGCCTCGCGTATCCAGTGTATGTTGTCGTCGAGCTGGTGCTGTATGTCCTCGGGGGCGTGGCTGCGCTCGGCCTCCAGCACGTCGAGCGCCAACTGGTCGGTCAGCGCCAGGTCGGCGGGGTCGCAGGAGGTGCAGACCCAGCGGAAGGGACCGAAGCCGTAGTCGAAGAACATCGGGCCCATGATGTCCTGCACATACGAGGGGTAGCGGAAGGTGCCGTCGGCCCGCATGATGTCGGCGCCGGCGCGGCCCGACTGCAGGAGGAAGGCGTTGCCGTAGTCGAAGAAATACATGCCGCGGGCGGCCAACTGGTTGATGGCCGCCACCTGGCGACGCAACGACGCCTCGACACGCCCCTTGAACTCCTCGGGGTTGGCGGCCATCATGCGCTTGCTCTCGTCGAGCGTCATGCCGACGGGGTAGTAGCCGCCCGCCCACGGGTTGTGGAGCGACGTCTGGTCGGAGCCGAGGTTCACCTCGATGTCCTCCTGGGCCAGCCGCTCCCACAGGTCGACGACATTGCCCACATAGGCCATCGACACCACGCGCTTCTCGGCAAGGGCCTGGCGCACGGCGCCCATCAGCTCGTCGAGGCCATAGTGGAGCTCGTCCACCCAGCCTTGCTCATAGCGTTTCTGCGCCGCCTTGGGGTTGATCTCGGCCACCACGCTCACCACGTGGGCTATGTTGCCGGCCTTGGGCTGCGCGCCGCTCATGCCGCCCAGGCCGCTCGACACGAAGAGGGGGATGGCGTTCTTGGCCGCGCGCCCGGCGTCGTCCATCACGCGGCGGGCCGCGTTGAGCACGGTGATGGTGGTGCCGTGGACGATGCCCTGCGGCCCGATGTACATGTATGATCCGGCCGTCATCTGGCCGTACTGGCTCACGCCGAGGGCGTTCATGCGCTCCCAGTCGTCGGGCTTGGAGTAGTTGGGGATGACCATGCCGTTGGTGACGACCACCCGTGGCGCACGCTTGTGCGAGGGGAAGAGGCCCAGGGGATGGCCTGAGTACATCACGAGGGTCTGCTCGTCGGTCATCTCCGACAGGTAACGCATCGCCAGGCGGTACTGCGCCCAGTTCTGGAAGATGGCGCCGTTGCCTCCGTAGATGATGAGCTCGTGGGGGTGCTGCGCCACGCGCGGGTCGAGGTTGTTCTGGATCATCAGCATGATGGCCGCGGCCTGCTCCGATCGGTGCGGGTAGTCGCTGATGGGACGGGCCTTCATCTCATAGGTGGGACGGTAGCGGTACATGTAGATGCGCCCATACCTGCGCAGCTCGTCGGCAAACTCGGGGGCCAGGGCGGCGTGGAGGTGCTTGGGGAAGTAGCGCAGGGCGTTGCGCAGGGCGAGCCGCTTCTCCTCCGGGGTGAGGATGTCCTTGCGCTTGGGTGCGTGGTTGATGGCGAAGTCGTAGTCCTGCAGCTCGGGCAGGGTGTCGGGGATGCCGGCTCTGATGTCGGCCTGGAATTCTTCGATGGTCATGGTCATGGTAATGGTTGTGGCTTAAAAGGGTTGTCGTTATGGGGGGTGGCATCTCATGGAGCCACCCGTTTAATAAGGAGTGGTAAGGAGGGACGTCGGTCAGGCGCCGATCTTGGCGTCGACGGTGGCCAGGATCTCCTGCTCCAGCTTCGCCGCCTTCTCCTCATAGGCCTGCGCCTCGCCGACGAGAGCGTCGGCCACGGCACGGTCGGTGAGCGACGCGGCGTTGATCTTCACGTTGAGGGCGGCGCCCCTCACGGCGGCGCGGGCGGCCAGCGCCCCCACCCCGGCGTCACTCACACTGGCGGGGTTGCCCTCCTGGGCCATGGCGCGGCAGAGGTCGAACACCTCAAACGAGCGGCGCACGGTCTCCAGGGGCACCTCGGCGGCATGGCGCGTGGCGCGCTGGATGGCCGCCGTGCGGGCCGCCTTCTCCTCCTCCGTGGCCTTGGGCATGCCGAAGGCCGCCATGATCTGGTTGAAGGCGTCGGTGTCCTCGTCGATGAGGTGCATGAGCTGGGCCATGAGCTTCTGCCCGCGCTCGGCCATGACGCTGAACTGCTGCCAACGGTCGTCCCACCCGCGCTTGTGGGCGGAGAGGTTGGCCACCATCGCGCCCAGCGCCGCGCCCAGCGCGCCCATGGTGGCGGCGATGGTGCCTCCGCCGGGCGCCGGGCTCTCGCGCGAGGTCTCCTCGACAAACGCCCTGACGGTCATGTCGGCCAGCCGCTTCGCCGGCGTGGCGTCCTCGAGCAGGTACTCAATGACTTTCTTGCGGGGGTCGAAGGGGCGCAGGTCGTCGAGGCTCATCGACTTGACGGCCATCTTGACCAGGTCGGCCTCGGGCACACCCACCGACCGCTGCTGCTTCTCGAGGTAATGGATGCCGGCCTCGATGAGCACGCGCTTGGGGATCAGGCCCACGATCTCCGTGCCGGTGACGCGCAGGCCCCTGGCGGCGGCGGCGCGGCAGACCTCGTCGAAGGCCACGTGGAGCGGCGTCTCGTTGATGTTGGTGATGTTCATCGACACTTGGGCGATGCCATACTCGTCGATGAACCAGCCGATGGCCTTCGTGTACTTCAGCGTGCCCGGCTGCATGAGGGTCTTGCCGTCGGCGTCCTTCAGCACCTTGCCGGTCAGCTTGCCTCCCTCACGCTGGGGACGGCCCTTCTCGCGGACATCGAAGGCCACGGCGTTGGCCCTTCGGGTGGATGTCGTGTTGAGGTTGAAGTTGACGGCGATGAGGAAGTCGCGCGCACCCACCACGGTGGCGCCGCTCTTGGCCATGTCCTCGTCCCAGGGGCGGGCGCCGTAGTCGGGGGCCTCGGCGGCGTTGCCGACGCGGTCGGCCAGCGCCTCATACTCGCCCTTGCGGCACACGGCGAGGTTGCGGCGCTCGGGCTTGAACGCCGCCGCCTCATAACTGTAGCACGGTATGCGGAGCTCCTGGGCGATGCGCTCGGCCAACAGGCGGGCCATCTGCGCACACTCCTCGATCGTCACGCCGCTCACGGGCACGAGCGGCAGCACGTCGGTGGCGCCGATGCGGGGATGGGCGCCGTGGTGCTGGCGCATGTCGATGACGCGCGCGGCCTGCGCCACGGCGCGGAACGCCGCCTCGCAGACGGCCTCGGGCGAGCCCACGAAGGTCACCACCGTGCGGTTGGTGGCCTCGCCGGGGTCGACGTTGAGCAACATCACGCCCTTGACGCTCTTGACGGCGTCGACGATGGAATTGATCTTCTGCATGTCGCGGCCCTCACTGAAATTGGGCACGCACTCTATGATCCGGTTGTTGTTAGCCATTGGTCTATTGATGTGATTAGTATTCAGCTTTTGCGTCTCAAAATTATATCTTTTCTCGGACAACCGCAAATATTTATGCGATAAAATCACAAACGCCGGTCATTTCGGCGGTTGGCGCGCGGTTGGCACGCGCCACGGATCTCCCGACAAGGGGCACGGAAGGCTCTGGATGACGGACATGGCGCAAGAACTGGCCGCGTGTAAAAAAGCCGACAAACTATAGAAAAAAACGTGCGTTATTTCCCACGAAGAAATATTTGGGCGCAAATACGCGAAAATAGAGCGGTTTTCATAACTCGCTGATAACATGCAACTTACAAAATATCGCCTTTTATTTTGCGTCAAACGTAAATTCTTTTCATAACGATATGTGCCTAATCTACTTGCGATATGTGCCTAATCTCACTGCGATTAGGCACATATCGCGTCGTGATTCGGTACTTATCGCACATAGATTAGGCACATTCTTGCAGCTGGCGGACCGAAAACGCACCCAAGGCGGGACGAAAACGCCATTTTCGCGCGCTAGTTCAACCGAAATCCCGAACAAACTTTTCCACCAAAAATCACAACAACCGTCATACCCCACCCCACTCCAGCAGACAACAAGTCCCCCTACCCCACCACGCATGAGCCACTATATCTGCATTCGTGAAATTCACGACCATTTACCTCCCGTTGGCCCTCGGGAGCAATATCACGAATCGCCAGTTGTTGTCACGCACTACCCGTGTTCAGAAAAAGAAAATTTTAAATTTATATAAATATAGGCGCAAAAGCAACAGAGTTACAAGAAAAAAACAGTATATTTGCGGCAAACAAACAAAAGATTTTCGTTATGTCGGTACAAGTATTACATTTCAATCCTGCTCAGCAAGCCGTGCTCAATGTCATTTCATGTTTGCAGTCAGACCAAGACTTGGCAGATTTGAAACGCACATTAGTCAACTTCATGAACGAACGTCTGCAACGAGAAATGGATAAGCTTTGGGATTCCGGGGCATGGAGCGACGAGAAATTGCAAGCGATGCAGTCAGAACATCTCCGCACCGCCTACAAATAATCGTTGCCATGCAAAGGGACATCGTATTGGACACCAATTGCTTGCTACAGATCATCGCAAGGAGAAGCAAGAACTATTTCTTATGGGAAGGGTTCTTGAATGGTGATTATTGCCTTTGCTATACAACGGAAATCTTGGAGGAATATGAAGAAATCCTTTGTCAAAAGACCAATCGCCTGATAGCGACAATGGTTTTGGAAATTATCACCCAAGCACCCAATACGAAAAGCGTGACGGCCCATTATCATTGGAATTTGATAAAGAAAGATCGTGACGACAATAAGTTTGTCGATTGCGCAGCTTTTGCTAACGCTGATTTTATAGTGTCAGACGATAGTCATTTCAAAGAATTGGAGGATGCTGCCTTCCCAAAGATCACGGTTGTCCGCTTGGAGGAATTTGCGAGGTTGTACCGGAATCTCAAAGGCAGTTTATAATGCAATCTATTGTCCGCAACCTTTAAATCACGGGACTCACGAAACAACGTTCGGCGGCAGAAGGGGTAAGCCAATCTCACGAATAGAAGCTTGAGTTTCCGTGTTCAAAACAAAATTAATGATAATTCATGGTTCATTCTTGGACATTCGTGTTCAAAGAAAACACCGCGTGAGCCACAGTATCTGCATTCGTGAAATTCGTGTTATTCGTGGTTAAA
>CAVBFJ010000040.1:0-28632 GCA_963594895.1 bacterium | reverse complement strand
AACTGAAGCAAATGCTTCCCTATTATTATCAAAAAACTCGCGAGTGAAGAACTTGCGAGTTTTTTGATAGGCAAGGCGTCCGTTTTCGGATGGTTACGGAAAGACAGCCTTAGGCGCTTGGCCGACTAAAGGCTTTGTGCCAAGATGGCCTGTGGACGGTGGTGCGTACCCGAAACCTGATGGCTTAAAAAATCACCTCAGAGGCAACTTAACTTGATGTCTCTGAGGTGATTTGCGTATTGAGATAGAGAGCGCTTTTTCTTCGGATGAAGGCAAAGGGGGCGCTGTGAATCCTCTCCATAAGCTGGCAGGTTTGTGGAACTGCCTTGAAAAGGGTTCGGGTGTACCTGGTTGTTACTTCTTGTTGAGTTGTAACGTCAACTTGCCGATGAAGATGCCGCTCTTGCCATTTTGGTCCACCGGCACAGGCTTGCCGTCGAGGTTGTTGACGTGGCGCAGAGTTTGGAAATAGGTGTGGCTGTGACCGCCAAGCACCAGGTCGATGCCACGTGTGTGACTGATCATCTCTTGGTCGCCCATGCCATTTTCATTCCATCCCAGGTGAGACAGGCAGATGACGAGGTCGCATTTCTCCTTGTGCAACAGGTCTGCCATCTTTTGCGCGGTTGACACGGGATCCATGTACTGTGTGTTGCCATAGTTGCGCTGGTCCACCAGTCCGGCGAGCTTGGGTGCGAGTGCGAACACGCCAATCTTCAGGCCCTTGTGGTGCAAGATGACGTAGGGCTTGACGATGTTTTGCAGGTTGTGTTCCGAGAAGACGTAGTTGGAGCAGATGATGGGGAAGTTGAGGTGGGAGAAGACGCGTGCCATGTTTGCCAGTCCGAAGTCGAACTCGTGGTTGCCGATGGTGCCCGCCGCATAGCCCATCTGGTTCATCAGACCCACCTCCACGTCTCCCTTGAAGAGCGTGTAGTAAGGCGATCCCTGTGAGAAGTCGCCACTGTCGAAGAGCAACAGGTCGGGGTCCTTGGCTCGCTCCTCGTGGAGCATGGCAATGCGGCGGAGAAATCCACCGCGCCCAGCCTGCAGGGTGTCGGCCAGTGCGGAGCTGAGCGGCATGATGCAAGAGTGGGTGTCGTTGGTGTGCAGGATGGTCAGCGTGCGCTGGCCGAAGGCGGTGGCCACGCAAAGCAGCATGGCGCCCATGGTTGTCAGAAGTTTATTTTTCATAAGTGATCCTCCCTTCCACTTGTGCGCTGACGGCCTTTCCCTCAGCGGCTTGGTGCTTGAAATAGTTGACGATGATGTGTCTCACGTCGTTCTCTTCGCCCTGTGGTGACACCTCGTTGGTCTTGGCCTTGAAAGCGTCGAGGTGGTCGTTGCCCTGTGCCAGGTAGTCGAGCGTGGCGATGCGGTAGGTGGCATTGGGGTCGATGGGCTTGCCGTGGAGCGTGACTGAGCCGAGTTGCCTGTCGGCTGTGATGGTCATCTTCACACCGTGGCTGACGCCCTCTCCGCCCATGCGGGCCATCTCGCTGAAGAGTTGCAGGGTCTTCTCGCCCGTGAGCGTGAGGAAACAAATGTGGTTCTCGAAGGGAGCCACGTCGACTACGTCGCCGTAGGTGACGTCACCGGCTGCAAAGGCGGCACGGATGCCTCCCATGTTGTATACGCCGAAGTCGGGTTTCTCACCGAACGCCAGTCCGCCCCACACGAGGATGTCGGCCAGTAGGTTGCTCTCTTCGCTCTCCGGACGGTGGGCGGCCATGTAGTGGTCCACACGGCCAACGACAGGACTCATGATGGAGTCCACCTGTTGCTTGTATGGCGCCAGGAAGGCGGCGGCCTTCGTGTCGGGGTGCGCATCGTGGCGCTTGTCGACGAGGATGCGCGTGCGTTCCACGCCTGCCAACTGGTAGTGCGACTTGCAGGCCGTGAGCAGCAGGGGTAGGGCCAGTGAGGCAAAAAAGTATTTTTTCAACATAATCGATTGATTTTTTCTTATGCAAAGGTACACATTCTTTGTCGCAAAGGAGTGTGGGGCGCATGAATAAAATGTTAAAAAAGAAAGATTTTTGCTTTTCCTTATAACCTGTTTGGGTGAAAAGCAGTACCTTTGCACAGCTTTTCTGCCTGACCGCTGGTTGAGGGATGAGTCCTCATGCTACGTCGGGTTGGTGAGACAAACAATTTTTAATCAAAACAACAATGGATTTAATTAAAGTTGCTGAGGAAGCATTTGCAACCGGCAAGCAGTTCCCCACTTTCAAGCCGGGTGACACTGTGACTGTCGCTTACAAAATCGTCGAGGGTAACAAACAGCGTATTCAGCTCTATCGCGGTGTGGTCATCAAGATCAACGGCGAGGGCACCAAGAAGCGTTTCACCGTCCGCAAGATGTCTGGAACCGTGGGTGTGGAGCGTATCTTCCCCCTGGAGTCACCCAACATCGACTCTATTGAGGTCAACAAGCACGGTAAGGTGCGTCGCGCCAAGCTTTACTATCTGCGCAAGCTCACAGGTAAGGCTGCCCGCATCAAGGAAAAGCGTGTGATCACCAACGCGTAATCCTTCGCTTGAGTTCACCGCACATGTGGCGGTGGGACGAACAAGATTTAAAAACAGGAGGTAAACATTCCAACGGGTTTGTTTGCCTCCTGTTCGCATTTTTCCTCGTATTGTTTTTTTTATCAATGCTTCCTTGTTGTGTCAATTTTATGTAATATTTATGTTTTTTTTTACATCAAGAAGCGATTTTTTATGGCAAATGCTTGCGAATTAGATAAAATTTATTAATTTTGTTGACGTATTAATTTTAAAGTATTAGCGTATGAAGAAGTTAATCGTTGTTTTATTTTTGTGTGCTCTGTCTTTCGTGACCTCAAGCTTTGCCCCTGTGGGTGGAACAGCTGCTGTTCAGAATGTTGACGGCGAGATCACGACTTGTCGGTTGTAAGCTGACAAGCTATAACGTTAAGACGGAGATTTTCACTTGTCCTGATTGTGGTTGTCAGTGGAAGAAGGCAAGCAGTACGGTTGTGGTGATAGTCATGCCACCCAAAGATCCCGAAAGATGACAAAGCGCTACTTGAGCGAACATGCCCAATATCCGGTGGTGATTTATAGAACCACCCTTATTTTAATCCCTAAACTTTATTAGCATGAAACGCAAGCTTTTCTCCCTCCTATTATTATTGTGCCTTTTTCCCCTTTCCACCTCCGCCCAGGATGGCAAGCTGGCGGTGAGAGGCAGTGTCACGGATGCTATTGGGGAAAAGTTGGTGGGTGCACATTTGAGCTTTGCGCCGCTCGGCAGTCCGGAGGAGAAAACCGATGTGGTGAGTGACAAGGATGGGCGTTTTGAGGTGCGCTTGCCCTTAAACTACTACACGCTGCGTGTGACCTACACGGGATATGCGCCTTATGAGGCACGCGTGGAGTGCGTCGACAGTATCCAGATGCCGCCCATCGTGCTACAGGAGAGCAGCAGCGAGCTGGCCGGTGTGGTGGTGAAGGCCAGCCGCATCAGCTACAACGCCAAAGGCTACGTGGCCAGCATTGCCAATGATCCGCTCTTCAAGACCCGCACCTTGGCGGAGGCCATGCGCATGTTGCCTGGTTTACATCTGGAAGATGGTGAGTTTCATGCTTATGGTGAGAAAATTGGTTCGGTGTTTGTCAACAACAAGCGCCTGATGTATAAGGGTGCCGACCTGGTGAGCTACCTGCGCACTTTGCAGGCCAAGAACATCGTTTCCGTGCAAGTGCTCAACAGTACCGCAGACCCGTTGCTCACCGACAAGATGGCTTTCGTCATTAAGATCACCACAACGAGCGCTGAGGATGGCGGTAACGCCACCATAGGTGTGTCGGCCCGCGCCTCAAGCGTCTACGACTTTCAGGCCAAGCCCACGCTCAACATCCAGCAGCGCGTAGGCAAGTGGTCGATGTTCCTCATGCCCGACTACACGCCGCGCTCAATGCTCAACCGCGGGGAGCATAGCACCACGGTGCTCCAAGAGTCAGGCGTGGTGAGGCGGGAAACCAGAATGGGCCACTTGAAGAGCAAGCCCCAAGTGTGGTTGACAGGTGGCCTGTCGTATGAGTTTGACAAGAACAACAACATCTCGCTCAACCTCAGTGGCATGCACCAGAAGCGGTTACAGACCTCCGAGACCCACAACGACATCTTTGAGGGCAACCTGCAGACGGGCTCCACGGACGGCTATGTGGGCGAGCGCCGCAAGATCAACCAGTTTGAAGGCATGCTCAACTACTTTGGAGAACTTCCCGTTGCCACGCTGTATGGCTCAATCGACTATGCCTTCAAGGAAGACGACGGCCACACAGACCGCAACCAGACCCTTGCCGGCGGCCAGCAGACCCTGTTCGGACAAGACAAGACGGCCTATTATCACCTGCTCTCGGGCAGCCTCTCTGCCACCTGGAAACTCGCGAAGGCCCACAAGGTGAACACATCGGCCACCGCCACCTGCTGGGATAACAAGAACGACTACAACCAGTCGCTGGCAGACAACACAAGTCGCTATCGGTACCTCTACAAGGAATCATCGTTCGACGGTTCGCTGGGCTATGAGTATAGTAAGGACGTTTGGGAGGTGAATGTGGGCACACGCTACCTGACGTCGCACATGAAACCACTCGTGGTCCAAGACGGCCTGACGTCCTACTATACCCGCGATGTCAATAAGTTCTTGCCCTTCGCTACCATCACGTATATCTACGACCCCAAGGAGTATAAGACCATCATGCTGCAATACGAGCGCAGCTACGATTTCTCCAACCTCCTCGCCATGGACCCAACGACCGACTGGCGGTCTGAATACACCTACCAAAAGGGCAACCCCAACCTCAATCCGGGATTCACCGACAAGGTGGCCTTGCAGACGCGCATCGGGAAATTCATTATTCGCGGGCGGTTCGAAAACGACCTGTCCAACGTGTCGACTTATGCGTTGGACGATGCTGGCAACGAGATCCAGTCTTATGACAATGGCCTGCACAGCCAAGTCCTTTTTTTCAACTTGGACTTCCCCTTGGTGCAGTTCTCCCCTCGGTGCAGGCTTAACTACTATGCCACCTACCTGTGGAAGAAGGAAAGCTATGGCCATCGGAAACAGGTGACCAGCCAGGTGACGGGCGGCTTCACGTTGATGGGAACCCTGCCCGGACGCATCAGCTTCAACTGCTCGGCGAGGCTCAACAGTCCGCAACGCTCCTTCTACTCAAATATCTACTGCTTGGGTAACATCGATGCCAGCTTGGGCAGGTGGTTATGGAAAAACAAGTGGTATGCGGGCCTCAGCTGCAGCTATTCCTTCTTGAGCCGCACGTCAGTTCGTACGCCAATATATAGGATGGACTCTCGCTATGATCGCGCCATGTTGATGGTCAACCTGTCGCTGAGCTATCGGGTCAAGTGGGGCAACAAGCGTGCGAGAGTCAACAACAACCGCGTGATTTCCACGGAGTCGATGCGCATGAATTAGCGTTATCGGCGGTCTTTGTCAGTGTAGTTGATGGAGGCGTCGGCATCTCCGTGCAGCGCGTCGTCAAGGTCGTCCCAGCTCTGGAAGCCAGCAAAGAGGGCCAGACGGTCCTTGGCTTCCTTCGACAACTTGCGCTTGCCGGTGGTCAGTTCCCACAACTTTTTCAGCGAGTTGCCGCTGAGGTTGATGTGATGCTTGGAACAAAGCACCGAGATGTGCTCGAAGTCCTCGGCCAGCATGTGCCCGGGACGCGCAATCTTTGTGCCAATAAGCGCAAGGAGGCTTCTCAAATCACGTTTCATAAATACATTGTCAACTAATACCATGTGCAAAGTTACGAAATAGGGAAAAAGTGGGAAAGCAAAAGAGCAAAAAACTCGCCGTGGCTTTCCCACTTCTTTACTTTTTTGTAACTTTGCGCTACCATTTATTTCCATCTCATCAGACAATGAAAGAATACGCACTTAAGTATGGTTGCAACCCCAACCAGAAACCCGCCCGCATCTACATGGAGGACGGAGAGCTCCCCGTGGAGGTGATCAATGGCCGCGCCGGTTACATCAATTTTCTCGATGCGCTCAACTCATGGCAACTTGTCAAGGAACTGCGTGAGGCCACAGGCCTGCCCGCCGCCGCTTCATTCAAGCACGTCAGTCCGGCGGGCGCAGCTGTGGGCCTGCCACTGAGCGACACCCTCAAGAAGATCTATTTCGTAGATGATGTCGACTTTGAGCTCACGCCCTTGGCTTCAGCCTATGCGCGTGCCCGCGGTGCCGACCGCATGTGCTCCTACGGCGATTTCTGCGCCCTGAGCGACCCTTGTGATGCGGCCACCGCGCAGCTCATCAAGCGCGAGGTGTCCGATGGCGTCATCGCGCCGGGCTACACGCCCGAGGCTCTCGAGATCCTGAAGAGCAAGCGCAAGGGCACTTACTGCGTCATCCAGGTGGATCCCAACTATGTGCCGGCGCCCATCGAGCACAAGCAGGTCTTCGGCATCACCTTCGAGCAGGGCCGCAACAACGTCAACCTCAATGATCCTGCCCTCTTTGAGGACGTGCCCACGGCCAACAAGACGTTCACGCCCGAAGCGTTGCGCGACCTGAAGATCGCGCTCATCACGCTGAAATATACCCAGTCCAACTCGGTCTGCTACGTCAAGGACGGACAGGCCATCGGCATCGGAGCCGGCCAGCAGAGCCGCATCCACTGCACACGCCTGGCAGGATCGAAGGCCGACGAGTGGTGGATGCGCCAGAGCCCGAAGGTGCTCAACCTGCCGTTCAAGGAACACATCCGCCGTGCCGACCGCGACAACTGCATCAACGTGTATCTCTCCGAGGAGTGCGACGACGTGTTACGCGATGGTGCTTGGCAGCAGTTCTTCACCGAGCAGCCCGCACCCTTCACCCGTCCGGAGCAGAAGGAGTGGATTGCCCAGAACACCAATGTCTGTGTGGGCTCCGACGCCTTCTTCCCCTTTGGCGACAACATTGAGCGCGCCCACAAGAGTGGCGTGAAGTACATTGCCCAGGCGGGTGGCTCCATCCGCGACGACAATGTCATCGAGACTTGTGACAAGTACGACATCGCCATGGCCATGACGCATGTGCGCTTGTTCCATCACTGATCAGACATCGACAAATCATCACCAAGCCTTCCCTGCCTTGCCCATGGCGAGGCGTGGAAGGCGTTAACGCCCTATACGACTATGGACAATTTTGAGGAGATACTGATGCAAGGCATCCAGTTCGGCGGCGGTGCGCGTAGCTCGAGAAAGGATGACGACAAGGTGAAGACCAAGGCCAAGAAGAAGAAATACATCACCGGAGCCCATGGCTCAGGATCGGCCCGTCAGAAGGCCAAGTATCGAGAGCAGCGCGCCAATCGCAAGTCGCAGCAGCGTAAGAAATGAGCATGCCTGCACCATTGTGTGACTTGGGTATGGTTTTGTGATATATATTGACAAAATGCTTCTGTAGAATCGCGTCGTGGCCAGCAATGCCTTCCGTGCCTTCAAATACGCCAAATTTGAAGGGTTTTTATAATGCCTTGATTGATAAGCTTTTATGGCATTTATTCAAATTTTGGGATACATTTGTCCTGGTTTTTTCTTAAAGAAGATGCCTAATCTCACCATGATAGATGCCTAATCATGGTGAGATTGATGCCTAATGACCCGACGATAGGTGCCTAATCTCACCATGATTAGGCATCTATCTCAAGTTCCAAACGCTTCGCGCGCCTCTTAACCGCTTCGTGAGGGGTGTTTGTCGCCTTGTTTTCGTTCTAGAAGGTGAAGCCATCAGATACGTGTTTTTTCAGAATATTCCTGACAATAGATGCACTGTTTTGTGGTTTGAAATTTCTGTATAAAATTAAAAACACTTGAGCTTTTAATATTTCTTTATAAAAATTAAGCAAACGCTTGCGGATTTAGGATATTAACTATATATTTGCCAACGAAATGTGTGATTTGTCAGCATAAGCGTATGCCATACCCCCGGAGGGGGCTTAAAGTCCGATTGTCAATTTCTCAGAGTTCATCATCACAAGGTTAAATGCGTTATCAATTCTAGCTTATCATAGTACATTGATAATAAATTCCAAATAAGAATCGATGCTGGGCGAGTGCAATGAAATGCGACTAATGCCCAGCTATTAACCAACAAACAATATAGGTCATGAAACAGCGTTTGTTAATTTGTTTACTTGTTGCACACTTGAGTCCCGTGTGTTCTGTAGCTGCCGCATGGGATTGTCATTGGTGGAGTATGGCGGTCATGCAGGACGGGGATGAGAGACCGACTTTTTTTCTGTATGACGCCGTGGAGGATACTACGGTGAATGGAATGGGCTATTTTAGAATAGAAGACATTAGCTATCTCCGAGGACGGGAGTCTGACTATCCCATCAAATTGCCGTATGGCTATAGGATGGCCGACAAGAAGATTTGCATCTATGACTTTGACAACCATAAGGAAACAGTAGGTTTTGACTTCAACCTATCAGTTGGCGACCATTTTACGACTTTTAATGGTATGCTGTGGGAAGTGGAAGCTGTGAGGGATACGATGGTTAATGTGTCATTTCGTGGACGAGGCGACAGTGTGTCAAAAAGATTACTTTGTGTTAGAACTGTTGATGGGACGATGACTGACCAGTGGTTGGAGGACTTCGGCTCGTTGTCCAACCATTTTATGATCAGAAGCATGGGAAATGTTTTGCTTTCCCATACCTTATGGATGGAATATGGTGAAGGAGAATATTTGGCCCGAGAAATTTCTGCGGATCCTTTCTATGCCCATGCATCACGGTGGATGGAGAATGACGAGGATGTGGGCGACGGTGTCGAGGAGCATGATACTTTTTCTATGTTTGGCTATAGGGATGGTACTCTTTCTTTAGTAAACGAGATAGTGACATTTGGCCACCGTTTCTATTCATGCTTTTATCGGGATGGCGATGATTTGTATCGAATTGACATAAACGAAATGGAGCCCTTCATGGCATGTCCGCTGTCCCTCAAAATTGACTCTTTCAAGTTTGGCGGTGTCCCTGCCCCCGCGAGTGGTGCCTACACGCTCCATGTGGGTAATAATGCTTATTCCACGGGAATCCGCCCTGTCATAGCTTCGCCCAGTCATACCCAGCGCCGTCTCTATGACCTGCAAGGGAGACAGTTGTCTGGTAAGCCTGCCAAGGGAGTGTATATAGAAGATGGGAAAAAATATTGCGTCAAATAAATTGCAAACCTGAGCTTTTTGTAGGAAAAGCATAAAGGGTGGTTCTATAAATTACCACCGGATAATGGGTATGTTCGCTCAAGTAGCGTTTATAGAACCACCCTGTTTTTGGGCAATTATCGTTAAGCAAAATGATAAAGTGGGAAGAATGTGTCGGTTTCTTGTATTTTTCCATTAACTTTGCACCAAATTGGCGCATGGCCTCGTTGCAGGTTACAGACGCCAAGCGATGACGGTTTATGAACTTTCGAATTAAGAAACTCGACATATTCATTGTCCGACAGTTCGGCCTCCTCTTTGTGGGAACATTCTTCATCTGCCAGTTTGTGCTGATGATGCAGTTCCTGTGGAGGTATATTAACGTGCTGATCGGCAAGGGACTCTCCCTGGAGGTCATGGCCCAGTTCCTGTGGTACATGGCCTTGATGCTTGTTCCACAGGCCTTGCCGTTGGCCATCCTACTGAGCAGCCTGATCACCTTCGGAAACCTTGGTGAGAGCAGTGAGCTGACCGCCATCAAGGCGGCGGGCATCTCGCTCATGCAGACCTTCCGCTCGCTGATCGTCGTGTCGGTGCTCATCTGCCTGGGATCATTCTATTTTCAAAACAATGTCGGCCCCAACGCTTACCTGAAAATCTCGCAGTTGTTGGTGTCGATGAAGCAAAAGAGCCCGGAACTCGAAATCCCTGAGGGTATCTTCTATGACGGCATCCCCAATTGCAACATCTATGTGCAGAAGAAAGACCTCAAGACCGGCAAGCTCTACGGCATCATGATCTACCGCATGACCCAGAGTTTCGAAGACGCCGCAATCATCCTGGCGGACTCAGGCATGCTGCAGTCGACCGCCGAGAAGAAACACCTGCAGCTGACGCTCTGGAGCGGCGAGTGGTTCGAGAACATGCAGTCGCAGTCGTTCTCCTCCAGTGCGGCCGTGCCCTATCGCCGCGAGAGCTTCATAGCCAAGCGCATCTTGCTCGACTTTGACGGCGACTTCAACATGACCGACGCGTCGCTGCTCTCGAGCGACGCGCGCTCCAAAAGCCTTGGACAGATCCGCCACGCCACGGACTCGCTCAATTGCACGTATGACAGCGTGGGGCGCGCCTTCTATGAAGACGCGCAGCGGCTCTATTACCAATCACCCGTACTCACGCCCAAGGACTCGGCGGCCGCCGTGCGCCGTGGCCTGTCGAAAGACTTCGACATCAGCAAACTGCTGGATCGAAAGAACCGCGACCAGAAACAACAAATATACAACGAGGCCTTGTCGCGTGTGCAAAACGAGGTGAGCGACTTGGAGTTTAAGGGCATGATCACCAAGGACAACGACCGCCTCCTGCGCGAGCACAAGATAGAGGCCATCAACAAGTTCACACTGGCCCTGCAGTGCCTGTTGTTCTTCTTCATCGGCGCCCCCCTCGGCGCCATCATCCGCAAGGGCGGACTGGGCGTGCCGGTCATCGTGTCGGTGGCCGTGTTCATCGTCTATTACATCCTCGACAACGTAGGCTACCGCATGGCCCGGCAGGGCACGTGGGATGTGTGGTTCGGCAAGACACTGGCCATGGCCGTGCTCCTGCCCGCGGCGGTGTTCATCACCTACAAGGCGTGTCGCGACTCCATGGTCTTCAATGCCGACCTGTGGCGAAGTCTCTTCATGCGGGCGTTCGGGCTGCGTGAGAAGCGCCACATAGCCGCCAAAGAGGTCATCATCCACGTGCCCCAGTATGCCGCTGATGCGCAGAAGCTCCGGCAGGTGAGCGCCAGTGTGGAGGCTTATGCGAAGGAGCATGACCTGAAATCGCCACCCAACGTGGTCAACGTGTTCTTCAAGTATCAGCCTGACCATGAGATCGAGCGCATCAGCCAGCAGCTTGAGCAAGTCATTGAGGACCTGGCCAATACGCGTGACCGCCAGGTGCTGCACGACATCAACTGCTATCCGGTGCTGGCCGTCAAGGCCCACACGCGTCCCTTCGAGAGGCGGTGGCTCAACATCGCCTCGGTGATCTTCGTGCCACTGGGTGCGTTCTTGTACTGTCGCATGTGGCGGTTCCGCTTGAGACTCTACCATGACCTGCAGGCCGTCAGGAACACCAATGCCAGCATCGCAAATCATGTTGACAAGCATCTTATATAATAATGTGAAGGCGGTGGGCGCTGGATGGACGCAGGCCCCACAAGCTAATACCAAATAACTAAAGGTTAAAAATATGGCAGACATTCAACTCAGCAATATTGAGGAAGCGATCAAGGACTTCCAAGAAGGAAAATTTGTCATCGTTGTCGATGATGAGGACCGCGAGAACGAGGGAGACTTGATCATCGCGGCGGAGAAGATTACTCCCGAAGATGTCAACTTCATGCTCAAGAACGCGCGGGGCGTGCTCTGCGCGCCCATCACGTTGTCGCGGGCTGGGGAGCTCGACTTGCCCCACCAGGTGGCGGACAACACGTCGATGCTCGGCACGCCGTTCACCATCACCGTCGACAAGCTGGAGGGGTGCACCACGGGCGTGTCGGCCCACGACCGCGCCGCGACCATCCGTGCCCTTGCCGATCCCGCTTCCACACCGCAGACCTTCGGGCGACCCGGGCACATCAACCCCCTCTATGCGCAAGACAACGGCGTGTTGCGCCGCTCCGGCCACACGGAGGCCGCAGTAGACCTGTGTAAGTTGGCGGGGCTCTATCCGGCTGGTGCGCTCATGGAGATCATGAACGATGACGGGTCGATGGCCCGCATGCCGCAGCTGAGGGAGAAGGCCCAGGAGTGGGGACTGCGCATCATCACCATTAAGGACCTCATCGCTTACCGGCTCAAGAAGGAGAGCAGCATCGAGGTGGGTGACGAGGTTGACCTCCCCACGGTCTACGGCCACTTCCACCTGATACCCTTCCGGCAGAGCAATGGCCTGGAGCACATGGCGCTCATCAAGGGGACCTGGACTGAGAATGAGCCGATTCTCGTGCGCGTGCACTCGTCATGCGCCACGGGCGACATCCTTGGTAGCCAACGTTGTGACTGCGGCGAACAGCTCCAGAAGGCCATGCAGATGATCGAGAAGGAAGGAAAGGGTGTGCTCATCTACATGCAACAGGAAGGACGCGGCATCGGACTGATGAACAAGATCGCCGCATATAAGTTGCAGGAGCAGGGACTCGACACCGTCGACGCCAACGTGCATCTCGGCTTCAAGCCCGACGAGCGAGACTACGGATGCGGCGCGCAGATGTTGCGCCACCTGGGCGTGCATAAGATGCGCCTCATGACCAACAATCCCACCAAGCGCGTGGGCCTGGAGGCTTACGGACTCGAAATCGTGGAGAATGTTCCCATAGAGGTCTCGCCCAACCGATACGACGTGGAATACCTCAGGACCAAGAGAGACAGGATGGGACACACGTTGCATATCTAAGCGTTGGCTGCAAAGTTACAGAATGGATACATTGTGATAAAGTATCATAAAATCATGACGGAATATTTCCGTATTTATGAATAAAATGCTACTTTTGCACAATAAGGTGTATTGATAAATATTAATCGGTTATTATGGCACAATTATCAGATCGACTGAACCGCCTGGCACCATCGGCCACGCTGGCTATGTCGCAGAAGAGTAACGAGATGAAGGCACAGGGCGTCGACGTGATCAACATGAGCGTCGGTGAGCCTGATTTCAACACGCCTGAGCACATCAAGGAGGCTGGCAAGAAAGCGATTGACGACAACTTCTCCAAGTATTCGCCTGTACCAGGCTACATGGACTTGCGCGAGGCCATCGTCGAAAAGCTGAAGAAAGAAAACCTTCTCGACTACACCACCAGTGAGGTGATTGTCGGAACGGGTGGCAAGCAGGGAGTGTGCAACAGCATCCTGGCGCTTGTCAACCCCGGTGACGAGGTCATCATTCCCGCACCTTACTGGGTCAGCTATCCCCAGATGACCAAGTTGGCCGGAGGCTCTCCGGTCATTGTCCGTGCGGGCTTCGAACAGGACTTCAAGATGACCGCCGACCAGTTGGAGGCTGCCATTACGCCCAAGACGAAGATGCTCATCCTTTGCTCACCCAGCAACCCGACGGGCAGTGTCTATTCGCAGGAAGAGCTCGACGCTCTGGCTGAGGTCATCCTCAAGCACGAGGATGTCTTTGTGCTCTCGGATGAGATCTACGAGCACATCAACTATGTGGGCAAGGCGGCCAGCATCGCCAGTTATCCGGGAATGAAGGAGCGCACCATCATCTGTAATGGTGTCAGCAAGGCCTACGCCATGACAGGCTGGAGACTCGGATGGGTCGCAGCGCCGGCGTGGATTGTCAAGGGCATCAACAAGTTGCAGGGACAATACACCAGTGGCACGTGTGACGTCAGCCAAAAAGCCGCCCAGGCCGCTTACTTGTCAAGCCAAGACTGCGTGGAGGACATGCGCAAGGCGTTTGAACGACGCCGCAACCTCATCGTGGAGCTGGCTAAGGACATACCCGGACTGGAGGTCAACGTGCCCCAAGGCGCCTTCTACCTCTTCCCCAAGTGCAGCAGTTTCTTTGGAAAAAGTGATGGCGAGACGGTGATCAACAACTCCACCGACTTCGCTATGTATCTCCTGGAGAAAGGGCATGTGGCCACAGTGGCCGGTGACGCCTTCGGTGACCCCGATTGCTTCCGCATGAGCTATGCCACAAGCGACGAGAACATACGTGAGGCCATGCGCCGCATCAAGGACGTGACTTCCCGATTGAAATAAAAAATTGTTAAAAGTTAATAAATTCGCTTGAAGTCACTCGTAAATTGTTATCTTTGCGAAAGAATTCCTTGCCTTGCTGGTAAGGCGGAATGGCCTTGAGCGAATAGACGAACCTAAGATACTGGACACAACTTAAATTTATCAATAATCAAAATTAAATCTTTAAATTATGGCAACTACACAAAAAGCCGCAGCCCCCAAGGCTGCAAAGAAGAAGTCTGAGGGCTTCACTGGAATCAGAGGAGCATTCTGGATCATCGTCGTATGCTTCATTGCTGCTATCCTCATCTTCAACCTCGTGCTCGGAGATGGCGCTAACTTCCAGGGTGGTGACAACGCCAACGCTCCTGTCAACATGCTGGGTACAATCTTCAAGGGCGGTTACGTGGTGCCTATCATCCACACACTGCTGCTCACCGTGCTCTGCCTCGCTGTGGAGCGCTACCTGGCTCTGAAGACCGCTTTCGGCAAGCAGCCCCTCACCAAGTTCGTGCTGAACATTAAGGCTGCCCTGAAGGCCAATGACTTCGACAAGGCTGAGGACCTCTGCAACAAGATGAAGGGTTCTGTCGCCAATGTTGTGCTCGCTTCTCTCCGCGCTTACAAGGACATGGAAAGCGGTGCCAACGCTTCGCTGAAGAAGAGCCAGAAGGTCGCTAAGATCCAGCAGGCTCACGAGGAGGCCACTCAGCTCGAGATGCCTACCCTGCAGATGAACCTCCCCATCGTCGCTACCATCGTTACCCTCGGTACTCTTACTGGTCTGCTCGGTACTGTGACGGGTATGATCCGTTCATTCCAGGCTTTGGCTGCTGGTGGTGGCGGTGACTCTCTGGCACTGTCTACTGGTATTTCTGAGGCTCTGATCAACACTGCTTTCGGTATCGCTACTTCTTGGTGCGCTGTTATCGCCTATAACTTCTTCACCAACAAGATCGATAAGCTCACATACGCACTTGACGAGGTAGGTTATTCAATCGCACAGACATACGAAGCCAACCACGCAGACGAGGCTTAATTTTTGCTAACCCTTTAAAATTTTATCGCTATGGGTAAAGTAAAAATTAAGAAAGCAGACGTCTGGATCGATATGACCCCTATGTCCGACGTGATGGTGCTTTTGCTGACCTTCTTCATGTTGACTTCTACGTTCACGAAGACAGAGCCAGTGAAAGTCGAGACGCCGGGTTCAGTGTCGGAGATTAAAGTTCCAGACAAGAATGTCTTGAATATTCTTGTCGGAAATGACGGCAAGATATTCATGAGCATGGACAAGGTGACCGACGTCCAGACAGCCCTTGATGATGTTACCAACCAGTTTGGCATCACATTGACCGCTGCACAGCGTTCCAAGTTCCTTGACGATCCCATGTGGGGCGTTCCCATGAGCAGCCTCCAGGGATATTTGGACTTGAACAAGACGGATATGCCAGAGGCCATCAAGAAGTATGGTATTCCTACCGACTCTGTCCCTGGCAAGGAGGGTGAGGCTGCAATGAGCGAATTCCAGCTGTGGGTCAAGGCCGCACACCAGGCCAACCCCGACGCCAAGATCGCCATCAAGGCTGACATCAAGACTCCTTACAAGACCGTCAAAAAGCTCATGTCCGAGCTCCAAGACATGAATGAGAACCGTTACTACCTGATTACTCAATATAAGAAAGCGGAGGACGAATAAATGTCAGCAGGAAAAAGCAAACAGAAGAAGATGAATGTCCGCGTGGACTTCACGCCTATGGTGGACATGATGATGCTTCTTATCACGTTCTTCATGCTCTGTACATCGTTGGCTAAGCCGCAGACTATGGAATTGAGTATGCCAAGTAATGATAAGAACTTGCAGGATCAAGACAAGACCGTGACAAAGGAGTCGTACACCATTACGATCTATTGTTGCGCTAACGACCAGATTTACTACGTGGCCGGACTGATCAAGCCTGAGCAACCCGAATGTCTGAAGAAGACCACTTGGGGAAGCAAGGGTATCCGTCAAGTGCTCATGAGCCACGTCACTGAGGATGGAACGTCACCTGTGCTTGACGTCATGAAGGCCAAGCAGGCCCTTGACGACCAGCGCACCAAGCTTGAGAGTGAAGGAAAGAAAATGGATGACTCTACCTATAACGCCAGCTTGTCCAAGATCAAGTCTGGTGTCATCAATGGAAAGAAAATCCAGACTATGACCGTCATCATCAAGGCCACTGACAATTCAACCTATAAAAACCTGGTTGACGCTCTCGACGAGATGCAGATTTGCAGCATCGGTAAGTATGTGATTGATAAGATGAATCCCCAGGACGAGGCTCTTCTCCAGAAGAACAACGTCAAGGAGTAAGTCAAAGGTCTAAATCATTAATAGTTTAAGAAAATGGCAAACATTGATTTAACAACGAACGGTTGGACCGATCTTGTCTTTGAGGGACGTAATAAAGAGTATGGAGCCTATAAGCTCCGTAGACAGACTCCGAGGAGAAACATCTATTCAATCGTCATCATTGCAATCATCGCACTGATTCTTATCGGTATTTATGTGGCCAAGTCAGCTTATGACCAGTACCAATTGACGCACCAAAAGAACGAGCAGGTGACGGAGATCTCCGCTATCAAGCAGCCCGAAAAGAAGGCTGAGGTGAAGCGTAAGGAAATCCAGATACCTGAGAAGAAACAAGAGGTCGTCAAGGAGGTGAAGTCTTCTATCAAGTTCACGGCTCCCGTTATCAAGAAGGATAACGAGGTAAAGCCTGAGGATGAGATGAAGACCCAGGAGGAGTTGATGCAGACCAATACCGCCATCGGTGCCTTGGATGTGAAGGGTAACAGTGAGACGGGTGAAGTGTTGAAGGTGACACAGCGTGTGGCTGATGAGCCTGTGGCAGCGCCGAAGCCCGAGGTTGAGAACAAGGTCTTCGAGGTTGTGGAACAACAGGCTTCCTTCCCTGGTGGTGAGGCTGCCCTGTTCAAGTACCTCAATGATAACCTTAAGTATCCTGCTGTGGCTCAGGAGAATGGTGTGCAAGGCCGTGTGACGGTTTCCTTCGTGGTCGAGCGTGATGGTTCCATCACCGACTTGAAGGTGGAGCGTGGCGTTGACCCGTCTCTTGACCGTGAGGCTCTGCGTGTTGTGAAAAGCATGCCTCACTGGATTCCCGGTAAGCAGAATGGTAACACTGTACGCTCGCGTTTCAGACTTCCTGTGACGTTTAGGCTCAGTAACTAATCATTATCATGAAACTCACATCTTACATTTTCGTAGGATTAACACTTGCAGCCAGTCTTTGCGCTTCTTGTTCTGGTAACAAGAAGGGCAAGGACGGCCGCACAGACACATATTCATCAGGGGCGATTTCTTTCGTCTCTGATGAAAGTTTTAGTCCCATTATCGAGGAAGAACGTTCGGTCTTCCAGTTTGATTATCCCCAAGCGAAGGTCACTCCTGTTTATACGAATGAGTCGGACGCCATCAATCGTTTGTTGGATGGTAAGTCGTGGTTGGCTTTTGCGGCTCGAAGCTTTAAGAAGTCAGAGTTGAAAAACCTGCAGGCACGCAACTTTAGGCCCATAGCTATTAAGGTGGCCTACGATGCATTGGCCTTTATTGTCAATAAGAACAATAAGGACACAATTATTTCTGTTCAAGACATTATGAATGTCATGAACGGTAAAGCCACAAAGTGGAGAGACATTTCTGGTGGCTCTTCTGATGGCCTTATCACCGTGGTTTTCGACAACGCTAAGTCGAGCACGGTACATTATGTTGAAGATTCCATTCTTGGCGGTAAGCCCATCGTCAACCCCAATGTGGCTGCTGTGAACAAAACTGCCGAGGTGATAAAATATGTAGAACAGAACCCTGGCGCAATAGGCGTTATAGGCAATAACTGGCTGAATGACAAGCACGACTCCACCAATCTCACGTTTAATAAGAACATTCGCGTGATGCGAGTGAGTAAGGTTCATCCTGCCACACCTGCCAGCAGCAGGTTGCCTTATCAGTATTACATCTACAATGGTGAATATCCACTGGTGCGCACTATATATGCTTTGCTCAATGATCCCCGACAAGGATTGCCTTGGGGCTTTGCGCATTTCATTGAGGGACCAAAGGGGCAGCGCATTGTCATGAAGGCTGGTTTGTTGCCTGTCTTGGGTAACATCAATGTGCGTGATGTTAATGTAAGTGAATAATATAAACTTTTTTGTTCCTGTTGCGTCTTTAAGGTCAAACAGCTAAGGATTATCTAAACCAAAACAGAGAGAAAAGTTAATTTTGCGAACAACCCTATTTAAAATTTGAATTATGAAGACTATTAAATACGTATTGATGGGAGCATTGCTGTTTGGTGCAGCAGCTCCTGTGATGGCTCAAGAGGATAACAAGGCCATCATCGAGCAAGTGGTGAGTGTGATCAAGAGCAAGCCCGCCAACCTCAAGGATCAGGTGAAGGACTACGCCAAGAAGTACAAGAAGAATGCCGATGTGCTTACAGGTATCGGTAGGGCCTTCCTTGAGCAGAAGGACACAGCCAATGCGCGGTTCTTTGCGGATCAGGCTTTGACACGCGACAATAAGAATGCGCAGGCTTGGTTGCTCAAGGGCGACATCGCTGTGAACCAGAACAACGGTGGTGCGGCTGCCACGGCTTATCAGAATGCCATTTATTTTGATCCCAAGGAGCCGGATGGGTATTATAAGTATGCCATGGTTCAGCGTGGCGTCGACCCTGCAGGCGCCGCCCAGGTGCTCGAGGATCTGCGTCAGCAACGTCCTGACTATCCTGTTGACCAGCTTATTGGTCATATCTTCTTCAACGCACAAAACTATGAGAAGGCTGCAGAGGCTTTTGCCAAGGTATCTGACGTGTCGAAGATGAAGCCGGAGTACATCACCGAGTTTGCGACAGCCACTTGGCTTCTTGGTCAGCGTGAGAAGAGTATCGAGGTCTGTAAGGCCGGTCTTTCGACGAACCCGCGCAAGGCCGCTTGGAATCGTATTGCTTTCTATGATTACACTGACTTGAAGAAGACTGATGAGGCTTTGGCTTTTGCCGACAAGTTGTTCAATGCCAGCGATTCTGCGCACTTCATAGCTGAGGACTACACTTATCATGGCACCGCTCTTCAGCAGGCCAAGCGTTGGGATGACGCCATCCAGTCTTTCAATAAGGCTTTGGAACTCAATGCGGGTAACAATAAGCAGATGAGTATCATCAATAAGAATCTCTCCGATGTCTATCTGCAGAAGGGAGACTATGATAATGCAGTCGCTTTCTTGGAGAAGAGCATGAGTGGTTCTGATAAGCCGACCATGGACCAGCTCGACAACCTGGGCTCCCTCTATGCAGACATCGCGTCGAAGAAGTTGAAGGCTGAGGACAAGGCTGGTTCTGATGCCGCTTTCAAGAGTGCAGATGAGGTGTATGGCCGTATGATGGAGGCTTATCCTAACTATGCCAACTATTGCAATTACATGCGTGGTCAGATCAACGCTAACCTTGATCCCGACAGCAAGGCTGGTCTTGCAAAGCCTTATTATGAGGCTCTCGCTAAGTCTTTGGAAGCTAAGGCGGAGAAGCAGAACAGTGAGATCGCAATGCTCAAGCAGGCTTATCTCTACCTCATCGTCTACGATTTCAACGTGTTGCAGGACAAGGCGGCTGCTAAGGATGTTGCTAATAAGTTGTTGGCAATCGATCCTGAGAACTCTGTTGCCAAGCAAGTCCAAGCCATGTGATTTGCCTTAGCGGCCTTTTGTTTCACATAACACTTTGGCCAGCTAATGGTTTTGGAGTAGTATAGCACCAATAAGATAATAAAGGCGCATCTCAGAGTTCTGAGGTGCGCCTTTATGTTTTTGGTGTGTGTCTTTTCGGAATAAAATAAGCCCAGCATGAGATTATGCTGGGCTTTGTTATTCTGATGCCAACTGGTCAGAACTTAGGCGGGGAGGCTGATTGCCTCGTTCGGGCAGACAGAAGCGCATGTGCCGCACTCTGTGCACTCGTCAGGATTGATAGAGTAGATATCGCCCTCAGAGATAGCGCCCACGGGGCACTCATCAATACATGTACCGCAAGCAACGCAGTCTTCACCAATTACGTAAGCCATAATAATAATGTTTATTGTTAATAATGTTTTGTTATGCTTTGGAAGGGGATACAGCCATTGCTTTCTTCCCTTGTTCGTTGCAAAGATAGTTATTTTTTCAATGTGTACCTACAAATGATGATGACTTTTTTCTCAATTTAACATATAGTACTAAAAAATGGGGGTGGGATACTGGTTAAACAATAAACTTGTTGAGATTGGCGTTATTTCTAATATGAAGCGAAAACTGTATATCTTGATATTGGCTATTCTCAGCACAACGGTTGCTTTGGGACAAGAGCGTACGGTCGAGAACAGGCCATACACTGACTTGCGTAAGTTCCATTTTGGCATTTTGGTGGGCATGCACTTACAAGACCTCGAATTTAATAACGTTGGGCCGCAACTTATCACCAATGCTGATGGGACTCAGAAAGAATATATCATCACTTGTGACCAGGACCGGTGGGATGATGGATTTAATGTAGGCGTACTGGGTGAGTTGCGCATCAATCGCACCTTGCAGTTGCGTGTGGCTCCGGCGATGTATTTTGGATCGCGCCACATCTCGTTTCACAACATGGATGCCAATGCGCCGGACTCCATGTTGGCACGCAACCAGACGCTGAAGACGGCATATTTCTCGTGTGCCCTCGATTTGATAGCAGCGTCGCCCCGTTTCAACAACCATCGTCCTTATGTTATGGTGGGGCTCAACCCTGTTATCAACTTGAGCGGATCGAGTGACGATTATCTCAAGCTGAAACGATATGATCTCTTCTTCGAGGCAGGAATTGGTTGCGACTTCTACTTGCCATTCTTTAAGATAAGGCCTGAGCTGAAGTTCATGTATGGTCTCACCAACAGTCTCGACAACAACCATGCGTCCTCCATCAGTGACCGCTCCATGTTGCCCTACACCCAGTCTGTCAATAAAGCGACGTCCAAGATGATAGTGCTCACATTCTATTTCGAGTAGTGAGCATGATGGTTTTGGCTCTCTTGCCGTAGGTTAGTGGTCTGTCTTGTTGATGGCCTTCCGGTATGCTTGGATGATGGGGTCATTGCCTTCGGCATCCATGCGTTTGAAGATCTTCTCCAATTTCTTGGTCTGTTTTTTGATGCGTCTCAGTCGTGGGTCGATACAGTCGGCCAGGCTGAAGCTGATGCCTCTGACAGGATGGCGCAAGGCAAATTCTTTCTTTGCCTCTTTTGTCCAGCGCTTAACGCTCTCCGTCAGTTGTTTGTTTTGGTACACACCCTGTACAACGACCTCTCCGATGTTGTTGTAGTCTCGGATCAGTGGAATGGAGTCGGCCACCACAGATGCTGGGATGCACAACGACACGTAGCCAGGCTTGTTGACGTGTATCGTGTCAAACCTATCGGGTATGAGCACCTCTCCGAGGATATTTGTGGCGTTTGCCTTCTGGTGGTCGGCCCAGACCAGGGCGTCTCTCACGGGCTCGTTGAGCTCGGGGTCGTAGGTGATGATTTGTCGTTGTGCCTGGACGGTGGTGCAGGCTGCCAGCAATAGCGTGATGATTATTGACTTTCTCATTTTTCCTTTCTTTGCGTTGTTTATAGTGGGCGTCGTAGTTTCAGCCTTTCAGGGGGGGCTTGAGTATTCACGGCAGGCCTGGTGCAAAGTTAACGAAAAACTCCGAACGCCATGCTCATAATAGTCTTGACTTGTGACATTTTAACGTTTCATGGTTAAGGAAAATGCGGTTTTCTTTAGGATGAATTGTCCAAAAATGATTAACTTTGCAAACTAATTGAATAACGTACGTATTTACATGGCTGAAACGAAGAAAATCAAGACTGCTCTGATCTCAGTCTTCCACAAGGACGGCCTGGAGGAAATCCTGGCCAAGTTACATGAAGAAGGTGTTGCTTTCCTGAGCACGGGAGGCACGCAGAAGTTTATTGAGAGCCTGGGCTACCCCTGCCAGAAGGTGGAGGATGTGACCACTTATCCTTCCATTTTGGGCGGACGTGTCAAGACGTTGCATCCGAAAGTCTTTGGAGGCATTCTTGCCCGTCGCGACAATGAGGGCGACCAACAACAGATGGCTGAGTATGACATCCCTGCTATCGACCTGGTTATCGTTGACCTTTATCCCTTTGAGCAGACTGTGGCCAGCGGTGCTTCTGACGCTGACATTATCGAGAAGATTGACATTGGTGGCATCTCGCTCATCCGTGCCGGTGCCAAGAACTTTAAAGATGTGGTCATCGTTCCCAGCAAGGCCGAGTATGGCATGTTGCTCGATGTGCTGAAGGCCAAGGGGGCGCAGACCGACATTGACGACCGCAAGCAGTTCGCTGAGCGCGCTTTTGGCGTGAGCAGCCATTACGACACTGCCATTCACAATTGGTTCGCTAAATAGTTTTCAGCTCTGAACTTAATATAAGACATGGGATTTTTTTCTTTTATTCAAGAGATTGCGATGGATCTCGGCACGGCCAACACCATCATCATCAGTGATGATAAGATTGTTGTTGACGAGCCGTCAGTGGTGGCTTTGGATCGCCGCACCGACAAGATGATTGCCGTGGGCGAGAAAGCTAAGATGATGTATGAGAAGACCCACGACAATATCCGCACCATTCGTCCCTTGCGCGATGGAGTCATCGCAGACTTCACGGCCTGCGAGCAGATGATGCGTGGCTTGATCAAGATGGTCCATACGGGGTCGCGCCTTTTCTCTCCGTCCTTGCGCATGGTGATCGGTGTTCCTTCTGGTTCCACTGAGGTTGAGTTGCGTGCAGTGCGCGACTCTGCCGAGCACGCTGATGGTCGTGACGTTTATCTCATCTTCGAGCCGATGGCCGCTGCCATAGGCATAGGCATTGATGTCGAAGCTCCTGAGGGCAACATGATTGTCGATATAGGCGGTGGATCCACCGAGATCGCAGTCATCTCTTTGGGAGGCATTGTGAGCAACAACTCCATTCGTATCGCCGGCGATGACTTGACCGCCGACATCCAGGAATATATGAGCCGCCAGCACAATGTGAAGGTTTCTGAGCGTATGGCTGAGCGTATCAAGATACACGTTGGTTCCGCTTTGACGGACCTGGGTGATGAGGCCCCCGAGGATTATGTGGTGCATGGGCCTAACCGCATCACTGCTCTTCCCATGGAGGTGCCTGTGTGCTACCAGGAGATTGCCCACTGCCTGGACAAGACGGTGGCAAAAATCGAGAACGCTGTGTTGTCAGCCCTTGAGGCCACACCACCAGAGCTATATGCCGATATCGTGAAAAATGGCATCTACCTCACCGGTGGCGGTGCCTTGTTGCGTGGTCTCGACAAGCGTCTGCAAGACAAGATCAACATCCCGTTCCACATAGCGGAAGATCCCCTTCATAGTGTGGCAAAGGGAGCAGGTATTGCCTTGAAGAACGTCAACAGGTTCTCTTTCTTGATGAGATAAGTTTTTTGTTTGAGCAGTGCGTAATCTATTAGAATTTCTTGCACGCTACAACCATTGGCTTCTCTTTGTCATCCTTGAGGTGATAGGCATCATCTTGTTGTTCCAGTACAACAGTTATCAGGGCAGCGTTTGGTTTTCGTCTGCCAACGCTGTTGCTGGTAAGGTGCTGAGTTGGGACGCAAAGGTTGAGTCCTTCTTCTCCATGTCGAAGGCCAACCAAGAGCTTACGCAACGCAATATCTACCTCGAACAACAGGTGAGGTTGTTGTCAGGACAGCTGGGTGAGGCCACGAAGGACTCGGGATGGGTGCGTCGCAATCAGATGGATTTGCTCAAGTCCTTCAAGATGGTCCCCGCCAAGGTGGTCAGCAACTCGGTGAGCCGGTCCAACAATCTCATCACCATCAACAAAGGTAGCGCAGATGGTGTGCGCAAAGACATGGGCGTTGCCTGCGGCCAGGGGGTCGTGGGCATCGTCTATATGGTATCGGCCCATTACTCGGTCGTCATACCTGTCCTCAACACTTCATCCAACATCAGCTGCCGCATCCGTGGGCGCGGATATTTCGGCTATCTCCATTGGAGTGGGAGAGACCCTCGCGTCGCTTACGTGGAGGAGGTGCCCCGCCATGCTCACTTCCGTCTATACGAATGGGTGGAGACCAGTGGTTACTCGTCAGTCTTCCCACCGGGCATCACCGTGGGAAAGATTCTTCATGTGTACAATTCAGCCGATGGCGTGTCCTATCGTCTCCAGGTCGAGCTGTCAACCGACTTTGGCAACCTGAGCGATGTCTGTGTGATTGACAACACGCCGATGTTGGAGCAGATGGAGGTCATGCGAGCGTCGCGTGATTCCTTGAAACTGAAAGATGGTAAGTAGTTAGGGATGAACATTGATTTCTTTAAGCGGTTGTTGCTCTTCCTTGCACTGTTGTTGGTGCAGGTGTTGGTGCTGAATCACATCCACCTTTTCGATTGTGCAACGCCGTTGATTTATGTCTATTTTGTGATTAGTTTCCAGCGAGGCTACCCTCGTTGGGCCATCTTGTTGTATAGCTTCTTGCTTGGACTATGTTTGGATGTGTTCTCCGACACGCCAGGCGTGGCCACCACATCCATGACCTTGCTGGGCTTCTTGCAGCCTTATGTCCTGGAACTGTTCATGCAGCGCGACGACGACGAGAACTTCCAGCCAGCCATTTACACGATGGGTCCAGTCAACTTTTTCTATTATTCCTTGTTGCTGACGCTTCTCTATTGTGTGGTGTTCTTTGCGCTTGAGACATTCAGCTTCTTCAATGGGTTGCAATGGGTGCTGAGTGTTGTGGGCAGTTTTGTGCTTTCCGAGTTGTTGCTTTTCGTTGTCGATGGCCTTAGGAAGAAGTAACCTGTCAGACGGAAGAAGTAAATCGCATGAAAGATTTCAATCTTGACAATCGTCGTTATGTCATAGGCGGTGTGGCCATATTGATTGTGGTGGTCTACATGGCCCGACTCTTCATGTTCCAGCTTGTGAGCGATGACTACCGGAAGAGTGCCGACTCCAACGCTTTTCTTAAGCGTATCGAGTTCCCCTCTCGTGGAGTCATTCGTGACCGCAACGGCAAGCTGCTTGTCTTCAACCAGCCGGCATACGATATCATGGTCGTGATGAACGAGGCCAAGGGGCGTCTTGACACGCTCGATTTTTGCCAAACGCTGGGCATCACCAAGGAGTATTTCGTCAAGCGGATGAATGACATCAAGGACCGCAGCAAGAATCCTGGCTATTCGCGGTTCACCCAGCAACTCTTCATGAGCCAGATCAACGACAAGGATTACAGCGTCTTCCAGGAGAAGATGTTCCGTTTCCCCGGCTTCTCTGTTCAGAAACGCACCGTCCGCCAATATGAGTACCCCTATGCGGCCCATATCCTTGGCGATGTGGGTGAAGTGGCACCGTCCGACATTGAGGATGATGAGTATTACCAGGCAGGCGACTATATCGGCAAGTTGGGTGTTGAGCGCAGCTATGAGAAGGAGCTTCGTGGCGAGAAGGGCGTGCAAATCCTGCTGCGGGATGCCCACGGACGCATACAAGGCCAGTATCAGCATGGACGTTTTGACCGGCGCCCGCGTGCGGGTCGTGACTTGACATTAGGTATTGACATCAATCTTCAGGCCACGGCAGAGCGCATGCTCGAGGGAAAGATAGGTGCCATTGTGGCCATTGATCCGCAGACAGGCCAAGTGTTGTGCATGGCCTCTTCGCCCACATATGATCCCCGATTGCTCGAAGGCCGCAACCGAAGCAAGTATCACTCCTACCTTTCGCGTGACAGCTGGAAGCCCCTGCTGAATCGCGCCATCATGGGACAGTATCCCCCCGGCTCCACCTTTAAGACTACGCAAGGCCTCACCTTTCTGTCTGAGGGCATCATCAACGGCCACACGGTGTTCCCTTGTCATCATGGATTTTCTTATAAGGGTCTTCATGTGGGATGTCATGGCCACGCCTCACCTTTGGCCATTGTGCCGGCCATTAGCACCTCGTGCAACGGCTACTTCTGCTGGGGGCTTTATTACATGTTGTCCAACCGTCGCAAGTATCCCACGGTCCAAGATGCCATGAACACTTGGCGCGACTATATGGTCAGCATGGGCTTCGGCTACAAGCTGGGTATCGACTTACCGGGCGAGAAGCGGGGGCTCATCCCCAATGCTGGCTTCTATGACAAGGCTTACCATGGGTCATGGAACGGCCTGACGGTCATCAGTATCAGCATAGGTCAGGGAGAGGTCAATCTCACCCCGCTTCAGATAGCCAACTTAGGCGCCACCATCGCCAATCGTGGATACTATTATGTGCCCCATGTGGTGAAAGCCATTCAGGGTGAGCCTCTTGATACCCTTTACACACATCGCCATTACACGCGGGCCAGCCGTCGGGCTTACGACTTCATTGTCGCTGGAATGCGCTCGTCGGCGACGGGCGGCACATGCCGCATCCTCGGTTCACTGCCTTTCGCCGCCTGTGGAAAGACCGGCACGGCGCAAAACCGCGGTCACGACCACTCTGTCTTCATGGGCTTCGCTCCTATGGACAATCCCAAGATTGCCGTTGCTGTCTATGTGGAGAATGGCGGATGGGGAGCTGACTATGGTGTCCCCATGGGAAAGGTGATAATGGAACAATACATTATGGGCAAGTTGAGTAAGGCCGGTGAGAGTCTGGCCTCAGAAATGCAGAAACGCAGAATAGGTTATGGAAACAGTGAACGATGACAAGCGACAGCCGAGTGTGCTCCGCAGTCTTGACTGGTGGACAATCGGCATCTACCTTGCGCTGCTCGCATTTGGTTGGATAAGCGTTTGCGGTGCAAGCTACACGTATGGAGAGACCGATATCTTCAGCCTCGACACGCGCTCAGGCATGCAGATTATTTGGATTGGCACATCGCTCGTCTTGGGCTTTGTGTTGCTCATGCTCGATGACCGTTTTTATGACACGTTTGCCTATGTGATTTATGCGATGTTGCTCTTGCTGCTCTTTGTGACCATCTTCAATCCCCATGAGATCAAGGGGTCGCGGTCGTGGCTGGTCTTGGGCCCGTTGCGCCTGCAGCCAGCCGAGTTTGCCAAGTTTGCCACAGCGCTTGCCGTGGCAAAGCTGATGAGCACGTATGGCTTCGATATTCACAAGCCCAAACATTTCGCTGCGGCGGTAGCTGTGGTCTTCCTGCCCATGTTGTTCATTGTGGGGCAACGCGAGACGGGTTCCGCATTGGTTTACCTGTCTTTCTTCCTGATGTTCTATCGCGAGGGCATGCCCGGCAGCATCCTTTTCACAGGAGTGGCGATGGTTATCTATTTTGTGGTTGGCATCAAGTATGAGCTGGTGTTCTTGTTGCAGACACCCACTTCCATCGGAAAGTTTGTGGTGTTGCTCTTGGTGCAGGTTTTCACGGCATCCATGGTCTATGTCTATTGTAAGGAAAAGTCACGTGCCATACAGTTGGGCGTCATATCCGTTGCGCTTACTGTCCTGGCCTTGCTCTTCTCCCTTTATGTCATCCCGTTCGATGTGGTATGGGTGCAGTTGATCATCTGCGCCGGATTGGTGGGTTACTTGGTATATGAGGGCCTGTCCACGCAGATTTTCCATTACCTTCTGATAGCCTTGTTCTCTGTGGGTTCCATAGTGTTTTTCTATAGTGCCGACTATGTGCTCAATGATATCATGGAGCCACATCAGCGCGTGAGAGTCAACGTGCTGCTTGGACTTGACGAAGACCTGGCTGGAGCCGGTTATAATGTCCACCAGAGCGAGATTGCCATAGGGTCTGGTGGCCTTCGTGGCAAAGGATTCCTCAATGGCACGCAGACCAAGTTGCGCTTCGTTCCCGAACAAGACACCGACTTCATCTTCTGCACCGTGGGCGAGGAGGAAGGCTTCTTGGGCTCCGCTGGTGTGTTGTTGCTGTTCCTGGCGCTCATCTTACGGCTCATTCATTTGGCTGAGCGACAACCGTTCAAGTTCGGGCGGGTCTACGGCTATTGCGTCCTTAGTGTATTCTTGTTCCATCTGTTTATCAATGTGGGCATGGTGTTGGGCCTGACTCCTGTGATCGGCATTCCGTTGCCTTTCTTCAGTTATGGTGGTTCGTCTCTATGGGGCTTCACCATCCTGCTATTCATTTTCCTCCGCATAGACGCTGGCCGTAATCTTGTCCGGACCTAACCCAGCTTTGACCCCACCAAGCAAAATCAATGATTCTTCGCCTTGTTTATTTTGTAACCCATTGATTTGCAGCGAACCGACAAAAGTAGCCGACATACACGAACGCTTGCATTACAAGAAGATGCCTCTCAGAAAAATCCGGATAGACAAAATCTGTAGTACACAGTAGCGCAAACGCCAATCGCTAACTCGCTGATGCAGCAAGAAAAACATGGAATAGGGGTCAAAGTTGGGTTAATTAGTCATACTGTCAAAGAACTCTTTGGCTGGCAGCGTAAAGCCGCTTAGCCTTTATCTCAAATTTTAACGAACTATTGTTCCAGAAAAAATGGCTCAGGGGAGATAGTCCGTGGATGCCCCCCCTAGCCAAATATCGTGGACATGCGATACATGAAGAATGGCATGTCTGCG
>CAVBFJ010000039.1:0-30080 GCA_963594895.1 bacterium | reverse complement strand
TAGAGCACCTGACTGTTAATCAGGGGGTCGTTGGTTCAAGCCCATCCTGGAGCGCACAAACAAGGAGTTAGAGTCCATAAGGCTTTAGCTCCTTTTTTATTTCCCCACTTTTGGTATCGCTGCCACCAAGCAAAACAAAAGAAAAACGCCCCCGCCAAGTCCTCGTTTTGTCGCCGGAAGGGCGGCGCGAGTACTGGGCGGGGGCGGAAAGAGAGAATGTTATGCGACTCTTGCGAGGGCGTCAGAGCATGACGCCAAGTGACAGGCTGTGGAACTTGGGACCATACTGCGTGTCGAGCACATCGCAGGGGTTGTATTTCACGTAGACGTCGATCACCGGGTTGATGAATGTCGCCACGAGGTCCACGGTCGGTGTGTTGGGGTGCGTGTCCTTGTAGGTCTGTTTGTACTTCTTGCCGTCGAGGCGGTAACGCGTCTTGATGCTTGAGTGGGTGGTGAAGTCGACGATGGCTCCTACGGAGAATCCCCATTGCCGTTTCTCATAGGTGTACATGAGGGGTACGATGACGCTGAAGGTCTTGATGCGCGAGAACTTCGGCTCGATGGCTTCACCGAGCGGATCCACCTTTGTCGTGCCGTTGGCGGTCTTGACAAACTGGCGGTGTCCGGTCATGCGGTAGTTTTTCCACTCCACGCCTAAGCCCATG
This sequence comes from bacterium, assembly GCA_963594895.1. Lineage (GTDB taxonomy): Bacteria > Bacteroidota > Bacteroidia > Bacteroidales > Bacteroidaceae > Prevotella. Next base: position 29,412 of record CAVBFJ010000039.1, on the reverse strand, counting down.
GAGAAACGGTGGCCGTTGCGCCAGGGATGGATACCCCAGTCGATGTATGTGCCGATGTTGGCGCCCCTCCAGAGCTTGGTGTTCACCACGTCGCTGTTGCCCGTTGCGCCGTTGAAGCCGATGAAGAAGCGGAGGTTGGAGTCGTAGAGAGACTGGCCGTTGGTCTTCTTGTTGGGCTTGCCGCCGATGTTGAAGTTGAAGAGGTTGCCCACCGATGAACTCTCGTAGTTGCCGTCGGTGTTGCGCAGGGTGGCCTCATAGTGGTACTCGGGTGCGTTCTCGGTGCCGTTCACCTCCACGTGGAGGAGCGAGTCGTTGTTGACGATGGTCACCTTTTGTGCCTTGTTCACGGTCACGGTGTCGCCTGGCTCGGCGGCTTGTGCGATGGTTGCGACCATCATGGCCGCCATGAGAATGAGATTTTTCATGCTTATCTTGTGTTTTACTTGTTGATCATTTTGTTGAGTTCGCTGAGGCTCTTCACCGTTCCCTCCATGTAGATCACTGTGATGGCGTACTGCTGGTTGTCCTCCTTGGTGCAGACAAAGCTCACGTACCTGTTGGTGGTGTCCTGCTGCTTGAGCTTGAAGGCGATGGATGTGCGCCACCCCGAGCGCTTTTGTATCGATGATGATTGCCCGTTGGCGTTCAGGTCTTGCTCCACGGCCTCGATGCACAGGCTGCGCTCCTTACTGTTGGCGACGAAGCGTGCGCTGCGGTAGTAGTTGAGCCCGTACTTGCTGAGTGACCGTCCCTTCACCTTGGTCACTACCATTCGCTCCAGCGGCACCACCTTTCCGTCGAGGATTTGGCTCACTCTCAGGCTGGCTGACTGTGCGCTGGCGGCTGTCGCCAGCATCATCAGCAACGCGGAAATGATGAATCTTAGTTTCATGTCGTGTAGGTTTTTTAATATTGTGCGAATGCGTCTTTCAGTTCGGCGCCCACGTTGGGTGCGCTGCTCTGGGCGTCGCCCAGTGTGCGGCTGACCTCGCTCATCACCGCCTTGCGGTCGTTCAGGCGTTTGCCGTAGGCTATCATCTCATAGCTGGAGCTTTCCTGATGTCCGAACCACACGGCCGCCACGATGCCTGCTGTGGCCACCATGGCTGCCGCTATGGCCACCCGCCGCCAGCGGCTCCGCCCCTTGAGGCTGACCACCGTGGCCTTGGGCGCAGGCTCGCAGCCTTGCAGCTGGCACATGTCGAGAAACATCTGCTTGAGCGGCTCAAGCTCGGCGCTGACGTGGTCCGACGTGAAGTAGGCGTATAGCTCCTGCTCTTCTTGGAGCGTCGTGGCTCCCTCGAAGTATCGGTCGACCAGTTGTCTTACTTTGTTTTCGTTCATATCTCGTTTTGTTGATAGCGTTTCAGATACTTGTCCCTGACGGCCATGCGCGCCCGGCTGAGCGCTTTCCTGACGGCCGCCTCGGTCATGCCCAGCGTGTGGGCTATGTCGCCCATCTCCCGTCCCTCGATGTGGCGCAGGCGGAGCACCGTCTGTCCGACGATGGGGAGCTCGGTCACGATGTCCATCATGCGCTCCACGGCCTCGTGGCGCTGCGCCGTTTCGTCGGTCTCGTCGGCCTTGCCCAGGAGCGTCACGTCCTCGGTGCGGTGCGTGCGCCGCAGAAAGTCGAGGCAGAGGTTGCGGGTGACGACCCTCGCCAGGGGCCCCATGGGACTGCGCAGGTCGCCGCACATGTCCCACAGGCGCACCAGGCTGTCCTGCACGATGTCCTCGGCCACGTCGTTGCGCCGCACGTATTGCTGGGCTTCGCTGAGCAAGCTCGGACGCAGGTGTGCCGCTTCGTTTTGGAATTCTTCGGTCGTCATTTCTTGCTGTTGTTCGACTATATTACGCAAAGGTAGCATGATTGTGACATGACGAAAGCACTTTTTTCTATTATTTTTCGAAAAAATGGAACCAAGGCTAAACAAAAAAGGTGGGACATTCCGTTGGAGGAATGTCCCACCTTTTGGGGAATGGCGTAGGATTGAAGACCTAGGCTACTTGCTGCAGCAACCCTTCTTCTCAGTCTTAGCCTGGTTGTCCTTGCAGCAACCCTTCTTCTCGGCCTTGGCCTGGTTGTCCTTGCAGCAATCCTTCTTCTCGGCCTTGGCCTGGTTGTCCTTGCAGCAACTCTTCTTCTCGGCCTTAGCCTGGTTGTCCTTGCAGCAACCCTTCTCGCCGGCCGTCACTTGGTTGGCCTTGTAGCCAATCTTGTCAAAGGCCGCCTGCAACTTGCAGACGGAGGTCTTGTCGGCGTCATACTTCACCGTCACCTTCTGCTGCTCCACGTCGGTGTCGATGCGTTTCACGCCCTTCTCATAGCGGAGGTTGCCCTTGATCTTCTTCTCGCAGCCGGCGCAATGCATCTGCGGCTGGGTGGTGAAGATGACGGTCTTGATGTCTTTCGCCTGTGCGGCCACGCCCACCAGGGCGATGGCCAGCGTCATGATAACTTTTCTCATAATCTGTATCCTATGTTAATCCTAATTCCTATATATCCTGTGATGCCCGTGATGGGCGCGTAGACCAAGGTGGGCTCGAAGGTGTCGGCCCAGGGGTTGGCCGCCCCTATGATGGGGTGCTTCTGCTTGTGGTTGGTGAGGTTCTCGCCGCCGATGAAGAGCGAGAAGTGGCGGAAGTGGCGTGTCACCTGTGCCGTCAGGTTCTCGTAGGCGCGGAAGTGTGTGGCCCATGAGGGCGTGCCGTCGGTTGTGGTGTAGGGGCGCGGCAGGCGTCCGCCGCCGTTGAGGGCGAAGGTCGCGTCGAGTTGCCAGAGCTCCAGTGGGTCGCGGTAGGAGGCGCTCACCAGTGCCTTGTAGCGGCTCTGCAGCGGCTTCCACAGGCGTTCGCCGCCATACGTCGACTTCACCAGGTTGTAACGGTAGGCCGCCGTCACGTCCAAGCCCCGTGCCACGGGGTAGGAGACGTCCACCTGGACGGTGTGCGAGTAGCTGCGGCCATCGAGGTTGGCGAGGTGCAAGGAGTGCGGGTCGCTGTCATAGTCTATAACGAGCTGGCGGGTGAAATTCGTATAATAGTACTCCGCATTTATTTTCAGCGTGTTGCCGGCCAGGGGCACGTAGAGTGCCATGTTGGCACCATAGTTCCATGCGGCCTCTTGTTGCGGCTTGTCTACGACGATGCGCCGGCCGCTGGCCAGCAGGTAGTTGTTCTCAGCTAGTGGCTGTGGTGAGCGGTAGCCCTTGCCTGCGCTCAAGCGGAGGGTGAAGACGTCGTTGGGTTGCCACTTCAAGTGGAAGCGGGGCGTGACGAACGTGCCGTAGACATTGCTGTGGTCCACACGCAGGCCAGCCATGGCGATGAGGCGGTTGTTATGGTTGAATGTGTACTGGGCGTAGCCGCCGGGCGTGGTCTCGCTGACGAGCGACCGTATGGGGTCGTCGCCGAGGTTGTAGTCCTGGTGCAAGTAGTCGTAGTTGAGGCTTAGTCCGGCCGACAGGTTGTGGTCGGTGCCGATGCCCGTCTCGTACATCAGTTGGGCGTTGGCGTTCTTCTCGTTCACGGCGTATGTCCGTAGCCCGTAGGTGGCGTCCTGCTGGTGCATCGACATGCGGCCCATGATCGCGAGGTTGCCGCCGTGTGCCGCGTCGGTGACGAGCGCGTGCTTCATGTAGGCACCATAGTGGTTGTTCTCCACGCCGATGTGGTAGAGTCCCATGCCGTCCATGGCTTGCGCGTGTCCCTTCACCTGTCCGCTTGCGCGGTTCTCGCGGATCATCTCCAGTCCGCCATGGAACAGGTATCGGCCGGCCTTGGCATACCACCGGTTCTGCAGGTTATACTGTCGCACGTTGGGGTCGTCCTGGAAACCGTCGCCATTGCCGTCGTGGTGGCTCCAGTTGTTCTCGAAGTGGCCCAGCAGCTCGGTGCTGACGTTGTTTCCTTGCCCGATGTGGAAGTTGGCGTCGGCGTCGGCGACCAAGCGTGTCATGGTGTTGCCATACAGGCTGATGTCTGCGCCCGTGTCTTCCTCGGGCTTCAGGTATTCCACGTTGATCTGTCCGGTCATGGCCTCATATCCGTTTTTCACCGACGAGTTGCCTTTCGACACCTGGATGCTCTTCATCCAGTTGCCGGGTATGAAGCTGAGCTGGTAGGGCAGGGCGGCGCCGCGGTAGGCGGGTTGCGTCTCGGTGAGCAGCTGCACGTAGGTGCCGCTCAGGCCGAGCAGCTTGATCTGTTGGGCGCCCGTCGTGGCGTCACTGTAGTTGACGTCCACGCTGGGGTTGGTGACGAAACTCTCGCCCAGGTTGCAGCAGGCGGCCTTGAACAGTTCGTCTCGCCCGATGTATAGTGAGTTTTGCGCACCCGACAGGCGTCGCGAGGCCATCGTGCCGTTGCTGACGACAACCTCGTGGAGCTGCGTGGCGTGCCCGAGGGTGTCTGCAGGCGCGGCGCCATGGTGCTCCGGGGCCTGCGCTTGGGCGCAGGCTGGGGCCAAAAGGCAGAAGACGGCCGTGTGTAACTTTTGCTTGTTGTGTGTCATGGTCTCATGATGTTGTGTGGTGGCAAGAGTGTCATTGTGGTCTTGCCGCATGTTGTCTGTTTGTGCAATGCGCTTGCAAAGTTACAAGCAAAGGGCGTCATCCTTGTTACGATATCTTGGGAAAGATTTATGTTATGCTTCGTGTTGCCTGTCTTCCTCCTCCCACACCTACACACGCAAAGGCGCCCTTGCCTGCCCGTTGTGGCGGCAAGGGCGCCTTGTGTCGCTTGGCGCGTGTTTAGTAGGCCTGCTCGTGCACACCTTTCACGGCGCGTCCGCTGGGGTCGTTCATGTTCTTGAACGAGGCGTCCCAGGCCAGCGCCTCGGCCGTGGAGCACGCCACGCTGGGCACGCTGGGCACGGACCGCGCCGCCGAGTCGCTGGGGAAGTGCTCGGCGAAGATGGAGCGGTAGCAGTATTCCTCCTTGTTCTGTGGCGGGTTGATGGGGAACCGCTCGGCCGCATGCGCCATCTCCTCGTCGCTGACGCTGCTGGCGGCTATCTGTTTCAGTGTGTCGATCCACGAGTAGCCCACGCCGTCGGAGAATTGCTCTTTTTGTCGCCAGGCCACCTCCTCGGGCAACAGGTCGGCAAAGGCGTCGCGCACGATCTTCTTCTCTATGGTCTTGCCTGGGCACAACTTGTAGGCGGGGTTGAGGCTCATCGCCACATCGAGGAACTCGCGGTCGAGGAACGGCACGCGGCCCTCGACGCCCCATGCAGACAGGCTCTTGTTGGCGCGGAGGCAGTCGTAGAGGTAGAGCTTGGAGAGCTTGCGCAACGTCTCCTGGTGAAACTCGGTGGCGTTGGGTGCGCGGTGGAAGTAGAGGTATCCTCCGAAGATCTCGTCGGCGCCCTCGCCCGAGAGCACCATCTTGATGCCCATCGACTTGATGACACGCGCCAGCAGGTACATCGGGGTGGAGGCGCGCACGGTGGTCACGTCGTAGGTCTCGATGAAGTAGATGACGTCGCGGATGGCATCCAGGCCTTCCTGGATGGTGTAGTTGATCTCGTGGTGCACGGTGCCTATGTGGTCGGCCACCAGTCGGGCCTTGGCCAGGTCGGGCGCTCCCTTGAGCCCCACGGCGAACGAGTGGAGGCGGGGCCAGTAAGCCTCGGTCTCGCCACCGTTTTCGATGCGCGTGCCCGAATATTTCTGTGCGATGGCCGAGATGACGCTTGAGTCGAGGCCGCCCGAGAGCAGCACGCCATAGGGCACGTCGCTCATGAGTTGCCGTTTCACGGCGTCCATCAGACTGTCGCGCACGGCCTTCACACTCTCCTCATAGCTCAGCTCCGACACGGCCTTTCCCCCGACGCTGACGTCCTTGAAGCTCTCGGCGCCCGCCTCACCCGTGAGGCTGTAGTAGGGCTTCATGCCCGGGTCCTTGCTCCAATAGTAATGGCCCGGCAGGAAAGGCTCGTAGCGCTCGCACTGGCCTTCGAGGGCTTTCAGCTCCGAGGCCACATAGATGGTGCCGTCGCTGTCGTATCCTATATAAAGAGGTATGATGCCGATGGGGTCCCGTGCGATGAGGAAGGAGTCGTCCTCGCGGTTGTAGAGGGCGAAGGCAAAGATGCCCGATAGGCGGTTGAGCCCCCCGACGATGTCGCCCTGGCGCATCAGCGGCAGGATGACCTCGCAGTCGGACCCTGTCTGGAAGGAGTAGCCCGCAAACTGGGCCCTCAGGTCTTGGTGGTTGTAAATCTCGCCATTGACGGCCAGCACCTGCTTCTTGTCGGGCGAGAACAACGGCTGCCGTCCCGACTCGGGATCTACGATGCTGAGGCGCTCGTGGCAAAGGATGGCCGAGCCACCCATGTAGATGCCGCTCCAGTCAGGCCCACGATGCCTGATCTTTTGGCTCATTCTCAATGCTTTCTGTCTCAACCGAGGAGTCTGCTCCTGGATGTTGAAGATTCCTACTATTCCGCACATGGTTGCTAAAGTTGTGAGTTGATGTTTTGTATCTCTTTCCTTTTGTAAAGTTTCAACGGCAAAATTACGACAATTTGTTATTAATCCATATATAATATAATCTTTTTGAAAGAATGAAATTTAATCATTTGACAAATAGTAAGGTTGGGGCTATTAAATCCTTTCAGTTTGCCCTCTAAACGATGGGCGTCCCTTTCAGATTGATATTTTGTTTAAAATAGAAGGTAGAAAGTCGAGACGATTTGATGATTATCCTAACTTTTTGTTTTACCTTTGCAGCGGATTTCAGACAAAAGGTTGATTGAAACGTTATAATTTGACGCAAAATGACACAGTTAGTCCATTTCACTAAGATGCACGGTGCGGGTAATGACTACATCTATGTTGATACCACGCAATATGAAGTGCCAAATCCCGCGGCGGCCTCCATCGCCTGGAGCCGTTACCACACGGGCATCGGAAGTGACGGACTTGTTTTAATCGGCCGACCTCACAACAACACACAAGCAGATTACACGATGCGCATCTTCAACGCCGACGGCTCGGAGGCGATGATGTGTGGCAACGCCAGCCGTTGCATAGGCAAGTATCTCTATGAGAAGGGCGTGTGCCGCCAGCCTGTCATCAGGCTGCAGACACTCTCCGGGGTGAAGATCCTGAAGCTGCACCTGACGGCCGATGACAAGGTGGAGAGCGTCACCGTGGACATGCTGGAGCCTCGCTTCGATCAGCCAGGGCAGTATACGGGCGCCGAGGTGTCCCTGCCCGCCTCGCTCCAAGGGCACGTGCGCGCAGCAGCGTTTGTGTCGATGGGCAACCCCCACTACGTGATATTTGTGGACAGAATGGAAGGAATAGACATCGCCCAGGTGGGTAGTCTGTTGGAGAGGGACAAGGCTTTTCCCGAGCGGTGCAACATCGAGTTCGCGCAGCTCGTTGGTGAAGACCAAATCCGCACGCGTGTCTGGGAACGGGGCAGTGGCATCACCATGGCGTGTGGCACGGGAGCCTGTGCCACGGGTGCGGCCGCCGCACATCTCGGACTGGCCTCGCGCCACGCCTCCGTCATCATGGATGGCGGCACGCTCGACATCCGCTGGTCGGCCGACGACGGCCATGTCTACATGACCGGGCCGGCTGCCTTCGCTTTCGAGGGCGACATAGCCTTGCCCGAGCAGTGACCCCAAAGGGGCATCCGGCACCCGCAGGGCCTCGGCCCGGCACCCCGGTGACATGAGATAAACTTAAAACAACATAAAAGAACGCACACACATGCCATTAATCAACGAACATTTCCTAAAGCTGCAGAAGAACTATCTCTTCGCCGACATTGCCAAGAAGGTCAATGCCTTCAAGGCAACCCACCCGAAGGCCAAGGTCATCAGCCTCGGCATCGGCGATGTGACGCAGCCCCTCTGCCCCGCCGTCATCGAGGCCATGCACAAGGCTGTCGACGACATGGCGCACAAGGAGACCTTCCACGGCTATGGTCCCGAGCAGGGCTACTTGTGGCTCCGCGAGGCCATCGTGAAGAACGACTTCCTTCCCCGTGGCGTGCATCTCGACCCCGATGAGATCTTTGTCAACGACGGAGCCAAGAGCGACACGGGCAATATCGGAGAGCTGGTGCGCTGGGACAACTCCATGGCGGTCACTGACCCCATCTATCCCGTCTATGTCGACTCCAATGTGATGAACGGGCGGTCGGGCTATTTCGAGAATGGTCACTGGAGCAATGTCACCTACATGCCCTGCACCGAGGGCAACGGCTTCGTGCCGGTCATACCCGACCACCGCGTCGACATGATCTACCTGTGCTATCCCAACAACCCCACGGGCATGGTCATCACACGCGAGGAACTGCGCAAGTGGGTCAACTATGCCATCCACAACGACTCCATCATCTTCTACGATGCGGCCTATGAGGCTTACATCCGCGATGAGAACATACCCCACACCATTTATGAGATCCGCGGCGCCCGCAAGGTGGCCATCGAGTTCCACAGCTATTCGAAGACCGCTGGCTTCACGGGCGTGCGATGCGGCTACACGGTCGTCCCCAAGGAGCTGACCGCCGCCACCATGGATGGCGAGCGCCTGCCGCTCAACCCCTTCTGGCTTCGCCGCCAGTCGACCAAGTTCAATGGCACCAGCTACATCTCGCAGCGTGCCGCCGAGGCCATCTACTCGCCCGAGGGCAAGCGCCAAACGCAAGAGACCATCAACTACTACATGGAGAACGCCCGCATCATGCACGATGCGCTGGGCGAGTTGGGCTTCACGGTCTATGGTGGCACCGACGCCCCATACCTCTGGGTGAAGACACCGGGCGGAACGCCTTCCTGGCAGTTCTTCGAGGAGCTGCTCTACGGGGCGCAGATCGTGTGCACGCCGGGCGTGGGCTTCGGCCCGTCGGGAGAGGGCTTCGTCCGCTTCACCAGTTTCGGCGACCGCGCCGACTGCATCGAGGCCATGGAGCGCATCCGCCAGTGGATGAATAAGTAATCAACAGAAAACAAACAAGCAAAAGAAATAATTAACAAGTATGGAAAACCTTAGATTTCAGGCAGTAGCAGACGCTTCCAAGAAGAAGCCCGTATCAGTGATGACACCTGTCGAGAGACCGTCAGAGTATTTCGGCAAGAAAGTGTTTAACCGCCAGAAGATGTACAAGTATCTTCCCGCCGATGTTTACAGCAAGCTCATCGACGTGATCGACAATGGCGCACAGCTCGACCGCAGCATCGCCAACGAGGTTGCCAAGGGCATGAAGCAGTGGGCCGACGAGAATGGCGTGACCCATTACACCCACTGGTTCCAGCCGTTGACCGAGGGCACGGCCGAGAAGCACGACTCCTTCATCGAGCACGACGGCAAGGGCGGCATGATTGAGGACTTCTCCGGCAAGTTGCTTGTGCAGCAGGAGCCCGACGCCTCGAGCTTCCCGTCAGGTGGCATCCGTTCCACCTTCGAGGCTCGCGGATACTCCGCTTGGGACCCCACGTCGCCCGTGTTCATCATCGACGACACGCTCTGCATCCCGACAATCTTCATTTCCTATACCGGTGAGGCGCTCGACTACAAGGCACCGTTGCTCCGCGCACTCCATGCCGTCAACGTGGCCGCTACCGATGTGTGCCACTATTTCTATCCCGACGTGAAGAAGGTTGTCAGCAACCTGGGCTGGGAGCAGGAGTATTTCCTCGTCGACGAGGACCTCTACGCCGCCCGTCCCGACCTCATCCTCACAGGCCGCACGCTGATGGGCCACGAGAGCGCCAAGAACCAGCAGATGGATGACCACTACTTTGGCACCATCCCTGAGCGTGTGGCTGCCTTCATGAAGGACCTTGAGATACAGGCCCTCGAGCTGGGCATCCCTGTGAAGACCCGCCACAACGAGGTGGCCCCCAACCAGTTTGAGTGCGCCCCGATCTTCGAGGAGACCAACCTGGCCGTCGACCACAACATGTTGCTCATGAGCCTGATGAAGCGCGTGGCCCACAAGCACGGCTTCGAGGTGCTGCTCCACGAGAAGCCCTTCGACGGCATCAACGGTTCGGGCAAGCACAACAACTGGTCGCTCTCCACCGACACGGGCATACTGCTCCACGGCACCGGCAAGACGCGCGAGGACAACCTGCGCTTCGTGGTGTTCATCGTGGAGACCCTCATGGGTGTCTATCGCCACAACGGCCTGCTCAAGGCGTCGATTGTGGATGCCGGCAACGCCCATCGCCTGGGCGCCAACGAGGCACCTCCCGCCATCATCTCCTCATTCCTGGGCCGCAGCGTGAGCGATGTGCTTGAGCACATCATGAAGGCTGACAAGGACGCACTTGTCATCAAGGGCAAGGAAGGCGTGCAGATCGACATCCCCGAGATCCCCGACATCATGCGCGACAACACCGACCGCAACCGCACAAGCCCCTTCGCCTTCACCGGCAACCGCTTTGAGTTCCGCGCCGTCGGTTCGAGCGCCAACTGCGCCAGCGCCCAGATTGTGCTCAACACGGCCGTGGCTGAGGCCCTCGTCGACTTCAAGGCCCGTGTGGACAAGCTCATCGCTGATGGCGAGGACAAGTTCGCCGCCATCCTCAGCGTGGTGCGCGACGACATCAAGACCTGCGCCCCCATCCACTTCGACGGCAACGGCTACTCTGACGAGTGGGTCGAGGAGGCTGCCAAGCGCGGTCTCGACACCGAGAAGTCGGCTCCCGTCATCTTCGACCGCTATCTCGACCCCGAGAGCATCCAAATGTTTGAGTCTACTGGCGTGATGAAGAAGAACGAGTTGGAGGCCCGCAACGAGGTGAAATGGGAGACCTACACCAAGAAGATCCAGATCGAGGCACGTGTGCTGGGCGACCTCTCGCTCAACCACATCATCCCCGTGGCCACCCACTACCAGTCGATGATCGCCAAGGACGTGCAGAACCTCATGGTCATCTATGGCGCGGAGAAGGGCAAGCAGCTGTCAGAGCGCATCATGAACATCATCGAGCAGATCTCTGAGCGTTCTGCCGCCATCGAGAAGAGCGTCGAGGACATGGTCAATGCCCGCAAGGTGGCCAATAAGATCCAGGACGAGCGCGAGAAGGCCATCGCCTACCACGACACCGTGGAGACCTTCTTCGACACCATCCGCTACCAGATTGACAAGCTTGAGCTGGTTGTCGCCGACGAGCTCTGGACGCTTCCGAAATACCGCGAGTTGCTCTTCATCCGATAAGCGACTGCGACGAAACACAGAATTGTGTATTTCTAAATAGGCAATCTATTTCTTTTATTGGTTGTTTAAGTTTACAGGGTGGACTTGCCGTGAGGCAAGTCCACCTATTTTTGTTTCACCATTGAATTATATGCAGGGTGGTAATGTTGCTACCTTAAAGGCCTGGCGCACGTGTGTTCCTGCGGCAACATACCTGTCTCTATGGCGATAGAAAGAAAATGTAACCGTTTTTGTAATCTGATATTTTGGGCGGGTCGCATTAATGTTGTAATTTTGCAGGGAAAATGCAGATGTTCCACCATCAAGACGCTTTCCCGTGGCAAATGGTCAGTTGAAGGCTGAAGCCGAACATCGGTTTGTTGTGATGCGCGAGAATAAGAGACATATAACACAATAAATAATGACGATATGAAAATCAGGACCCTATTCACTGTTCTTGCGTTGGCCTTGGCCATCACAGTGCAGGCACAAGTAGAAAGCAATGTCGTTTACCGATGCACCCGTGGCACCCTTACCTATACCGAACCGGTGCAGAAAAAAGAGTCAACATCAAAGACCGTCGGCAAAATCTTCGGCAGTGTGCTGCAGGCGGCCGCCGGCACGGCGTCGAGCACCAGTGACCACCCCGAGTATGCTGATGCGGTGAAGGAAGCCATCATGGGTGGCGTGGGCAGCGCCCGCCGCGTCAGGCTGACCGATGAGGTGCTGACGGCCGATGGCTTGGCCGAAGGCGAGGACGCCATGTATTGTGACGCCACCATATCCTCAATCACGTGCACCACGCGCATTAGGACATGGGAAGACAAGGACAAGAAGAAGCATGAGGAGACCGAGTATCGCGGCAACATCGTCGGCACGGTCAACTTCAAGAGTGTCAGGACAGGCAATATCGTCCTCAGCCGCACCATCAACAGCAGCTCATGGACAAGTTCGTGGTGTGAGACGGCCGACAAGGCCCTGGGCTATACCGTCGACGCCGTGAAGCGCTATGTCCGTTCCACGCTCAACGATGCCTTCCCCCTTTACGCGAGCATCGTGGAGGGTAAACGTGCCACCGACAAGAAGTCTAAGGAGGTCTATATCGACTTGGGCGACAAGTGGGGTTGCTATGAGGGTCAGCACTTCGGCGTGTACACCGTGAAGACAGTGGCTGGCAAGGAGGCCAAGAAGCTCATTGGCCAGCTGAAGGTCACCGAGACGATGGGCGACGAGATCAGCGCCTGCAAGGTGCAGCGTGGAGGAGCCGACATCAAGAATGCCATTGACGCCGGCGAGAAACTTCTCATCACCAGTATGGACTGACCACGAGGCAGGAGGCTGGGCGTGCTGGCCTCCGCTGCATCGTATGCTCTGTGAAAGGGACCGTGACACGATTTTGTCACGGTCCCTTTCACGTATGTGTTGTAAATTGTTTTATATAAAAAACACCCTCCTCTCCACTACACCATCTAGAGAGCGAAACCGCGCCAAATCAGCTTTTCGCACCCGACAAGACATCCTGAATTTCGAGATTGATGCCTAATCATGGTGAGATATGTGCCTAATCTCATCGAGGTTTGGCACATATCTCATCGAGATTAGGCACATATCTCACCATGATTAGGCATCAATGACGATGAAAAGTATTTACGATTAAGGATAAAAATAATCCAAGTTTTTGTAAGTCGCTCAATGATAACGAGTTGTGAAAACTGCTCTATTTTCGCATATTTCCGCCAAATATTTTCTTGCTGGATAAAACGCCAAAATTTAGCATGTAGTTTGTTGCGTTTTTTGCAATGTTGTCACCGAAACCACTTACGAAACCGGTGTCAGACCGGTGTCGTGTCCACTTTTTGTACGCGGTTGTCCAATAATTGGACACATAGCAAAATGTGTAATTTCTGTAAATGGCTTGTTATTAAGTGATTGCATTTTTGGCACGCGTTTGGCATTGAAGGATGGTGTATGAAAAGAACAATTATCACATTTGCACTAACGCTGGCCTGTGTGGCCACGCCCGCCCAGACCCCCTGGACGCTCGACAGTTGCATCAGTTATGCTGTGAGCCATGCCAACAGTGTGCGTCGCAGCCAAGTGGCGCTCGCGCAGAGCCGCAACGACGCAGTCACGGCTGCCCTCGACTTCCTGCCCACCGTGAGCGGACAGGTGAGCGGACAGTACTCTTGGGGTCGCAACGTGGACCCCGAGACCAACACGTATAACACCATTACCACCTTCAACAATTACTATTCGGTGGGCGCGTCGGTCAGCCTCTTCGATGGCGGCCAGACGCTCAACGCCTTCCGCCGCGCCAAGAACGCGCGTGCCCAAGCCGAGACGACCCTGCAGAAAGAGGCCGATGACAAGGCGCTGACCGTGATGACGAAGTTTGTAGATGCCATATACAACCAGAAGAGTGTGGCCCTCGCCGAGGAGAAACTCGCCGATAGCCGCGCCCTTCTGCAAAAGACACAGCGTCTCTTCGAGTTGGGTGAGAAGTCGCGCCCCGACGTGGCGCAGATGGAGAGCCAGGTGGCGGAAGACGACTACAACCTGTTGCACCAGCAAAACCAGGCCCGCCTGGCACTGATGGCCCTCAAGAGCGAGATGAACTATCCCGTGGGCGACACCCTCCGCCTCTCTGACGAGGCGCCCGTCGGCACCTGGCAGGCCGCGGGCCGCGGGCGTCTCAGTGTCGAGCTGGAGGAACAGAAAGTGAAAGACCTGAAATACGCATGGCTCATGGCCAAGGGCAACCTGCTGCCCAGCCTCTCCCTTGGTGGTGGCTTGCAGACCAACTATTACCGTAATATCTCTCAAGGAAGTGGCACGGCAGGCGCATTCGGCACGCAGATGAAGAACAATCTCGGCGAGTACGTCTACCTGTCACTCTCCATCCCCCTCTTCGCCCCCAGCAAATGGCGGACGGCGCGGAGGGCCAAGAGCGAGTGGCAGAAGGCCCAGCTCGACCTCGACGACGCGCGCCGCAAGCTCTGCGACGACCGCGCGCAGGCAGAGGCCGACCTGGCGGGCTATCGCCGCGAGGTGTCGCAGATGGAGCGCAAGGTGGCCGCCGACTCGCTGGCCTACCACCTCTCAAGCCGCAAGTTTGAGGAGGGCATGCTCTCCACGTTCGACCTCCACACGGCCTCGCAGACCCTCCTGCAGTCGCGCATCAAGCTCCTGCAGTCGCGCCTGATGCTCATCATGAAGCGGCGCCTGGTGGAATATCTCGGCCAATAGGCAGGCAATATCCTACGATATATAACATAAACAATCATAACAACCATCAAAACAACATAAGACAATGGATATCAAGATTGAGAAAAAGAAATATGCCCTTCCCCGCAAGTATTGGCCCTGGATCGGAGGGGGAGTGGTGTTTGTGGCCGTCGTGCTGTGGCTGGCGCTGGGCAACTTCAACTCCTCGCTCAACGTCGACGCCAAGAGCCTCAACATCGGTGACGTGACCAATGGCCAGTTTGACGACTATGTGTCGGTCGACGGCAGCGTGGCACCCATCCAGGTGGTGCAGATCTCGCCTGAGGAGGGCGGCCTGGTGCTCGAGAAAGTGGTGGAGGAGGGTGCCCATGTGCACAAGGGCGACGTCATCGTGAGGCTCAGCAACTCCAACCTCGACCTGCAGATCCTCAACGCCGAGAGCGAGCTGGCCGAGAAGCAGGACATGCTCCGCAACACCGAGCTGTCGCTCGAGCAGGACATGCTCAACAACAAGACCGAGGCCGCGCAGTATGACATGGACGTCACATCCAAGAAGCGCGCCTTCGAACACCAAAAGGCCCTGCAGCGCGAGCAACTCAACTCGCGCGAGGACTACCTCAAGGCTCAGGAGGAATACAAGCTCGCACAGGAGAAGAACACGCTCATCAGGCAGCGCCTGAAGAAGAGCACCCAGCTGCGCAAGGCGCAGATGGACCAGATGGCCGACAACCTCGAGTCCATGCAGCGCAACGTGCAGCTCGTCCGTGAGCGCAAGGCCAAGCTCGACGTGCGCTCCACCATCGACGGCGAGGTGGGACAGCTCGACATCGAACTGGGACAGAACATACAGCCCGGACAGAAGATAGGCGTCATCAACGACCTCTCCGACTACAAGGTGCAGGCGCAGGTCGACGAGCACTATGTGGACCGCGTGCACCCCGGCCTCACGGGAACATTCGAGCAGAACGGCAAGCGCTATGCCCTCGAGGTGCGCAAGGTCTATCCCGAGGTGACCAACGGACGGTTCAAGATCGACTTTGTGTTCCGCGGAGCGCGGCCCCAAAACATACGCACCGGACAGACCTACTATGTCGACCTGCAGCTTGGCGAGTCGAAGAAGGCCGTGCTCATACCCAAGGGAACGTTCTACAGCGTGACGGGCGGACAGTGGATCTTCGTGCTCGACAAGGATGGCAGGAAGGCCTACCGCCGCAACATCACCATCGGACGGCAGAACCCGCAATACTATGAGGTCACCGAGGGACTGGAGCCGGGCGAGCGCGTCATCACCAGCGGATACGAGGCCTTCAAGGACAACCAGACACTGGTGCTCAAGCGCTGATCAGATAGCTGTCAACACATCACACACGATATAGCATAAGAGATTTAGACATGAACTACATCACGAAAGCCTTTTCAGGACTGGCCCGCCGTGGCCAGCACAATGTGGCCAAGATCCTCTGTCTTGGCCTGGGACTGGCCATCAGCTCGGTCATCATCGCAGAGATCTACTACGAGCAGACCTTCGACACCCACTTCGCGGGAGCCGACCGCACCTACCATGTGATAGAGAAGTACAAGGTGGGCGACATGAGCGACATGGCGGACAGTCCCCACACGCCCGGCGCCTGGGCGCCCGGCATCAAGAAGTACGTGCCCATGGTGGAGGTCGCCACACGCACCACCAACCAGTGGGGACCCGACACACAGCTGCGCCTGCAGGGGCAGTCGAAGGACAGTGAGGGCGAGGGCAACACCGTGAAGGCGCGCGTCGACCTGGCCGACAGTTGCTTCTTCGATGTCTTCCCGCAGACCATCCTTGCCGGTGACGCCCGCAAGGTGCTCTCCACCAAGAACAGCGTCATGGTCAGCTCCGACCTGGCCAAGACCATCGGCGGCGACGTCGTGGGCCGCCGCTTCACCATCGACGACTGCCCCGGCATCACGTTCACCATCGGCGGCGTCTTTGAGGCCTTCCCCTGGGGCTCCTCGATGCACGGACGCGACGCCTTGCTGGCGATGAAGGACATCGGGCAGTTCACCTTCGACGGCACCAACAACTGGGTGGGCAACGACCGATATGAGTCGTATGTGCGCCTGGCCAAGGGCCACGACATCAGTGAGCTGCGCCCCTACATGACCAAGATGCTCAACGACAACATCGACATGGCCGCACTGGACAAGGCCGGTGCCAAGACCGATGTCGACTTCAAGACGCTCAACGACTATTACACCAGCGACTCGTATGTGCAGATGATGAAGTGGATCCTGTCCATCGTGGCCTTCGTGCTGCTCTTCACCTCGGTCATGAACTACCTGCTCATCATCGTCAGCAACACCGTGAGCCGCTCGCGCGAGATGGCGGTGCGCAAGTGCTTCGGCGCCGAGAAGGGCAACCTCTACGCCCAGACGCTCTCCGAGGCCATCGTCCACGTGGCGATGTCGGTGGCGCTCGCCGCCCTGCTGGTGTTCGTTTGCAAGGGCACCATCGAGAACTTCCTCTCGGCCCCCGTGGCCGCCCTGCTCTTCAACCGCGGCGCATGGATCCTCGTGGCCATCGTGGTGGCCGTCATTTTCATCGGCGGCGTGGTGCCGGGCTGGCTCTTCCAGCGCACACCGGTTACCAGCGCCTTCCGCGGATGGTCGGAGAACCGCCGCCGCTGGAAGCTGGCGCTGCTCGCCGGCGAGTTTGCCATCGTGGGCCTGATGATGAGCCTGCTCTGGGTCATCAGCGGCCAATACGGCAAGATGACCCATCTCGATCCCGGCTACAAGTATGATAATGTGGCCATCCTCAGCGTGCAGGGACTACAGAACGACGACAGCCGCCGCTGTCTCAACGAGCTCCGCCGCGACCCCAACGTGTCGCTGGTGTCCACCGCCTACTACTTGCCCCTGGACGGATGGTTCGGCTCGGGCAACAATGTGTCGCTGCCCGGTAGCGACGAGGAGCTGTTCAACGCGCAAGACATGTACTTCGTTGGCGACAACTTCTTCAAGATGCTCGACATACCCGTGACACAAGGTTCCTTCTTCACCGACCGCAGCGACACCTCGCGCCAGGTCATGGTCGACGAGCGCTTCGCGCAGAAGCTGGCCAAGGCGGCCGGATGGCGCGACGGTGTAGTGGGCAAGCGCATCTTCGTCTCGGAGCATTGCAACGAGCGCTACCCGTATGTCAAGATCGTGGGCGTGTATGGCAACATCCAGCTGGGGGGCGCCACACAGGTCAACGGCAAGGCCAACCAGCCCAGCATGGTGTTCTACTCGGCTTCGCGCAACACGGGCCAGATCCTGCTGAAGATGAACGAGCTGACGCCGCAGACGATGCTCGACGTGCGACAAAAGGTGGAAAGGTTGTTCCCGGGCAAGGAGGTGAAGCTCTTGAGCTACGCCACCGAGTTTGAGGCCCAGTATGTGTCGCAGCGCAATTTCCGCAACGGCATCCTCGTGGGTGGCATCGTGGTCTTCATCATCGCCATCCTCGGGCTGGTCGGCTACTCCTCCGATGAGGTGGCCCGCCGCAGCAAGGAGATCGCCATCCGCAAGGTCAACGGCGCCAAGGTGAGCGACATCCTCCGCCTGTTTGTCAAGGACATCCTGCGCGTGGCGCTGCCCAGCGTGCTCGTCGGTTGTGTGGGCGCATGGCTCATCGCCGCCCAGTGGCTGCAAAACTTCACCGTGCGCATCCAGCTCACGCCATGGGGCTTCCTGCTAGTGACTGTCGCCATACTCATCCTCATCAGCCTCTCGGTCGTGGCCAACTGCCGCAAGGTGTCCGTGTCGAACCCCGTGAAATACCTCAAGGACGAGTGATGAGCGTCTGCCTGGGCGGCCCTCGGCCAAGGCCGGGGACGCTTGAGCGACAAAAAACAAACATTGGAAAACAAAGAAAAAAGCAAGATAAGATGATTAAAGTGCAAGACTTATGCAAGGTCTTCCGTACCGAAGAGGTGGAGACCATTGCGCTGGACAAAGTTAGTTTCGAAGTGAACGATGGTGAGTTTGTGGCCATCATGGGCCCGTCAGGATGCGGCAAGTCCACCCTGCTCAACATCCTCGGACTGCTCGACAATCCCACAAGCGGCCAGTATTGGCTGGGCGACAAGGAGGTGGCCGGCCTCAAGGAGAGCGAGCGCACGGCCATCCGCAAGGGACAGGTGGGCTTCGTGTTCCAGAGCTTCAACCTCATCGACGAGCTCAATGTCGAGGAAAACATCGCCCTGCCGCTGGCTTACCTGGGCATGCCCAAGGCCGAACGCAAGACGAAGGTGGAGGAGGTGATGCGCCGCATGAACATCGCGCACCGCGCCAAGCACTTCCCCCATCAGCTCTCGGGTGGCCAGCAGCAGCGCGTGGCAATAGCCCGCGCGGTGGTCTTCGGCCCGCAGCTGATCCTCGCCGACGAGCCAACGGGTAACCTCGACTCCAAGAACGGCGCCGAGGTGATGGGCCTGCTCACCGAGCTCAACCGCGAGGGGACCACCATCGTGATGGTCACCCACAACGAGCACGATGCGCAGATGGCTCACCGTGTGGTGAGGCTCTTCGACGGCAAGGTGGTCGACGACGGCAAGGCCTGATCGACATAGTGCTTCGGTGTGATGCCGCAGTGTTGCCGGAAGTAGCGCGTGAGGGCCGACTGGTCGGGGAAATGATACTCGGCCGCAACCTCCTTCAAGCTCTTCGACGTGTTGTAGAGCGTCAGTTTCAGTTGCTCCACGAGGTATTCGTCGATGATCTTCTTGGGTGGCAAGCCCGTGTGCTCCTGCGACACGCGGCTCAGGTACTTGCGGCTGATGTGCATCAGCAGGGCATAGGCCGACACCTCCCGGATGTCCTTGTGGTGCTCCTCGATGAGCTGCATGAACTGCGCGAAGAGCTGCTGGTTGCGCTGCGAGTCGTTCGTTGGGACGCAATGGCAGTGGGGATTGCAGCGCACGTAGTCGGCAAAACCGATGAAGAACGACTGCAGTTGCAGGGACACGATGCGCTGCACGGATGGTGTGTAGCCGTCCTTGAAGTAGAAGGCGAGGATGTGGAACATGTTTTTCACCACGCCGATCACCGCCACCTCGTCGTGGCAGATCCTGTCCTTGCGCAGTTCCATGTAGATCTCGTGCTCGATGTTGAGGCTTGCGCCCCTGAGGACGTCCGCCGAATAGCGCAGGATGTCGGCCTCGAAGTCGTCGCTCACGTCGCTCCAGTGCACCACATCGCCTGGAAAGAAGATGATGACGCTGTCGCCTTGCAGGTGCCATGAGCCGAAGTTGATGGTCACGGTGGCCTGTCCTTGATGGCAAATAAGTAAGGCTCCGTGCCCCACAGCATGCTGTGGGGCACGGAGACTTTGCTTTTGCAGATGTGCGAACTCTGTATCCATATTGTTCGCAAAGATACGGATTTTTTCTTTGTTTTGTTCCCGTTTTGTCAAAAGCTTGCGTTTTTTCAAGATGCGGATGGAAGAAAAATCGTCGTAACTTTGCACCCGATAACAGAGAAAGATAAACATTAAGCATGCAAAAACGACATTTGTTGGTGACGGCCTTTGCCGTCGCCTTGTCCGCTACGGGCTTGTCGCAAACGACGCGCCAGCTGACCATCGACGAGATGTTTGGCCTCTTGGACAAAGCCAACAGCAGCATCCGCGTCAGCCAAACGGGCGTGGAGGCCGCGCGGGAGGGCGTCAGCGTGGCGCGCAGCCAGCGCCTGCCCGACATCTCCACAAGCCTCTCAGCCAGTTTCATCGGCAATGTGTTGCTCATGGATCGCCACTTCAGCGACGTCCACGGCCTGCACGCCCCACACTTTGGCAACCAGTTTGTGGTCGATGTGCAGCAGACACTCTATGCCGGTGGCGCCCTTGACGCCGGTGTGCGCCTTTCCGAGCTGGGACTGGAGAAGGCCGGGGCAGCCACGGACCTGACGCGCCAGCAGCAGCGCTTCCTGGCTCTCGGCCAATACCTGGACCTTGAGAAGCTGGCCAACCGCGAGCGGGTGCTGCAGAGCAACATCGAGCTGACTAAGCGCCTCATCGATGACATCGGCACTCGCCACAAGCAGGGGGTGGCCTTGAAGAACGACATCACGCGCTACGAACTGCAGCTGGAGACCCTTCGGCTGAACCTGGCCAAGCTGCGCAACCAGCGCGCAGTGCTCAGCCATCAGTTGTGCAACGCCCTCGGCATCGAAGGCGATGTCAGCATCGAGCCCGCTGATGATGTCTCAGCCATGACGTTTGGACGAGACGGAGAGGACCGCTGGCAGCAGGCCGCGACACTCAACAGCCCCCAACTTCGCATGGCATCCATCGATGAGCAACTGTCGGGACAGCAACTGAGGCTGGCCCGCAGTGCCATGCGCCCCAAGGTGGCGCTGGTCGCCTCCAACAATTTTGAGGGCCCCATCACCTTCGAACTGCCGCCCGTCAACAAGAACCTGAACGTGTGGTATGTCGGCGTGGGCGTCAGTTATCAGTTGTCATCGCTCTTCAAGAGCAACAAGCGCGTGAGGCAGGCCCGCTTGGAGACACGTGAGGCAACGGAGCGCAAGACCGTGACAAGGGAGCAGCTCGACAATCAGATGCAGGCCGCCTGGGTGGCCTACCGGCAGAGTTATGTGGAGCTCGAGACCCAACAGAAGAGCGTGGAGCTGGCCCGCGAGAACTACCAGGTGGTCAACGACCGATACCTCAACCAGCTGGCGCTGGTCACCGACATGATAGACGCCAGCAACATGCGGCTCGACGCCGAACTCTCTGAGGCCGACGCGCGCATCAACATCGCTTACGCTTACTATAAAATGAAATATATCGCAGGAGAATTATGAATAAGAAAAAACAAATACTCAGAGCTTACAACCTGGTGGTCATCGCCCTCCTGGTGCTCGGCGCCATCTATGTGTGCAGCCGGTTCGTGCACCTGGGCAGCGTGGAATACACCGACAACGCCATGGTCCACCGCAACCTGACACCCGTCAACACCCGTGTGTTGGGATTTATAAAGGAAATACGCTTCACCGAATTTCAGCATGTGAAGAAAGGCGACACGCTGGTCATCATTGACGATGCCGAGTATCGGCTGGCGCTGGCGCAGGCTGAGGGCGGCCTGAAGGGACAGAAGAGTGGCAGTGGCGCCGTCACGGCCAGCATCGGAACCACCCGGCACAATGTCAGCGCGGCCAGCGCGGGCGTGGAAGTGGCCAGCGCGGGTATTGCCGAGGCACAGGAAGGCATGGACAACGCACGCCGTGACTACGACCGCTTCAAGGCTTTGCTGGCCAAGGGAGCCGTCACCCAGCAGCAGTTTGACAACGCCAAGACCCAATATGAGCAGGCCCGATCGCGGTGGCAGGCGGCCCGTGCCCGCATGGCGCAAGCCGCGGCCAGCAAGGTGGCCACAGCCAGCGTGACGGGCGAGCAGAGCCAACGGCTGGGCCAGAGCCGCGCCGGGGAGAGCGTGGCTGAGGCGCAGCTTCACCTGGCGCAGCTCAACCTGGGCTACACGGTCATCACCGCCCCGTGTGACGGCTATGTGGGTCGCAAGAGCATCTACACCGGCCAGCTGGTGCAGCCTGGCCAGCTCATGGTCGACATTGTCGATGACAGCCAGGTGTGGGTCATCGCCAACTACCGCGAATCGCAGTTGCACCGCATCCATGTGGGCGCTTCTGTCACCTTCGAGTGCGACGCCGTGCCCGGCGTGACCTACCAAGGGCGCGTGGCGGCCTTGTCTGCGGCATCGGGTGCCGACATGGACCACATCCCAGTGGACAATGCCACGGGCAACTTCGTGAAGGTGGAGCAGCGTGTGCCGGTGCGCATCGAGCTGACGGCCGACAACGCCGCGGCCGACGTCAAGCGGTTGCTCAGCGGGCTCAACGTGGTGACGCGTGTGAAATATTGATTTCCGCAAGGATGACTTCTATGTTCTAATATCACTCGTCGCCTATGCCCGGACCCATGATTGGACAGCCGTTTGCCATGCCCATGGTGAAGCCCTTCATCCCGAAGGCCCTGCAACCGTGGCTCTATCTGGTGTGCGCTGTCGTTTTCCAACTTGTCAACACCACTTATCTCGGCTCCATGCAGCAGATGATGGGCGCCACGCAGCTCATGCAGGAGGACATCATGTTCATCTTCATCTGTGGCGAGGTGGGTGTTGCCATGCCCTTCCCGTTCCTGTTCCGGCTGAAGTTTCGTTTCACCAATCGCCAGCTGGAGCTCTTCGCCATCAGTGGCATGCTGGTGTGCATGCTGTTGACGCAGGCGCTCTTCGCCTGCTCGGATGTCCACCAGACCATGCCGCTGCTCTGCCTGTTGTCTTACGCTTGTGGGTTCATGAAGCTCATGGCCACCTTCGAGATGATGAGCAACATACAACTGTGGATGACGCCGAAGCGCGACTTCCGCATCTTCTTCCCCCTGCTCTACATGATTGTCCTCGGCGACATCAGCGGCAGCACGTGGCTGAGCCAGCAGGTGACTTACCACACGGGCTCATGGCAGATGATGTCGTGGCTTGTCATCGGCCTGCTGCTCCTGACGTTGTTGTTCATATATGTGTGCACCCGGCCATTCCGGTTCATGAAGCCCCTGCCTTTCATCTCTATCGACTGGCTGGGACTGGTCCTCTGGTCGCTGGCGCTCCTGGTGGGCATTTGGGTCTTCCTCTATGGCGAACACTACAACTGGGCCGACAGCCATCTGTGGCGATCGGTGGTCGTTGCCGACGTGGTGACGGTGGCGTTGGCCGTGTGGCGTATGTTCAACATCCGCCATCCTTACCTGGAGCCTGCCGCCTTCAGCTATAAGACACTGGTGCCCATCTTGCTGATGTTTGCCGTGGCTGAGGTGATGAACTCCACGCCGCAGGTGCTGCAAAACGCTTATACTGGAGCCGTGATGCACTGGGGCATGATGACGCTCTCGCCCCTCAACCTCGTCACGCTGGCCGGCAACTTCACGGGATGCCTCTTCTGCCTGTGGTGGATGAAGATGACGAGGCAGGCCTACACACGCCTGCTCACGCTGGGCTTTGCGTTGTTGCTCTGCTATCAGGTCATGATGTATTTCCTGGTCTTTCCCGGCTTGCCGTTGCAGGCGTTGGTGGCGCCCACGTTCCTGCGTTCGTTTGGCTACACCATCTTCTTCACCACGCTCACCATCTACCTGGAGGAGCTGATGCCCTTCCAGCATTTCTTCATGGGACTGACCATCTGTGGCTTCGTGCGCAATGGGCTGATGGCCACCATCACCGAGGGTGTCTACGATTATCTCGTGCGCTATCATGTCATGGACAACCTGGTGAGCGCGCATCTCTATACGCCTGCCGAAAGCATGCTCGCGGGCATCAAGCAGCTCTATGGTGTGACGTGCATTGGCGGATGCGCCTTCATGCTCGTGCTGATGCTGTGGCATGTGGGACCTGTGCGCTCCACGCTGAAGCACTTGCCCTACTGGGGGAAGCTGGGCCGCCAGATGCGCAAAGAGCTCGGCCGATAGGGCTGTTGAGACCCATAGGATGAACCAAAAGACCTTTGCCTGGTTGCGCTCAGCGCGACAACCAGGCAAAGGTCTTCTTGCGTTTCTTTGTCTGCCCCGTTTAGGTCGTGGCGTTTTATGGAGCCATTAGGGTATTTTATGGAACGCTTTTGGTAGTGTTTTTAGGAACCCATGGCAACGGTTTGCGGAAGTCCGACTATATCTTTTTCAATTCTATGCGGAAGGTGGTGCCCCGTCCCACTTCCGAGCTTTTCACCCAGATGCGCCCCTTGTGATACTCCTCCACGATGCGCTTGGCGAGGCTCAGGCCCAGTCCCCAGCCCCGTTTCTTGGTGGTGAAGCCCGGCTTGAACACATTGTGCAGGTCTTTCTTCCGGATGCCCTTTCCCGTGTCGCTCACCTCGATGATGGCTTTGGCGGGTGTCTCCTCCACGTGCAGGGTGATGGTTCCCGACTCGCCGCCCATGGCGTCGATGGCATTCTTTGAGAGGTTCTCGATGACCCACTCGAAGAGCGAGGCGTTGAGGCTGACGATGATGTCGTGGTCGGGGAACTCCTTGACCATCTTCACATGCTTGCTGGTGCGACGGTCCATGTAGTCTATGACGTGGTCCATGACCTCGTTGAGGCTTGTGGGGACGGGCTCGGGCAGTGACCCGATCTTCGAGAAGCGGTCGGCGATGAGCTGCAGGCGCTTCACGTCCTTGTCGAGCTCGGGTATGAGTTCGTCGCCCGGGTACTGCTCCTTGAGGATTTCCACCCATGCCATGAGGCTGCTGATGGGCGTTCCGAGTTGGTGTGCGGTCTCCTTCGACAGTCCGACCCACACCTTGTTTTGCTCGGCTCGCTTGGATGTGAGCAGGGCGATGATGGCCATCACGACAAAGAGCAGCACCACGCCCAGTTGCACATAGGGGTAGAGTGCCAGCCGCTTGAGCACGAGCGAGTCGTCGTAGCACACGTCGATGTAGTCGTGCGTCTGCTTGTCGAGGTTGATGCGTATGTTGCGGTGTGCGGCCTGTAGCCTGTGGCCTTCCTGCCTTGCGAGCTTTAGGCTGTCGTCGTAGGTGTCGGCCTTGATGTCGAGGTTGCGGAAGTCGGACACGTTGCCGTGTGCGTCGAGCACGATGACGGGTATGGTGTTGTTCTCGTTGAGCACCGTCAGCACCAGTCCCAGGTCCGTGTTCTCGTCGGCCTTGTTGAATGTCCGCATGGCTTCCGCCCACACCTCCATTCGTGACCGTTCCTGCTGCTCGAGGTCACGCGTCAGGAGATGTGACACGACGAGCGAGCCGGCGGCTATGAGGATGGCCGCGATGACCAGCACAATCTTTATCTGTCGTATTCTGTCAGTCCACTGCATGCTATCTAAACGAGGTGGGGCGGTTGATTATTGCCTCCGTGGGGTTCTTTTCCGTCATTGAGACTTATGTCCCAAGCAATCAAAAAATGGGCATTCCCTGGGTCACAACTGACCTCGAGGGAATGCCCGAAACGAGTAATGATAGGAAAACCGTTACCGTCTATAGTTGTCTATTGAGTGTCGCATGGTTAGCTGTTGAGGTATTCGTCCACCTTCTTGGCAGCGTCGCGTCCGCTGGCCATCGCCCGCACCACGAGGCTTGCGCCGCTGGCTGCGTCGCCCGCGAGAAAGACGTTGCTGGCAAACTGTGGCTGCTCCGGCTTGAGGAAGCCCATGGCCAACAGCACGATTTGCGCCTTGATGACCTCAGGCTTGCCGGCCTCCACCATGATGGGACGGCCGCCCTCGGGGTTGGGCTTCCAGTCGATGGGCTGCACACGCACGCCCGTCAGCTTGCCGTCCTTGCCGAGAAATTCCAGTGAGTTGATGTTCCAGCGACGCTCGCAGCCCTCCTCGTGCGACGAGGTGGTCTTCAGGGTTCGCGGCCAGTTGGGCCAGGGGTTCTTCGGGTCGTCGGGACCCACGGGAGGCTTGGGCATGATCTCGATCTGCGTGACGCTGCGCGCTCCCTGTCGATGGGCCGTGCCGATGCAGTCGGAGCCTGTGTCACCACCGCCGATCACCAGGACGTCCTTGTCCTTGGCGTTGACCAGTTCGTCTTTCTTGAACTCCTCTCCTGCGAGCACGCGGTTTTGCTGCGCCAGCATCTCGAGGGCGAAATAGACGCCCTTGAGGTCGCGGCCGGGTATCTTGAGGTCTCGGGCCTGTGGCGTTCCTGTGCAGACGACCACGGCGTCGAACGTGTCGGACAGTTCGGCGAATGTCATCACCTTGTCCTTCGCCAGCGTGGGGTCGTTCTGTATGTCCCCCACTTGCTTCTTGTCTGCGACGACGTGGACGCCAAAGGAAAACTCGATGCCCTCCTGCCGCAGCAGGGCCATGCGCCTGTCGATGACCTCCTTGTTGAGCTTGAAGTTGGGGATGCCATAGCGCAGCAGTCCTCCGGCGTTCTCGCGTGCGTCGTAGACGGTCACCTTGTAGCCCATGTGGTTGAGCCTGTTGGCGGCGACGAGGCCGGCTGGGCCGGCGCCTACCACCGCCACCTTCTTGCCGTTGCGGTCGGGTGTGACGGGTCGTATGTAGTCTTCCTCCCAGGCATGCTCGGTGATGGCCGCCTCGTCTTCCCGGTTGGTTGTGGGCTGGTGCTCGATGAGGTTGAGCACGCAGGCCTTCTCACAGAGTGCCGGGCAGATGCGTCCCGTGAACTCGGGGAAGTCGTTGGTGGCGTTGAGCAGCTCGTAGGCCAGCTTCCAGTCGCCCTTGTAGAGAGCGTCGTTCCACTCGGGGGCCTTGTTGCCCAATGGGCAGGCGCTGTGGCAGAAGGGCACGCCGCAGTCCATGCAGCGGCTTGCCTGCAGCTGGCGGTCGTGCGAGTTGAGGGTCTGCTCCACCTCTCCGTAGTCGTGTATTCTATCGTGTATGGGCCGATAGCCGGCCTCTTTGCGGTCTATAGTCAGAAAAGCTCTTGGATTTCCCATGATATATGTTGATGCTTGTTGCTGTTACACGTTGGTTAATAATCTCTCTGCATGTCGGCGATCTTCTGTTGCAGCTTGCGCACTTGCTCCTCCTGGAGCACGCGCTTGTACTCGATCGGCACCACCTGGATGAAGTCCTCGACGTAGCGGTTCCAGTCGTCTAGCATGGTGCGTGCCAGCTTGGAGCCTGTGTAGAGGTAGTGCTGGCGGATGAGCTCATGCAGCTCCTTGCGGTAGCTGCTCTCCTCCACGAGGTTGATCTCCACCATGTCCATGTTGCAGAAGTAGTCGAAGTTGTGGTTCTTGTCCCACACGTATGCCACACCGCCGCTCATGCCGGCCGCGAAGTTGCGTCCCGTCTCTCCGAGCACCACGACGCGTCCGCCGGTCATGTACTCGCAGCAGTGGTCGCCGGCGCCTTCGATGACGGCTATGGCGCCTGAGTTTCTGACGCCAAAGCGCTCGCCCACCTTGCCGTTGACATAGAGCTCACCGCTTGTGGCTCCGTAGAGGCCGGTGTTGCCGGCGATGATGTTGTCCTCGGCCGCGAAGTTGGAACGGATGGGGGGCAGGATGGACACGCGTCCGCCTGAGAGGCCCTTGGCGAAATAGTCGTTGGTGTCGCCCTCGAGCTTGAAGTCGACCCCGCTGACGAGGAATGCTCCGAAGCTCTGTCCGGCCGATCCCTTGAACTTCACGTTGATCTGTGCGGCGCGGCCTTGTGCCAGTCGCTTGGTCACCGTGTCGACGTCGTCGCCTGTGGCGCGCATCTCCTTCTCGATCTTCTCGGCGCGTTGCTGCTCGATGTAGCCCGAGAGCATGGTGCCCACGGCGCGGTTGGTGTTGCGTATGCTGTAGTCGAGGTCTATCTCGCCGCCTGTCTCGATGGTATTGGCTGCCGCCTTGACCATCTGCTCGTCGAGTACCCCTTCGAGGTCGTGCTCTTGGCTCTTGGTGCAGTAGAATGACACGTCGCCGTGCTCCTGGTGGAGCAGCTTGGAGAAATCGAGCGAGTTCCACTTGCGTGTGACGGCCGCCGCCTCATCCTTGTCCTTGGCCAATGTCGATGCGGGCTTGGCCGCCAGCGACTTGCGCACGATGAGCTCTGTGTGGCCGATGATGTCATTGAGATGGCGGTATCCCATCTGTGCCAGGTACTCGCGCACCTCCTCAGCGAGAAAGGTGAAGAAGTTGACCACGTGATGGTAGTTGCACATGAAGTGTGCGCGGAGCTTCGGGTCCTGTGTGGCTACGCCCATGGGGCATGTGTTCTGTGAGCACTTGCGCATCATGACGCAACCCAGCGTGATGAGGGCTGCGGTGCCAAAGCCAAACTCCTCGGCTCCGAGCAGCGCCGTCATGATGACGTCGCGGCCCGTCTTGAGCTGTCCGTCGACCTGCAGGCGCACGAGTGAGCGCAGTCCGTTTTTGACCAGTGTCTGTTGTGTCTCGGCGAGGCCAATCTCAGGCGAGATGCCCGCGAAGCGCATGCTTGACGCTGGGCTGGCGCCTGTTCCGCCCTCCGCTCCGGAGATGACGATGAGGTCGGCCTTGGCCTTCACGACGCCGGCGGCGATCGTTCCGACACCACTCTCGGCCACCAGTTTCACGGAGATGGCAGCGTGAGGGTTGACATTCTTCAGGTCGAAGATCAGTTGTTTCAAGTCCTCGATGGAGTAGATGTCGTGGTGGGGCGGTGGTGAGATGAGCGAGATGCCCGGTATGGAGTGGCGCGTCTTGGCAATGATCTCGTTGACCTTGAAGCCGGGCAGCTGTCCGCCCTCGCCGGGCTTGGCGCCCTGGGCCACCTTGATCTGTATCTCCTCGGCGTTGACGAGGTACTCTGTGGTCACGCCGAAACGGCCTGAGGCCACCTGCTTGGTCTTGCTTGAGAGCGAGATGCCGTCGACGGTGGAGTGGAAGCGTGCCTCATCCTCGCCGCCCTCTCCGGTGTTGGAGCGTGCGCCGAGCTTGTTCATGGCCAGTGCGAGTGCCTCGTGCGCCTCTTTGCTCAGTGCGCCAAACGACATGGCGCCTGTCACGAAATGCTTGACGATGCTCTCCACGGGCTCGACCTCGGACAGGTCGATGGGCGCTCCGGCCCGCTTGAAGTCGAAGAAGTCGCGGATGAAGATGGGCTCGTCCTTGTCGTCGGCCATCTTTGTGTATTTCTTGAACAGCTGGTAGTCGCCACGTCGGGTGGCCAGCTGCAGTGTGGCGATGGTGTCGGGGTTCCAGGCGTGGCGTATGCCGTCGCGGCGCCAGTGGAACTGTCCGAGTGTGGGCAGGGGCTTCTCCACGTAGGAGGCTGAGTGGCTGGCCTTCTCCAGGCGGAACGCCTCGTCGTGGAGGGCGATGGCGTCGTGGGCGATGGTCTTCAGGCCGACACCGCCTATGGTGCTGCTGTCTGTGCCGAAATAGGTCTTCAGGAGAGACTCCGACAAGCCGATGGCCTCGAAGATCTTGGCGCCGCGGTAGCTGCGGATGGTGGATATGCCCATCTTGGCCATGATCTTGAACAGGCCTTTCTTGACGGCCTTGATGTAGTTGGC
>CAVBFJ010000038.1:0-31672 GCA_963594895.1 bacterium | reverse complement strand
CGAAAAATTTTCAGCATCAAAACTCGCTCATAAAACACAAAATAAAGTCATATTTCTATTCTTTAAGAAGAATATCTATTGAATTGTACCTTAATGGGGAATAATATTTTCATTTCCGAAGAAAGCTTCTGAAAATGATAAAGACACCCTAAGATTGCAAATAAACATCTTAGGGTGTCTTTTCTTTTTACATTATCGGACTAATTTTAATAATCCACAGGAAAATGTTTTTTGAAAAAAAACGAACTTATCTTATCAAAGTAAATTCACATCCGTCACGCCTCTTGGGCCGCTCCAAATGCCTCCTTTTCGGCTGCGGCGATGATTTCCTCGCGGCTTTGCGCCTTGGCACTGATGTCGCTCAAGTCAAACTCGCCGTGGTCTGTGTCGGCATCGGTCTTCTGCTCGATGATGGTCTCCAGGCGCTCGCTGGCAGCGCTCTCACGCTCGGTGAAGACACGCTCGCGGAACGCCGTCTCATGCTTCTCGCCCGTGAATCGCCTGTCCCCCTTCGACACGATGAACGCATCGCTCTCATGGGTGTCGGGCAGTGCCTCCACTGGCTCTTCCTCCATCTTGGTGCGCTTGCCCTTGGCCGCAAACACCTGGTCGATGAACTGCGGCTCACGCTTCAACTTGTTGAGCGTGTCCTTGGACGCTTTCTGCTGGCTCTCCTTCTTGGAGAAGCCCTCGCCGACGCACCCGGCAATGCCTTCGAGGTAGACCTGGTAGGTGAACGTGGGACTGCCGTTCTGGTCGCGTCCGCTCTTGACCTCACGAAACTCCATCTTCACCTTGTTGCGCTGCGTCCACTCGATGAGCTTGCTCTTGAAGTTGACCTCCTTGTAGGCCACCTTGTCGATGTTGATCATCTGCGAGAGGATGCGCTTGTTGAGGAAGCGCATGCAGGCGTCATAGCCGCGGTCGAGATAGATGGCCCCCACGAGGGCCTCAAAGGCGTTGCCTCCCATGTAGCTGTTGTGCGACACGGAATGTCCACTCGACAGGATGAGCTTGCTGATGCCCATCTCCGTGGCCAGTCGCCCGAGCGTCTCCCGCGAGACCAGCTTGGAGCGTGTGTTGGTGAGAAATCCCTCACGCTTGCCCGGGAAATGATGGTAGACGATGTCGCCAACAGCAGCGTCGAGGATGGCGTCGCCCAGAAACTCCAGTCGCTCATTGTTGACCGGCTTGCCCTTCTTGTTGCGGTGCATGACACTCTTGTGCATGAGCGCCATCTTGTAATAGCTGATGTCGCGCGGCAAGAAACCAATGATGTCGCGCAAAGACAAATAAAGCTCCTTATCCTTTCGGAAGGGGAGCCTTATTGTTTCTATCAAGTCTCTGAATACAAACATGTTCATTATTCAGCATATTTCTTGACGATGATGCAAGCGTTGTGTCCGCCAAAACCGAATGTGTTGGACAGCGCAGCGCGCACCTCTCGCTTCTGAGCATTGTTGAATGTGAAATTCATGTTGTAGTCGATCTCGGGATCGTCGTCGCCTTCCTCGTGGTTGATGGTGGGCGGCACGATGTCGTTCTGCACAGCCAACACACAAGCCATGGCCTCCACGGCGCCAGCGGCACCCAGCAGGTGGCCCGTCATGCTCTTGGTGGAGCTGATGTTGAGCTTGTAAGCCTGCTCGCCGAACACGTCCTTGATGGCCTTGGCCTCAGAGATGTCGCCCACGTGTGTGGACGTTCCGTGCACGTTGATGTAGTCGATGTCGTTGACAGTCATGCCGGCATCCTCCAGGGCAGCGGTCATCACGAGCTTGGCACCCAGCCCCTCAGGATGAGAGGCGGTGATGTGGTATGCGTCGGCGCTCATGCCCTCGCCCGCGATCTCAGCATAGATCTTGGCGCCGCGTGCCTTGGCGTGCTCCAGTGTCTCGAGCACCAGGCAACCGGCACCCTCTGCCATGATGAATCCGTCGCGGCTGGCGCTGAACGGACGGCTGGCGTGCTCGGGGTCGTCGTTGCGGGTGGACAGGGCCTTCATGGCGTTGAAACCGCCCACGCCAGTGGCGCAGATGGCGCTCTCAGCGCCACCGGAGACGATGACGTCGGCCTTGCCTAGGCGGAGCAGGTTGAAGGCGTCGGCCACAGCGTGCGTCGACGAGGCGCAAGCGCTGGTCGTCGCATAGTTGGGGCCATGGAAACCGAAGTGGATGCTGATCTGCCCGGCAGCGATGTCGGAGATCATCTTAGGAATGAAGAAGGGATTGAATTTGGGACCAGCCTCCATGTGCTGGCCATAATAGGCCACCTCTTCCTGGAACGTGTGGATGCCGCCGATGCCGACACCGTAGATGACGCCGATGCGGGTCTTGTCCTCCTTCTCGAGGTCGAGGCCCGAGTCCTTGACGCCCTGGATGGCGCTGATCATGGCCAACTGCGTGTAGCGGTCCATCTTGCGCACTTCCTTGCGGTCCAGGTAGTCGGTGACGTTGAGGTCCTTCACCTCACAGGCAAACTTCGTCTTGAAGTTTGTCGTATCAAATTGTGTAATAGGCGCAGCACCGCTCTTTCCGGCCACGAGGTTCTTCCATGTATCCTCCGGCGTGTTGCCCACGGGCGTGACGGCTCCGAGTCCTGTTACTACTACTCTCTTTAATTCCATGAATAGAAAATGATGGTTAAAGTTTAGCGTTTAGTGTGGTGGCAAAGGCCGCGCGGACACTAAACGCTAAACGGGGATGGCAATCAACTTACTTGTTCTCCTCGATGTAGTTGATGGCGTCCTGCACGGTCTGAATGGTCTCAGCCTTGTCGTCAGGAATAGAGATACCGAACTCCTTCTCGAACTCCATGATGAGCTCGACGGTATCCAGTGAGTCGGCACCCAGGTCGTTCGTGAAGCTTGCCTCAGACTTAACCTCAGCCTCGTCTACACCCAGTTTATCAACGATAATTGCCTTAACTTTTGCTTCAATTTCTGACATAATTGTAAAGATTTAAATTGATTATTACTTAGTTTCTTATCAAACAGGCTGCAAAGTAACTGATTTTTTGGCAAATACACAAATATTTCTTAATAAAAATGCTTCACATTTGCACAAACCCCTATGCTTTGTGCAAATGTAATTGGCTAATTTACACCGTTTTTGTTGCACATATCAGAATTAATGGGTATCTTTGCACGAAATCTAAATCTCTAAACAGTATGTCATTTACAGCACATTGCAACGAAATCTTTAACAAGGCCATTGAGGACTACCATGTCACCGACAACGTTGACACGCCCATCAACAATCCCTATGACCGTGACGACATTGACAACCGCTTGTACCTGAAATGTTGGATCGACACCGTGCAATGGCACCTGGAGGACATCATCCGCGCCCCACACATCGATCCCCTCGAGGCCCTCGCCCTGAAGCGGCGCATTGACCGCAGCAACCAGGACCGCACAGACCTCGTGGAGCAAATAGACTCTTACTTCCGCCAGAAGTACTGCGACGTCACGCCACTGGCCGACGCGCGCCTCAACACGGAAAGCCCAGCCTGGGCCATCGACCGCCTGAGCATCCTTGCCCTGAAGATTTACCACATGAGGGAGCAGGCCGAGCGCCAGGACGCCTCCGCCGAGCACCGCCAGAAGTGCCAGGGCAAGCTCGACGTGCTGCTGGAGCAACAAGAAGACCTCGGTACGGCCATCGACCAGTTACTGGAGGACATTGAGGCTGGCCGCAAATACATGAAGGTGTACCGACAGATGAAAATGTACAACGACCCCAGCACCAACCCCGTGCTCTACGGGAACAAGAAATAATGAAGACGGACCACATCCTCATCATCCGGTTCTCGGCCATGGGCGACGTGGCCATGACCGTGCCCGTGGTGTGCGCACTGGCCAACCAGTATCCCCATGTACGCATCACGGTGCTCTCGCGGCCTTTCGCGCGCCCGCTCTTTGAGAACCTTGCGCCCAACGTGGGGTTCATGGGTGCCGACACCAAGGGCGAGTATCATGGCCTCAAGGGGCTCAACGCACTCTACCGCCGCCTCACGGCCAAGAACTTCACCGCCATTGCCGACCTCCACAATGTGCTCCGCTCCGACTACCTGCGCATGCGCTTCAACCTCGACCGCTACAAGGTGGCCCACCTCGACAAGCACCGCCAGGAGCGCCGCGCGCTCACGTCGGCCCGCAACAAGGTGCTCGCACCGTTGCCCACTGCCTTCGATTGCTATGCGAAGGTGTTTGAGGAGCTGGGCTATCCGCTCGACCTGAGCCAGACCTATCCGCTCATGCCCGGTGGCACGAGCCTGCGCCTACTGCCCGAGGCCATCGGCGAGAAAAAGCCTTTCCAACAGTGGATCGGCATCGCGCCCTTTGCGGCCCACCCAGGCAAGGCCTACCCCCTCGATCACATGGAGCAGGTCGTCGACGGCTTGACGCACAAGCACCCCTCATGCCGCATCTTCCTCTTTGGCGGAGGACCCCAGGAGCGGGAGCTCATCGGTGGGCTCGCCGAGCGCCACCCCAACTGCGTGAGCGTCCCCACGGTGCTCCAGGGCCTCTCTGAGGAACTCATCCTCATGAGCCACCTCGATGTCATGGTGAGCATGGACAGCGCCAACATGCACCTGGCCTCGCTCGCAGGCGCCCCAGTGGTCAGCGTGTGGGGAGCCACCCATCCCTACGCCGGCTTCATGGGCTGGCGCCAGTCGACGGACAACGCCGTGCAGCTCGACATGCCCTGCCGCCCCTGCTCCATCTTCGGCAACAAGAAATGCCTGCGGGGCGACCATGCCTGCACGACCACCCTCGACCCACAACTTATAATAGATAAGGTGGAGGCCAACCTGTAAGGCCCAGCCTCGCCACATATCCCATCCTCATCACGCCACGCCCGCGCCATTGCGAGCGTGGCGCTTTTCGTTTTTATCTTTTTGGGGAGTGCTGATGGGCTACATATCCTGTTGAAAACCCTGTTGATAACTGGCTGATAAGTGTATGGAAAACATCGTGGATAACCTCCATGTTATCCACATACCCTGGTCCATAACCCCCAAAAGGTGGATATCCACAGGGTTTTGCAAAGGAAGCCAACCATTTTTCCACAGTTTTTCATGGGGAAAAGATATAAACTTATTAACTTTGCATCACAAACAACAATTGTGGATAAACGGCTAAGGAATTGAAAATCAACAGGAAGATATGATAGGTCATTGTGGATAAGCACACTACGGGTGTGGATAGACAAAAAGCCCTTGGTAGGGGGTTGTGGTTATCCACTTTTTCCACAGTCTATCATCATACTATTTCTTTTTCTTTTTAAAATTTAGAAAGAAAGGATAATAATAATATGTTGTTGAAAACGACTGGAGCAAGAAACAGACAAGAGATATGATCAAGCCAAATTGGAAGGAAAAAGGATTCGTTGACGAACCCGTTGACAAGTCGCTCGACTTGAAGAGTGAGATACGCAAACTGTGCCAGGAGAAAGACGCCATCATCCTGGCCCACTATTACACGACGGGCGACATACAGGACATCGCCGACTTTGTGGGCGACTCGCTGGCGCTGGCGCGCAAGGCCGCTGACACCGAGGCCAAGGTCATGGTGATGTGTGGCGTGCATTTCATGGCTGAGACGTGCAAGTTGCTCTCGCCCGACAAGACGGTGCTCTGCCCCGACCTCACGGCGGGCTGTTCGCTGGCCGACAGCTGCAAGGCCGAGGACCTGAGGAAGTTCAAGGCAGAGCATCCCGGCTACCAGGTGGTGAGCTATGTGAACACCACGGCAGCCGTGAAGGCGCTCACCGACTGTGTGGTGACCTCGGGCAACGCCAAGAAGGTCATCGACACCTTCCCCGCCGACGCCAAGATCATCTTTGGCCCCGACTACAACCTGGGCAACTACATCAACTCGGTCACGGGTCGTGACATGCTGCTTTGGAATGGCGGTTGCCACGTCCACGAGAAGTTCTCTGTCGAGGAGATTGTGAAGCTGAAGCGTGAGCATCCGGAGGCGGTCGTCATGGCCCACCTGGAGTGCAAGGCCCCCGTGTTGGCTGTGGCCGACGTGAAGGGTTCCACCGCCACGATGCTCAAGTATGCGCAGGATCACCCCGAGACGCGCCAGTTCATCGTGGCCACCGAGGCGGGCATCCTGCATGAGCTGCAGCGCACCTGTCCCGGCCAGGAGTTCATCCCCGTGCCGCCCGAGGTGTCGGAGGGCTCGTTGGGTTGCTCATGCAACGAGTGTGAATACATGAAGAAAAACACGTTGCAGAAGATCTACAACACGTTGAAGTACGGTTGGCCCTCCATCGAGATACCGCAGGAGGTGGCCACCGAGGCCGTGAAGCCCATCGAGCGGATGCTCCAGTTGAGCTAACCGCGCCATCGCCGCCAGGCTTTCCGCATCGCCCAAGGCCCATAGAGGCCTGCGAGGAAGGCCAGCGGCACATACACCGACGGGGGCAGGCTCACAAAGTGGAGCAGCACCTGGAGGGTCAGGATTTGGAAGAAACCACAATAGAGGTAGATGTGGTAAGTGTGCCCGTAGAGGTGGTCGAGCCAGTGGCAGCCATGCCGCTCGTACACCTGCGCCAGGCCGATGCTCATGAGGATGCCGTTGAGCGCCGTGAGCAGGTCGGTCAGCGACCCTTGCGGGGCATGGAGCGCCACCACCGACAGAGCCAGTGTCATGATGACCAGCATCATGGCATTGGCTTTTTTGATGCCCTGTTCGAGGCGCGAGGCCCGGTAGAGATATCCCGTGGCGAAATAGACCATGTAGAAGGCCACGCCGGCCACGTTGAGCGGGCTGTCCTTGGTGAAGGGCACCAGGCAGTTGGCCAGCGCCAGGAGGGAGAGCACGAGGGCGTTCCCTGCAGGCACCGTGCGCCCTCCCCATGCCTTTCGGGCAATGACGAAGACGGTGAAGATGAGAAACAGCGTGGGCATGAACCAATAGGCGCCGAACACGTTGTGGTAAGGCACGAGCAACTGGTCGAGGTAGTCGTGCAGGTTGAGGTGTATGGGCCTGACGCTGTAGCGCGACAGGAGAGCCTTGGGCACGAAGAACAGGCTGCTGATGACAACGTAGGGCACGAGCAACCGGCGTGCCTTGCGCGTCAGGTAGCCCTTGCGCCCCGTGAGCCGCAGGTGGGCAAGGTCACCGTGGACATACTTCAGCAGGTAGCCCGAGATGAAGAAGAACAGTGGCATGTGGAACCCGTAGATCCACCGGATGACAGGCATGTCGGTGGGAAGCAGGTAGAAGGAATGGCCCAGCACCACGAGGATGATGCCAAAGGTCTGTAGGAACAGTATGTCGCGCAGTGGTTTCATCGTTCGATCACTTGGATGTTTTTCCCGTCGGCAATCCACACATGGTCGTAGCCCTCACGCAGTCTTCTGAGGGCCGTTTGTTGCGGGTTGTCGCCAACGTCGATGGTCTCGGCGTCGATGGCCTGGGGCCATTGTCCCCCAGTTTGCCATATCACGGCGTTGCCCCAGCCGTAGGAGTCGTATGGGATGACGCAGAAACATGAGTATTTCTCCTCGCCATGGTCGACGCAGAGGCAGCACACGCGGTGTGTGGGCTTGTGGGTCTGTCGGATGGTCTCAAGCGCCATCCGGTAGCCGTCCATGCCCGACTGGTAGGCCTTGGCGTAGTGGCGGGCGTCCACGGCGATGGCCGACCCCACATAGAGGCACAAGGCTCCCGCAGCCAGGTGGCGCGCCCTGCCCCGGCCAGGCATGAGCCGTCCGGCCAGCAGGGCCAGCGGCGCCAGTCCGGCATAGGCGTGCATGGTGCTGAAGAGGGTTGCCAGGTGGGGCAGCGCGGCCACCCAAGAGGCGATGAGCAGGCCCCACAGGCACCTGTCATGGCGCCGGCGGAAGGCTTGGATGAGGTTCAATGCGAAGTAGGGCGCTGACAGGATGAGTGTCAGCAGGAGAAAGGGCAGGTTGCGGCTGGGCCGATGGAGCAGGCTGACAAAATCCATCGACGTGTAGGAGAAGAGCAGATACTTGGCCACGTTTTTCGCCTTTTCGATGGCCGAAACGGTGAGATACTCGTTGGTCTCCTTGTGATAATAGTTGGGCAGAGCCAGCCTTATGGCCCAGTAGGCGGTGAGGAACACGGCTGCCTGGAGCAGGTGTCGCCTGGCTTCGCGCCCCGTCTCGCGTCCGAAACACCAGGCCACCAGGGGGCAGATGCCCAGCCACATGGCCCCGTTCTCCTTGCACCAGGTGGCCATGGCGCACAGGGCGACCCACACCAGCGTCTGGTGGCGGCCGCCCCGCAGGTAGGCCGCCAGGGCCGCCAGGCCCCAGCAGGAGGCATACACCTGGTTGAGCGAGTCGAGGGTCATCAGCGTGCCGAGGATGGCGGGTGACACATAGTGGAGCGTCGCGGCCGTGAGGCGCGCTGCCGGGCTGAACCTCAACTGCCGGGCGACGAGCCACACCAGCAGCGTGGCGAGGATGTGGCCGAGGCAGATGCAGAGGTGGTTGAGCGTCGGGAACAGGTTGTCGCCCAGCGCCACCACATAGCCGAAGGCGCCGTCGAAGGGGCGCCAGTAGTCGCCATAGGGCAGGAGATACTTCCAGAAGTCTGGGTCGGTGTTGGGATAGGTGGTGTAGGTCCAGTCGTCGAACGTGGGCCTGAGCAGCGTCAGCGCATAGGCCACGAGGGGCGCGGTGAGCAGCAGCAGGGCGAAGGCGGCCTTCTCTTGTCGGGTGGTCTGCATGGTGTCGTTGCGCTTAGTTGATGATGGCCACCTTGCAGACCACGCCCTTCTCGCCCTCGGCGGTGGCCACGGCCACCATGTATACACCGCTGGCCACGCGGCGCCCGTCGCGGTCCAGTCCGTACCATTTGTATTGTCCGCCCGAGGCCCTGCCCTCGCTGACGAGCGCCCCGTTGGCGGTGAGGATCTTCACGTCGGCGTCCTCGTCGAGGCCGGTGATGGTGATGGCGCCCTGGTAGTCGGGCCTGACGGGGTTGGGATAGGCATACACGTTGTCCTTGGTCATGCCGTCACCGCTGGGGACGGGTGCCGTGTAGGAGCAGAGGCCGTTGTCGGTGCCGATGAACAGTTCACCCGTATTGTTGTCCATGGCCAGCGCCAGGATGTTGTCTGAGAGGAGCGGGCTGTTGCTCTTGGTGAAGTGTTGCAGTTGCGTGATGTTGTTGCTGGCGATGAGATAGACGCCTGACCCGTTGGTGCCAAACCACTTGCGGTTGGCCCCGTCGATGACACACGCGGTGATGTCGACGCCGGCCAGCAGGTAGTCGGCATAGTTGGTGCCGTCGTTGCGTGGCACCTTCACCTGTGTGAGGATGGGTGTGGCCTGCGACATTTGGGTGGTCTCCAGCATGAAGGGCCCTTGGTTGGTGCCGATCCAGATGTTGCCGTCCTGGTCCTCCGCCACGCAGCGCACGGCGTTGACGGTGGTCTCCGTGTAGTCCTGGTTGACAAACGAGGTGTAGCTGTTCATGCCGTTGTTGGTGAAGTCGTAGGCGTAGAAGGAAGGCTTCACGTAGTTGTTGTTGACAAACCACATCAGTCCGCGGCTGTCGATCATCATGCCCTTGAGGTCGCCGAGGCTCTTGTTGGTGAAGCCGTCGGCGTCGAGCCCCATGAGTTCTTTCCTTCCGCGTGTCACCCACTCGCCCGAGGCGGTGCGCTCGATGATCGACTGTGTGGGTGCCTGGCTGTTGAGAAGCCACAGGTTGCCGTCGGTGTCATACTTGACGCCCGTCACGAGCTGGTATTCCATGTCCTTGTTGTTGAACGACTCGATGGGCGAGTTCTGGCAGTCGTAGTAGGCCACGAACTTACCGTCGTTGAACTCATAGAGGCCGTTGCGTGCGGCGGCCATCACATGGTTGCTATTCTTCGGGTCGACGTCGAGTGCGGCGATGTCCACATATTTCCTTCCGGTGGTCTGGCTGATGTCATCCTGGTAGATGGTCCAGTTGTCCTGGCTGAGCACCTGTATGCTGCCGTCTTGTGTGCTGAAGCGCCCGTTGCAGGTGTAGAGCTTTCCGCCGTGGAGTTTCAGGAAGCCAATGTTGTTGGTCTTGGGGCCTCCGGGCGATAGTGTCTTCACCGTGGCGAGCAGGTCCTCGTCGAGCGTCTTCTTGCGCCACACATAGCTGCCTGTGCGTGTCCACTGGTTGGGGTCGAGGAGATTGGCCGTGAGCGGTGCGCGATACATGCCTTGGGCTTGGCTGGCGGCATAGAGGAAACCGTCTTTCACGTAGCTGTAGTTGACCTTGAAGCCCAGTTGGTAGGTGTCGGCAATCTCGCCGTTAGCCACGTTGACCTTCACGATGCCGAAGCCCGTCGACAGGTAGGCGTTGGGTCCATCGATGCAGATGTCGTAGACGGTCTTGTCGTAGGTCATGGTCTTGTTCATGTAGTCGGCGATGTTGACCACGTTGCCGTTGGCCTCCAGCAGGTCGATGTTGTAGTCGGTGTAGCAGACGACCAGGCGGTGCGCTTGCTGGCACCAGGCTATGTGCTCGATGCCGCAGTCGGAGAGCGCGTTGCTCTTGTCGTAGGTTTGCAGGCTATGGTCGCCCGTGTCGTAGCTGTAGAGGTCTCCGGAGGCCAGCACATAGATGACGCCTCCCGACGCGCGCTCGATCTCCGTGGGGTCGCTGTAGGCCAGGTAGGCTTTCCACTGGGCGTGGGAGCGCAGTGGCATGAGCAGCAACAGGAGTGCCAGCGCCGTCCGGGCGAGCAGCCCCCGTCTGGTGGAGGGGGTGCGGTCGGTCAGGGATATGGGGTGTTCGGGGTGGCGCTTGTGGGAGAAAAGGTGAAGCATAGTCGGCATGTTATAAAGGTAATCGACGGGATACATATTTGTAATGGGTGGTTCTATAAATTACCACCCAATATGTAAACGAAAAAAGAGCGGTTCTATTGTTTGAGCCGCTCTTTGTGGTGGTAAAAAAAAGTGTGTTCGGGCAAGGTCTGTCGCCCCACCCGTGTGTTGCCCTCACTCCTCGGCCTTGAGCCATTCGGCGAGCTTCCTCACGGCGCGTGCGCGGTGGCTGATCTGGTTTTTCACCTCCTCGCCGAGCTCCGCGAAGCTCTTGTCGTAGCCCTCGGGGATGAATAGCGGGTCGTAGCCGAAGCCGCCGTCGCCGTGCTTCTCACGGTCGATGCGGCCCTCCACGCTGCCCTCAAACTGGTACTCGCGGCTGCAGACGGGGTTGCCGCCTTCCATCTGTATGAGCGAGATGACGGTGCGGAAGCGTGCCTTGCGGTTGGGGTTGTCGCCCAGTTCGCGCAGCAGCTTGGCCATGTTGGCCTCACTGTTGTGGTCGGTGCCCTCGGCGTAGCGTGCGGAGTGGACGCCGGGCGCGCCGCCCAGGGCGTCGACCTCCAGCCCCGTGTCGTCGGCAAAGCAGTCGATGTGATAGTGGTCAAACACATACTCGGCCTTCTGGTGGGCGTTGGCCTCCAGGGTGTTGCCTGTCTCGGGGATGTCCTCGTGGCAACCGATGTCGGCCAGTGAGAGGATCTCAAACGGGTCGCCCAGTATCTCCCGTATCTCCTGGAGCTTGTGCTGGTTGTTGGTGGCGAATACTATTTTCATTTGTTGTCGTTGTTGTTGTCGGTCAGCTTGCCCTTGCTCTTGTCCTTGGGCAGCCTCACCTTGATGTTGTCGAATCCCTCGCCGTAGACGCCGATGACGGCCGACTGCGACACGAAGGCGTTGGGGTCGATCATCTTGATGAGACGGAAGATGGGTGTGCTCTCGCGCTTCTTGGCGAGGATGCACAGCACCTTCATGTCTTGTCCGGTGTACCAGCCGTGGCCGTCGAGGATGGTCACGCCGTGGTCCATCTGCGTGCCGATGGCGTTGGCGATCTCCTGGTATTTCTTGGAGAAGATCATGAACTGCACCGACTCTCGCCGGGCGTTCATCACATAGTCGAGCGTGAAGTTCTCCACGGCCATGGTGCACAGGCCGAACACCACCTTGTGCACACGGTCGATGGGTGTTCCAAACTGCGGTATGAACAGGCAGGAGCCGATGATGATGAAGTCGACGCCGATGAGCACCTGCCCGAGCGACAGGTTGTAGAACTTGTTGACCGACGCGGCGATGATGTCGGTGCCGCCCGTCGAGCCGTTGTTCATGAAGACGATGGCCAGCGAGGTGCCCGTCATCGTACAGGCGATGAGGAGCGACATGAAGTCCTGGCCCTCGCCGAGGATCTTCACGTAGCTGCCGTCGGCGTTCACTGGGGCCAGCCGTCCGGCCAGCCAGAGCAGGAACGACAGCATGAAGATGGCGTAGATGGTCTTCATCAAGAACTTCAGGCCGAGGATCTTCAGCGCCACGATGAGCAGCGCCACGTTGATGACCATGTAGGTGTCCTGGATGGGGATGCGTGTGGCGTAGAAGACGATGGCCGCCGCGCCCGTCACGCCGCCCGTCACGATCTCATAGGGCAGGAGGAAGACGGTGAAGGCGAAGGCGTAGAGCATGAGGCCGAGGGTGATGAACACGTAGTCCTCGACCTCATTCTTGATCAGCTGATGGTTGATGGTCATTTACTTGATAACGATGTTGATGATTTTACGGGGCACCACGATGACCTTCACGACGGTCTTGCCCTCGAGGTACTTCTGGCTCCGCTCGTCGGAGAGGGTCTCCTTCTCGATGGCGTCCTTGGTGGCGTCTGCGGCAAAGGTCTTTTGGAAGCGGGCCTTACCGTTGAAGCTGACGGTCATCTGGATCTCGTTCTCCACGAGGTGCTTCTCGTCCCATGCGGGCCACTGGGCGTCGCAGACGGTGCCCTGCTCGCCCAGCTGGTGCCACAGCTCCTCGGCGATGTGTGGTGCGAAGGGTGCGATGAGCACTACCATCGTGCGCAGCAGCTCGCGGTTGTGGCACTGCTGCTGTCCCAGCTCGTTGACGCAGATCATGAAGGCGGAGATGGACGTGTTGTAGCTGAAGGCCTCGATGTCTTGCGTCACCTTCTTGATGAGCTTGTGCACGCTCTTGAGCGAGTCCTTGCCGGGCTGCCCGTCGTCGACCAGCCACTTGTCGGTGCGGTTCTCCCAGAAGAGGCTCCAGAACTTTTTCAGGAAGCGGAAGCAACCGTCGATGCCGTTGGTGTCCCAGGGCTTGGAGGCCTCCACCGGGCCGAGGAACATCTCGTAGAGGCGCAGCGTGTCGGCGCCGTAGTCGTTGACGATGTCATCGGGGTTGACCACGTTGTACATCGACTTCGACATCTTCTCGATGGCCCAGCCACACACATACTTGCCGTCCTCGAGGATGAACTCGGCGTCCTTGTACTCGGGGCTCCATGCCTTGAAGGCCTCGATGTCGAGGATGTCGTTCTTCACCAGGTTGACCCAGGCGTGGATGGGTGTCACGTCGTTGTAGTTCTTGCGCAAGCCGGCCGACACGAAGACGGGCTTCTCGGCGGTGCTGAGCTCGTTGGCGCGGTAGACGAAGTTGCTACGGCCCTGGATCATTCCCTGGTTGATGAGCTTCTGGAAGGGCTCCTCCTCGCAGCTCACGCCATAGTCGTGGAGCACCTTGTTCCAGAAGCGCGAGTAGATGAGGTGGCCCGTGGCGTGCTCGGTGCCGCCGACGTAGAGGTCGACGTGGCGCCAATACTCGTCGGCTTTCTCAGACACCAGTTCCTTGTCGTTGTGCGGATCCATGTAGCGCAGGTAGTAGGCGGAGGAGCCGGCGAAGCCGGGCATGGTGTAGAGGTCGATGGGGAACACGGTCTTGTTGTCGATCAGGCTGTTTTCCACCACCTGCTTCTTCTCTGTGTCCCAGGCCCACTTCTCGGCGCGGCCCAATGGGGGCTCGCCTGTCTCGGTGGGCTTGTACTGCTTGATCTCGGGCAGTTCGATGGGCAGGCACTCCTCGGGTATCATCTGTGGCATGCCGTCCTTGTAGTAGACGGGGAAGGGTTCTCCCCAGTATCTCTGGCGGCTGAAGATGGCGTCGCGCAGGCGATAGTTGACCTTCACGCGGCCGAGCTGGTGCTCGGTGACAAACGCCTTGGTCTTGGCGATGGCCTCCTTGACGGTGCACCCGTTGAGCGTGAAGCCGTCGAGCGTCTGCTTGCCGTCGGCGGGCGAGTTCATGACGATGCCCTCCTTGGCGTCGAAGCTTTCCTCGGAGACGTCGGCACCCTCGATGAGCGGTATGATGGGCAGGTCGAAGTGCTTGGCGAAGGCATAGTCGCGCGAGTCGTGGGCCGGCACGGCCATGATGGCGCCCGTGCCGTATCCGGCCAG
The DNA here is from genome assembly GCA_963594895.1 of bacterium. Taxonomy (GTDB): domain Bacteria; phylum Bacteroidota; class Bacteroidia; order Bacteroidales; family Bacteroidaceae; genus Prevotella. The sequence continues at coordinate 17,414 of CAVBFJ010000038.1, read as the reverse complement.
CACATACTCGGAGATCCACACGGGGATGTTGTCGCCCGTGAAGGGGTTGACGGCGTAGGAGCCGCTGAAGACGCCCGTGACGCGGTGGTCGGACATGCGGTCGAGCTCGGTGCGGCTCTTCACGTAGTCGAGATACTTGTCGACCTCGGCCTGCTGCTCGGGTGTGGTGAGTGTCGCCACCAGCTCGCTCTCGGGGGCCAGCACCATGAACGTGACGCCGAAGATGGTGTCGGCGCGTGTGGTGAAGATGGTGAATGTCTCGTCAGTGCCGGCCACCTTGAACTGCATCTCTGTTCCCTCGGAGCGTCCGATCCAGTTGCGCTGCGTCTCCTTGAGCGAGTCGCTCCACTGCACGGTGTCGAGGCCGTCGAGCATGCGCTGGGCGTAGGCCGACACGCGCAGGCACCACTGGCTCATCTTCTTCTGCACCACGGGGAAGCCGCCGCGCACCGACACGCCTTCCACCACCTCGTCGTTGGCCAGCACGGTGCCCAGTCCGGCGCACCAGTTGACCATCGTCTCGCCCTTGTAGGCGATGCGGTAGTTCATCAGTGTCTCCTCCTTCTGCCTCTCGCTCATCTGCTGCCACTCGCTGGCCGTGAACGAGAGCTCCTCGCCCTGGGCCGCATGGAGGTCCTCCGTGCCGTGCTTCTCCAGGTGCTCCACAAGCGCGCTGATGGGCTGGGCCTTCTGCTGGACAGTGTCGTAGTAGGAGTTGAACATCTTCTGGAAGGCCCACTGCGTCCAATGGTAGTAAGCGGGGTCGCAGGTGCGCACCTCACGGTCCCAGTCGAAGGAGAAGCCTATCTTGTCGAGCTGCTCGCGGTAGTGGTTGATGTTCTGCTCGGTGGTGATGGCGGGATGCTGGCCTGTCTTGATGGCATACTGCTCGGCGGGCAGTCCGTAGGCGTCGTAGCCCATGGGGTTGAGCACGTTGTAGCCGCACTGGCGCTTGTAGCGTGCGTATATGTCGCTGGCGATGTAGCCCAAGGGGTGTCCCACGTGCAGGCCTGCTCCCGATGGGTAGGGGAACATGTTGAGCACATAGAATTTCTTGCGGCTGGGGTCCTCAGTCACCTTGTAGGTCTTCTGATCCACCCACGTCTGTTGCCACTTTTTCTCAATCTCTCTGAAATCGTAGTTCATTGCGTTATCTTGTTATTGTGTTTTCTCGTCTGGAATGTTGTGTATTTAAAAAATAAATATGTATGCAAAGTTACTCCAAAAAGTAGAGAACGCAAAGCGAATGATTTCTTTTCTTTCTCATTGGCGCATTATTCGGCGCCAGTGATGAGCGAAATTTGTTCATCAACCATAACTTTTGTCGTGATATTTTGCCAAAAAGTTTGTTCGCAAATTCGGTTGAAATAGCGAGCGAAAACAGTGTTTTTGCCCCGTCTCGGAAGCGTTTGCAGCCCGCCGCCTCAAAGAATGTGCCTAATCGTCTTGCGATATGTGCCTAATCTCACCATGATATGTGCCTTATCGCATCATGATTAGGCACATATCATGGTGAGATTAGGCACATATCGTTATGAAAAGTATTTACGTTTGGAGGTATTGAAACCTCTTGTTTTATCCAAATTGCTCATTATCAATAAGTTATGAAAATCGCTCTATTTTGGCGTATTTTCACCAAAAGATTTTCTTGTTGGAAATAACGCACGTTTTTATCTATAGTTTGTCTCCTTTTTTACAATGCGCCTCCCCTTGATCCTTGTCAGGAGCCCAGGGGAGGCCATGGGCTTCGTCGGTCGATCCAAGCAAAAGGGCGGCACGCAGAGGCTCCGTTGAGTGTGTCTGCGTGCCGCCCCTTATGCGTGGCACCTGTTCCCGCCCCATCCCTGTTGAGGGGTGGGACGCATGTGGGAAGGGTCAGTCGGCGATCGTGAAGTCGAGCTGCCGCTTCTCGAGGTTGGCGCGGGCCACCTTGATGCGGATGGCGTCGCCGAGCTGGTACTTGTGGTGGTGGCGTCGGCCGCGAAGGAGGAAGTTCTTCTCGTCGAAGTCGTAGTAATCGTCGTTGAGGTCGCGCATGGGCACCATGCCCTCGCAGTGGTTGTCGTCGATCTCGGCGTAGATGCCATACGACGTGATTCCGCTGATGTGGGCGTCGTAGACCTCGCCGATCTTGTCGCCCATGTATTCCACCATCTTGTACTTGATGGACTCACGCTCGGCGTTGAGCGCCACCTGCTCCATGTCGGAGCAGTGCTCGCAGAGCTCCTCGTAGTGCTTGGCGTTGGCCGAGCGCCCGCCCTGCTGGTAGCGCGTCAGCAGGCGGTGGACCATCGTGTCGGGGTAGCGGCGGATGGGCGAGGTGAAGTGGGTGTAGTAGTCGAACGCCAGTCCGAAGTGCCCGATGTTGTGGATGGAGTACTTGGCCTTCATCATGGCGCGGAGGGCGATGGCCTGGATGAGCTTCTGCTCGCGCTTGCCCTCACACTCGTCCATGAGCTTGTTGATGTTGCGCGCGATGGCGCCCTTGGTGCCCTCGGTCTTCACCTTGTATCCAAACTTGGCGGTGAACTCGCGGAGCGTCTCCATCTTTTGCGGGTCGGGGTTGTCGTGCACGCGGTAGGGCAGCACCTTGGCCTTCTTGCCCTTGGGCACGCGGCCCACACTCTCGGCCACGGTGCGGTTGGCCAGCAGCATGAACTCCTCGATGAGCTTGTTGGCGTCTTTCGACCGCTTGTAGTAGCATCCCGTGGGGTGCCCCTTCTCGTCGACGGTGAAGTGGAGCTCCTCGGAGTCGAACTTCACCGCGCCATCCTTGAAGCGCTTCTCGCGCAGCTTCTTGGCCAGGCGGTCGAGGGTGCAGATCTCCCATCCGTACTCGTCCTTGTAGCCCTTCTTGCCCGGTGCGGGCGCCGGCTGTCCGGTGCCGTCCTTCACGCCGTTGTCCTCCAGCACCTGTTGCGCCTCCTCATAGGCGTAGCGGCGGTTGGAGCGTATGATGGTGTGCACGATGCGGAAGCTCTTCACGTTGGCCTCGTCGTCGAGGTTGAAGATGACGGAGAAGGCCAGCTTGTCCTCGTCGGGGCGGAGCGAGCAGATGAAGTTGCAGAGGCGCTCGGGCAGCATCGGGATGGTGCGGTCGACGAGGTAGATGGATGTGGCGCGCTTCACGGCCTCCTTGTCGATGACGCTCCCCTCGGTGACATAGTGTGACACGTCGGCGATGTGGACGCCCACCTGGTAGAGGCCCTTGTCGAGCTCCTTGATGGAGAGGGCGTCGTCGAAGTCCTTGGCGTCGGCGGGGTCGATGGTGCAGGTCCATGTGCCGCGGAAGTCCTCGCGCTCGGCCTCGTCCTGCGGCGTGATCTCGCCCGTGATGGCGTTGGCCGCGTCCTCCACGTTCTTCGGATACTTGTAGGGCAGGCCATACTTGGCTAGGATGGTGTTCATCTCCACGTTGTTGTCGCCGCTCTCGCCGAGCACGTCGACCACCTCGCCGATGAGGTTCTTGTGCTCCTCGTCGGGCCACTGGATGACCTTCACCACGACCTTGTCGTCGGTCTTGCCCCCCTTGAGCTTCTTCTTCGGGACGATGATGTCGTGGGCGAAGGAGCTGTCCTGCGGCACGCAGAAGGCGATGTCCTTGTCGACGCGGAGGCGCCCCACAAACTGGTCCTTGGCGCGCTGGAGGATCTCGATGACCTGCGCCTCCTTGATGTGTTTCTGCCGGCGGGCCATGAACGACACCTTCACGCGGTCGCCGTTGAGCGCCGACATCGAGTTGCGCTCGGCCACGAAGATGGGCTTGTCGCCCCCGTCGGGGATGAACGAGTTCTTGCCGTTGGCCTTGCGGACGAAGGTGCCCTCCTGCACCTGTCCCTTGGTGTTGAGCTGGTAGCTGGTGTCGGAGACCTTCGTGAGGAAGTCGTCCCACGCCATCTCCTCCATGAGGTCGATGGCCAGCATCTTCGCGGGATGCGTGTTGAGGCGCATCGACTTGAATATTTCTTTAAACGACAGCGTCTTTCCCGGTTGCGCGGTGAAGAAGTCGGCCAGCTGCTTGGCCAGTTGCTTCTTGCTGAAATGCTTGCCGCCTTTCTTTCCTTTTCCCATAATCTTGGTTTTAAGATGAGTGCGTTTATATGTGCAAATTAACTAAAAAGAATTGAAACCTCCTAATTTCATGGGGATTATTTTGCTAAGAACTTTAAAATGTCGTAACTTTGTAACCCATTAACGATGAAGATATTAATTACTGGTGCCAGTGGGTTCATTGGCAGTTTCATAGTGGAGGAGGCCTTGCGCCGCGGCTTCGAGACATGGGCCGGTGTGCGCAAGTCGAGTTCGAGGCGCTACCTGGGCGACCCTCGCATCCATTTCATAGACCTTGATTTCTCGTCCGAAGACCGTCTGGCGCAAGCGCTCGACGGCCACGACTTCGACTATGTGGTCCATGCCGCCGGCGTGACCAAGTGCCTCACGGCGACCGACTTCACGCGGGTGAACTACCAGGGGACGGTGAACCTGGTCAGCGCCATCCTGAAGGTCAGAATGCAGATGAGGCGCTTCGTCTACCTGAGCAGCCTCAGCGTCTTCGGAGACATACGCGAGGAGCAACCCTACCAGGAGATCACGGAGCACGACACGCCCCGACCCAACACCGCCTATGGCCGCAGCAAGCTCAAGGCCGAGCAGTTTCTCGACTCCATCGGCAACGAGTTCAACTACATCGTCCTGCGGCCCACGGGCGTCTATGGCCCCCGCGAGAGAGACTATTTCCTCATGGCCAAGAGCATTCAGGGGCACGTGGACTTCAGTGTGGGCTTCCAGCGCCAGGACATCACGTTCGTCTACGTCAAGGACGTGGTGCAGGCCGTGTTCCTCGCCTTGGATCATGGCATGTCGGGCCGCAAGTATTTCCTCTCCGACGGCAACGTCTACCAGTCGTCGACCTTCAGCGACTACCTGCACCAGGAGCTGGGACGCCCCTGGTGGATACGCGTCAAGGCGCCCATCTGGGTGCTGCGCCTCGTCACCCTCGCCGGTGAGTATGCGGGCCGCATGACCCACCGGATGACGGCCCTCAACAACGACAAGTTCAACATCCTCAAGCAGCGCAACTGGCGGTGTGACATCGAGCCGGCGTGCGACGAGCTGGGGTACCATCCCCATTACGACCTCCGCCGGGGCGTGGCAGAGGCGGTGGCGTGGTACAAGGAAAACCATTGGCTGTGATGCGACTGTCCCGGTACATCGAACTGGAGCGCAAGCCCCACCGCGGGCTCATGGCGCTGGAGTGGGTGACGTTGGCCTACATGGCGCTGACGCTGCTCATCGTGCTGTTCGCCTCCACCAAGCTCGGCAACCCGCAGGCCATGGTCTGGGGCCGCGTGAGGCTCGGGGCCATCACCATCGCCCTGTGGGTGGTCTACCGGCTGGTGCCCTGCCGGATCACGCGGTTCTTGCGCGTCCTGGTGCAGATGGCGCTGCTCGGCACGTGGTATGCCGACACCTATGAGCTCAACAAGCTCTTCCCCAACCTCGACCCCGTCTTTGCCTCGATCGAGCAGGGCATCTTCGGATGCCAGCCAGCCCTGGTCTTCTCGCAGCAATTCCCGCAGGCGTTCTTCAGCGAGCTGATGAACCTGGCCTACGCCAGCTACTTCCCCATCATCGCCACCACCGTGCTGTTCTATTTCTTCAGCCGTTACGAGCAGTTTGAGCGCGCGGCGTTTGTCGTCCTCGCCTCCTTCTTCGCCTTCTATGTCATCTTCGACCTGGTGCCCGTCACAGGGCCCATGTACTATTATCACGCCGTCGGCGTGGACCAGGTGGCCAGGGGCGTCTTCCCCAGCGTGGGTGACTACTTCCTCACCCACACCGACATGATGACGTCGCCCGGCTGGTCCGATGGGCTGTTCTACCAGCTCGTGGCCGACCTCCACACCTCGGGCGAGCGGCCCACGGCGGCCTTCCCCTCCTCGCATGTGGGCATCTCCGTGGTTTGCATGCTGCTGGCCTGGCGCACACACAACCGCAAGCTCTTCTTCACCCTGCTGCCCTTCGCCGCGCTCATCTGCCTGGCCACGGTCTACATACGCGCCCACTATGCCGTCGACGTCATTGGCGGACTTGTCACGGGCATCGTGTTCTATCTGCTTTGGGGCCGCGTCTACGACAAGACCTGTTAGCACTTGCCGGGTGGTGCCCGCCAAGGCTTCTTGCGGTCACCACCCCACCCTACCATCATACCCATCATCATTTTCCCAAGAAAAAGAGACCATCATGAGTAAGAAATTATACATCGAGACATACGGTTGCCAGATGAACGTGGCCGACTCGGAGGTCGTGGCGTCCATCATGAAGATGGCCGGATACGACACCACCGACGTGGAGGCCGACGCCGACGCCGTGTTCCTCAACACCTGCTCGGTGCGCGAGAACGCCGAGAACAAGATCTACCACCGCCTCGACACGCTCCACGCTGAGCAGAAGAAGGGGCGCAGACTCATCCTCGGCGTGCTCGGATGCATGGCCGAGCGCGTGAAGGACGACCTCATCAGCAACCACCACGCCAACCTGGTGTGCGGCCCCGACGCCTACCTGAGCCTGCCCGAGATGGTCGCAGCCGTCGAGGTGGGCGAGAAGGCCATCGACGTGAACCTATCGACCACGGAGACCTACCGCGACGTGCTGCCCCAGCGCATCGGCGGCAACCGCGTGTCGGGCTTCGTCAGCATCATGCGCGGATGCAACAACTTCTGCCACTACTGCATCGTGCCCTACACACGGGGACGTGAGCGGTCGCGCGACGTGGAGAGCATCCTCGCCGAGGTGCGCGACCTGCGCGACAAGGGCTTCAAGGAGGTGACGCTGCTCGGGCAAAACGTGAACAGCTACGGCCTGCTGCCCAACGGCAAGCGGCCCGAGAACGGCGTCATCATCGAGCAGGAGGGCGGACAGGAGCTGCACGTGTGCAGCTTCGCTGAGCTACTGCGCAGGGTGGCGCGCGAGGTGCCCACCATGCGTGTGCGCTTCACCACCAGCAACCCCGAGGACATGACCGAGGACATCCTCCACGCCATCGCCGACGAGCCCAACCTCTGCCACCACATACACTTCCCGGCGCAGAGTGGATCCAACAAGACGCTGAAACTCATGAACCGCAAGTACACCCGCGAGGAGTATCTCGACAAGATTGCGGCCATACGCCGCATCATACCCGACTGCGGCATCACCACAGACATCTTCGTGGGCTACCACGACGAGACCGAGGACGACTACCAGCAGACGCTGTCGCTCGTCAGGGAGGTGGGCTTCGACGCCGCCTTCATGTTCAAGTACAGCGAGCGGCCGGGCACCTACGCCGCCAAGCACCTGCCCGACAACGTGCCGGAGGAGGAGAAGATACGCCGCCTCAATGAGCTGATACGCCTGCAGACGGAGGTCTCGGCCGAGCAGAACCGCAAGGACGAGGGCAAGGTGTTCGACGTCTTGCTCGAGCGCTTCGCCAAGCGCGGGCGCGGACAGCTCATGGGCCGCACGCCGCAAAACAAGGCCGTGGTCATCGACAAGGGCACGCACCACATCGGCGAGACCGTCCGAGTGAGGATCACCGGCAGCTCGTCGGCAACGCTCATGGGCCAGGAGGTAGTGAAAGAATAAGGATGCGCTTCGGCGCAACCACCCTTAAAAAGTATCCATCCATGAAAGAATTCCTGCAAGTGCTCAGGCGGTTTGTGCCGCCCTATAAGAAATACCTGGCGCTCTCGGTGCTGTTCAACATCCTGTCGGCGGTGCTCAACATCTTCTCATTCGCCACGCTCATACCCCTGCTGCAGATCCTCTTCAAGACCGGCGACACGCAGACGGCGACGGCGCTCATGCCCTGGGCGCTCGACAAGGAGGTGCTGATGAACAACATGAACTACTATGTCAACGACCTCATCGCAGCCGTCGGACCCACCACCACGCTGCTCTTCATCGGACTGGCCCTGGCGTTCATGACATTCCTGAAGACGGGGGCCTACTTCCTCTCGTCGGCAACCATCATACCCATCCGAACGGGCGTGGTGCGCGACATACGCAACCAGCTCTACCAGAAGATCACCTCGCTCTCGCTCGGCTTCTTCAGCGAGGAGCGCAAGGGGGACATCATCGCACGCATGAGCGGCGACGTGCAGGAGATCGAGTCATCGATCATGTCGTCGCTCGACATGATCTTCAAGAATCCCATCCTCATCATCGTCTACTTTGTGACGCTGCTCGTCATCTCCTGGCAGCTGACCCTCTTCACCATCGTCTTCGTGCCCGTCTTCGGGTGGTTCATGGGCTACGTGGGCCGCAAGCTCAAGGCCAAGTCGATCAAGGCGCAGGCGCTCTGGAGCGACACCATGAGCCAGGTGGAGGAGACGCTCGGCGGACTGCGCATCATCAAGGCGTTCTGTGCCGAGGGGAAGATGAACAGGCGTTTCGACAAGGTCAACTCCGCCTACCGCAACGACATCATGCGCGTCAACATACGCCAGCAGATGGCCCACCCCATGAGCGAGTTTCTCGGCACGGTGATGATCGTCATCGTGCTTTGGTTCGGAGGCATACTGGTACTCAACAACGAGACCATCACAGGCCCGACATTCATCTATTACATGGTGGTGCTCTACTCCATACTCCAACCGCTGAAGGACTTCTCACGCGCCAGCTACAACATACCCAAGGGACTGGCCTCCATGGAGCGCATCGACAAGATCCTGAAGGCCGAGGTGAGCATCAGGGAGAAGGACAACCCCACGCACATCCGTTCGTTTGAGCACGACATCGAGTTCCGACACGTCGGATTCAAGTACGACCAGCAGTGGGTGCTGCGCGACATCAACCTCGTCATACCCAAGGGAAAGACAGTGGCGCTGGTGGGACAGAGCGGCGGTGGCAAGTCGACACTCGTGGACCTCATACCCCGTTACTATGACGTGCAGGAGGGCGAGGTGCTCATCGACGGCATCAACGTGAAGGACCTCGGCATCCATGACCTGCGACAGCTCATCGGCAACGTCAACCAGGAGGCCATCCTCTTCAACGACACCTTCCTCAACAACATCACCTTCGGCGTGGAGAACGCCACGAAGGACGACGTGGTGCGCGCGGCGAAGATCGCCAACGCCTACGACTTCATCATGGAGTCGGAGCATGGCTTCGACACCAACATAGGCGACCGAGGCGGGCGCCTGTCCGGCGGACAGCGCCAGCGCGTCAGCATCGCGCGCGCCATACTGAAGAACCCGCCCATCCTCATCCTCGACGAGGCCACGTCGGCGCTCGACACCGAGAGTGAGCGACTGGTGCAGGACGCGCTCTACAAGCTCATGAAGACGCGCACCACGATAGCCATCGCCCACCGCCTCTCGACCATCAAGAACGCGGATGAGATCTGTGTCATCCATGAGGGACGCATCGTGGAGCGAGGCACACACGCCTCGCTGCTCGCGGCCGACGGCTACTACAAGAAACTGCACGACATGCAACAATAAGCAAAAGAAACGGGCGGCTGACAAATGCGTCAGCCGCCCGTTTTCTTTTGCCCCTTTCCGATGTTTCAAGTGATGGGATGGATAACGAGGGGGAAAAAGAATCCCCGTTTTCTCTGTCGCGAAGATGGGGAGTCTTGTTGCTATTGGGTATTTCTCGGATGCTGTCGCCTCCGTTTAGTCATGCCATTCCTTCCTCACGTTGCCGTCGCTATACCTCACGATGTTCAAACCCTTGGTGGGAGCGTCCAGCCGCTGCCCATTGGTAGCATAGCGAGAGACTTCCCTGGTCTCCTCGCCCACAACGCTCTTGTCCACCTTGGTCGCGTCATACTCCACGATGTTCTTGAAATCGCCCCAGCCTATAGCCAACCAATAGTCTTGGTACGTTCCATGCGGAACATATAAGATGCACTTTTCCTTGTCCACATTATCGAAAACAGAACTGTTTATCACCAAAGGCGTTTCTCTTCTAGCATAAATAGAAGTCAGACCTGCACACCCAGAAAAGGCATATGGTCCAATAGAAGTAACGCTTATAGGTAGATCTATAGTCGTCAAGCTTCTGCAATTTTCAAGGGCTCTATCGCCAATTGAAGAGACTCTCTCTGGGATTACAATGTTCTTAAGTCCGCTGCAAAGAAGAAAAGCATTCATAGACATAACCTACATTAGCATTCAATTTGTCGCTCAACAATTTGTCGTAAAGGACATCGCCTGAGTCATAATTTCAGGCGGAACTGGAGGTCGAGGTCGGTCATCTGTCGGGCGTCGACCTGTTGCAGGCCGGTGCCGATGGTCGAGCGGTCGAAGTAGCGGGTGAGGCCCAGTTTGGCTATGACCATCCAGTGGTCAGACAGGTTGGCCTGCGCTTGCACGGCCAGCCTGATACCTTCGCCGAAGAAGGACGGGAAGGAGAACGTGTAGCGCACGCTGCGCTCATAGGCATAGACGCGGGCGTCGTAGTCGTCGGTGTGGAAGTAGCTGGCTGTCGCGTCCAGGCGCAGCCAGCGCCAAAGGGTTGAGCCACTGGCCGTAGTCATCCACCCGAAGCTGTTCTTTTCGGCGAAGTGGCAGTGGGCCACGTCGGCCTGCAACCGCAGGTCGCAACGCTCATCACTGTACAGCAGGGCCAGCCGTCCCCGTTGTTCGGTCTTCATGGAGAGGGTTTTCTGTGTTTCTGTCTCTTCGTCTTGGTCTGTTGCCGACGACTGGTCTTTCTCCCTCATCTTGATGCGGTAGCGTGCGATCCACGACCAGTGTCCGGTGGTGTAGGTGGCTTGCACGAAGTTGTCCCAGCTGTGTGAGGGAGCGCTGGCTTGGTATTTGGGCCATGCGAAGTAGGCCATGTCGGTGTAGGCCTTGACGGCCAAGCCCTTGGTGGGCTCCCAGTTGGCACCCACGAAGAGGCCGCTCTCGTCTTGCACGCTGCCGCCCTCGGCGAAGCTGCTGCTGTAAGGGGCGTGGTATTGGTATGGATAGTAGCGCTGCAGTGCCAGGAGCGCCAGGTTGCTCCACAGCTGGTAGCTCACGCTGTTGATGGTGGCCACCTGTCTGCAGTCGCCCGTGGCGGTTTCGCCCGATATGTTGAGTCGGTTGGAGACGTATCCGTAGTCGACGCTGGCGTTCCAGAAGTGCCGTCCCGTGGCATACCATCGGCGGTAGGCCTGGTTAGTGTTGGGTCGCAGGGGCTTGTCGTAGGCTGCGGCGTAGGCTGTGGCGCCGATGTGCCATCCGTTGCTGAACCAGTTGATGTTGCCGCCCCACAGTGTTGTCGACGCGTTGCGCCGCCGTCGCATCTCGCTCTCGGTGCGGTGGTAGCCCGTCTTGAGGATGGTGGCGATGGAGGCGGAGTCGGCGCCCAGTGTGGCGTCGATCTTGCGCCATGAGGCGAACGCCGTGAGGTCCAGTTGTCGGCTGATCCTCACCGTGGCGGCCGCGCCTTGCAGGTAGTTGCCCTCCATGCGGCTGCTGTGGGCGAGGATATGGGTGGCCGATCGTCCGAGCGTGGCCAGCGTGTTGAGCTTGCCCATGCCGAAGGAGTTGTTGAGGATGAGGCCCATGCCGAATCGCAGGCGGTAGCGCCCGATGGCGGCGGTCTTCAGCGGTCCCCACCGGTTGATGAGGAGATAGGCCGAATAGAAGTCGTAGCCTGTGGCGTTTCGGCCCGAGAAGAATGGTTCGCCGGCGTCTTGCGCGGCGACGAGGCCCGCCTTGACGTGTCCTGATGACGAGAAGGTGTAGCGCAGCCAGTGCTTATAGGGATAGCCCAGGTAGCCGTTGCGGTCGCCCTTGCGCTGGTAGAAGGGCACGCGCAACGTGCCCACCAGCTCATGGCGGCCGCGGCTCAGCAGCTGGCCCAGCGAGGGGAAGCGGTCGCGCGTGCTGTCGGGACGGATGGTGATGAAGTGCGACAGGAGGTCGACCGTCACCTTGTCGAGGCTGGGCACGAGGCGAAGCTCGATGGGTGTCTCGATGCGCCGTGCCTTGTCGCGATACTCCATGATGTCCATGATCTGCTGTGAGGAGAGGAAAGGCAGCTGGCTGAGGTCCTCGCGTGTGCACTGGTTGATGTCGATCTTGTCGGCCGCCAGGTCGCCCAGCGTCTCATAGGTCTGCTCCCACTCCTCCGTCTCCGTGTCCTCCAGTTGTCCCGTCTGGTCGAACAACTCTTCCCATGTGTCGTCATTTTGTGCGGGAAGGGTCAGGCACCAACAACAAAGCAGGAGGGCCAGCGCCAGGCGAAGGGCCTGGGAGGACACGGAGTGGCGGCAGATAGATTTCATGTTTCAAGGGTCTTTTTAAGGGGGTGTATCAAGGGGCTGACTGGTTGTGCGGCTCACCTCACCACCTTGTGGCCGTTGCTGATGAACACGCCGTGGTCAGGCGCGGTCGCCAGTTTTTGGCCTTGCAGGTTGTAGATCGCATCGCGGTTCGTGCTCTTGGCGGCCACCGTGCGGATGTCGGTCGGTGTGTCGTCGACGTTCATCTTGGCCAGTGTTGCGGTTGCGCTTGTGGGTCGGAAGACGGCACGTGTGCCGCGCATCGTCTCTTGTCCGTTGGCCCTGTAGAGCTTGTTGTCGCTCGAGATGAACCAGTCGCCGGCACTCAGCGTGGAGGGGACGGTGTAGGAGCCGACGAAACTGAAGACGCCCGACTGGTTGTCGGTGGCAGTCAGGTTGTTGGTGGGTGCCTCGATCAGCGCGTCGTCGAAGCGGTAGGGCGCGGTCGTGGCGACGCCGTAGATGAAGACGGGCGTGTTGGCGCGGATGCCGTCTGTCGACGATTTGAAGTTGAGCGTGTAGGTACCGTCGTCATTGCGTGTGGAACCGGTGTAGTTGCATATCTTGACGTCGGACCCGAAGACCTGCAGGGCCGTCTCCTGGCTGACGTCGAACGGCACCACCAGGCTGTTCCATGCCCCTGTGGTGAAGGTGCGCTGTAGCGTCACGTCGGCCTCCTGTGTGGTGGGCACGAATGTCGTGCGCTCGTCGATGGTGACCGAGGGTACCTTCAGCAGTTGCACGTCGGTGAAGCTCACCCAGTGGTGCTGGCCGTCGTTGACCGTTGCCGAGAGGCCGATGGTGTGTGCGCTTTCCTCCGTGACCGTGAAGGGCAGGTATCGCCATTCCCATCCGCGGCCGGCGTTGTTGTTGGCGTAGGTGCCTGTGGCGTCCCAGTTGGTGTTGCCCGAGGTGTCGAGGCCCAGTCCGTAGTCGTCGTTGGTGGGTGCGAGCACGCTCTTGTCGTCGACGGTGATGCGTGCGTCGACCTTGGCCGAGGCGGCGCGGCAGGCCACCTTCAGCGCATAGCGCCCGGCGGGCAGCGTGATGTCCTGCGTCATGGCCATGCTCCAGGAACTGTTGGTCCAGCCGACGTTCTGCTCGTAGTAGGTGGAGGTGGCGGTGCCGTCCCAGTGTTGGCTTTGGTTGGTTGTGGTGTTGGTTGTCGTCCAGTCGCCCAGTGTCACCTGCTCTGTGTATTTGTCATAGCTGCCGAGCGGCTTACCGTCCTCGCTGATGTCGGCGTCGGCCAGGAGCTTGGCCTTCACGTCCTCGACGATGTTGTCCTTGCCCCAGTAGGTCAGTTGTACGTTGTCGATGCCCATCCACTTTCCAGCGGCCGTGGTGGCCTCCAGCCCCACTTCCGTCTGGTTGCCATCGAGATAGGCGGTGATGCGGTAGTTGTTGGCCTCGCTTGCCGTGCCGGCCAGTGGCAGTGTGTTGCTGCCCAGGTAGACCTGCTTGCCGCTGATGTTGTCGGCCCATGCCGTGATGTCGAGCGTGTAGGTGCCGCTGGGGATGTCGCTCACCGTCTGGTACATCTTTCCGGCCTTCAGTGAGGGATCCCAGTTTTCGAAAGCTTGGTACACCACCTTGTTGTTCATGTTGGTCGTCGCGCCGTGGTTTTGCGCGCCCGTGGTGTAGCCCCAGCCGGTGGTGCCGTTGTCGAACGAGCCGTTCTGCACGAATGTGGTCTTCACGGGGTGCCACAGGTTGGCGCCGCTCACCTCGCGGGTGTTGCGTCCCAACTTGTCGTTGATCCATGTCTCGATGGTCGCATACTCCTCGTCGGTGATGGGGATGATGCTGCCGTGGCGCGGGGTGAACGCCCCCGTGGTCTCCGTGTTTGCCATCACGGTGAACGTCGTGAAGTCTGGCGTGGAGCAGAATTGGTAGTGCCCGTTGTTGTAGCAGTCGTACATCACGATGTAGTTGTCTTCGTCGATGAGCTTGTACACGCCCACGCCTTCCACAGCCTCCGTGGTCTGTTGCACAGACGTGCTCACCAGTGTCCACTCGCCGGTCAGTGAGGCGGCGGTGATGTGGCCTATGCCGCCGTCGTTCTCGTTCTTGTAGAAGCCATGATAGGTGTCGCCCTTGCGGATGATGTCCATGTCGATGGTGGCCGATCCGCGGTCGTACATCCACACGGGTGTGTCCTCCAGATCCGAGAAGTCGCTGTTGGCATAGCAGCGGTACACCTTGTCGTAGGTGTTGTCGGCTCCGGCGCCGAGCAGTGAGAAGTAGACCATGTACTTCTGTGCCTCGTCATCCCAGATGACCTCTGGTGCCCACACGCGTGTGACACTGGCGAAGTCGGTCCCCGCGTAGCGCGTGGGGAAGTTGACGGTGTGGTGCTCCCAGTTGACGAGGTCCTTCGACCGCATCATGACGATGCCCCTGTTCGACTGCCATCCGTCGGCCGACCGCATGTCGGTGGCCACCATATAATAATAGCCGTCATCGTGTCCGCGCATCAGGTGCGGGTCGCGCAGGCCGCGCTTCAGGCTCACGCTGTCGGCCGCCATCATGCGTTGCCCATCGTTGAGCACGGTGAAGGCGAACGGGGCCTCCTTGGTGGAGACGGCGTAGTAGATGTTCTCGTTGGAGTTGCTGGGGAAGTAGGTGAACAGGTAGCGTGTGTAAGGCTTGTCGTCTGTCTGGTAGGCGCTGTCGTAGGTCAATGTGATGTCATCCACGTAGATGAGCGCCTCATTGCTTCCTGCGCCGCCCCGGTAACCGAAGTTGAGGCGCAGCGTGTCGGCCTGCGGCAGTGTGAAGTTCACCGTCTGCTTGCTCCAGCTGCCTGTCGTGGCGGGCAGCTGGGTGCGTTTTCCGTCCACCTCATAATAGCACAGGTCCTCGCTGATGCCTGTCGTGGCCGCCTTGTTGAGGTAGTAGGATAATGTGTAGTTGCCGGCCGGCAGCTTCGCCTCCTTGAAGATGTAGTTGTTGACATTGTTCTTTTGCCACTTGGTGCGCAGCCTGAGGGCGTGGTCTGTCGGGGCTCCCTTCTCGCTGGTCTGCTGGTAGGCGTGAGTGTACTGCACGTTGTTGCTGGTGGCGTCGACGCTCCACACGTGGTTCCATCCGGGCTGTACGTGCAGGTTGATGGTGGTGGCGTCGGCGTCTTTTTCGTCTGTCTCAAAGTCGAGGTTGTCTCCCAGCAGTGAGGTGACGTCGGCGCCTTCTGTCAGGGTCACCTTGCCGGTGTTGTCGATGACGGCCGTGGAGTCGGCTTGGCTGTAGGCGAGGTCGGCGAGGTCAATCTTCTTCACCTCCACCACGCCGTCGATCTTCGACATCAGCACCATGAACATGCCGCCGCTGCTGATGGCCGGCGCTGCCACGGTGTAGTCGCGCACGCCGTCGTAGGTGTTGTCGCCGTAGCTGTGCACATGGCCGGAGAAGTGGACGGCGTTCTTGGTCCGCTTGATGATGTCGGCCAGCTTGTCCTTCTTCTTCTTGGCGTAGCCCTTGGCCGTGTCGTCGGTGTCATACTTGCCCAGGGTGCTGATGTGCGTCCCGTATTCCGACGAATCCGCCGTGGCGATGTATTTGCCCACGTCGGTTTGGTCGAGCCACCAACGGTCGCAGTCGCTGCCGTAGGTGAAGGGGTAGTGCTGCATCCAGACCGAAGGCTCGTCGGTGTGCTTGGCCACCATGGTCTCCAGGGCCTTGATGACGCCATCGGGCGCATAGTAGGTGGCGCTTGTAAGGATGCCAGGTTTGTCATAGGTCTTTTGGAACCAATAGGCCTGTCCGCAATAGAAGCGCACGCCCTGGAAGGTGAACGTGAAGGGGCTGAGCTGCGTGTGCTTCGTCCCGTCGGTGATCCATTCCACGTCGCTGATGCCGTTGGCCGTGGCGGTGTCCACCTGTGCCCTGATGAGCTTCATGGCCACGTCGTTGCTGCCACTTCCTCCATCTGTGGATCCCAACCCCCAGGTCAGTCCCTTGTCGGGATTGTCGCCTGTCCAGTAGTCGGGCACCACGTCGTGGTTGCCCAGCATGGTGATGAAGGGTATGCCGGCCTCATTGAGCTTGTGGAAGGCGGCCTTGAAGTTGGCTCCCGACTTCTCGTTGTCTTCGTCCATGTCACCGAGGCAGAACACGATGTCGGCCTTGGGTGTGTACCCGGGTAGGGCGTTGAACTGGTACGTTTTGCCCCCTCCATTGGCCTTTCCGAGGTCGATGATGGCTTGGCAGTAGTTTTGGAAGGTTCCCACCGTGCCCCCGTCGTGGCCTGTTTGCTCGACGTGCGGGTCTGAGAGGATGACGGCGGTGAAATAGTTGTTGGCTTCATTTCCGCTGCCGTTGGCTTTCAAGGGCGCAGAAACAGATTGCGCTTGCAACCCTGTGGAGGCTGCAAGCGCAATCATGGTGATGATGGCTTTTATGTTCATGAGCGTTGTGTGATGTTCATGTGATGGTGGTGTGCCGGGCTACAGGAGCTTCCATGTGGCACCGTCCTTGGTGTCGTTGACCACGAAGCCGGCGTCGGTGAGGGCGTCGCGTATCTGGTCGGATGTGGCCCAGTCCTTGGCCTCCTTGGCCTTCTGCCGCATGTCGAGCACCATGTCGACGATCTTGCCGTAGGCCGTCTCGCGCTCCTCGTTGTTGGCGCCGCGGTTGGCTTGCAGCCCGAGGATGTCGTATGTGAAGAGGCACATCGTGTCGGTGAGCTCCTTGAGGTCGTCGGCCGAGATCTTGAGCTTGTGGTCCACGAGCTGGTTGATGACGTGGCATGCCTCAAACAGCGCGCTGATGACGAGCGGCGTCTGCAGGTCGTCGTTCATGGCGTCGTAGCAGCGCTGGCGCAGGGCGCGCACCGTCTTTTGCGTGTCGGGCGACGAGCCCTTGGCCACCTGCACCCGCTCGAGGTCGGCGATGCCGCTCATCAGACGGTCGTAGCCCTTCTGTGCGGCCTTCAGGGCTTCGTTGGAGAAGTCGACGGTGCCGCGGTAGTGGGCCGAGAGGATGAAGAAGCGTATGGTCATGGGCGAGTAGGCCTGGTCGAGGCTCTCGTGCTTGCCCGTGAAGAACTGCTCCAGGGTGATGAAGTTGCCGAGCGACTTGCCCATCTTCTGTCCGTTGATGGTGATCATGTTGTTGTGCATCCAGTAGTGCACCATCTGGTCGCCCTGTG
>CAVBFJ010000037.1:0-33483 GCA_963594895.1 bacterium | reverse complement strand
CGCAGACATGCCATTCTTCATGTATCGCATGTCCACGATATTTGGCTAGGGGGGGGAACATCCACGGACTATCTCCCCTGAGCCAAAATCTTGCCAATAGAGAGCGTTATACTCTTAATTACTTAAATCCAGTCAGTTATAAAGATCATGCAGGAGAGTTGATGACATTGGCAACTAAACCTCTTTATGAAGCTCCTCCAACATTCTATGGAGGAAGAAAGCCTGTGTGGTATGCAAATTATGCCCAAATAGAAGGAACTGATGCTGCAGAACAGAGATTCCAAAATGGATTAGTTTGGGCAGACATTCCTGAAACAGAGGCAGCTCATCCTATGTATGTTCAAAATGCAGATGGCTCTTATAGGTTAACTCCTGAGGGTATTGGTTATAAGAACTTCAGCATGGATGCTTTACCCAATAGCACTGAGACTTTTGATGATTTCTTCACTAGAGCAGGTGTGGGAGGAGAACATTCTAATTACACAGAATTAGGTGATTGGATGGGAAATAAGTTGATGCAATTTAAAGATGAACAAAAATTAAATCCTCAATGGCTAATTACTGACCCAATAAAAAGCATATTCCCCGAAGGTACGAAAGCTTATAAGTTCCTTCATCAGTTAGGTGGAAAGCCGCTAGATCGATTAGGTGGTTATAAGCCTTTTACCATAAAACAAAATTATATTCACACAGGTAATAAAGTATATCCGTTATATGATGACCCTGCTAATACTTCTAATATCCCCAATTTTATTATTCATAGTAATTCTACACATTAGTTGTGAAATGAGTGGAAAGGATGCAAAAGAACATTTTTGTGAAAAGATTAAGGATCTGAACAAGCGATTAGGTAATATTCCTATCATACACGATGTGCTATATTTAGGAATGCTCAAGTATATACATGATGTAAATCTAGTAACACCGTCCAACTATGAACTGCTTTTAAAAATTCTAAGAAAGCGAAGGTTAGATGAAAGGTTTAGAGAATATGGGTATGAAGACTGTAATTCAAGTATATTGGATCTCATGAGTGATCTATTAAGTGTATCAAAAGCTTGGAAACAAGCATTTGAAGAAGCTAAAATACCAAGATTGGAATACAAAGGCGAGTAACATTATAGGAAAAGCAAACAATAAATCACACAATAACTTTGAGCACAACTCTTCACAGGGTTGTGCTTTTGCGTTTTATATAACTAAACATCAGATTATGAATATCACAATCAACACTAAAGTACTTCAAGAGAATCCTTATGAAGATGCTCATAGATTCTTACTTAGGTTCAAATAGTCGTATTCCTTTGGCCATTTCAAGAATAAGTGGTACTTTTGCATTTTGGATGGCAAAGTGTCATCTAAAGGGGTGCCCGGGCAGTTGCCCGGTGCTGAGAACATACCCATAACCTGATCCGGGTAATGCCGGCGTAGGCAAAAGGATTTCCCTTTAGACATTATTTTATTAATTCATTGTATCAATGAAACAACTGGTTAGTGGTACGTCGTTTGTGTTGGCTTTGGCGGGAATGGTTTCCGTGCAGGCCGAGGCTCAGACGGTGGGCGACTCCCTGAAGCAGGCAACCCTGCAAGAGGTGGTCGTCAAAGGGGTGCGTGCACAGCAGGACGCACCGTTTGCAGTGGCAAACATCAAGAAACAAGAACTCAACAATTTCAGCAAGACGGGCCGCGAGCTGCCCCTTCTCTTCGCCAACACCCCCGGTGTGCTGGCGTGGGGTGAGAATGGTCTCGGCACGGGTACCACCTACATGCGCATCCGTGGCGCTGCAGGCAGCCGCATCAACGTGACGCTCGACGGCGTGGCGCTCAACTCCCCTGAGGACCAGACCGTGTTTTGGGCCAACATGAACTCTTACGGTTCGTTGCTGGGCTCTGCCCAGATCCAGCGCGGCATTGGCACGTCGACCAATGGCGACGGGGCTTTCGGTGGGAGCATCTCGCTGGCGACGGCCGCCCCGAGCCTCAAGCCCTCACTGGAGCTTACCGGCTCATACGGATCCTATAACACCTACAACACAGGTCTTAACTTCTCGACGGGCTTGCTCTTTGGCCACCTCATCTTCGACGGAGCCTATCATCATACCGGAACCGACGGATACATCCACGGCACGGCTGGCAACAGCGGTTCCTTCTATGGCGGACTGACCTGGCTTGGTGACAAGTTCCAGATCCGATACAAGAACATTGGCAACTATGAGCACACAGGACAGGCCTGGAATGGTGTGACCGCTGGCAACGACGACGCCACGCTCATGGCACAGGGCATCGGCACCTACAAGGACATGTACAACCACGGCTTGGGTCGTTTCAACGCTCTGTACGAGAGCCTGGTGTTCGACGAGAACAATTGGGCGTTCCCACAGGACGCAGCCGGCAACTTCCAGACCCAACGCTACAAGCTCGACAACGGCACTTACTGGAGCAAGACGACCGACAACTTCACACAGGACCATAACATCCTCAGCTTCACCTGGCAGCCTTCAGCCCACTGGACGCACAATGGTGCCGTGCATTACACATACGGCTACGGCTACTATGAGGAGTTCAGGCCAAACAACAAGTTTGCCAAGTTTGGCATCTACGCCACCGACGCTGATGGCAACTTCGTCAAGCGCAGCGACTTCATCCGTCGCAAGGGCCTCACGCAGCATACCTATGGTGTGGTCTACAATGTCAACTACAAGGACGACGATTGGGACATCGTAGGCGGTGTGAACCTCCAGCAGTTCCGCGCCAACCACTTCGGTTATCTGGATTACATCTCCACGCGCACGGGCTATGCCAACCTCGTGAAGCCCTACACGGGCAACCAGTACTACGATTCCGATGCGCACAAGTTCGACTACTCCGCCTTCCTGAAGGCCACAGAACACATCACCTCATGGTGGGACGTGTTCCTTGACCTGCAGTATCGCCATGTCCATTACAAGACTTCGGGTGTCAACGACAAGTTCTACCAGAATGCCGACGGCACCTATCACAATCAGGCCCTCAATATCCACGAGGACTACAACTTCTTCAACCCCAAGGCAGGCTTCAACTTCCATGTGGGCAATCATCGTGCCTACATCTCCGTGGCTTATGCGGGCCGTGAGCCCGAGCGCAACAACTTCACTGACAATGGCTCCAACCCCGCACCCAAGGCTGAGCACCTCACGGACGCGGAGCTGGGCTACGAGTACGATGGTGGCAACTGGCACGCAGGCGTGAACCTCTACTACATGGACTACAAGAACCAGTTTGTGCAGACAGGCCAGAAAAGCGACATCGGTGAGAACCTCACCACCAACATAGACAAGAGCTACCGCATGGGTGCTGAGGTCACGGCCGACTGGAGCCCACTGTCATGGTTCACCGTGGCCGGCAATGCCTCTTTCTCACAGAACCGCATCAAGGACTTCACCGAATGGGTGGAGGACTGGGGCGCCAAGACGGGCTTCCGCCAGATCCATTACGACAAGTCTACCCTGTCATTCTCGCCCTCAGTCATCCTCAATGGCTTTGCCAACTTCCACTACAAGGGCATCCAGGCCGTGTGGCACACCAACTTCGTGAGCCGCCAGTATCTTGACAACAGTGCGAACAAGCAGCGCTCGCTGCCCTGCTTCTCTCAGAGCGACCTCAACCTGAGCTACGCCTTGCCCGTGAAGCAGGTGCTCAAAGAGGTGGTGTTCGGCCTCAGCATGAACAACATCTTCGACCGCCACTATGCCGCCAGCGGTTGGGTATACTCCGCATACCAGAAGGACACCGACAAAGACACCGATCCCCGTTACTACCAAATCGGTTTCATCCCCATGGCAGGCTTCAACATGATGGGAAACATCACATTGAGATTCTAAACCATCGCGGCTTCGCACCTGGGTGGGAAGCCACCAAACGACAAAGCACACAACAAGGAGGGGGCGCTCCTCGCGTTGTGTGCTTTTTACCGATAACATCATGCAAGATTTTTTTACCGCACATTGGCTTGACATCACCACGACCCTGCTTGGCTTAGCTTACATCCTACTGGAATACAAGGCAAGCCTATGGCTTTGGCTCGTGGGGTTTGTGATGCAAGCCCTCGACATCGTGCTCTATTACGAGAAGGGACTTTACGCCGATTGTGGCATGGAGTTCTATTACATTGCCATGACCCTCTATGGCGTGTGGGCTTGGAAGTTTGGCAAGAAGCGTGGCCAATCCGCCGGTGAAGAGTTGCCCGTCACTCACTTCAAGCGCAGCCTCATCCTGCCCTGGACCATCGGGACGCTGGTCATTTGGGCCGCATTGTGGTATTGGCTTGTGCAGGTGGGCTCCACCGTGCCAGTTGCCGACGCTTTCACCACGGCTCTCAGCTTTGTGGGCATCTGGGCCTTGGCGCGCAAATACCTCGAACAGTGGCTCATCTGGATTGTGGTGGACGTGGTAACCTGCATCCTCTATTTCTACAAGGACATACCATTCAAGGCCTCGCTCTATGGCCTTTATGTCGTCATAGCGGTCTTGGGTTACCTCAAGTGGAGGCGTGGCATGGGGCAAACCGCTGCCAGTGAGCGTTGAGATTGGCCCGGCAGAGGGCTTGACAAGACAACAGGGGCGTATCGCAATTGCGGCACGCCCCTGTTGTCTTAGAATTTTTCAGTTTTGGCACGCCCATTACGGTTGGACCGCAAGCGTCTTGCCATAGGTTCAGTCCATGTGGAACAGCTCTTCGAGCGGAACACTCACGGGTGAGTTGTCCGCGTTGGTGTCCATGATGTCAGCCATCATGTCCCACCACTTCTGTGTGATGGGGTCGGTGTGGCTGTTGTCTTGCGTGTTCACATCCTTGGTGCACTCCTGGTAGGCAAAGAGCAGGTTGGTCTCCTTGTCCCAATAGATGCTGTAGTTTTGCACGCCTTGGCCTTCTTTCATCATCTTCACCAGCTCTGGCCAGATGGCGGCATGCCTGCGGGCATACTCCTCTTCGCAACCAGGCTTCAAGTACATCTTGAAGGCAAATCGCTTAATCATAACAGGTGGTTTTTTGAGCGATGTCACTTACTTGATGCGCACGATGTTGAGCGAGTTGGCGGGGATGTCGAGTGTCACGCCGTCAGCGTCGGGGCTTACCTGCTCATCGACGGGAATGACACGGGTAAGCTCGTTGATGGTGTTCTCGTCGGTGCCCTTCGCACCCGTGAGGCGCACCACGCGACCCGTTGAGCTCTTGTGGTTCTTCAGGTTGATGCGCGCCGTGGTGGCTTCGGTGCTGGTGTTCACCAGTTTCACGATGTATTCGCCCGTGGGCTCATCGTAGGTGGCGCTTGAGAAGAAGCCCGCGAAGGTGCTGGGTTTCATCTTGGTGGCGAAGAGCGGCTTGCCGTCCAGCTTGGTGAAGATGCTGTCACCCTTGACATGGATTTCCACGTCATACCAGCGTCCTTCCTCTACGTGGCCTTGGGCGGCGGCTATGAGGTTCTTGCTGCCGTCGGTCACCTGTTCGATGGCGTGCTGTCCGTTGCCCCATCCACCGAGGTTCAACCAGCAGTAGTTGTCCTCGTCCACATAGTTGAACACCACGAGGAAGCCCTCGTTGCCCTGGTCCTTGCGTGCGCGCACCTTGTAGGTATACTCGTCGGAGGTGAACTGCTTGCTGTTGAGCTTGATGGAACCTTCCTGCCAGGAGGTCTGCTTGCTGATGTTGCCTTCCTGCTCCCATTGGCCCTTCACGACGGTCTTGCCCAGGGTCTTGGTAGTTGCACCCTCGGCCAAGGTGAGTCCCTTCTCCTCGAAGCTGGCGTGTGTGCCCCATGTGGCCATGCCCACCGCGCATGTGGCCGGCTTCATCTTCACGTCATCAGGGTTGATGGTGTAGGGGTTGTCCTGCTTCACGCTCATGATGCGTGTGCCCACGTTGTCGGCCATCATGCGCTGCACGTAGTAAGAGGGGGTGCCCATGGCACGTGTGGCATTGAACTGGATCATGTCGGGGCGCCAGCGCATCTCGTTGATGTTGGCGAAGATTGGCGCATAACTGGCCATCTTCACGATGTCGGAGTTGTTCTCCAGGCCCATCATGTAGACGGCCTCGCCCAAGGCTGCGTTGAGGTTGCCCACATTGCCGAAGCCTTGTGTCACGGCATACTCGCCCACATAGATGTCCGGTCCCTGGCGGTCGTAGGTGTCATACTTGTGGAAGTTGGCGGCAAACCACTCCGGTGTGCGGTAGTAGTGCTCGTCGAGAAGCTCCACCTTTTCCTTTGAGTCCCATGTGGGCTCGTCGGTCCCCCAAGCGGCCACGTTGCCGATGATGTGCATCTTCGGGTACTTGGCCAGCACTGCGTCGCGGAAGAGCTGGAAGCGCTTGTAGTAGTTGTCGCTCTGCTCGCGTGGGTTGGGCTGGTTGTTCTCATTGCCGATTTCCAGGTATTCGATGTTGAACGGGGCGGGATGCCCGTTCTTGGCGCGCAACGCACCATACTTCGAGGTCACAGGTCCGTTGGCATACTCCAGGGCGTTCAGCGTCTCGTCAATCCAGGGCTGCAGCGAGTCGACGGGCGTGAAACCGCCGTGCCAGATGCCCACGTTGACCACATAGAGCGGCTTGGCCCCCAGGTCCTCAGACAGTTGCAGGTATTCGTGGAAACCGATGCCGTCTGTGGTGCGATAGCCCCAGTTGACATTCCAGTGGCCTTCGCGCTCCTCAATCGGGCCGATGGTGCGATCCCAGCGGAAAGCGTTGTCGGGGCTCTGTTGTCCCTCGACAAAGCAACCGCCCGGGAATCGGAAGAACTTCGGATGAAGATCATAGAGCATGGAGGCTAACTCGGGGCGCATGCCATTCTCGCGGTTGTTGAACGTGGGCGGCAAGAGGCTCACCACATCGAATTCGAGCTTGCCCTTGCCTGTCGACTCAAACCACAGCAGGGCCTTGGGATGGTTGGTGCTGCAAGTCATCGTGGCTTCATACTTAGTCCACTTGTTGGAGAACTGCTTGCCCTCAAACTCCGCTTGGGCAAACTCCATGCGGCCGCAACCGCAGCCGATGAACGCTTTCAGCTTGCCCTTGAGCTTGCCCTTGGCCCAAAACGACAACTTATAGGTGCGCCCCTGCACGGCGGGGATGCCCCAATAGCCCTCGTTGTTGAAGCCGTCGCCTTCTCCGTTGAAGGTCACCTCGAGCGCTTTCCCTTGTGCCTTGTTGAGCAAGCCCTTGTCTACGAGGCGCAGAGTGGCGTTGCCCTTGGCCTTCCAGTGCTCGGGCTGCTCGTCGTTGTCCTCGAAGCTGCGGTTGCGGATGAGCTCCGCGTAGAGGCCTCCGTCGGCAGCATGGTTGATGTCTTCGTAGAAGATGCCGTAGAGCATGGGCGACACAGCCTTGCCCTTCTGCGCGGCATCCACGTCAATGGTCACCTGCGCTGACGCGCCCAGGGCACTCAGGAGCAAAGTGGATAATGCAATGTTTCTTGCTTTCATAATCGTGATTTTTGGTAGATTGTATAGTTCTTGAGTTGATTTCTAGTAATCAAGGGCAAATATACACTTTATTCTTGGCATTTTTACCTTTATTACAAAGATTAACAAAAATAAAGCGTACCTTTGCGCTGATTTATGAAAAAGTATTTGTTCAACAAGCGCAGCGTGCTGCTCTTCAAGCACTTCAACCGCAAGGGCTACAGTCTCTTTGCCGCATTGGGCAAAGAGGTGCTCATCGGTGTGCTGGCGGTGCCCACCTTGACCTATGCAAAGGCCGATGGTGTGAGTGTCAAGCCAGTGGCGGATTGTGACACCATCAGCCTGAGTGTGCGGAGCATTGATGAGGTGGTGGTCACCGGCTCGCGAGCGCCGCTGACTGCATCGCAGTCAGCACGAATTGTTGAGGTTATCTCCCGCGATGACATTCATCGTGCGGAGGCGCAGACTCTCAACGATGTTTTGAAATTGGCTACCGGCGTGGACGTCCGTCAGCGCGGAGCCTTTGGTGTACAGACGGACATATCCATCAATGGTGGAACCTTCGACCAGATTGCCATTTTGCTCAATGGCGTGCCGCTGACCAGCCCCCAGACGGGACACAATGCGGCCGACTTCCCCGTTTCGTTGAGCGATATCGATCATGTGGAGGTGCTTGAGGGCGCTTCGGCCCGCATCTTTGGTTCGGCAGCGTTCAGTGGTGCCATCAACATCGTCACGCGACAGTCGGGCTCGCTCATACCCCGGTCGGTGACATCGGACACCAAGGACGGCAAGAGCCGCTGGGGTGGAGAGGCCCATGTGGAAGGGGGATCGTTTGGCAGTTTGGGAGCTGATGGGCGTGTCGCTGTCCTCGTGCCATGGCACAATGGTGGTTCCAGCGTGTCCTCGTCACTTTCCGCAGGCTATGCGCGGAGCGATGGTGGAACCGACAATTCCGACTTCAGCAAGTGGCGTGGCTATTACCAGGGGGCACTTGTCTCACGCTATGCCGATGTGGACTGGCAGGCTGGCGTCACGTCACAGGACTATGGTGCCAACACGTTTTATTCCGCACGGTTCCCCAACCAGTATGAGTGGACGCGCCGTTATATTGGATCCGTGAGGGCACAGGTGCGTCCATTTGCCTTGGCGGGGAGCCAAGCGCTGCGCTCGTTAAGCCTTGTCCCGACGGTTTATGCCCACCGTGACGTGGACCATTACCAACTCACGAAAGGGCAGGCGGGGGCTGCCGCGGGCGAGAACTACCATCGCATGGATGTCTATGGAGCCTCGTTCAATGCGCACCTTGACTGGCTTCTCGGCAAGACTTCCGCTGGCATCGATGTGCGCAAGGAGCATATCCTCTCCACGGCCTATGGAGAGCAGCTGGCGGAAGCCGACTGGAAACCCATCCATGGCACCGACCGGCAGTATTCGCGAGAGGGCAATCGCACGAACACGAGCCTCTTCCTGGAGCACAATGTCATCCTCGGGGGATTGACGGTGTCGGCGGGCTTGCTCGCCAACCGCAACACGGGTCTCGATGGCGACTATCGTTTCTATCCGGGTGTTGACGTCAGCTATCGTCCCACAAGCCACTGGAAACTCTATGCCAGTTGGAACAAGGCGTTGCGTGTGCCTACCTTCACCGACCTCTACACAAGCAATTCGGCACAACAAGGCGACCTGCACCTCAAGCCCGAGCGCAACTCGGCCTTTAAGGTGGGAGCGCGCTTCCGCGCCGAGGGCATATCGGCCTTGGCCAGTGCGTTCTATAGCCATGGTACGAACATGATCGACTGGGTGTATGAGACAGAGAGCTCGACCAAGTATCATGCCCTAAACATCGGAAAGCTTGACAACATGGGCTTCAACGTTGAGACCGACATTGACCTGGCTCACTTGTTGTCTCTTGGCGGCAAGGATGAAAGTGACCTGCTGAAACTGCATTTGGGATACGCTTACATCCACCAAAAGCATGAGACCACGGAGCAGATCTATCGCTCGCTATACGCCTTGGAGTATCTGCGCCATAAGTTTGTGGCCACAATCAGCCATCGCATCGTCAGCCACCTGTCGGCCTCTTGGTCGCTGCGTTGGCAACAGCGCATGAACGGTTATCATCCCTATGCCAAACTTGACGGTAAGTTGATGTGGAGCGAACGTCACTGGGAACTCTTCCTCAAAGGCGACAACCTCACCGCTCATCGCTATTATGACTTGGGCAGTGTGTTGCAGCCTGGACTGTGGGTCATGGCCGGCGCGTCCATCCGATTTTAACTGTAAACGCGGTGTGCGAGCTTCGCCACACACCGCATCCCACATTTATTGTTTCACCTAACGGCACGCCTTCGGGCGTGCTTTTCGTTTTATTCCAACAGAAGGTTTCTGCGTCTCGCCTTCTTCTCATCCCAATTGTCTGAGGATGTGGTCGCGGCAGTCTTCCATGAGCCATTTGGGAGTGCTTGTGGCGCCACAGATGCCGATGGTCTTGACACCTTCCACCCAGGCCATGTCAATCTCCTCGGCCCGCTCAATCTGATGACTATTGGCGTTGACACTCCGACATTCGTTGAAGAGCACCTTGCCATTGCTGCTCTTGCGCCCGCAAACGAAGAGGATGAGGTCGTGCTTCGAGGCGAAGTCGGCTATGTTGGGCATGCGGTTGGCCACTTGCCGGCAGATGGTGTCGAAGCTTCGGAAAGTGGCTTGCGCCGAGATGTGGCCTTGGATGTAGTCGATGATGCGATGAAACTCATCGAGGCTCTTGGTGGTCTGCGAGTAGAGGTAGATGTCTCGTCCGAAGTCGAGGTGTTTCACGTCCTCCAGACACTCCACCACGATGGCTTGCGAGTGGGTTTGTCCCACAAGCCCCAGCACTTCGGCGTGCCCATTCTTTCCGAAGATGACGGTTTGCGCCTGTGGGTTGCTGTCGAACTGTCGTTTGATGCGTCGTTGCAGGGCTAGCACGACCGGGCATGTGGCGTCAATGATTTCGATGTGGTTGCGGCGCGCCAGCTCATAGGTCTCAGGCGGCTCGCCATGAGCCCGGAGCAATACCTTCACGCCCTGTAGCTTGGCCAGTTGGGCGTGGTCGATGGTGACGAGCCCGCAGGCATGGAGGCGTGACACCTCCATGCTGTTGTGCACAATGTCGCCCAGGCAGTAGAGCGTTTTGCCCATGGCGAGCTCCTCTTCCGCCTTGCGGATGGCAGTGGTGACCCCAAAGCAGAAGCCACTCCCCTGGTCGATTTCTATCGTCGGTTCTTTCATGGTCGCCCCCTTGCTTGGGGCGTCCCCCCCATTTTCATGCTTGTTGTCCATACCTTAGGGCTTCACGTTGACGTTGATGATGACCTTTGTGTTCTCGGGGTCATTGGTGATGAGCAAGATGCGCGGCTTGGCCTTGCTCTTTTTCAACATCTCCGCAATGGCCGTCACCTTCAAGTCGACCTTCTGTCCAGGTGCGATTGTCTTGTTGCCCAAAGACACTTCAAGACCAGCCGTGAACATCTGTAGCGACCGTATCTCAAGGGGGCGCTTGCCTTCGTTGCTGAGGGTCACCTTGCCCTTCTTCTGCTTCTTGCCAGCAAAGCTACCCAGTTCCACACTGCCCGATGACAAACGCAACTTGGGGGCGGTGGCTTCCATTTGCGGTGTCATGTTGCTGAAGCCAGGAAGCAGGATGGCCGAGACGGTGATTTCTTTCTCTGGCGCTACCTTGTCACCGGCAAACATGCCCAGGAAGACAGGTGTCTGTGTCAGGCCCAGCTCGCGCAGCGAACGCGAGTTGAGCTGGATCAGTATCTTGCCAGTGCGTCCGGGGGCGAGCTTGGCTGGTCTCACCTCTGCCCGGAGGTAGGTGGGCAGGTGCATGAGCACGGGCTCCAGGGACTCGCTCGTATTGTTCTTGATGTTGATTACCTCCACAGGCTCGTCGCCGCGGTTCACGTCATCAAACTCCACTTCGCACCTGTCGGCGTCTAAGTCGCCCAGCTTGTAGGGGTAGCTCACCTCCGGTTGGTCCTCTCCATCCACTACGACGCCTTTGATGGAGAGCATCAAGGGGGCGGATGAGGCATCGCTGTAGATACCTATCTGCTTGTTGAAGTGGCCCATGGTCTTAGCGTCGTAGACAGCGCTGACGGTGAACGACTGCCCTGGGGCCACGGGAGATTGGGGATAACTGACGGTGGTGCAACCGCAACTGGTGCGCACGTCACGGATGGTGAGGGGCGATGAGCCGTTGTTCTTCATGACGAACTGGGCGGTGACGGGATGCAAGTAGACGACTTGTCCGCAGTCGATGTTCTTGTTTCGGATGGCTATCTCCTGTGCGGTGGCGGTCATGGACGCCAGTGCAAGGAGACCTAAGATGACGTAATGTTTATTCATTCTGGTTCTTGTCAGCGAATTATGGTGAAATGTTTGGCGCCTTCACGGCCGGCAAACTCGGGGCTATAGGCGCACTGGGCTGTGCAGATGCCCGAAACGTATTCGCCCTGGCGATCCACATAATAGTCGGTCTCCACGACGTGTTGTCCCTTGGCCATGAGGTCAAAATAATAATTTGTCACGTTGTCTTTCGGGGAACAGTAGTAGCCCCAATGGTAACCGCTTGTTTGTGCGACAGGTTCCAGGCAGGCTGCGCGTTTGTCTTGTACCTGCACAAAGTCGTAGTCGCGGTCGGTCACGATGGTGATGCGCACCTTGATCTTGTCGCCCACCTTGATCTTGTCGGTCTTGTCGTCGATGACCTTGCCGTTCAGCAGCACTTCGCGCTTGACCTTCAGTCCGGACGATTGGGAGGACACGTCACTGGACTTCTGCCAATACTGGGCATAGATAGCGCCCCATGATGTGCCGTCGGTGGTCTTCTCGGCGGTGAAGGTCGATGGAGACGGTGTGTCAACGATTGTCTTCACGTAGCCCACTCCTGCCGTGGCATGGGGCAAGTCGAGCTGATGGCCATCGACCTTCAGCGTGACGGTTTGTGCCACGGCCAGCTTGGCCATGTCGGCATGGCCCTCCTGGTCAGCCAAGAAGGCGTAGACGGCGTCCACGGTGTTGATCGGTGTGTCCCACGACTGTGTGCGCTTCTCCTGCAGGAGCCAACGCCGCATGTCCTCAATTGACTTCGTTTCGTCAGGATTGAGAAGACGCATCGCCTCGATGGCGGCCACCTGGGTGGGGATGCGATAGTCTTTCCAGGTGTAGAGCGCGCGCTGGGTGTCATAGTAGCGCCCCGTCTCTTCCTTGTAGACAGTGTATTCGTTGAGGCTCTGCAGGAGTTCCTTTGCCCGTGTCGTGTAACCGTATTGGGCGAGGATGACAGCAGTGCGTGCCTTCCCATAGATGGTCAGCCTGGTGGTTTTCTTCTCCAACAGTCCCAACAGATGGCGCATGTCGGGCGTCTGTTTGCGGCCGGCCAGCGCACTGGCGTACAGGTAGTCGCAAGCGAACTCCGAGGGGCTTTGCTCATGTGGATGCTTCTTTTGCGCCTCCTTCTTCAGTTCTTTCACCTCGTCGGCTATCCGCTTGTCAAGGTAGATGAATGCTTGTCCCAGGAGATGGGCGTTGTCTTGTGTTGCCATGAGGCTGTTGAGACGTGTCAGGATGCCTGTGACCTCCATGGTCATCCATTTGTTTCCCGGCATCTCTGGCCACCAGCTGAAACTGCCATCGGGGTTTTGCAGGGCAGAAAGTTTCTCTGTGAAAGTCTTCATCCTGTAGTCCAAAGCCGATGCGTCCAAGTAGTTGGCCAGTTGTTGCCTCTGCTCTGTCTCGCGGTTGGCGTCAGCCACCCATGGCGTTTCGGTGAGAACCATTGTCTTTAGCTCACTGTTTTTCTCGAGGTTGCTGGCCAATGATGTCTCGTCGCCTTGTTCCATCTGCCACAGCTTGACGGTTTGTGTGATGGATGGATTGCTGGTCAGCAGGCGTTGGGCTATCGTGTTGGCGTAGGTGGCGGCCGCCAGTGAGATGGCGTTGTGCTCAGACGGACTGGCCACGGTTGGCAACGCCTGTATCATCAGCCATGCGGGATTGTTGGTGTACTCCACTGTCAGACGGTTGCGTTTGTCTGTTGAGTGGAAGACCTTGCTCAGGTCGAGTGTTTTCACGCCTGCTCCGTTCTGTGTGAAGGGCAGTGTCGTGGTCACATATTCGGTGTTGGGCAACAGTGGCAAGTATTGTTGCTCACCGTCGCTGAAGCCCTGTCCCTCAGCCGTGGTGCGTGCGATGAGGAGCGAGGCGCCACCGCACAGGTCTGCCAGGCGGTCGCCATCGATGGTGAAAGAGGCCGTGGTGGTCTGTCCGGCCTTCACGCTGAAAGACGAGGTGCATTCTTCCACTGTCTTGTTGTCTTCGGGGTTGACAAGTTGCAAGCGGGCCATTCCTTTGGCGTCCTTGTCAGATGTGTTGGCTATGCGGCACACTACCATCGCTTGGTCGCCTTGTCTGACGAAACGCGGTAGGTTGGGTTGTACCATGACCGCTTTCTTGGCCACTGTCTCCGCTGTGATTTGTCCGTAATTGAAGTTGGCGTCATGAGCCAACCCCATGAACTTCCATGTGGTGACACTCTCGGGCAAGGTGAAGGAAATGTTCACGTTACCCTTGTCATCGGTGGTCAGTGTGGGATAGAAGAAGGCGGTCTCCGTGAGGTTCTCGCGCACTTGCGTTGATGTGGTGAACATGCCGTCTTCCGTGTCTTGGTCCTTGGCATTTCCCAGCCCGCGTATTCTTCCGGCAACCATGGGTGCCTCACCAGCGGTCTTGGCCATGGCGTTTGTCCTTTTCACGGGAGTCTCTTCCAGGTTGAGGGCTGCAGCGTCGGTTGTCGACAGGGAACGTTCTGAGCGAGCCATCAGCATCATTGGAGCGTTGTGACGGAACTGATAAGGGTTGGAGAAATCGAACATCTCGGGTTCAAAATGTGAGAAGTCGAGACTGTGGACATTGAGGGCGTTGAAACTCTCGAAACCGTAGAGTCCCACCGCAGGCTGTGTCCCCTTGGCCCATGATGCCCTGGGTGTGGAGAAGGAATAACGAATGTCGAAATTCCAATGGTGCTTGGCTATGGCGTCCAGGCTCTTGTCGTACATCGAGGCTAACAGCTGCGCCGTGGCCGGACGCCCTTGTGGCGTCTCGATGTGAAGCGTCCATTGCTCCTGCTGGCCCGGGGTCAGCTTGTCGCGGAAGGTCTTCCATGACAACTTCAGCTTGTTGTCGGGGGTGGGGCGTGTGATGCTCACTTGGTGGGTGTACATTTTCCCATTCTTCACCCAAGCCAGCGTAAGGGTAATGCCGTTGCCATACTCCTCCTTATAGTGGAGCTTGCGTGTGACGACCTCGTTGCTCAGCCTGCTCAGGCCCTTGTCGAGCACCTTGTCTGCGGAGAAGAATGAATAGTAAACATGTGTGTCCTTGTCGGATGTCCCCACTTGAATGTAAACGGGACTGCCGTCGCTTGGGAACTGGTTGTCCGACACGTAGAACCAGTCGTGCGTCGTGATGACCGGTTTCTTGTCGTTGTAGGAGAAGATTACGACCGATTTCTTCACGGTGTCCTGGCCACAAATCACCTCCCAGTCATGCTTGCCCGAAGGCAGTGTCTCGCCCAATGAGACTGGCTTGTTGGCTTCTGCCGTCTTCCAGACGCGATTGTCCAGGCGGTAGCTGACGGTGCCGTCGATCAGCTCCCCAGCCAGGTTGGTTCGCTTGACGGTGAACGCCTTCAGGCTGTCACGCAGCGATTTCTCGGGCAAGTCCACCGTGAGCACCGCCTGGCGGTTGCTCAATACAAGCGATGTCTCAGCCTCGTGGGTCTCGCCCGATCCGTCTGTCACCTTGGCGTTGGCCACAATGTTGAAATAGGCCGCATGGTCGAGGTTGACGTCGTCAGGATAAGTCATGGGCAGCTTGACCACGAATGATCCGTCGTCGGACGTGACTGTGGAGTCGGCAAGAAGCTGCTGGGCGCTGTTGCCGATGCGCCAGCTCCACCATAAGGTCGGTCTTCGGTGCACCTCGTAGGTCACCTTCGCGCCCTGCACGGGGACGCCCGAGTAGGTCTTGGCCCATCCGTGCACCTTCACGGTATCGCCTGGCTGGTAGCTCTCCTTGTAGGTGTCATAGGAGATTTCAAATGTCGGACGCTTGTATTCCTCCACCAGGAATCGCACCATGGCGTTGTCGTCAGATGTGATGAAGAAGCCACCGGTCAGTCCGGTCTTGGGTAGCACGAAGTCGGCGGAGGCCGATCCGTACTTGTCGGTCGTGACCTTTTGGGAGGAGACCTCTTTGCCGTTTGCGTCGTGGAGCGTCAATTTCACCTGCTTGTCCACCTTGGGCGTCGTGGTCAGGGCTTCCCAGTCCTGCTTATAGGCTATGAGGGCGACGTGCACTTGCTGTCCGGGCCGGTAGATGGAACGGTCAGTAAAGAGCCGCGTGCTTTCCGCATGGCCATTGTTTGACCAATAACTGTAATTGGCATAGACACTCATCTCACGGAGAGCCTTGTCGCTGTCGGTGAAGGCAAACACCTTGCTGGGAGCCCGCTTGCCGTATCTGTAATAAGCCTCACCGTTCTTGTCCGTGCTAAGGCCTATGGTTTGTTCTTTCTCGTTGTCATAGGTGGTGGGCAGGGTGATGCGCAGGTGGGCACCTTGCACCGCTTCGCCTGTGGTGGCATTGACCACCACATAGCGCATCTGCTTGTCGGGCAGGGCCTGTGCCATGAGGTAGAGGTCACTTACGTTGAGCAGTGCCCGTTGTGCCTGTATCTTCCCGTTGTCGGTGACGGCCTCCACGAGATAAACCCCGATGGGCAGTCCCTTGATGAACAGCGAGTCGGTGTTTTCCTTCCATGCCGGTTGTCCGACATAGCGCTTTACGAGTGTCTGCACCGCTCCGGGCACCATCTTCTTTTGCAGCGTGGCCCAATCGTCTGGGGCCTCGGGGTCGAGCGAGCAGTCGCCTTCCACATTCAAGCGATAGATGTTGAGTGTGAGGGTGCCTATGTTGCGTATGAAGTTGATGCGCACCAGTCGCTCCGTCAGCGGCAACAGCATGCGATCGCCGACATTGATGTTGAACCGTGGCTGTTGCCAGCTGCTCAAGTCGTTGCGCAGTTGGTTCATCCTGGGCCAGCTGCCCCATTTGTTCAGCGCATAATTGATGTAGTTGACATTGTCCTCTGCGGTCATGTCTGGGGCGTTCGAGAGGAATTGGCTTCGCTCGATGGCCAGTTCGCCAGCCTCGCGCAAGTCGCCAAACTCGCGGATGAGCGAGTCGAGTGCTTGCAGGTATTTAGACTTGCGCACCTTGTAGGTGTCAACCTCCCGGCCGAGGCGCAGGCCAAGGCAGGCGCTGATGCACGCTGCTGAGCGGTTGCCCCTGCCCGCATAGTAGTCCTGCAGGGTCTTGTAGGCTTTGGCCTCCATGCCCACCACGTGCAACAGGTCATCATTGAAAATCTTACTGTCGACGCCCTCCACGACGGCGGGGTCATACTCCATGCACTTGTGTTGGGCTAACAATGTTGGCTGCTCCATGGCCACAGCGAACCAGTGTGTGCTTTTTGCCTTGGCGTCATCGTTGCCTTGGCGTTGCTCATAGAGCTTGCCCAGCACGGTGGCATACACCGCCTTCATCACGGGATCCTTGGCGTTTGAAGCGATACTCTCCAACTTGCTAAGCTCTACCTCGGCCGAGTCGGGTGCTATCTGCGTCTGGGCTGACGCCCTCAGTAGCTGCGCCTTGAGCAGTTGCCCATAGTCGGCTCCCTTCTGCGCTTTGTCGATAATCTTGTCGAGCCACTCCATCTGTGTCCGTGGCAAGTCCTTGGCCTGTGCCTCTGTCACTTTTTTCCACAAGGCTGGATAGGTGTCTGCCAGGGCCATGAGTGGCATGGTCATGGCCAAGATGATGCCCAATAGCTTTTTCATGTGTTTTTGTTGATGGGTTGAAGATTATGCAAAGATAATCATTTTGGAGCACACTCTCGAGATTGGCCCCACTTAATTAGTAAAAATTTACGGCTGGCTCTTGCCCGACATTTTTATTAACGAATAGATGCCGTCCTGGGAGGGCCGGGACGCAGGTGACCAGAGAGTCATGCAAAATCAGTCTTCACGCAGTCCATAAACCTGGACAAGCGTTGTGGGCGCTCGCTGTGTGACAACTGCTTGGCGCGGCTCCACCACACGATGAGGCGTCTCTTGGCTCTCGACATGGCCACATAGAGCTTGCGCGCGTCCTCGGCCAGGAGCTCGGGCTTTCCCTCATTGTAGAAGTTGGGGATGCGCCCGTCCACGACATCGAGCACCACCACATTATCAAACTCCAGTCCTTTGGCCTTGTGGATGGTGGAGATGAAGATACGGTCGGGGATGGTGGTGGAGCTGCAAAGGTCAGCTTCCTTGAATGTGTTGAGCTCCATGATGTGATGGTCGAGTTGCTCCTTGAGAGACGGCTCCCGTTGGCTGTCGATGATGTCACCCGCCAGGAAGCGGTACACGTAGTCGATCTTGGGCGTGTCGCGCCACCATCCTTTCTCCTTGAGCATCTCGGCCCAGCGTTGCATCTCGGCCACCAAGGCGGGCGTGGATGTTTCAGCGTCGCGACAATACAACCGCTCCGTGGCCTCTCCGTGGAACGCTTGGTAGGCGCGGCGGAAGCGTCCGACGCGCTGCCGCATGGCATCTGATGATAGGTAGTCGCGCTGGCTGGCGCACAGATCCTGCCCTTGCGTGTGGCAATAGTTGATGAGAGACACCGTGGCATTGACGTCATCGTCGGCCAGGTGGGAGTTCTCTCCTTCCAGGTGGAGGTCGCTCAGCAGCATCTTCAGTTTGTATGCCTTCAGGTCGGGGCGCAGCAGGCGTATGAGCTTCAGGGAGTCGAGACATTGCGGATGCTCCCGTTGCCAGTCGACATCGGGCAGGTATCGCCTCAAGTTGTAGTCCATGATGCGGTAGTCGTATTCGGCATTGTGGCCCAGCAGCACGCACTTGCCCGCAAAGTTGAGAAACTGGCGGAGTGCCTCGCTGTGTGAGAGGATTGCCTGGTGGCGTCGCTCTTCGATGATGGGATTGGCGATGTTGCCAAGGCGCTCGGGGATGGGACGGTCCGTCTCGATGTGGACGGAGAACTTGGCAATGCTGCGGCCTTGCCGTATCTTCTCCGCAGCTATCTGGATGATGTCGTCCTCAAAGACGTTGAGCCCTGTGGTCTCAGTGTCGAAGACCACAATGTCCTCCTCATCGTAAGTGCGCATGAAGGCTTGCAGATAGGTGTCGTCGGTGGGGCGGAGAAGGTCGGTGGGGCAGATGGCGCGCACCCGGAGCTGGTGGAGCCACCTGCGTGCCGAGGCTTCCGTCTCGCAAATGTGCATACCGTGCAGGAGGCGCGACCAGGCGATGAAATTGTGCTCGTTGGCCAAGACGCTCAGGTGGGCCAGTTGCACCTTCACTGATGGTGTGGCGAAGATGTCTGTGCCTGAGACCTTGAAGTGGCTCACGCCCAGCCGTGCCAGCGTGGAGCTCAGACTGTCAGCATCGTTGTTGGAGTTGACGATGACTGCCGTGGTCTCCCCTGGGAAACCACCAGCGACCCCGTCGCGCACGAATCGAGCCACATCCTGGTACTCGCAGTCGATGTCGTGACTGTCGCGGAGCTGCATGTCGTCAGGTTGTGGCGTCTCGTTGTTGCAGGGACGAGGCAACAGGTCGGGGTC
Organism: bacterium; assembly: GCA_963594895.1. Classification (GTDB taxonomy): domain Bacteria; phylum Bacteroidota; class Bacteroidia; order Bacteroidales; family Bacteroidaceae; genus Prevotella. The sequence continues at coordinate 14,303 of CAVBFJ010000037.1, read as the reverse complement.
GGCGCCGAGGTGGGACACGGCAAAGCGGTTGAGCATGTCAACGAGATACTTGGGTGAGCGGTGGTTGACGTGCAAGTGGTGTACCGTCCCCAAGCACAGTCGCTTGATCTCCGCCAGTGTCTCCAGCTTGGCACCCATGAATGAGAATATGGCTTGCTGCTCGTCGCCGAGATAGAGTAGGGTGGGGCAGCAGGAGCCCTTGGCCTGCGCACCGTCAGGCTCGCCTGTCCAGAGCTCGTTGATGATGGCCAACTGCAGGCGGTTGAGATCCTGCACCTCGTCTACTTGAATCCATGGATAGCGCTTGTGACATTTGTCGTCGCGCAGTGACACGTAGGCGCAGATGAGCAGATCCTCGAAGTCGACGAGGTTGTTTTGTGTCTTGTAGGCGCGGTAGGCGTGTGCAAACTTCATCTTGGGCAACGTGCGCATGGCAGCCTGTCGCAGGCCCACATCGAAGCGGGGCGATTGGGCGACGTCGATGTAGTAATCGTTGTGTTCGTAGATGTCGAGCATCTTGGCTGCCGTGAACTCCTCGCCGACAGCTTGGCAGAGGGCGCGGAGCACCCTCACGTCGTCGGGCGTCACGCAGTCGGGGTGTTGCCGCCACTCGCGTGGGAAATCGTAGGCCAGCTCCTCCATGAAGTGGGAGAAGAACATGATCTCGTTGTAGCGGCGCCGGCGGTCGTGGTTGTGGAACACGTGCTCCTCGTCCTCCTGCAGGTACATGGCCATGATGCTCACCATGGTGTCCTCGTCGATGACGGCTGTCTCCGCCGGCACGACATGGTTCTCAAAGAGGTAATGGGAACAGAAGCGGTGTACGTTTCCCACGAAGATCTGTCCGGAGGCCGTATGGTCTGTGTTTTGCTGGATGCGGTCGTGCATGCCTCGCGCCGCCCGGTTGGTGAAGGTCAGGCAGAGCATGTCACCGTATTCAACCCCGCTGTCGTGTGCGCGGTTGACGCGTTCGGCCAGGATCTGTGTCTTGCCGCATCCCGGCGGTGCCAGCACCAGGTGACGCCCGCCGGCCAGGCCGATGATGGCCTGTTGGCTGTCGTCGGGTGTCCAATGGATGGGTGTTGTGTCGCTCATGATGGTATGGTGTAGTGAAAGGGTGGTCTGCGCGCCATTAGGCGCGTCCATAAAAAGAAGGCAGGCGGACGGTCATGGCAAGTCCATGGCTGTCCGCCTGCCAATGTTGAGGCAATCCGGCTATTTCTCCTGCAGGATGATGCCGCCCTTGGGCTGCAGCGTCACCTTGGCCTTGCCGTCCTTGCCCACCTTGATCGTGCGCAGCTCAGCGTCTGGCCAAAGTTGTCCTTTCTTCAGTTTGCCGTCGAGGTAATAGTCGACGGTCTTGCCTGCCAGCATCGGTAGGCTGAGCGTCAGGGTCATGGGAGCGTCGGTGCCGTTGATGCCGCCCACCAGCCACTTGTCAGCGTGTCTGCGCGCCATGACGGCGTACTTTGTGGGGTAGCCGTCGATGAGACGGGTCTCGTCCCATGTCGTGGGCAGGGCCTTGAGGAACGCCTTTTCGAAGTCGGGCAACTCGTCGACCACGTTGGGCGTGACCTCAACGCAGTTGACTGAGCACTGGTTGGTGATGGCTGTGGCCATCTCGAAGACGTCGGTCGTGAAGCGCTGGTGGCGGCTCTTATTGTCCTTGCTCATCATGCGGTTCATGATGACGCCTCCCCAGTCGAAGCTTCCCACGGCGTTGCGCCCGAAGGGATGCATGGCCATATCATAGGCCTCGCGACGGGCGGCTTCCTCGGAGAAGAACACGTTCTCGGAGGCGAGGGCCGCCTCGGAACCCACATAGTTGGGATAGAGGCGTTCCCAACCGCGTGGCAGGGTGCATCCGTGGAAGATTACCTGCAGGCCATAGTCGTTGGCGTCGCTGAGGATGTCCTCGTAGAGCTGCATGGTGTGTTGCTTGTCGCCGGCGAAGAAGTCGACCTTGATGCCCTTGACGCCAATCTTCTGCATCCACGCCATGGCCTTCTTGCGGGCGATGGGACGGTTCATGACGTTGCGGGGGCCTTGTGGGGCGTTGTTCTCAAATCCGTTGGAGTTGTACCATAGTAGGAGGCTGACGCCCTTGCTCTGTGCGTAGCGGCTGAGCTGTTCCATGCGCTCGTAGCCGATCTGTGTGTCCCACCAGTTGTCGACCAGCACATATTCGTAGCCCATCTTGGCCGAAAGGTCAATAAACTTCACCTGGTCGTCATAGTTGATGCTGCCATCCTGCCAGATGAGCCAGCTCCAGGTGTAGCGCCCCGGCTTGTAGTCGGTCGACGGCTCATAGAGCGGGTCGAGCACATCATAGGCGATGGTCGTCTCGGCAATGGGTGCCAGCGTCTGCCCGACGGTGATGGTGCGCCAGGGTGTGGAGCCTGGCAGGCTGATGCCTGGGTAGGCGGAGCCCCAACCGTTGTTCTCGCCCTCCTGGGGGTAGGCGATGGTGTATCCCTCACCCGCCTTGTATTCGGAGAGCCGCCCACCACAATAGTCGCCTGTCACGCCGGTCTCCGACACCAGGGCCCAGGCTTTCGCGCCGGCCGACTGCTTCTCCTTGTCGGCGCCGCCGATGTGGAAGAGGCAGGGGAAAGTGTAGCCTACGCCATACTGTGACGGCTGGGTCATCGGTGCGTCGGACGAGAACACCTCCTCATAGCTGGGCTTGGTGGTCTCCCATCCGGTCATGGGCTGTATTTGCGGTGAGAGGAATGTCGTCGTCTGGTTGGGGAAGTTGAAAGACGACGCTTCCCCGTAGACCATGGCCTGCTTGGGGTTGCCGATCTTGGGGCGGGGCAACGTGTAGCGGTATGCCACATCGTGGTCCGAGACGTTGACGGTCACCACCATCTCCAGTTGCTTGGCGTTGGTGAAGGTCAGCGCGGCTTGGTTGGCCACGTAGTGGGCCTCGGAGGCCTTGGTGCGTGTCATGGTATAGTGCTTGTCGACCTTGCCGGTCTTGGTGGCGGTGAGCTTCAGTCCTGTGGTGAAGTCACCGATGTTGGTCTTCAGGCCCAGGCGTGAGGTGCGCAGGATGGGCTGTCCCGCGTAGGTCACGGTGTAGTTGGCGTGGCCCCCGTCGTCGTTGACGGTCACCACAAGCTTCCCGTCGGGTGAACAGACAGTGCTCTCTTCGGCCGCCAGGGGTAGTGAGGCGAGCAGGGCCAGGGAGGATATTATCAGGGTGTGTCTCATGTGTGTGTCATGGTGTGTTGTGGGTTGAGCGATTGTCTGGTCGCTTAGATGTTGTCTTTCTCGATGTCCTTGAAGTAGCGGTAGGTGCTCACCTTCAGCTCGTCGGCAGCAGCCTCGTCGGCCACGATGATGCTGTGGGCGTGCTGCTGCAGCGCAGAGATGGTCCAAGCCTGTGTTACAGGTCCCTCGACGGCGGCCTGTAGGGCGCGCGCCTTGTGGTGGCCATTGACGAGGATCATCACCTCGCGGGCGTCCATCACGGTGCCCACACCGACGGTTAGGGCGTGCTTGGGCACCTTGTTGACATCGTTGTCGAAGAATCGTGAGTTGGCTATGATGGTGTCGGTCGTCAGCGTCTTCACACGTGTGCGGCTCACGAGGCTTGAGAAGGGCTCGTTGAAGGCGATGTGGCCATCGGGTCCTATGCCGCCGATGAAGAGGTCGATGCCTCCGGCGTCCTTGATTTTCTGCTCGTAGCTGGCGCACTCGGCCTCCAGGTCGTCTGCGTTGCCGTTGAGGATGTGCACGTTCTCGCGGGGTATGTCGATATGGTCGAAGAGGTTGCGGGCCATGAAGCTATGGTAGCTTTCGGGATGGCTCTCTGGCAGCCCCACATACTCATCCATATTGAAAGTCAAGACATTGCGGAAACTGACGCGGCCTTCCTTGTTGGCCTTCACCAATGCGGCATACATGCCCTCGGGCGAGCTTCCAGTGGGCAAGCCGAGTACGAAGGGACGGTCTGCTGTGGGCTTAAACTGGTTGATGCGCTCCACGACATGGTTGGCGGCCCATAGTGAGAGGCGGTCATAATCCTGTTCGATAATTAGTCTCATAATACTTTGTGGTTTAATACGGTTGTTAGTCTTTTGCAAAAATAGTGTTTTTTTGGATAACGCACAACAAATTGGGAGAAAAGTGTGCCTTTCCAGGCTTTTCACTCTGGTAGCGCCTTCCGGCATATGGTTTCGGCCTCTTGGCATCATGTCATTTGGGAGAAAACTATTCCCATGGTCATTTTGTAAATGGTTTTATATAAAAATCACCCTCCTCACGGGTGCACCTTCTAGAGAGCGAAATCGTGCCAAAACAGCTTTCCGACCTCGGCAAAACATAGGGCATCTCGTCATTCGATACCTATCGCGTCATGATTAGGCATCAATCTCATTGTGATTAGGCATCTATTGCGTCATGATTAGGCATCTATCTCACCATGATTAGGCATCTTTTGCAATGAAAATAGTTGACATTTGGACGAAAATAAATGATGATATTTTATAAGTTACTGAATGTTAGGTGGTTATAAAAACTGCTCATTTTTCGCATATTTCCGCCAAAGATTTTCTTGATGGAAAATACGCCAAAATTCAGCATGTAGTTTGTTGTGTTTTTTCCACAAGATGCCCGTCGTAGCAAGGGGCATACCCGCATGTCTGTCCGGTGGCGTTACTTAATAAATGATAAAACGCGAGAGCCTGTTTAGGTTTTCTGCCATAAAATGCTTATTTTTGCAAAATATTGTATGAAGACATGAATACTTGTAGGTACATCTCCCTGTTGCTGTTTCTGCTCGTGGCCCTTGCGCTGCAGGCAGGCGACCAGCGTTTCACGCTTGTCATCGACGCTGGCCATGGCGGCAAGGACCATGGCGCGCCTGGGGCCATCTCGGAGGAGAAGAACCTCACGCTGAAGTATGCGCTGGCCTTCGGCAAGCTCGTGGAGGACAACTGTCCCGACGTGAGGGTCATCTACACGCGCAAGACCGATACCTATCTCCCCCTGCATGAGCGCGCCGACGTGGCCAACCGCAACAACGCCGACCTCTTCATATCCATTCACATCAATGCGCTCGACGGGGTGCACACGGCACACGGCTTCCAGAGCTACACGCTGGGACGGGGTGAGACCACGGGCGACAAGGGCCTGAAGGTCAACGCTGACGTGGCCAAGCGCGAGAACTCCGTGATTTTCCTGGAGAACAACTACAAGACCGTCTATGCCAACCTCAATGGCAACGCGCCGGAGCTCGACATCATGGGCGAGATCATAGCCGACCAGAACCGCGAGCGAAGCGTGAAACTCTCGAGGCTCATGCAGCAGGAGGTGTGCAAGGCCACGGGACGGCAGGACGGCGGGTCGCACCAAAACAACCTGGCGGTGCTCCGCCTAACAAAGATGCCGGCCATCTTGCTCGAACTGGGATTTATCTCCACACCCGACGAGGAGAACTACATGAACACCGAGGAGGCGTACACGCAATACCCGCAAGGATTCTTCAACGCCTTCGTGCGTTACAAGGAGAAATACGACAACTCCATCGATGTGCCCTATCGTGCCGGTGGCGAGGCGCGTAAGGCCGCACCGCTGGAACAGGCACCCGAGACGGTGGCTGAGGCGAAAACGGTAGGGAAGAGGCAGGCGGTGGCACGCAAGGAGACGACCGCCGCACGCAAGGAAACAGCCGTGGAGACCAAGAAATCGACGGATGAGAGCCGCCCCGTGTTCAAGATACAAATCCTCGTGAGCAACAGTGTGCTCAAGGCCAACGACCAGCATCTGAAAGGCCTTTCGGGGTGCGACTACTATGTCGACGGACAATACAAAAAGTATACCTACGGCGCGAGCAACGATTATAATGAGATCTACCGCTTGCGCAAGCAGATTGTGGACAAGTTCCCCGAAGCGTTCATCATCGCATTCAAGAACGGAAAGAAGATGGACGTGAGCGAAGGCATACGTGAATTTAAGCGAAACAGACAAGCGGGAAAATGACCTGCGCACCTATTTTAATAACCAACCATCAAGATTATGAAGTCATTCTCAAAGGAAATCAAGATAGCCCTCGTGGCCATCGTTGGAATCATTTTGTTGTTCTTCGGGCTCAACTTCCTGAAAGGCATGTCCGTTTTCTCCAATGATGACACCTATTATATAAAGTTTAAGGATATCAGTGGCCTCTCCGCCTCCAATCCCATCTACGCCGACGGCTATCAGGTGGGTGTTGTGAAGGGCATCGACTATGATTATGCCAACAATGGCGACATTGTAGTGCGCTTCAGCGTGGACAATGGCATGCGCATCCCTGAGGGGTCCTCGGCCGAGATTGTAGGTGACCTCATGGGCAACGTGAAAATGAACCTGCTGCTTGCCAACAATCCGCGCCAGCGTGTCATGCCAGGCGACACGCTGACGGGTACCATCAACAATGGTGTGATGGGCACGGTGGCCGCACTTGTGCCTACCATCGAGAAGATGCTTCCCAAGATGGATAGCATTCTGGCCAGCGTCAACGCGCTCCTCGCCGACCCGGCTCTGGCGCAGTCGCTCCATAACGTGCGTGACATCACGCAAAACTTGACCACCACCACGCGCGATCTCAACACGCTCATGACCACCGTCAACGGTCGCATGCCGGGACTCCTGACCAAGGCTGACGCCGCACTCGGCAAGGCGGGGACTACGCTTGACAACACCTCGCGCCTGACGGCCAACCTGGCGGAGGTCGACGTGGCAGGCACCATGGCGCAGGTCAACCAGACGCTGGCCAACGTGCAGCAGGTCACAGACAAGCTCAACAACAAGGAAGGTTCGCTTGGATTGCTGATGAACGACCCGGGGCTCTACAACAGTCTCAACGCCACCGTGCAGAGTGCCGACTCGCTGCTCACCAACCTCAAGGCTCATCCCAAGCGCTATGTCCACTTCTCGCTCTTCGGCAAGAAAGACAAGTAACAGAAAACGCCCAGGGCCGCAGTCCGGGAAACCATCCAGAAAAGTTTTTTTGATGATGATGTTTCACGGATTGCGCCCGTCGCCCTAATGTGGTCATAAACCGCAGGTTAGGCGATGAAAAAATATGTTTCACGAAAATAGGGTGTTTCTTGTTTAATGTATCGCATTCGGCTGATAGACAGTAAGTTAGGATATCGAATATCTTTTGCTTTGTCAAAAAAATAGTAATGTGTCCCTTAGTGATTGATAAATAAGTAGTTACGTAAAACAATTGAAAAAGGAAGAAAAACTGACATTTGGAAGTTTGGAAAATCTTTCGTAATTTTGCAAAACTAATAGAGGTAAGAAACGTCTACTAAGGCGACACACACACATAATATCTGTCAACATGAAGCCAAGTCCCGATGCTCGTTGGGATGAGTCGCTTGCGCTCATACGCAAGAATGTCTCCGAGCAAATCTTCAACACGTGGTTCAAACCCATCGTCTTCGAGCAGTTTGATGAAGCTCGGAAGATGATATTCGTGAAGGTGCCCAGCCCTTTCGTGTACGAGTACCTGGAGGAGAACTTCGTGGACCTGATGAGCAAGGTGCTCTGCCGTTGCTTTGGGCAGGGCATAGGCTTGTCGTATCGGGTGGTGACCGACAAGGAGCACAATCTCTCCCAAGAAATCGAGGCTGACCCAACAGATGCCGATCATGAACAGGGACCGCGCAACAAGGCCAACCAAAGCCCCACGATTCTCGATGCGGCGCAGCCCCAGCAGATAGACTCCCAACTCAACCCGCATCTCACCTTTAATAATTACATTGAGGGAGACAGCAACAAGCTGCCCCGCTCCGTGGGGCAGTCCATTGCCGAGCATCCCAACACCATGCAGTTCAATCCCATGTTCATCTATGGGCCGTCGGGATGTGGCAAGACGCACCTCATCAATGCCATTGGGCTGAGAACCAGCCAGGTCTATCCGCAGAAGCGTGTGCTTTATGTCAGCGCACGCCTCTTTCAGGTGCAATACACCAACGCTGTGCTGCAAAATGCGGTCAATGACTTCATAGCCTTCTACCAGACCATCGACATGCTCATTGTCGATGACATACAAGAATGGGTGAATGCGGCCAAAACGCAGGAGACATTCTTCCACATCTTCAACCACCTCTTCCGCAATGGCAAGCGCATCATCCTTGCCAGCGACCGTCCGCCCGTGGACCTCAAGGGCATGCCCGACCGCCTGTTGACGCGCTTCTCCTGTGGCCTCATCGCGGAGCTGGAAAAGCCCAACACCCAGCTTTGCATCGACATCCTGGAAAACAAGATACGGCGTGACGGCCTGCACATTCCACGGGATGTCATCCAGCTCATCGCAGAGACGGCAAGCGGCAGTGTGCGAGACTTGCAAGGTGTCATCAATTCGCTTATGGCCTATTCCATTGTTTATAACAGCGAAATAGACATGCGGCTCGCTGAGCGGGTCATCAAGCGCGCAGTGAAGATAGACGACCGTCCGCTGACCATCGACGACATCCTCGACAAGGTGTGCGGGCACTACAATGTGACGCCCGAACAAGTCAATTCCAAAAGTCGTAAGCGCGATTATGTATTGGCCCGCCAGGTGTCGATGTACTTGGCGCAGAAATACACCAAGATGCCCGCCAGTCGCATCGGAAAGCTTGTGGGCAACCGTGATCACTCTACCGTGATACACAGTTGTGCGCAAATAGAGAAACGTTTGCAGGCCGACAAGATGTTCAGCGCTGAGGTGACGAGCATTGAAAACTCATTCAAGCTGAAAGGCTAAGCGGCTGCCGCGTATCCCTTGGCGGTGTGTTTTGGCCAACGGGATTGTTTCCACATCAAGGATGTGACTTTCTGAAAAGAGTTCTAACGATATTTTCTGACAGGGTTCTCCAAGCGCCATTCCGCAGGAGAACCTTTTCTTTTGTCGCTTGCCGACCCATTCTTCCTGTTGCCCCCCCTGAGAGAGCATTATGCGGGGTGTCATTCTGTCGTTTTGTTCTGTCGTTTTGTCATGGTTTTCTAATTGGAATGGCTTTTGAGACATTGAGGGTGAAAAATAGAAATAACCCCTAAAAGATAGAAAGGAAGAACAAAGATATGAAATTCGACAAGTTTACAATCAAAGCGCAAGAGGTCGTGCAAGAGGCTATCAACATAGCCCAGCAAGGCAGACAGCAAGCCGTTGAGCCGACGCACCTGCTACAAGGTGTCCTGCAGAAAGGACGTGATGTTTCCAACTTCATTTTCCAGAAGTCAGGTGTCAACACCATGCAGGTGGAGAACTTGGTGCAACGGGAACTCCAACACTTGCCACGCGTGAAAGGCGGGGAGCCTTATCTCTCCAACGACTGTAGCAGGGTGTTGCGGTGTGCCGAGGAAAACTCGCGGAAACTGGGCGATGAGTTCGTGTCCGTGGAACCCATTCTCTTGGCCCTCATCCAGGTCGACTGCACGGCAAGCCGCATTTTGAAAGATGCCGGTTGCAACGAACCCGACATGCTTGCCGCCATCAAGGAACTTCGGCAGGGACAGAAGGTGCAAAGTGCCAGCGGTGACGAGAACTATCAGGCGCTCAGCAGGTATGCCACTGACTTGATCGGCGCTGCCCGGCAAGGCAAGCTCGACCCAGTCATCGGACGTGATGAGGAGATACGCCGTGTGCTGCAAATCCTGTCGCGCCGAACCAAGAACAACCCCATACTCATTGGCGAGCCGGGCACAGGTAAGACCGCCATCGTGGAGGGACTGGCTGAGCGCATCGTGCGCGGCGATGTGCCGGAGAACCTGAAGAACAAGCAACTCTACTCGCTCGACATGGGTGCCCTTGTCGCTGGCGCCAAATACAAGGGTGAGTTTGAGGAGCGCCTGAAGAGCGTCATCAAGGAGGTGACCCACGCCAATGGTGACATCATTCTCTTCATCGATGAGATCCACACGCTCGTCGGGGCTGGAGGGGGCGAAGGTGCCATGGATGCCGCCAATATCCTGAAGCCGGCCTTGGCACGTGGCGAACTGAGGGCCATAGGTGCCACGACACTCAACGAGTACCAGAAATATTTTGAGAAAGACAAGGCCCTGGAACGCCGATTCCAGACGGTGATGGTGGATGAGCCCGATGAGTTGGACGCCATATCCATCCTCCGTGGCCTGAAGGAACGCTATGAGAACCACCACAAGGTGCGCATACAGGATGATGCGTGCATAGCTGCGGTGAAACTCTCCGAGCGTTACATCTCCGACCGCTTTCTTCCCGACAAGGCCATTGACCTCATGGATGAGGCTGCCGCCAAACTTCGCATGGAGCATGACTCGGTGCCCGAGGAGCTCGACGAGATCACCCGTCACCTCAAGCAGTTGGAGATTGAGCGTGAGGCCATCAAGCGGGAGAACGATGTGGACAAAATCAAGCGGCTCGACAAGGACATTGCCGACCTCAAGGACAAGGAACATCAGTTCCGCGCCAAGTGGGAAGCAGAGAAAGGCTTGGTCGACGAGATCCAAAAGGACAAGCTGAAGATCGAGAACTTGAAGTTTGAAGCCGAGCGCGCTGAGCGCGAAGGCAACTATGGCAAGGTGGCCGAGATACGTTACGGCCTGTTGAAAAAGCTCCAAGCCAATATTGACAACATTCAGTTTAAGCTCAAGGCCACACAGGGTAATGATAGCATGGTGCGCGAGGAAGTCACCGCCGATGACATTGCCGAGGTGGTGAGCCGCTGGACCGGCATACCTGTCACGAGGATGATGCAGAGCGAACGTGAGAAACTCTTGCACCTCGAGGACGAGCTCCACAAGCGTGTCATCGGCCAGGACGAGGCAATCCAGGCTGTCAGCGATGCCGTTCGCCGCAGCAGGGCAGGCCTGCAGGACCCCAAGAAGCCCATCGCCTCGTTCATCTTCCTGGGCACCACGGGCACAGGCAAGACGGAACTGGCGAAGGCTTTGGCCGAGTACCTGTTCAATGATGAGAACATGATGACCCGTATAGACATGAGTGAGTACCAGGAGAAGTTCAGCGTCTCAAGGCTCATCGGCGCGCCTCCCGGATATGTCGGCTACGACGAGGGCGGACAGCTCACGGAGGCTGTGAGACGCAAACCTTACAGTGTGGTGCTTTTTGATGAGATCGAGAAGGCGCACCCCGACGTGTTCAACATCCTCTTGCAGGTGCTCGACGACGGCCGCCTCACCGATAACAAGGGCCGTACTGTCAACTTCAAGAACACCATCATCATCATGACCTCCAACCTAGGCAGCCAGTACATACAAGAACGCTTCGCCGACTTGAGGGACAACAACCACGACCAGGTGGTCAGCGACACACGCCAACACGTGATGGAGATGTTGAAGAAGACCGTCCGACCGGAGTTTCTCAACCGTATCGACGACATCATCATGTTCATGCCGCTCACCAAGTCGCAGATCGCACAGGTGGTGACCTTGCAGATGAACCGCGTGAAGGCGATGCTCGCTCCGCAGGGCTTCGACTTGCAGTGGACGCCTGCGGCCATCGAGTGGCTCGCCAACGTGGGTTACGATCCTGAATATGGCGCCCGCCCCGTGAAGCGCGCCATACAAGACAACGTGCTCAACGCGCTGAGCAAGAGGCTGCTGGCAGAACAGGTGGTGCGTGAGAAGCCGGTCATCATTGATGTGGCGGATGGCAATTTGACTTTCAGAAACTAACAGTAGCGAAGGGCTTGTGGCCGTTCGCTGCTCACTATAACCAAGGACACCCGATGTGCAAAACGCATGTCGGGCGTCCTTTTTTCGTCTCACATTGTAACAAAGGGGTGGCAAACCTGTGACATTTGTCGGTTTTTGATTATCTTTGCACAAAATAAGTAGAGCCTCCGTAATAAGGAAGGAACTGTGTGGCGTTTGGCTTGCCCCATCGTCGTGTGGGACAGAAGGCACGCAGCGCGCGGGGTGTACTACGGACGCGGGCGAATTTCCATTGTGGCCGCTTGTGACACCTTGCATATAAAACAATTCACAGAAATCAAATCTATCAGAAATGGACAACGAAAAAGAGAAAGAGGTAGTCAGACTGCCTGAAAACGCGTTTCGCGAGTTGCATGACGGCGAGACCTATGAGCCCATCATGGCTCCGGAAAAGACCTACCGCGAAGTGACGCCCTGGTCGGTGACGTGGGGATTGATTATGGTGGTGCTGTTCTCGGCCGCCGCCGCTTACCTGGGCCTGAAAGTGGGCCAGGTCTTTGAGGCCGCCATCCCCATTGCCATCATCGCCATTGGCCTTTCCACGGCCACGCACCGCAAGAATGCGCTCGGCGAGAATGTCATCATACAAAGCATTGGCGCCTGTTCTGGCGCTGTCGTGGCAGGTGGCATCTTTGTCATGCCGGCCATTTACATGCTTGACCTCCAGGCCGATTTCCTGAAAATCTTTATCGCCGCTGCACTTGGTGGCATCTTGGGTATTCTCTTCCTCATCCCCTTCCGCAAGTATTTTGTGAAGGACATGCACGGAAAGTATCCCTTCCCGGAAGCCACGGCCACCACACAGGTGCTTGTCTCGGGCGGTGAAGGCAGTTCGCAGGCAAAGCCGTTGCTTGTGGCCGGCCTGATAGGCGGCCTGTACGACTTTATCGTGGCCACCTTCGGTTGGTGGAATGAGAATGTCACCTCGCGCATGATTGGCTTCGGGCAAGACCTGGCTGACAAGGCCAAGCTGGTGGTGAAGGTCAACACCGGTGCCGCCGTGCTGGGCTTGGGGTACATCATAGGCTTGAAGTATGCCGCCATCATTTGTGCCGGTTCCGTGTTTGTGTGGTGGATAGTCGTTCCCTTGATGGCCGTCATGTTCCCCAGCACAGTGCTCAGCCAGTGGGACCCCAGCATCACCACCGCTGTGGGCGACATGACCCCAGAGGATATCTTCACCAGTTATGCGCGCAGCATGGGCATTGGCGCCATTGCCATGGCGGGCATCATTGGTATCGTGAAGAGCTGGAGCATCATAAAGAGCGCAGTGTCTCTGGCTGCCCGTGAGATGAAGGGCAAGAGTCCCGATTCGGCCGAGGTTCAGCGCACGCAGCGCGACATCTCTTTCAAGATCATCGCCATTGGCAGTGTGCTGACGTTGTTGGTGATCTACGCGTTCTTCTTCCTCGGCGTGATGAACTTCAACCTGCTTCATGCCACCGTGGCCGTGTTGCTGGTGGCCGTCATCGCTTTCCTCTTCACCACCGTGGCCGCCAACGCCATTGCCATAGTGGGCAGCAACCCCGTGTCGGGCATGACGCTCATGACCCTGATCCTTGCTTCGGTGGTCATGGTGGCCATCGGTCTGAAGGGCAATGCGGGCATGTTGGCCGCTCTGCTCATGGGAGGTGTGGTGTGCACAGCGTTGTCGATGGCCGGTTCGTTTGTGACCGACCTGAAGATTGGCTACTGGCTGGGCACCACTCCCAAGAAACAGGAGGGCTGGAAGTTCCTCGGGACCGTCGTGTCAGCTGCCACTGTGGCTGGTGTGATGATGTTGCTCAATGAGACTTACGGCTTCAAGGGTGACGCCTTGGCCGCTCCACAGGCCCACGCCATGGCTGCTGTCATCTCTCCGTTGATGAGCGGACAGGGCGCCCCGTGGTTGCTCTATGGCATCGGCGCTGTCATCGCCTTGGTGCTCGACCGCTGCAAGGTGTCGGCATTGGCTTTCGCCTTGGGTATGTTCATTCCCATCCAGCTCAATTTGCCCCTGCTGATTGGTGGCGCCGTCAACTGGTTTGTGGGCAGCCGCTCCAAGAGTGCCGAGGAGAACAAGGCGCGTGTGGACAAGGGCACGCTCATAGCCAGTGGCTTCATCGCCGGTGGCGCGCTGATGGGTGTCGTGTCCGCCCTGATGAAGTTTGGCGGCATCGAGTGCTCGGTGGCAGACGCTTGGTGGCAGAATCCCTTGTCGGAGGCGGTGTCGCTCTTGGCCTATGTCATGCTGATAGCCTATTTTGTGAAGGCCACCCGCGTCAAGAAGTAATTTCGAGATCAGACGGAGGCCCAGTCTTGGTGTAAGATTTCGTCCCAAATGACAACTCCCCGGAAACACCTTTGCGATGTTTCCGGGGAGCAGTCGTTTGGACTTGTGAATGGGGTGGGGGAGAAGTCCTTCCCTAATCACATTGGGTGTTCATACCCGAGTGGAGGAAAACTTATATTAGTGTCCGCTAAACATAGGTTATCCATCTGAGTTCCCTTTTGCTTAAAGGGATCCCAGTTATAAGTAACCATCCGAAAACGGACGCCTTGCCTATCAAAAAACTCACAAGTTCTTCACTCGCGAGTTTTTTGATAATAATAGGGAAGCATTTGCTTCAGTT
>CAVBFJ010000036.1:0-33628 GCA_963594895.1 bacterium | reverse complement strand
GCAAAGGTCGCTATGTTTTTGAAGGTGGGCAAGGCGTTCGTTTTCGGATGGTTACGTCTTTCCATCGGGCGTAAGCGTCAAGGCAGGCTGACTCATGACGCTCATCGGGCTCGATCACTGCCAGGCGCTTCAATGTGCTGAAAGCCTCATCATGGTCGCGGTAAATGCCACAACCCATGCCTGCGCCTTTGGCCGCGCCGACGCTTCCGTCGGTCTCATAAAGTTCAATGGTGGCGCCACTGGTGGTGGCCAACGTGTCGCGGAAGATGGGGCTCAAGAACATATTGGCCTTGCCAGCGTGAATCTGGCGTATGTCCATGCCCATGCGGCCCATCACCTCCATGCCATAGCAGAAGGAGAAGACAATGCCCTCCTGGGCAGCGCGCAAGATATGGGCACGCGTATGGCGGTTAAAATCGAGGCCCTGGATGCTGCAACCCACCTCACGATTTTCGAGCACACGCTCGGCTCCGTTGCCAAAGGGGATGACCGTGACGCCATCGCTGCCAACCGGCACAGAGGCGCAGAGGTCGTTCATCTCCTGGTAGCCCAGTCCGTCGGGGGCTATATTGCGGCGTGTCCACGCGTTGAGGATACCCGTTCCGTTGATGCAAAGCAAGACGCCCAGGCGAGTCTGCTCACGGGTGTAGTTGACGTGCGCAAAGGTGTTCACGCGGCTCTTTGGGTCATAACCTTCCTCGCCCAACACACCATAAACCACTCCACTGGTGCCTGCCGTCGAGGCTATCTCACCAGGATTGAACACATTGAGCGACAGAGCGTTGTTGGGTTGGTCGCCCGCACGATAGGCTATGGGCGTTCCCTCACGCAGTCCCAGCTCAGCCGCGGCAGCTGCCGACACGACACTCTGCACGCCAAAAGTGGGCACTATGTCGGGCAACAAGTCGGAAGAGATGCCGTAGTATTGGAGCAAGAAATCAGCCGGCGCTTTCTTGGAAAAATCCCAAAACATGCCTTCCGACAGCCCCCCAATGGTGGTGTTGACCTCACCACTGAGCCGCATGGCAATGTAGTCGCCTGGGAGCATCACCTTGTCAATCTTCTCATAGATGTCTGGCTCATTGTCTTTCACCCATGCCAGCTTGGCCGCGGTGAAATTGCCCGGCGAGTTGAGCAAGGTGCTCAGGCACCGCTCATGCCCCAGGTCGTCGAAGGCGCGCTGCCCATAAGGCACCGCACGCGAGTCACACCAGATGATGGCGTCGCGCAGCACCTGCTTGTTCTTGTCCACACACACCAGTCCGTGCATCTGGTAGGAGATGCCGATGGCCTTCACGTCATCGGCCTTGGCCCCTGTCTCAGCCATCACCTTCTGCAACGACAACTTAGCGTTGTCCCACCACATCTGCGGAGACTGTTCGGCCCAACCGGCTTTCACGGCCTTGATGGGAGCCTCATGCTCCGGATAAAACGCTGTGGCCGCAATGGCCCCTGTCTCCACATCGACAAGCGATGCCTTCACCGAGCTGGATCCCACGTCCAATCCCAATAGGTATTGTCTTTTCATTGCTTCGTAAATTAAAGTTAAAGCGCACCCGAGTGCGTCGGTTCTTTCATTTGCAAAGATAGAAAAAAGATTTCCAACGGAAAATGGATGAGACAAAAACTATCGCTTCTGATACTTATTTAACAACACGAAACACATCACTTGGTGCTCCATCGCAGTCCGACATTCAGGCTAAAGCCCAATGGGCGCTCGGTGTAGGCCGACTCCACCCCACTACCGTTCTTGAAGTGATAACTCAAACCAGGCTCCGCATAGACGCTGACCGAACGGGACAACATGAAGGCTGCGCCAACCGCAACGTTGACGCTCATCACTGGACGCTTCTCCTTCACCCCCTCGTCACCCGTTTCACTCTTGTAGATACCCTTGACAAGCTGTTGCACCTCGCCACCGGCCGTAGTGTAGACGTTAAGACGGCGCGTGTTCCACACATCATAACTGAGGTTGACCGGCACACCAAGGTAATGGAGGGCTTGGGTGCCCACAACCTCTTTCGGCCGAACGGCATCCTTGAACTCCGATTTCAAGTAGGCATAGTTCACACCCGTCTGCAAGCTCCAACGTCGACCGATGGGCACACGCACCGACACGCCCACCTGGACTGGCTGATGGTGCCGGGCCTTGACTCCAGGCACCATTGCATGAGTGACACCACTCAACGCTGAAGACCCCTCTCCACTGGAATTGGGACCAAAGACTGCCATGTCATACGCACTCATGTACCGGTTGCCAACAACGCCATTGAGGTTGGCGCTGGGCATTCCCGCCACATGGGCGGCAACCTGCACAGGGCGCCCGTCATGCGCTTCGGCCAGCAGCCTCGTCTCCACCACCCCATCATGCGCCTCGCCTTGGGCCGTCGCCACGCCCATGGTCTCAACCACGGCCACGGATGACGTCCGCTTCGGAGCCTCTTCCAAAGAGATTGCGGCGGCAGGTTGCTGTTCCGGGGTAACGTTTGCGGTGACAGGATCCGCGCTTGTTGCGGCCTCCGGAGCACAGGCCAAAAGTCGCCGACACCCCAATCGATCATGAGAAGCGGTGTTGTTGGCCGCCCCCTCGCGTCCACCTATTTCCACCAAAGCAGTGGCCAAGGGCGCGTCATCCGGATGGCTACCACTACCATCGTCCAAATGTTGCGCAGGGCGGACGGAAGAAGGCCGCTTACCACGCACCGCCACCGGACGCATGTTGGTCTGATGGTCATGAGGCAACAGACAGACGCCCAACCCCACCAACAGCACCACCGAGGCAGCCACGGCGCACCATCGGCGCACCCGCAGGCTGACAACGCGCGCTTTCGAAGCCCCGCAGGCTGGCCCAACGCCCCGACGCGCCATCTCTTTCTTGATGTCGCCAAGCAGATTCTTCGGCGCATCGTGCTGGGCATCGCCGAGAAGTTTCTGTATGTCGTTTGTCCAATTCCTGTTCATGGCCTGTGTCGTTTATAGTCTTTGATGATGCGCGCGAGCATGTTCTTCGCCCGGTGAAATTGCGACGCCGAACTGTCGGGCTTGATGCCGAGCAACTGTGCGATTTCCTTGTGGCTCTTACCCTCCACCACATAAAGGTTGAGCACTGCCCGATAACCGTCTGGCAACTGTCTGATGAGCCGTATCAACTCATCACTCGACAGGTCGTCGGGCTCGGGGTCATCATCGGGCAGATCAGGTGGATCGGCTTCCATGCGGCCGATGGGCGACCGCCGTCGTTGCCGCAACCACTGCAGGCTCTCGTTAACCACAATGCGGCACATCCACGCCTTGAGCGAGCCAAGACCTCGATAGTCAAACGTGTCAATCGTAGTGAAGATCTTGATAAAGGCTTCTTGCAGCACATCACGCATGTCATCGTCATCAGGAATGTATCGGGCACAGACGGCAGTGAGGAAGGTAGCGTATTCGGCGTATAGCACATCCATGGCCGAGGCGTCGCCTCGTCGGAAAAGGTGCACGATCATCTGTTCTTTATCTTTACCGAATATGCTCATGGTCAAGTGCAAAAGTAGCCATTTTTGGTGGCACGCGCACGATTTCATCCAATCTTTCTTTCTGTTAAATACAACAAAGGGAAAAACCTTGCATCGGCGAGGACTGAAAAATATCCATCATATTTTTGCCCCTGCGATGCAAGGTTTCAGCAAACAAGTCATTTAAGCTTATGAAACGAAGCGAAAACATCACTTCAACAAAACATCATAATTAAAACAAAGATCATGAAAAGAATCAATCTCATCGCATGGATGATTTGCTGCATGGCAGCTGTGACATTCACCGCCTGCAATGACGACGATGACTACAAGGGACTGACACCCGAGCAGAAGACAGAGGCGTTCAACGTAGTGAAGGGAGCCTATGAGGGCCAACTCATCTACCCCTCCGTCAACCCCACCAACAGCGCCGATGTTACAGACACCTTACAGGCAAAGTGGGAGATACAGAGCGACTCAGTCATGACGATCCGCAACTTCCCCGTGGAATTGCTGGCCACCAACATCACCAACAAGGACTTGGCCACTGCCCTGAAAGCCGAACTTCCCCGCGACATGAAGTGTTACATCAACTTCGCACAAGTGTCGCCCGTGTCCTTCTTCATCAACCCAGCCACGCAGAGCTTCACACTCAACTATGGCGGCAAGAGCCACTTGGTGCAGATCGCCATGCTGGGAAACAACATCTATTCGTTTGGCGCCTACGACTCGAGCAAGAAGTTGCTGCAGATGCAGATCGTGGAGGCAGCCATCTATGTGAATGGCATCCTGCAGAACAGCATGCTATCTTCTGCCGTTCCATTTATCTTCAAGGCTACCAAGAACTAACAAGCAAAAAAGTGCCAACTTGAGGCACGGAACAACCCGGCAACCGTTGCGATTGCCGGGCTGTTATTTTTATGCCGAGGCCACTGATAATGCAGTGGGCGCCCAAACCACCTAAAACCAAAAGATCCTGCAAGCATTGCACTTACAGGACCTTTTATGTAGCGGGGGTGGGCCACGATCCCACGACCTCCGGATTATGAATCCGACGCTCTAACCAGCTGAGCTATCCCGCCATCATTTTCAGCTTCTCTTCCGAAAAGCGATTGCAAAGGTACTCATTTATTTTCGTTCCTCCAAATTTTCAAGCGAAATTATTTCGCAAAAGATGAAAATCGCATATTACAGCAAGTTGTCACCTCCTCATTTGTATGCGTTCATCAAATATGGGAAATGGAAAATGCTTATCACTGGAGTGGGTTTCTGCAACGGGACAGGCTACGACTTCTTCTCCAGCCCCTCTTTACGCACCATCCAGATTTCTATGGAGTTGATGATGTTCTGCCAAAGGATGTAACACCCAGGGCCCACGGAACTCAAGGGATGGAGAAAGGCCGTGGAAATCCATATGGCAAAAGCCGTGTTCTTCTGTCCCAAGCTCTGTCCCGCCTCAACGGTCTTGCCAAAATAATGTCCGACAAACCGTCCCGTCGCAAACTGGACGATGCACAAGACCAGCCCCATGAAGGCAATCGAGACGAGAAACCAGGAGGATGTCTCATGCCAAGCGTCAGAGATGTTCATGGCCGTGGTTCCTGTCACGACAACAAGCGACCCTCCCCAAAGATAATAGCTCAGGTCGGGAATGGAGACTATGCGTTTGCACAAGGCAGGAAAGAAGTGCTTCGTGACAAACGCTAACAACATGGGCATCAGCAGGACGGCGCTCACCTTCCACAGGATCTGGAGGAAGAGCGGGAAAAACTCCATGTGCGCGGTGGCCACGGTGGCATGTGGAAGAACAGGGAAGCAGATGGGTATGAGCAGCGCCGACACAAAGTTGGACAAGAAGGTGTAGGTGGTCATCTCCTCCAGGTTGCCCCCAAGCTTTGCCGTCACCACAGGAGCGGCAGACGCACAAGGGCCAATGACACACACGAGGATGGCCTCGACCATAATAAGGGACGCCCCCGAAAGACGGAAGCCAACCGCAACACCCGTCAGAACCAGCACGAACACCACTTGCTGGACACAGATCCACAAGTGCCACTTGACAGGCAAGAGCTTGCGGAATCCGACCTTGCAGAAAGTGATATAGAGGACGAGGAACATGAAGAGTGGCATCACATGGTCGTTGTAAGGGGCGTACCACTGGCCGATGGGCTTCAAGAAAGGAACGGAACTGAAAAGCACATATACAACGACGCCCGTGAGTATGGCGACGGGCAGGGTCCAGTTTTTCAGGAAATCAATCAACGCTTTCATATTTTGTCCTCCATCATTTCACAGAGCCATTGCTTCCCAGGGTCAGCACGCTGGTCTTCAACTGATGGTTGGCGTGGTCAAAGAAGACGCTGGGGTTGATGGCGCGGTTCTTGAATCTCAACTCAAAATGCAAATGAGGCGTAGTGGCACGCCCCGTCTGACCAGTGTAGCCGATCACTTCGCCGGCTTTCACCTTTTGGCCTTTCGTCACAATATTCCTGGACTGATGGCTGTAGCAAGTGGAAAAACCATAAGCATGGCGGATGACAATGTAGTTGCCATAGGCGAAGTAAGGTCCCGACTGGACCACCACCCCATCGAAAGCTGCCAGCACTTCATCGTTGGGCTTGGTCTTGATGTCCACACCCGAATGGGTTTTCCCCCCTCGCCTCCCGTAAGGACTGATGACGTGAGCGTCGGGCAACGGATACGACCAGTGTTCCTTTTCCATCTTGCCCAGGTCGAGCCTAAAGGTGGCATTCTTGAGGAACGGATCCTCATCCACATCGTCGGGATCAAGAGTCACTTTCTTCTGTTTCTCTTCTTTCACCACGGTGAGCGCCACCCGGTTGCCGGTCTTTCGAAACATCACCACTTGCCGCCGCAACCTATGGCTCTTGGTCTCAATAAGAGTTTCGGGGTTGATCCAGCATCCGTTGACCATGATGGCGAAAAGGCAAGCCACCTTCCCACCGTCGCCTCCGACGATGGCGACGGTCTGCCCCGCCTTGACACGCTGCCCCACCTTCACGAGGTTTTGCGCGTTTAGCCCATATACCGTCTCCAGTCCATTGTCATGGCGGATGACCACCAGGTTTCCATACTGTTCTGTCTTGCGCGACAGGCGCACGGTCCCCGCAAACATGGCCTTCACGGCGTCACCTTTCGACGTCGCAATCTCCAGCGACTGTCCACCCTTCACCTCCGCCTTGCCGACAGGCAAGGGAAAAGAGTACTCGTTGTCCTTGAGGACGGCAAAATTGACCTCAAAAGCATCGCTATGGGTAAACAATCCTGGTGTGGGCACACTGATGGCCGTCTGCTCGATGTTGGAGAAATGACGTTGGGCATAAAGGTTCGAACTTGCCAAAAGGGCAAGCGCAAACAGGAACATATTTATGTGTAGTCTCTTCATGATTGGGATATAAACGATGTAGAGACCGGGCGGCACCCTGCCGTGATCAACGCAGGATGATGCCTGTGAAGATGCGTCCGGAGGCCGTTCCCAGTCGTCGGGCTGAGAAATAGTCGTCCACTCGGTCGAATGTGCAAATGTCTGAGGCAAGTATGTTTTCGCTCCGCACCCCCGCCGCTTGCAGTTGCAACTGGTTGCACAGGGGCAAGTCAAGGTGCCACTTGTCATACAACTGGGCGATGCGGCCCATGTCGAAGCGAGCCTCGGCAAAGCGGTCATAGACCTCCTGCCCCACCTCAAAATTGGCCAGGGAGATTCCCGGTCCGACCACCGCGCGGACATCGTGCGCACGTGTGCCATAAGTGCCGGCCATCGCTTGCAAGGTTTTGACGACAATGCGTTGCACCGTGCCGCGCCACCCCGCATGGATGGCGGCCACAGCCTGATGACTGGGGTCATAGAGCAACACTGGGATGCAATCGGCCGTGGACACGCCGACGCACACACCACGCAACTGGGTCATCAGCGCGTCAAAACCCTCAAGCGCTTCCTTTCGGTCTGCCGCAGGAAGCCTCATCAGGTCTTCCGTGACGGTGCTGCATCGGTCGCCGTGCACTTGATGGGCGAAGACGATGTTGCGCTCATCCACTTGCAGCGCTTGGGCCAAGGCCTCCCGGTTGGCCAAGACTGCCTCGGGCTCGTCGCCACAATAAGTGTTGATGTTGAACTCCGCGTAGCATCCCTTGCCCACTCCACCGTGGCGTGTGGTGGAGAAGGCCGTGACCGAATCGGCCAAAGGGTAAGAGGTAATGACGGGACAGGGATGCATGATAGCAAAAATGGTCAGGGGTGAATGTGGATTGTCAAGACCAGACAACGTTACGCGTCGTCGTCCAGTTCAACAAGGTCAAAATCATCGAGGCCGTCCTCGAGCTCGTCAAGGTCAAAGACCTCAATCTCATCGGCTCCTTCCTCGTGCATCTCCTCCTTGAAGCGCGCCATGTCCTTGTCACGGTGCACCAAGGTGTCCTCTGCGGTAATGTCTTGCAACTTGTTGCTCTCATTGTTGAGCTCGTCCCAAAGCACATCCTTCAGCTCGTCGAGCCCCAGGCCGCTGACTGAAGAGATGAACACCACCGGCAGATCGGTGGGTAGCGTCTCCTGCAACATGCTGATGAGCTCCTCATCGAGCAAGTCGCTCTTGGTGACGGCCAGCACACGGTGCTTGTCAAGCATGTCAGGGTTGAACTTCCTAAGTTCTCCGAGCAACACCTCATAATCGTGCTTGATGTCGTCGGTGTCGCCAGGGACCATGAAGAGCAACAACGAATTGCGCTCGATATGGCGCAAGAAACGCAGTCCAAGTCCCTTACCCTCGCTGGCCCCTTCGATGATGCCCGGTATGTCGGCCATGACAAACGACTTGCCATCGCGATAAGGCACGATGCCCAGCGATGGCTCCAGCGTGGTGAACGGATAGTTGGCTATCTTGGGCCGTGCGCTCGACAACGCCGATAGCAACGTGGACTTGCCAGCATTGGGGAAGCCCACCAAGCCCACGTCGGCCAAGAGCTTCAGCTCCAGGATGACGGTCATCTCCTGCAGAGGCTCGCCGGGCTGCGCAAAGCGGGGCGTCTGGCGGGTGGCCGTGCGGAACTGATAGTTGCCGAGACCTCCCCGGCCACCCTTCAGCAGCACGACCTCCTGTCCGTCGTAAGTGACATCGCAGACATACTTTCCGGTCTCGGCGTCATACACCACCGTGCCACAGGGCACGTCAATGTAGGAGTTCTTGCCGTTGGTGCCGTGGCACTTGTCGCGTCCACCGTTGCCCCCATGTTCCGCAAAAATATGCTTTTGGTACTTGAGGTGCAACAATGTCCAATAGTTGTGGTTGCCGCGGAGAATCACGCTGCCGCCATTGCCGCCGTCGCCACCATCAGGACCACCGTTGGGCTGGTATTTCACGTGGCGAAGGTGCATGGATCCCCTGCCGCCCTTTCCTGAGCGGCAGACGATGCGCACATAGTCTACGAAGTTGGATTCCATATCAGATTGATTGCCGGGGTGTCTGTTTTATGTTACAAGGAGTCGATGATGTCGCAGACATCGCCGAAGATGCGGTCGATTTCGCCCAGGCCGTCGACACCGTGGAAGAGGCCTTCCTTCTCGTACCAGTCGCAGAGCGGTTGTGTCTGTGTGTGGTAAACGTTGAGACGCTTCTTGATGGTCTCCTCGTTGTCGTCGCTACGGCCGCTGACCTTGCCGCGCAGGACCAAGCGCGTCACCAGTTCCTCGTCGGGCACATGGAGCTCGACCATGGCGGCCACCTTGTGTCCGCGCTCGGCCAGCATGGCCTTCAGGGCCTCAGCCTGCGGGATGGTGCGGGGGAAACCGTCGAAGATCACGCCCTCGTGGTCCTTGCCGAAGCTGTCGTAGACGTCGGCCAGGATACCCACCATCAACTCGTCAGGAATGAGCTTTCCCTCGTCGATGTATCCCTTGGCGGTCTTGCCGAGCTCCGTACCACGCTTGATTTGGTCACGCAGCACATCGCCAGTGGAGATATGCTTAAATCCGTACTTCTCAATGAGCTTGTCGCTCTGTGTGCCCTTGCCTGAACCTGGGGCACCGAAAATAACAATGTTCTTCATTTTTATTCCACTATCGTGTAAATGTCTCTCAAATTGCGCCCTTGCTGATCATAGTCAAGACCATAGCCGACAATGAAGTCGTTGGGGATCTCCATGGCGGCATACTCGATGTTGAGCGGCACCTGCAGCTTTCCGGGCTTGACCAGCAACGTGCAGATGTGCAAGCTCTCCGGGTCGCGCGTGCCGAGCTGGTCCAACATGCGCTTCATCGTGAAGCCCGTGTCGACGATGTCTTCCACGATGACCACCGTGCGCCCCTTCAGCTCCTCGTTAATGCCAATCACTTCCTTGATCTTGCCCGAGGAGGTAGTCCCCTGGTAGGACGCCAGCTTCACAAATGAAATTTCGCAGGGAATGGTGATCATTCGCATCAAGTCGGCTGCAAACATAAACGAGCCGTTCAACACGGCCAGGAAAAGAGGATTCTTGTCCTTCATGTCCTCGTTCAACTTGTCTGCTACGGCTTTCACACGTTGCAGGATCTCTGCCTCCGGGATAAACGTGCGAAACGTCTTATCCTTCACTTTAACTATGCTCATGTGGCTTATTACTAAAAAATGTGGTGCAAAATTACGAAAATCTGTCGAAAACGGCAAACCGCAACTCAAAAAGAACACCAACTTTTATGATTGTCACCCCTGGCTGACGCCACAAAGCCCCCCCACCCCCGCAGGAAGCGACTTTGCGCCAAGAGGCCGATGTAACCATAGGAACAGAGCACGAATAATCGTCAATTCCTTATAAAAAAGGCACAAATCCTTTTGATATTCCACGTGTTTCCACTAACTTTGCAGTGTTATGAAGATTTTCACTGCCGCTCAAATTCATGAGCTTGACAACTATACCATCACTCACGAGCCCGTCAAGTCGATCGACTTGATGGAGCGCGCCGCCAAGGCCATCACACGGGCCATCATGGACGAATGGACCGACCGCACGCACGTGGTGGTCTTCGCGGGGCCTGGAAACAACGGCGGCGACGCCCTCGCCGTGGCCCGCCTCCTGGCGGAGGATGGCTACAAGGTCAGCGTTTACCTATTCAACATCCACAACAAGCTGTCGGACAACTGCGCCACCAACAAGCAACGGCTCATCGACGACAAGCGGCTGCACCGCTTCACCGAGGTGACGCTCAACTTCGACCCGCCCGAGCTCACCAGCGACATGCTGGTGATAGACGGGTTGTTCGGATCGGGGCTCAATAAGCCGCTCATGGGCGGGTTTGCCTCCCTGGTGAAATACATCAACCAGTGCCAAGTGAAGGTGGTGAGCATCGACATCCCCTCAGGACTGATGTGCGAGGACAACACCTACAACATCCACTCCAACATCATCCGGGCGGACCTGACACTCACCCTCCAACAGAAAAAACTGTCGATGATGCTGGCCGACTGCCAGAAATATATCGGGCGGCTGCGTGTGCTTGACATACGGCTGAGCCCAGAATATATCGAGAAGACGGAGTGCAACTGCACCATCCTGGAGGAACAGGACATACGAAAGATGATGCGTCCCCGCGACGACTTCGCCCACAAGGGATCAATGGGCAACGCACTCATCATTGCCGGCAGCTACGGCATGGCAGGAGCGGCGGTGCTCGCCACAAGGGCTTGCCTGCGGAGCGGCGTGGGAAAGGTGACTGTGCACACGCCCAAGCGCAACCACCTTGTCTTGCAGACGGCTGTCCCCGAGGCGGTGTTGCAGACAGACCACGAGGAGACTTACTTCTCGGAGAGCGTAGACAGCGCCGACTACGACGCGCTGGGCATCGGACCGGGCATCGGACAAATAGAAAACACGGCCATCGCCCTCATCGGGCAGATACGCCGCACAGCGTGCCCCATCGTGGTCGACGCGGATGCCCTCAACATCCTGGCCAACCACCAGGCATGGATGCAACAGCTACCGCCAGGCATCATCATGACGCCTCATCCCAAGGAGTTTGACCGCATGGCGGGCAGCCCCAGCAACAACGACTACGAACGGCTCGTCCGCGCACAGCAGATGGCAGAGCACATCAAAGGGTACATCCTCCTGAAAGGCCACTACTCGGCGCTCTGCATGCCAGACGGGCACATCGTGTTCAACAGCACAGGCAACAGCGGCATGGCTACGGCAGGAAGCGGCGACGTGCTCACAGGCATCCTCACCGCACTCCTGGCAAGAGGGTACGACAAGGCAACCGCATGCCAGATGGCAATGTACCTGCATGGGCTGGCAGGCGACATGGCTGCCAAGGAAGTAGGCAAAGAGAGCCTGGTGGCAAGCGACATCATACGTTTCCTGCCCAAGGCATTTCTCAAATTGGAGGACTGACGCCAAAAGCGACAAACGACACATCCCATACCACAACCCACAAAAAACAAAGCACCCAACAGACGATGAACATCAAAGGTCTACTGTTATTGTTACTGCCGCTCACCGTCAGCGCACAGTCTGTCGAAGGCATCGACTATTACCTGCCGAAGACGGCCATGCGCTTCACCGTGAAGGTAGAGAAGGCACAGTACACGCCAGGCAGGCTCGCACCCTACGCCCGCCGCTTCCTGCGCACAGACGTAAAGCAGGGCCCCACGACAACCTACCGGTTGCTCGGCATCGAAATGGCACCCTACGCAGTGCCCGACACAAGCCGCCACTACACGCTCATCACTGACAAGAAGCATAGTGTGAACAAGGTGTGCAGGGCCGACAACGGACAACTGCTCGCCATCAACACCGACGCCTCAGCGAAGGCCACTCCCTCACCGACGTTCACCCCAGGCCCCAAGCGGGCGCAACCCAATCCTCACGACTACATGACAGAGGACATCCTCAATGCGGGAAGCAACGCCAAGATGGCTGAGCTGACCGCACAGGAGATCTACGACATCAGGGACAGCCGCAACCAGCTCAACCGCGGAGAGGCCGACTTCATGCCCAAGGACGGCACACAGATGGCCATCATGCTCAGCAATCTCGACAAGCAAGAGGCCGCTCTTGCGCAACTCTTCACGGGCGTCACGGTGAAAGACACCACATGGACCAACATTGACTTCGTGCCCACACGAGAGGGCCAACAGGTGCTGTTCCGCCTATCACAGTGGTCGGGCCTGGTGGACACTGACGACCTCTCAGGCGAGCCTTTTATTGTGACGGTCACCGACAAGCACACCATCGCACAGCCTCAGCCTGCCCCCGACGAGCAGAAAGAGGACAAGAACGACATAGGGTTGCGCGTCTGCCAACCCAGCAAGATCAAGGTCACGCTTGCCCACAGCCAGCAGGTCATCGGCAGCTACGAGGTCTCAGCGCCACAGTTTGGCACCGTGGAGTCGCTCAGCGGTGAGCTCTTCGGCAAAAAACAGTCGGCAAAACTCATCTTCGACACGCTAACGGGCAGCATAAAAAGCATCGAAGCCATCACCATCAACTAAACAGGCAGACTACAACACAGTTAAAGGGGCAACCATCCAACATCACTGGCTGGTTGCCCCTTTATCATGAAATAGATTTGGAATGACCTAACTCCATATCCACACATCATTGTTTTCAAGCTAAGATTGACGCAAGGTCTCTTTCATCGATGCCGGTCAACTTAGCTATTTACGATGGAGACATGCCACTGGCAGACAAGGCCTTAGCCATACGCTTCAACTGCTCGTCTAGCTGCTGCAACTGCTCGTTTTTTTGACATATCTCCTTTTCCCGGTCTTTTATCACCTGGTCTTTCCGCATAATCGTGGTGTCACGGTCTTCTATCGCCTTGTAATACTCATCTTCCACATTCATATCCTGTCGCATTTCGGCAGCGGCAGCAGCGGCAGTAAGCATATGGAGCATGTACATCATGTCGGCATCGTCCTCATATTTTTTCTCATCAATATTGAGCACCTGACTGTCGCCCAAGTCCTTTTGCGACTGGTCGAAGACGCTAAGCACCTTTTCTAATCGATTGTTCACCCGACCTTTCAAGCGGGGTATCTGCACGATAATGCTATTGTGGGTGAGACTTTCCACAAAGGGCTCCTCTTTGCCATCCTTCACCACATCGCCATTGTAATCATACACATCATGGTTGACATATACCACCGCCTCCTCAATGTTGCCCACTTTGTGACCAAGCAGATAAACGGCCACCATGGGATAAGCAAAACCTTTCGGTGAGTCTTCACGGATGTTGAGCTTGTTGCTATACTGCGCGCCAAGATATTGACGGAAGCGTAACGCCTTCGTGTCAAGCCATGTCTTTTGCAGTTCTATGAGGATGACACGATCCTGGTGCTCTCCGCTCTCCGCATCCTTTTCTCGCACTGTTGCAGCAAAGTCGACCCGGAACATCGACAGCGTGTCACGAGTGGTATTGGCATATTCGTGCGGACGCATCTCCACCTTGACAACATCCTTCTTCAGCAATGCGGAAAGGATGGTCTTGGAAATGCGCTCGTCTGACATGATGTACTTGAACACCGAGTCGTAGATGGGATTGGCTACATGTAGTATCATATGCGATTGGGTTACGTTGACTATCAATGTTGCAAATCTACATATTTTTTGTGAAATACAAACAACAAAGACACTGAATGTTACAAGAAGAATGTTAATCGATAATGATTTTCTCAGGGGCAAGCAGCTGGTGCAGGCCATGTCCTTGCGACCGAATACAGAATGTCACTTTTTTTGGCTAAAAAGTTTGTCCAAGATTTCGGTTGAAATAGCGAGCAAAAATGACGTTTTTGCCCCAAACCGACAGCATGCTCAGTGCTTTTCCTGGAAGAAGATGCCTAATCATCTTGCGATAGATGCCTAATCGTGGCATGATAGGTGCCAAATCAAAGTACGATTAGATAGCTATTGAGACACGATAAGGTACTAATGATGATGAAAACTATTTACGTTTACGGATAAAACAAAGTCATATTTTCACAGCTTACTGACTATCAAGCAGTTATAGAAACCTCTCATTTTTCGCATATTTCCACCAAAAGTTTTCTTCGTTGAAAAGAATAGGGTGTTTTAGTATGTAGTTTGTCCCGGTTTTTCATACTGACTTCAACTTGTCGACAACATCTGTGAAAGCAACTACACCATGATGGTCGTATAAAAGAACTATATGGACAAAAAAACCATCCCTTTTCGCAAATGAAAAGGAATGGCCTATGTTGTCAGTGCTCAGTCTTCATGCTGAAGGCGAACACTTGTCTGTCGGAACGAGCCTGGACTTAGTCGCAGTTAGCCAGCTTGTGGTCAGAACCGAGCACGTCCTTGATCTTCTCCTCGTACATGTCGGTCATGTAAGTGCGAGCTACCTTGCCATACTGGCGGGGATCGAAATAGTCGGGATGCTCAGCCAGCGTCTCACGCACACCAGCAGTGTAAGCCAGACGTGAGTCAGAATCGATGTTGATCTTGCAGACAGCGCTCTTAGAAGCCTCACGAAGCTGATCCTCGGGGATGCCAACGGCATCGGGAAGGTTGCCACCAAACTTGTTGATGATCTCGACATACTTCTGGGGCACAGAAGATGAGCCGTGAAGCACGATGGGGAATCCGGGGAGCTTCTGCTCAATCTCATGCAGCACATCGAATGCCAAGGGAGGAGGAACCAGGCGGCCAGTCTTCGGGTCGCGTGTGCACTGCTCGGGCTTGAACTTGTAAGCGCCGTGGCTTGTGCCGATGGAGATGGCGAGGCTATCGCAACCAGAACGCTGGCTGAAGTCGATGACCTCCTCGGGCTTTGTATAGTGGCTCTCCTCAGCGACAACCTCATCCTCAACGCCGGCGAGCACACCCAGCTCGGCCTCAACGGTGACGTCGTACTTGTGAGCATACTCCACGCACTTGCGAGTCAGCTCGATGTTCTCCTCATAAGGCTTGCTTGAGCCGTCGATCATCACGCTTGAGAAGCCGAGATCCACGCAGTCCTTGACCAGCTCGAAAGAGTCTCCGTGGTCGAGGTGGAGGGCAATCTCAGGATGGCTGCAGCCAAGGCTCTTGGCATACTCGACAGCACCCTGTGCGAGATAGCGCAGCAGTGTGGGGTCAGCATAGTTGCGGGCACCCTTGGAAACCTGCAGGATCACCGGGCTGCGAAGCTCTGCGCTTGCCTTGATGATGGCCTGGAGCTGCTCCAGGTTGTTGAAGTTGAATGCAGGGATAGCATAACCACCGTTGACGGCTCTCTTGAACATCTCGCGAGTGTTCACGAGACCCAGTTCTTTATAATTTACTGCCATTTTATGAAAATGTTTAAAAATGAATAATTTCTCTTTTAATCCAATTGCAAAAGTAGCATTAAATTTCTTACCGCCCAAACAGAGAGGCTATTTTTTAACGTTACATAATCATTATAAAGCATAATTTCCCTTCACGGAAAACCGACCAGGATAATTTTGCTACCTTTATTTTACATTCAGAGAAAGAGCTGGTCATCGCTCCTCCATTCATTCCTTCATGTTGATGATGATGGTGACGGTCACCTCGCCATTGTATCCCTCACCCTTATAGCGCAGGGTATAGATGCGGTTTTGCTTGGCGCCTGCAACGGTGACAATCACCGTGGTGTAACCGTCGGCGGAGCTCGTCACCACGTCTTTCTGGCGGGCAGCCTCCTCCTTGAAAGTGTTGACAAACTTACGGCCCTGGGGCCCACTGGTCGTGAGTCGCTTCACCACCTTCTCGACCTTGCGGGTCTTGGGGTTGCGCTTCACGGCCGTGACAAAGGAGGAGCCTCCCACGGTGGAGAACTGCTCCACCATGCGGTCGATGCTGTTTTGAGCGGTTGCCACAACGCTGACAAGCAGCATGAGTAGTATGAGCACATATTTTCTTGGCATGATTTCATTCATTTAATAGTCGTTCCATTTCTTTTCTCTGACTGGCCGGCACACTTTGCAGCACTTCCTGCTCGGCGTCACTAATGACCTGCTGGCTGTTGGCATGGGCCTCTATGCGGTTGGCGTCAGCCAGCAGGTCACTCACCTTGTCCTTGATACCGGCCAGGTCATCGGTGCGTTTCCCATCCACAATCATGTAGCTACCACCATAGGTCCGAGCCAGCAACTGGTTGTCAAGCCTCACCTGGAGCCATGCGCCCCCCACGACAAACGCGGCCACAATGGCCGCAGCGGCAACCCACCGACGCAACACAAGGTGCCGCCGGAGGGGCCTTTCGGCGACCGGCAGGGTGGCCATGTCAAGGAAAAAGTCGGCATAGGGAGCGAGTTCGGGTGGCACATGTCCCGCCAGGAAACGGCGGCAGAGCGCTTGTTCCTCTTCCACGGTTGTCTCTCCGTCGAGAAATCGGTTGATCAATTCTTGCGTGTTCATGATTGCGAATGGGGATTGTTGTATTGTTGGAGCAAGGTGCGGCGCGCCCTGCTCACCATCTGTCGCGCTGACGCCACAGAGATGCCTGTCAGACGGCCGATGTCTTCGTAGGACATGCCATCGGCATGGCGCATGCGAAACACGGTCTGCCAGTCGGCGGGCAGGCGGGCGATGAGGTGCGCGATGCGCTCATAGCGCGGGTCCTCATTGTCCTCGGAACTCACGGCAAAGACCAAACCCTCGATGGCCTCATGGGGGCGAAGGTGTCGGAGGCGGTCGATAGCGAGGTTGTGGGTGAGCACCCGAGCCAGGTTCTTGATGTCGGGCTGCAGGTGGTCGCTCATCCTCCACAGGCGGACCAGCACATCCTGCACCACATCCTCTGCCTCGGGAGTGTCGTGGAGGTAGCGGCGCGCCGTGGCCAGCATGCCACCACGCAAGGCCTCCGCCACCCGTTGAAATTGCGCCTCGTCCATCGCCTTGTGTCCGTCGGGTTAGTATTGGTTCAAGTGTCTGGTGTCTATCGAGGCAAAACCGCTGTTGTCGATGTTGGTCTTGTCCGCATGGCCCTTGAGTATCATGGTCGCCTGTCCGCTGTTCTTGGCTTTCACCTCATCGCATTCGAGGTCGACAGTGGTCGTCCCAACGCCACTGTTGTGGATGTCGGCCACCTTGCCCTTAAACTGGATTTTACTGTTCGACACGCCCGACGACTTGATGTAGAGGTTGTCGCCCACGACAGAGGTGCAGACATTGCCCACGCCGGAGATGTTGACGCGCGTGTCGCCACACTTCAACTGGTCGACCTTGAAGTCTGAGACGCCCGACACGTTGAGCTCGAAATGTTTTGCCTCGAGCGACTTGGCGTCGAACGACCCCACACCACTCACATTCACGGCAGCGAGTTTCGGCGCCGTGACATAGAGCTCGCAACCTTCGTTGATCCGCGTATTCTCTTTGCCGACGTTCTTCACATAGAGGCAACCATCCACCACTTCGAGTTTCAGGCGGTCCAGATTGGTGGCGATGCCACGGGCCTCGACCGATCGCGTGGCACCTTGGACAAAATGGATGGTTGTGACACCCGACAGGTCAATCCGGTCGAACGATCCGAGATCATAAGTGCGCGTCATCTGCGAAGCGTTGTCGTACGTGAGAGACTTGGCATTCACACGTTGTGTGCTGCAAGAGCTGAAGCCTAAGGTGATTGCCGCAAAGGCCAAGATGAGGAATTTTTGCTTGTTCATACGTCTGTTCTTTGTTTTATGTCTGCCTTTAGTACGATTGGGCAAGCTCATTTGTGACAAGAATGGAAGCAAAAATCACAAAAATGTGTTCTCCGCTTTCGATCATCTCTGGCCCTAACGCATGAGGCCGCGCCTGTGATGGCGCGGTCTCATGCGTTATTGGGTCAATCCCAAGGATTTCGGGGCTTCGGTTTTGTCATGCCGCTGTTGAACTTGTAGGACAAGTGGAGCATGACATAACGCGGCAAGCTATTGTTCCAGGTCTCGGTGCGTCCCTGGGAGTTGAGCGTTATACTGGTGCTCTTTAATTGGCCGAGGATGTCGAAGGCGTCAAATGAGAGGGTAAGGCGCTTCTTGAAGAAGCCACGGGTGAGACGCGCATTCCACACCAACTCGCTGGTGTTCATCTGGTCGTCGTTGTATCCACGGCGGTTATAGGACGTGAAGTCTGTTGACAGCTCAAAGCTCCAAGGCAGATGTACCATGCCCGCAAAACGGAAATTGTAGTTCCATGCCGACACCTTGGTGAAGTCCTCGCGGTCACTGGTGGCGTTCCTATAGGTCACCGAAGGCGAAAACTCCAGGCGCAATCCCTCGCCCAACTGGTAGTTCAAGCCCATGGAACCACCGGCTGTCGTGTTGTGCACATCGCTCCGTGTGTTGTCCATGCCCTCCACCGTGGTGAGGTCCACACTGTTGTCATAGCTCACGTAGGCATTGACTACAGCCATAAGGTGCTTTTTCTTGTCCACCGCACGCTGGAAAAAGGCATTGCCGCCCATCTGCCAGTTGCCATTGATGTTTCGCGGCTGGCTTGTCGTCACACCCGTCTGCTTGTCGTAGGTCACGGCTGTGGCGATCGCATTACGTGTGATGCTGTAGTTGGCGCCCAGCGACAGGAGCGCCTGCTCGCGCATCTTGAACCTGCCCCAATGGGCTGAAACGCTGTGGGAGCGGGCGTTCTTCAGGTCGGCATTGCCGAGCGTCACGTACAATGGGTTGGCGTCGTCGCGGATATCGAGCATCGAGGTCATGCCCGGCTGCGACTCGGAGCTGCGGTAGTTGACTGAGGCGAAGACATTGCCCGTGGAATCGTTGAACTGATACATCACGCCCACGTTGGGTTGGAAGAGCACGTCGTGGCGCGACGTGTTGTAGCTGCGCTGACGATAATAGCTCAAGTTGTCATACTTGAATGTCAGGCCCAGGTCGCCGTGGGCCATCAGGCGCGGGCGCTGCACGCCGTCACCCGAATTGAAAATGACCGCAAGGCTGGCGTTATGCCTGCGCGTCAATTGGTCGCTCCAGTAGCTGTTGTCGCCATCCTTCACGCTGAGCAAAGCCTCACGAGTGGAGGGAAGCACACCTATGCCATACGACGTGGAGTCGTAGTCGGCCAACTGGTCGAGGCGATAGAGGTCATAGGTCTGCGAGTTGTAGTCTTGCTTATACTCATAACTGGGGCGCACATAGAGGTTGCGGACGCCAGCTGAGTCGTTGATGAGGAAATGGGTGTACTCGGCCATCACACTGTAGTCATATTCCTTGTTGGGCGACTGGGAGAACTGGTTGCGGTCGTCTTTCTTGCCCGCCGACAGGTAGTCGATGCGGTTGAGTGCGAAACGGTCGTTGGTCGTATGCCCGTAATTGGCATTGGCCTCAAGGTTGATGTTGTCCTGCGACCAAAAATCATCTCCCGTCCCCAACTTGAAACGATGGCTGAAGAAACCCGAGAAGGATGTCGATTCGCCTTGGTATTTGCTGTTGTTTCTCACACGGTTGACGACCGTCTGCAGCATGGCGCGGTCTGCGTCGGGACTGAAAATGCTGTCAAGGGCCGACATGCCCCAAGGCTTTTGGCTGAACCTCCCGCTCAGGCTATTGCCCCAACCCCTGTTATGTGTGTGGGTGGCATCGACATTGCCATACATCATGCTGCGCTTGAACTTACGCGAAAACTCATGGCGGGTGCTCAGCGTGTAGTTCTTCGAGCGGCTTGCGCTGGTGCTCAAGTTGTAATAGTCACCACCTGTGAGGAAGGTCTGCTCATTGGTTTGCGACACGTTGTCGTTGTCTGTAGCCGTATATCTGTTTGACGTCGCATAGTAGTCGTCCTCAGTCTTGCCCTCATAGCGATAGCTCAAGCCGACCGACTTGTTTGCGGCGAGACCGCTGCCGGCATCGGGCAGGTCGCCTGTCACGTCGTCTTGCCCCGGAACGCGGTAGTTGTTGACGTTGTTCAAGTTGCCCGTCAGCGTAAGACGCGACTTCTTGCCATAGAACATGGAGAACAAGCGGGCCTGGTAACGGCTGTTGGAGCCAAGGGCAAGGTCCACATTGCTGATGTTGCCGTGCTTGTACTGCTTCTTCAGGTTGACATCGAGCACCAAGTCCTTATCGCCCATGTCCACGCCCTGGAAACGGCTCTCGCGCCCGGCCTTGTCATAGACCTTGATCTTGTCGACGGTGTAGGCGGGCAGGTTTTCCAACGCCTTGGAGGCGTCGCCGCTGAAGAAGTCACGCCCGTCGACGAGCAATGAGCTCACCGTGCGGCCGTTGACCTTGACCACTCCGTTCTCAAGCGTGGTGCCAGGCATCTGCTTCACCAGGGCGTCGAGCATCGAGCCCTCACTCAAGTTGAAGGCCGAGGCGTCATAGACCACGGTGTCGCCCCTCATCACCATCTTGATTTTCGTGGCCTTGACAACCACCTCGCTGAGCTGGTGGGCGCTCTCCTCGAGCACGATGTCGCCCACATTCTGCTCATTGGCGCGGGCGGCCATCTTCACGTCAACCTTTTTATATTGGGTCTTATAGCCCAACATGGAAACGCGCAACAGATAACTTGTATTGTTGTCCACATCGAGCTCATATACCCACTGCTTCCATCCCCACATCTCAATCTCCTTGGTTTGGGTGACACGGATGACCGAACTGTCTTTCACAGACAACAACTCGACCGTGGCGCCCTCCAAGTCGCGGTGGTCAGTGTCGACAACGCGCCCCGTGATATGACGCGCATGAATGGCTGTCGCGGAAAGCAACAGAATAAGCAATAAGAAAAATTTACGTAACATGGTAAAGGTTTAATGCAATCAGACATTCTTCTTCTTGCAAAAATATACAAAACATAAACAAAGTAAACTGCAAGGCTGTTGGAATTAACTGTTTTTGCAAAGAATTAACCTATGTAAAGAATAAGTGGGTGTTTGACACGCAAATCGATGGTCCTCATCAAACAAGCCGAGGACATAAAACATTGAAGTTTCGTGTCCCCGGCTTTCCATATATCTCTGCGACTCTCGCACACGTGGCTCAAGCGCCCATATTTCCCTAATTGTCAAAGCCTCAACACTTGGTTCCTTCCCTTTCGCGTCAGCTCTGAGGCGAAGAGCAACACCGTGAAATAACCCAAGAAAGGAATGATGAACGGCAAGCTCTGCATGCCCGTCTTATCGGCCACAAGCCCCATGAGCAGAAAACCGCAACCACCGATGGGCGTCATCATCAGCAGTGATGAGGCACTCTTGGTTAGGTTTCCCAAGCCACGCAGGGCCAACGAGAAGATGGTGGGGAACATGATGGCCTCAAAGAGATAGTTGCACACAAGGGCCACCATCGACACGCGCCCCAGGTTGAGCAGCACCAGGCCGATGCAAATCACGCTGCCCACGGCACACGCAAAGAGCATGTGCTCCGCACTGACACGCCGCATAATCCAGCTGCCCAGGAACCGGCCCACCATGAAGAAGCCCAGGGCCACGGAGAGGACGACGGAAGCGACATTGTCCGTCATCCAGCCCTTGCCGGTGACAAAGTTGATGAAATAGCTGTTGATGGATATCTCCGCCACCTCATAAGCCAACAAGGCAAACAAGCCAAAGACGAACATGGGATGGTGCTTGAACAACTTCTTGATGCGCGTGCCCCGCTGGCGATCCTCCTCGGTCTCCTCGTGCTTGATCTCAGGCAAGTTGACACGCGAGAAGATGACGGCAATGACCAGCACCACGACTCCCAGGATGGAATAAGGCAGCACTATGTCATTGGCTTCCGAATCGCCACTGAAAAGAAACTGGCCCACGAAGAACGTGGCAGAGAGCGACCCCAATCCATTGAACGACTGCGAGAAGTTGAGACGCGCCGTGGACGTGTCACGGTCGCCAAGCTCAGTGACATAGGGGTTAGCCGAGGTCTCCAGGAACACCAGTCCGCAACCAATGATAAACAAGGCGCCCAAGTATGCGTAAAACGTTCCAGCCAAGGCACTGGGGATGAAGAGGAACGCCCCGATGGCAAAGAGCATCAGTCCGAACACCACGCCCAGGCGATAGCCACGCCGGTTGATGAACCATCCGGCAGGGATGGCCATGAGGAAATAGCCCAGGTAGGTGGTGACCTGGATGAGCGACGACTGCGTGATGCTGATGTCAAGTTCGTTCTGGAAATGTTTGTTCAGCACATCAAGGATGGCGCGCGCAAAGCCCCACAGGAAGAACAGCGACGTGACCAGGATGAAAGGAAGAAGATACTTCTTGTTGGTTAATGATTGACGGCTCATGACATAAATGCCCCACCCTTTCTGCCGCCAGCGTTTGGGCTCCCGGAAGAGCCGCTCATGCGTGACGGCAGAGGGGGTGGGAAAACTTGTTTAATGATGAATTACTTGGCTGGCTCTACGATTTTCCACACCAGTGCGGCCAATGCGGCTCCCACAAAGGGACCCACGATGAAGATCCACAGGTTGGACAAGGCCGAGCCTCCTTGGAAGAGTGCGGGGCCGATGGAACGTGCGGGGTTGACCGACGTGCCCGTGTAGCGGATGCATGCCAGGTGCACCAACACCAGCGAGAGGCCAATGGCCAGGCCGGCGAAGTTGTTGGTGGCGCCATTGGTCTTCGACGTGGCACCCAGCACCACAAGCACAAAAACGCACGTGAAGACGATCTCAGCCAGCAGGCCGCCAAACACCGTCACCTTCACTCCCGCCTCGTTGACCGCCTGCAGGTCGTTGGCGCCCGTCCCCGTCAGGCCTGCCGCCTGCGTGAGGGCATAGAGGACGGCTGCGCCAAGGAGCCCGCCAATGACCTGGAAGACCACATACATGCCTGCGTCCTTGCAGCTCATGCGCCCACTGAGCAACACACCCAGCGTGATGGCGGGATTGATGTGGCACCCCGATATGCCGCCAATGGTGTAGGCCATGGCCACCACCGATAGTCCGAACGCGAGGGCTGTGCCCACCACCGACGCCTGATTGCTGACAGGGTCGCATCCCAATGAGACGGCGGCTCCGCAGCCCATCAACACGAGCACCATCGTGCCCACCATCTCCGCTAAATACTTTTTCATAAGCTCTGTTGTTTAGGTTGAGTACTCTCTTAACTAATCATAATAACGAACGGACACGCACATTATTATAGTTTGCGAGGAAAAGTTGCCACATCCTATTTGCAAACGCCGACAGGCATCATTGCGCATCAGGCATGTCCACTTTTCTTTCACTCCAATAT
The DNA here is from genome assembly GCA_963594895.1 of bacterium. Classification (GTDB taxonomy): domain Bacteria; phylum Bacteroidota; class Bacteroidia; order Bacteroidales; family Bacteroidaceae; genus Prevotella. Next base: position 10,003 of record CAVBFJ010000036.1, on the reverse strand, counting down.
TTGCCGCAAGAGGTATGTGGCGTTTTGGTTGCGCGCCACGCCGGGTGTCACCTTATAGGTGTAAGTGACACGCTCGCCAAGGCCTATCTCGAAGCAATAGTTGTGGAAGCGCGCAGGATGGCGGTCAGCCATCTCCGAGAGCTTCAGGTCGTGTGTGGCGATGATGCCCGCCACCTTTTTCTGGCTGACGGCCTCGAGAAACATGCGGCTGCCACTGAGTTTGTCTGCGGAGTTGGTGCCCTTCAGTATCTCGTCGAGGATGAGGAGCGTGGGCAAGGGGCAGCCATCCTCATCGCTTACCTCCTGGTCGCAAAAGGCAATGAGCTGCTTGAGCCTCAACAACTCGGCATTGAAATAGCTGATGCCATGGCTGAGGTCGTCGGTGGTCCGCATGCTGGAGAAGAGCTTGAAGCGGCTGACGGCCAGGTGTTCGGCAAACACCGGCATGCCCGCCCTGGTCAACACGTAGTTGACCCCGATGGCACGCAGGAAGGTGGACTTGCCAGCCATGTTGGCCCCAGTGACGATGTAGAAGTTGCAGTCGTCGATGCGGAAGTCGTTGCGCACGGCCTGCGCCCCGAGAAAGGGGTGCCACAAGCCTTGTGCCTCATAAGCGAGCACGTTGCCCGACACCCATTGGGGCCACGTCGTTTGCGGGTGGTTGTGCCGGAGGGTGGCCACGGTCACCTCCACGTCCTTGCGCACCACGCGTCCTATCCATGCCTCCACCTCGTCGGCACCCTTCCCGCGCCACCTCACAAAGCGTCTCACGACACGGATGTCGTTCAGGTAAAGTGCGTCGGTGAGCAACAGGCCGAGGATGTTGCCACGCTTGTCGAGATCGTCGAGCAAAGCATTGAGACGCTGAAAGGAGGCCACGGGGGTCGGTGACAGGAGACTGACGACCTCCATGAGTTGCCGAAGTTGGCTCCGCAAGTGCCCAAGCGCACTGCCTATGCGGCGCAGCGTGACATTGCACAAGGCGTAAGCGGCAAAGAACTGCAACGTGCCCCACCACAGCGGCACCATCGCGCTTGTCTTGCCCATAGCCGCCAAGGCCACGCTGGCCAGAAACGCCACCACATCCGCCCACAACACCGCAAGCATCCACGGCGAGGAGAAGAAGGAGGCGACAGGCAAGCGCCTGACGGTCTCAAGCGAACGGGCGATGGCCTCCGTGTCTATCTTGCCTCTGGCGCCCCTGGCGATGAAGGCCATGCGAAGCGGCTCGTCGGCGGCCAACCTGTCAATCTCACCAGGCGAAGCCGACAAGGGTTGCAGGTCACTGAGATGACGGGACAAGGCGTCACTGCCGCCCGTGGTCACCGTGCGGCACATCCGCTGATAGAGGCTGTCGGGACCGAAGAGGTCAAGGTCATAGCTGAAGGCATGATGAGGGTCGGCATAACGCGCCCCATCGTCGAAGTCCCGGTGGTCGCCACGCTGGCCCCGGGCCTCGCGTCCGTAGACGGCCTGCAGATCCTCAAGATGACGGGTGCGCGCTTCATTGCTGACATCGAGCCGGCGCAACACCAAATAACCGGCGAAGAAGACAATGGCAAGGATCGCTCCAGCCACTCGCCACCCCGGCTGGGTGGCGCATGCCAGGGAAGCCACGAAGGCCACAAAGAGCGCCACCTCACCGATGACATAGCCACGGCCACGATTGCGCAACGACTGCACCTGCTGGCCGTACGCGTGGGCTTTCTGTTGATAGGAATGTTCGAGATTCATGGATTTCACGGTTATAATGACGCCTGAAGTGGTTCGCCTTCGGGCAAGAGGACGGCGCCTTCCTGTCTCATGCCGTCCATCATGATGCGCAGCGGACGGCTGAAGCGCACGTGGCGCACCCACTGGGTCTCCTCCACGGCCTCCATCTGGTCGAGAAGGTCCTTGCGCAGCAAACCACCTTCGCCGGGATGGTTGGTGTCGATGGTGAAATAACCCACGCCAAACGACGTGAGGTTTTGGAAGAAATGGGTGCCCTGGCTGGGATCGACGTGATAGTTGCGCAGCACCACCTCAACGATGACACGCGCCGCGGAGATGTTGGGCCACTTGACAGGCACGCCAAGCCATGGGTCGCTCGACCCCCAGCGGCCGGGCCCAATGAGCACATAGCTGCGTCCCTCATCGAGGAAGCGACGGTTGACGCGCTCGATGTCGGAGGCCACAGCGGGATTGTTCATCGCCGAGAACTGGTCGTCATACTTCACGTACACCACGTCGGTCACGTCATCCACGATGCCGTGACCCAACGAGTTGTGGCAACGCAAGAGGCAGTCGGCATCGGGCAGAGCGGCTACATCCTCCACCAGTGTCTGCTTGGCATCGACGATGGGACGGATCTGCAAGAGGTAGAAGTCACCGGTCTTATCATCGTTGAGGTTGCAGGCAAACTCGATCTCCACGGGGCGGCGCATGGCCTCCGCGCCATATTTCATCGACATCTGCAGGAGCTGGGGCAGGGGGAACACATCGTGCTGCAACACGCCACAGAACGAGATGACCTTGCGGCCACCCTCATAGAGGCCGTCGCGGATCACCTGGTCATAAGGGTCGAAGGTCGATGCGATGTAGCGGAGCGCACCATCCTTGTCGGCCTCCTTCACCTTGAGGTTGAGGATGTTGAAGCCGTCATCCACCTTGAAGTCGGCCCCCACATGCTTCATGTCGAGCGCATAGAAGCGGGTCTGGGTGTCGCGCAGCGCCATCTCCATCTCGCTCATCTGGAGCACCTGGTGGGGATGGTAGGGCGACACGCGGAGCGTCTGCCCGCCGTCGACAATATACTTGCCCAGGCCCAGGGCCAGCGAGGCGATGCCCTCCTCAGCGGTCTCGTCGCCGATGGGGTAATAGTTGAGGCTGCGCAACACACCCGAGACATTGGGGTAATAGTGGTCGCCATAGGTCTTGCCCACCACCTCCTGGAGGATGACGGCCATCTTCTCCTGGTCGATGACATTGCTCGTGGCGGCCATGTAGGCCTTCGAGTCGCGGTAGAACACCGAGGCGTAGACCCCCTTGATGGCGGCGGCCAACATCCGGAGCATCTCATACTTGTCTTCCAGGTAGGGTATCATGTAGGTGCTGTAGATGCCGGCAAAGGGCTGGTAGTGGCTGTCCTCAAGGAGCGAGCTGGAGCGGATGGCTATGGGACTCTTCGTGGCCTCGAAGAATGTGAAGAAGTCGTCGATGTAGCTGTCGGGCAACTGCGCCTTGAGGAAGTGCTGGAGGATGACATCATCGGGGGCATCACTCAGGGCGATGTCGTAGAGGTTGTTGTGCTCCATGAACTGGTCGAAGACGTCGGTGCAGAGCACCACAGTCTTGGGGATCTGCACCGTGGCGCCAGCAAACTGGTTGAACTGGGGATGGGTCTTCACCACGTTGTCGAGAAAAGCCAGGCCACGCCCCTTGCCGCCCAGCGAACCCTCACCGATGCGGGCGAAGTGGGCATAGCGGTCAAACTTGTCGCGGTCGAAGACGGCCACCACACCGATGTTCTTCATGTGGCGATACTGCACGATGGCGTCGAAGATGATCTGGCGGTGGGCGTCGACGTCCTGGAGCTTGTGCCAGGTGACGTGCTTGAGGAAGTTGGACACGGGGAAGATGGCTCGCGCCGTGAGCCAGCGGCTCATGTGGTTGCGCGAGATATGGTAGAGCATGGAGTCGCGCGGTATCTTGAAGATGTTGTCCTGCAACTCCTTGAGGGTTCTGATGCGCATGATCTCCGCGCGGGTCTTCGGGTCGCGAAAGATGAAGTCGCCGAAGCCCATGTGCTCTTCCATCAGGTGGCGCAGGTCCACGCTGAGCATCTTCGAGTTCTTGTCGACAAAGCGGAAGCCCTCTTGCTCGGCGCGTTCCCGATTGGAGGCCTCGGAACTCTCCATGATGAGAGGCACATACTCGTCCTCATGGCGGATGGCCTTCAGCAACTTGAAGCCCGCCTCGGGATCCTTCTCGACCGACGAGGCACCGGCGCCCACAATCTGCGAGCGCAGGGTGGCATGCAGAGGGAAGCGCACATCGCTGATCACGCCCAGGCAGTTGTCCTTGTGGCGCTCATAGATGTCCAGCGCCTCATCGTAGTTGCGGGCCAGCACCACCTTGGGGCGCCCACGCATGCGCAGTGTGGCGGCGTGACGGTTGAGAGCCTCGGTGGAGAAGTTGCGGCTCTGCTGCAGGATATAACCATAGAGGTTGGGCAGGATGGAACTGTAGAAACGGATGCTGTCCTCCACCAGCAGGATCATCTGCACACCAGCCTCGCGGATGTCGTGCTCAAGGTTCATCTTGTCCTCGATGAGCTTGATGATGGACATGATGAGGTTGGTGTTGCCCAGCCAGCAGAACACATAGTCGAAGATGCTGAGGTCCTCGTCTTGCATGCGCCGCGTGATGCCGTGTGAGAAGGGGGTGAGCACCACACACGGTATCTCGGGGAACGCACCCTTAATGGCGCGCGCCACCGTGAAGGCGTCGTTGTCGGCGTTGCCGGGCATGCAGATCACCAGGTCGATCTTCATCGTCGCCAGCACGCTCTCTGCCTCGGCAATGGTCGACACCTGCGTGAACGTGGGCGGATAGCGAAGGCCCAAGTCCATATACTCATTGAAAATCTTCTCCTCCACGCGGCCGTCATCCTCCAGCATGAAGGCATCGTAGGGGTTGGCCACGATGAGCACGTTGTAGATGCGGTGCATCATCAGGTTGACGAAGGTCACGTCCTTCAATATAAACTTGTTCCACTCCTGTGGGATTTGGCTCTTCATGTCGTGTCGTGTTTGATGGTTTGTTGGCAATCGCACTGCAAATATAGCTCATTTTTTCCATAGGACCATGACGTCGCGGCAAATTATTCGTGTTAGTCTAACCCGTCATCATGCAAGGCATCCATCCTATCTTGTCATTGCGCCTAAAGCACAACAAAAAGTTGTTTTGGTCGTTCGACTGCTGGGCATATGTAGCGTTGTTATAGTTGCATGGGTGTCAGTAAACCCCATCCGGATTGCGAAAACGAGAATAATTTTCCTTCCCTCAGGAAAAATGTTGTTTCCACTTTTCTTCCAATCTGCGGAAACACCACCACTTTTTCATGCGGCTTGAACCACGTGGTGCTCCTCGTTTGCGCACACAATTCCTAAAGAATATCAAAATGTTATTCGCCACGTTAAAATATTCAGTTTTCATTTGGAGCTTGTCGGATAAAAAGCTATATTTGCGGTGTTATTCATTACAAAATGAAAACGAGGGTGGAAGCATCCAACCATTGAAAACCTTTAAAACTATAACCTGCGGCAAGTGGGTCCAAGCCCACAAACCCATAGAACAATTACTACTATGGAAGTTGAAAAAATCATGCAGCAACTGGAGCGCAAGCATCCAGGCGAGTCTGAGTTTCTTCAGGCTGTTCGCGAAGTGCTCATCTCGGTGAAGGACGTCTACAACCAGCACCCCGAGTTTGAGAAAGCTAAAATCATGGAGCGAATGGTGGAGCCAGAGCGCATCATCACCTTCCGCGTGCCCTGGGTGGACGACAAGGGCGAGGTACAGGTCAACATAGGCTACCGCGTGCAGTTCAACAGTGCCATCGGTCCCTACAAGGGCGGCCTGCGCTTCCACGCATCTGTAAACCTGAGCATCCTGAAGTTCCTGGGCTTCGAGCAGACCTTCAAGAACGCGCTCACCACCCTGCCCATGGGTGGCGGCAAGGGTGGGTCCGACTTCTCGCCACGCGGCAAGAGCGACGCCGAGATCATGCGGTTCTGCCAAAGCTTTATGCAGGAACTATATAAATATGTAGGACCCGAGATGGACATCCCCGCCGGCGACATCGGTGTGGGAGGACGAGAGATCGGTTACCTCTTCGGCCAGTACAAGCGACTGACAAGCATGTTCCAGGGCGCCACGCTCACTGGCAAGGGCCTGGAGTATGGCGGCAGCATCCTCAGGCCGGAGGCTACGGGCTACGGCGCACTCTACTTCGTGCACCACATGCTCGACACACAAGGCATCGACCTCAAGGGCAAGACCATCGCCGTGTCGGGATTTGGCAACGTGGCATGGGGCGCCGTGAAGAAAGCCACACAACTGGGCGCCAAGGTCATCACCATCAGCGGACCCGACGGATACATCTATGACCCGGACGGCATCAGCGGCGAGAAGAACGAGTACATGCTCGAGCTGCGCGAAAGCGGAAACGACGTGTGCCAGCCTTACGTGGACGAGTTCCCCGGCGCCACGTTCTTCCCGGACAAGAAGCCATGGGAGCAGAAGGCTGACATCTACCTGACCTGCGCCACACAAAACGAGCTCGACGGTGCCGACGCCTACATGATATTGGCACAGAAACCGGTCTGCGTGGCCGAGGTGAGCAACATGGGTTGCACGGCCGAGGCAGTGGAGAAATTTGTCAATGCGCACCAGCTCTTCGCACCTGGCAAAGCGGTCAACGCCGGCGGCGTGGCCACATCGGGACTGGAGATGAGCCAAAACATCATGCGCCTACACTGGAGCGACAGCGAGGTCGACGAGAAGCTCCATTTCATCATGAAGAGCATACACGAACAGTGTCGCAAATACGGCACGCAACCCGACGGCTACATCGACTACGTAAAGGGCGCCAACATCGCCGGATTCATGAAGGTGGCCAAGGCCATGCTTGCACAAGGCATCGTCTGACACGGCCCACGAACATCATGCACAAACCCAAAAGATAGTGGATTATAGGAAAGTAGTTTTTTTAGGAATCATAGCAACATTAGGTCTTACCCCCATGCAGGCACAAACGCATAGGGGTAAGGCCTCTTATTATTCAAAAAGAGCCACGGGGGCACGCACGGCAAGCGGCGAACGGTTACACCACGACAGCCTGACCTGCGCCCACCGCAACTACCCCTTCGGCACACTGCTCAGGGTGAAAAACCTCACCAACGGAAAGGAAATCACCGTGAAGGTCACCGACCGGGGCCCTTATGGGCGAGGCCGCATCATCGACTTGAGCTATGGCGCGGCACGCGAGCTGGGCATGCTCTCGCAGGGTGTGGGCATGGTGGAGGTGAGACGCGTGGACGGCACCACCCCACCCTACCGCATCGACGACGAGGCAGAGCGCGGACTGCCCGACTTCGAGTTTGACTTTTCCAAGGCCGCCTATAGCTTCATCAACGATTGGAAAGACGAGGAGAATGTGGACAAGGGCATGACCAAAGAGGAGATGATGGTGAAGGAGAAAATGCCCACGCAGAAACAGGCACAAGAGAAACGACAGAAGATACTAGCCAAAAGCGAACTGGCCTCATCGGCTGACAACAAGGAGACCGACAACAAGGCCAAGGAAAACGCAGCCAGCCACAAACCCACGACAGTGGGAAACGTCAGCAAGGCAGCCCACCCCTCGGTCCACTCAAACACGACGACAAAGGCCAAGCCACACACCAATGCAACCAAGGAGAAAGACCCGTCGTTCTGGAGTGGCGTCTTCGACCATGTGAAAGGTTGGTTTGGCAATTAAAAGCAACAATAGACAAAAACAAAATTCCCACCATCTCCTTCCGCAATGTGCCAGCGGCGGGAAATGGTGGGAATCTGCGTTTAAAGGGTGAAAGAGTCACTTGACGGTAGGAATGTTGAACTCGGTGACCTTGGAGATGTGCGTGTCTCCCTGGATGACGCTCACGCAGAACTTGGCCGTGCCATTCTTCAGACGGTTGTCGGCCTTCACCAGGGCCGTGTAACGAATGCCCTTGCCGGGATCAATCTGCTCAACGTGCATGTTGGGCGACACGAAAAGGTGCTTGTTGCCAGTGGCCTCGACCACGGTAGGCTGCACATCATAGATGGGTTGCGCACCACGGTTCATCACCTCAAAGATGATCTTGCAGAGCTCGCCCCGCTGGATCTTGCCATCCTGGTTGTCGTCCACAAAGCGCGCATTGACAATCTCGATGGTGGGCGTGTACCTCAAGCCTTGCGCCAGTTCGTCGACGCTCGACTGCAGGGGCATCGTGGTCTCGGGTTGCTGCGCCGTGTAATCGCCCGTATAGTCGCTCGAGCTGAAGTCGTAAATCCGGTCGTCACCACTGTTGGAAGCATCAAAGCCACTACCATAAGTGTCTGAAGCCGCAGTGTCTCGCGCTGCTGATGGGACCTGGTTGTTGGCCATAGCGGGATTTCCCGCCTGCTGGCGGGCCGCACGTGCGGCCGCACGCGAAGCTTTGTCACGCTTATACTGGTCGATGTCCGCCTGTTGCTTCTGGTCTTGGGCGTGTCCGATGGCTCCGCCAATGATGGCTCCGCCAGCCATGCCGACAATGGTCCCAATGTCTGAGCCACGAGGTCCCTGGGCGATGCCGCCAATGGCCGACCCCAAGATGCTACCCAACGAGGAACCCGTGTAGGCTCCCATTCCCATATTCGTGTCGCAACTGCCCATCAGGAGCACCGATGCCGACAACGCAACTAACATATACTTTTTCATATTCTATCTTTTTATGATAATAGCAAGAGGAAATGCGGCCTATAGCAGGCCATCATACTCCCTGGCTGCATCCTATCGAATGCAAAATTACAACAAACCATCAAAACGCCAAGGCTCATTCCCCTAAAAAAACATAGGGATTTCCCCAAAAGCACCGTTTCAACTCGTTAACCGTCACAATTATTCTGTTCAGACGCCAAGTAACGGCAAGTATTTGGAAAGTGTTTATCCACAAAGCTTATAATCACACATTCGCAATTAGTTTTTTTGATATAATTATGGTATGTCGTTATTTATTGTTACTTTTGCGTTATAGTAATTTCCATGGCGCATTAAAAGTGCGCACAGGTAAATTTTCAAAAAACTATGGTTTCAAACATTTTGTATAAGCTGTACTGGAGGCTAACGGTAAACAAATGGCAAATAGGCTTCCCACAGGCTTCACTTGAAGATTTCGTTCGTGGGGGGGGTAACATCGAGTTGTTGAAGGGTGTGCCCGAAGACAGATGGTTTGCCGATCCATTTATAGTTGATGTCACGTCCTCTTACATAACGCTACTTGTAGAGGAGTTTCTTTACCGCAGCGGAAAGGGTCGCATAGCACGACTTACTGTTTCAAGAAAAGATTACACATTAGAGCGCAACGACACCCTACTTGAGTTGGACACGCACTTGAGCTTTCCAATGATTGTGAGGCGAAACGGCAAAATATTTATTTGTCCAGAAAATTCCGCCTCTGGTAAACTTCTTATCTATGAATACGAGGCTCAAAAGGGAGGTTGCATTTTATGCGAGACAATGTATGACGCCCCGCTTGTTGACGCTGTGTTAGAAGAACTGAATGGAAAAGAATATCTCTTTGCAACGCAGAAACCAAATCCAAATGGAAAGATTTTACAAGTGTACGAAAGAGATGAGACCGGCTCTTTCCGCCACAAGCAGAACGTCAACTTTGCTGACAACATTGGAAGGAATGCTGGAGCATTCTTCAAAATAGGAGAAGAATTATACCGGCCAGCCCAAGATTGCAACGGCGGATATGGCAGGGGACTTTCCATACAACGGGTAACTGATCATGATGGCCGTTTTGAATTTTCAGAAACTACAAGAATAAGATCTCCTCGAGGTTATCTGGATTTTGGAATGCACACACTGAATAGATATAAAGACGTCACAGTTATTGACGTTGCCAGTTACCGTTGGCCAAAGATAGGAAACCTTACCGACTGTTTGTGGCAAAAGTTCAAATTACCGACATCTATCAGTTGAAAATAAGATGCACACAGGAAATCGACATGAGCGCGGGACAATAACAATTTACGACTCTACAATGTATAGACCTGTCCACATCTATAAAAGATCAAGCTCCAAAATATCCTTCTATCTCAAAATGGAAGAGGTTGAACAGATGCCGAACTCTTTATAATTTTCAAAAAAATCGTCACATAATCAAAAAAAGCGTAACCATCCGAAAACGAACGCCTTGCCCACCTTCAAAAACATAGCGACCTTTGC
>CAVBFJ010000035.1:0-33635 GCA_963594895.1 bacterium | reverse complement strand
AAACCGATTGAAAATAGCATGTTTGTATCCATGGCTTCAAAGGTAATAAAAAAATGCGAGACTGCTTCCGTTACCCACACGAATCAACATAGACCCCCTATTCTTCTGAACATATCCACAGTTTATTTACGGACAACCTTCCTGTTTTTCTGCACCAGCACGCCGTGCTTGGAAGTCGTGCGCTGGCCGGCCAGGTTATAGTAAGGCTCCTGCTTGCCTTCGTTCAGGCTGATAGCGTCGATGCCATCGGCTATGCCTTGCAATGGCATTGACACGGCGCCCCCCTCGACAATGGGCAACTGGTCGAACGACGTGATGTATGCACTGTAGTTTGGCAATGCCACATCAGCCACGTTCTCCACCTTGCGCCACTTCCCACCATCCAGGATGTAAGCGCCCTGAGGCACATTGCCACTCTGGAAGACGCCCGTCAGGACACCGCCCGTGACTGGGCGCGACACCGTGGCGGCACCGCCCAGGAAGGTGATGCGCGAACCGTGGTAGCGGCATACGTAAGGCTTGCCGGCCTCCATGTTGCTCACCTCGGTGAGGTAGAGCGCCGAACCGTCGGCCGAGCGGCCCGTGACCGTGTAGACACTGACGCTGTCGGAAGGTGTGGCGGCAAAGGGAAGGCAGACCGTCGTCCACTCGCCCTTGGCATCGACCACACGCTGGTAAGCGGGCGTGTACCACAGGCGGAAGCGCGAGGCGAGCCACCATCCGGTGCGGTTGTCATCGTCGTAGGCTCCCTCAGTGACACCCTGCTTGGACGACTGGAAGCCGATGGTGGCCAGGCCCTCTTCACCCACATAGAGGGGCTGCGTGGATAGCGTCTGCCAACGGTCGTCGTCGCCGATGCCCGGTATCTGCATGCGGTCGTAGGTCAGCGTGGGAGAGGCGGAACTGTCGGCCTCGGTGCGCATCCAGCTATGCTGGTCAGAGAGGCAATAGTGCTGCGTGGTGGCGTCGGCCGTGAGGCGATAGTAGCCCATGGGCAGGCCAGCCAGCTCCTGGGTCAGGGCGAGGGTGCGTCCCGCCGCAGTGGCCGTGGAGACGTTCCACCAGGCGTTCCAGCACTTGCGTCCGCCGAAGGTGTTGAGTCGTTGGTCGCCGCCCTTGTAGGTGCCTGCCGCCGTGTTCCATCCCGTAGCGGCACTGAGGTCGGCGTTGGTGATGAGCGCGGTCTTGTCTTGTGCGGGCAAGGCCTTATCGACCGCCTGTTGCAAGCGGGTGCGCAACTCAGCAATCGACTGCAGCGAGGCGGGCGTCTCCGCATCGGCCATGGCCTCAAGCAGGGCCGAAGCGCCGGGCAGCGAGAAGCCAGCGATGGTCTTGGCCATGGTGACGAGCGAGTCGATCGAAGCGGCATCGCTCACGGCCCTGCGGGCCTGACGGAGCAACGACGCCAGCGTGGCGTAGGCCTCGGCGTCGGTCGCCGTCACTGCGGCACCGGCCTCGGCCAGCAGGGTGTTGACCACAGGTTGCGACTGGTTCCATGCCATGAAGTCGCTCATGTCCTGCCTGATGCGCGCGACGCCGTCAGCGTAGGCCTCAGCGGGCGTGTCGAAGAGCTGCGCCATCACGAACTTGTCAAACTGGGCCGACTTGCTCAGCCAGCGGTAGCTGAGGAGCAGTTGCGTGTTGTCACCACTCTCAAACGTGGCGCACGCCTTGCTCCACACCGTGGCCGCAGGCAGTGACAGCACTGTCGTGGTGGCCGTGGCGCCGTCGGCTGAGAGCGCGGCGGTCTGGTAGCCGCCACCATTGTTGTTGTGGAACACGCCAATATAATAAGGTGTGGATGCCGTGAGGTTCACCGTGCGCTTCAGGCTGGCTCCCGAGGCGGCTCCCTCGTTCTTGAAGGCCTGCAAGTAGGCTCCGCCATCGACGCCACCCACGGGATAAGCCTCGAAGGCTGGCCACGTCAGTTCCTTTCCGTCACCACCGGTCCAGCCGCGGAGCCCCTCGTCGAAGTCAGCGTTGGCCAAGATGTTTCCACCCAGATAGAGCGTGCGGCCATCGACCGTCACGGCACTGCCCACGCCGTCGACGGGTCCGACCGATGCCGTGGCCGAGTAGTGGCTGCGTCCCAGGTAGTCGACCGTGCGGATGCGATACGTGGCGTTGCCCGTCTCCTGCAGGCAGAGGCTGAAGAGCGGATTGTCCTCCTGTGGCGTGCAGAGGCTGGCCGCCTGCCAGAGGCCCCGCTCGTCGAGGCGCTCCACAATGACACTGTCGGAGAACTCCTCGTTGGGGTCGCTCCATGACAACTGCAATGTGCCATCTTGCAGCGTGGCCCCGGTGATGGTGGGGTCCTTCATCGGCAGCGCCTTCGGTGTATAGCCATAGCTGGCGTTATAGGCGATGTTCGACTTCTTGGCGGCATAATACTCACCCATGGGTGTCAGGTAGTTTTTCGACTTCAGCGAGGCGTCGCCACTGTTGTAGACCTTGCGGCAGTTTTGCACCTCGTTGTAGACGGCATATCGTTCGACCCATCCCGTCTGCTCCAGTCCGTCGATGACGGGAGCGAAGTGCTGCTTCTCGATGGCATAGTTGTCCGCATTGCCGTTGGTGTTGCTTCCGGGCCATCCGGTCCAGTTGGCGCCATAGTTCATCTCCGTGATCCAAATGGGGCGTCCGGTGCGCTCGTGTATCTCCTTGAGTGTAGTCAGCCATGCCGCCCAGTCCTGGTAATAGTAGGCATGTACGGCGATGAAGTCACAGCGCCAGCCACGCGCGTCGATGGAGTCGATGAAGGGATAGAGCCAGCCGGTGAGGTTGCTGGCCATGGCCGGCGATCCCAGTCGCTTGCCTGTGGCCATCATGTCCTGCCAGTGTGCGAGCACCTCCGAGACGGAGCTCACTGTCTCGCGCTGGTCTGCCGTGTTGTCAGGCTCATTGTTGCCGAGGATGTTGGCGGTGGGCCCGTTGTTGCCCACATTCTCTATGCTGGGCCATCCCTCGTGATGGTGTTGTGTGACATACTCCCGGTCATCCCACTCGTGCCATCCCGCATCCCAGTTGTAGCACCAGGTGGTGTTGAGCAGGCTGTTGATGGTGGCGTTGCTTCCGGCATATCCCTTCTTCGTCACGTCGTTCCATTTCGACAGGCGCAGCGAGGACACATGGTGGTCGAGAATCTTAGAGGTGGTGGGCAGGTTGACACGGCGGTTGGCCTTGTCGGCGATGAAGACACGGCTGTATCCCTTGCCGTCAGCGCCGGTGGCCAGCGTCACCATGTATCCGCGCTTGAGCTTGAAGCTGCGTATCTTGTTGTTGAAGACATTGTTTTTCAGCGAGCGGCGGTCGCCGACGGTGAAGTCGCTCTTCTGCTCTCCCGTCAGGTTGAGGCCGTCGTAGACGGTGAGGGGCTGCACGAAGCTGCCGTAGGGCACGATCATGGCGCCGTTGCCATAGATGCGGATGGAGCAGTTGGTGCCCTCCACGGCGTCCTTGCCGTAGACCTTGATAAAGGGCAACCAGGCGTCGGCCTCACTGGGCTTCACGCCCGATAGGATGATGGTGGCGTCCTCATGGGCGATGTCGACACTGCCTGATGCGGCAAAGGGAGCGGACGATGAGGTGACGACATAGTCGACCGGCTCCGTGAGGACGACGGATGTCGACACCTGTCCGACGGTCTTGGTGGGATTGGTGTCGAAGTTGCCCTGCGACGTCCCCTCGCGCAAGAGGGCGATGCCGCAGATGCTCATCCATAGCTTCGCCTCGCGCGCCTCACCCGTGACGGCCACCGTGACGGTTGTCTCCCGCTGAAGCTCAAAGGGCAGGTAGCGCCACTGCCAGCCATAGCCGTTGCCTTGGTTGGCAAAGCCGGCCCCGTCGGCGGGCAGCACGCTGGCCTGTCCGTCGAGACTGATGCCCAGTCCCGTGTCGCCCGATGGGAAATCGGAGGCGGAGGCGAGCGCCTTGCCATTGGCGGAGACGGCGAGCGTCATCGTCATGTCGCCCGCACTGTGGCGACCTGCGGCGCGGAGCACGTAGCGGCCTGCGGGCAGGGTGACGGCCTGGCTCATTGACATCGTCCATGCGCTGTTGCCCCATCCGTCCTTCTGCTCATAGTAAGAAGAGGTGGAGGTGCCGTCCCAATGCTGGCCTTGGTTGGTGGTGACATTGCTGTTGGTCCATGAGCCCAGCTCCATCTCGGCGGCATAGTGCCGCTTCACCTGCTCGTGCTCGGCGCGTGCCAGGGCTTGTGCGGCCTGGCGGAGGCTTTCGGCCGCCGCTTGGTAGCCTTCCAGGGTGGCCTCGGGCTGTTGCTCGATGGCGGCCTGCAGGGTCGTCTTCTCGGTGGCGGTGAGGTCGCCCAGGTCGGCCGCTCGGGCCATGACGGCTTGGGCCAAAGCCAAGGCTTGGTCATATTCGGCGCGCGCCTGTGACACGTCCTTGCCGAGATAGGCCAGTCGGAAGTTGTCAACCTTATAGAACACGGTGGACCGAAGCCCCACGGTGATGGGGGCGTCGGTGGCCTTGTCGAAGTCGAGGGTCTCCGTCTGCACGGCTGCGCCATCGGCCACGGTCACCTGCCGCACGCTGTCGCCCGCAAAAATGGAGAACTGGCCGTTTGTTGCGCCCGTGACGGTGGCCTGCAGGCGGTAGCGCCCGGCGGGCAGGCCATTGACCTGTTGCGACACGGTCTTGTCGGTGGTCGACGAGTTGTCCCAGGCGTTGAAGACGCGCAAGCCGTCGAGCCGCTCGCCAAAGACCTGGGCGTAGGTGCCGCCGTCGGCCTTGATCTCGCTGCCCGAGCGCGCCACGGTCCAGCCATTGTAGCTGTGTGCGGTCCACGACGTGCCGCCGGCTCCCGCCTCGAAACTGGGGTTGGCCAACGTGCCCGTCACGTCGAGTGGGAACGCTGTCAGGCCATCCGTGGCGTCATCGTCGACGCGGTAGACGCGCACGTTGTCGAGACAGATGTCCGATCGCCCGTTGTTGACGAGCGCGGCCTTGACTGAGAGAATGGCCACCCCCGTCTCCTTCACGGTGAAGAAGCATCCCAGGCGGGTCCATGGGACGGTGACAAGATAGGTGTCGGAGCCGGGGTTGCTGCTGCCATTGGCAAACGAGTGGGCGCGTCGGGCATCGGTCGACTGGCCAAGCGACTGGCCATCGCCATCGGTCACGACGATGCTCATCTTCGTGCCGTTGGTGGCGTGGTTGTTGTTGTTGGAGTAGTCGGCCGCCTTATAGTCCACCTCCACGTAGTACTTGCCTGCCGCGAGGGGGCGCGTGGTGGTGGAGACTACGGTCGAGAGGTTGCCCCACCCCTTGCGATACCACAAGAAAAACGAACCGTCTGACGGGCGGACGCCGCCCTTGCTGTTGGTGAAACCGATGGCCGTGGTGGTGGTGTCGGCCACGGCCATGTTGGAGGTGCCGGTGGGCAGTGTCCAGCCGTAGGCCTCACTGATGTTGGTGGCTGTGGCGGCAGACAGGGGCGTTGAGGCATCGGCCAGCTCAAACGACGGGTTGACAAGGGCTTCAGCCGTGACGTCACGATAGCCTTGGGCCACGCCTGCGGCACAACAACCGCAGACAAGTAGGGTTAAGGCGAGCATGCGCCGACCGTGCCTGGATATGATATTCATGTGATGGATTTAGGTTTTGATTGATTGTTATGAGATTGTTTTCTGATATGCAAAGGTAAGAAAACCGCGAGACCTACACAAGCATATCCGCATAAAAAAGGATTTCCGGCCATGGTTTCTCCTTATTATATAGCAACGGCCATGAAGCGATTTTGACCAAAGACAAGGTATAAATATGCCAAAGGAAGAAAATCCCGTAACATTTGTTGCATAAAATTGGGCGCGAAAAGATAAATTCATTAATTTTGCAACGGACACATACACAACAACATAAAACATGCGCCGCCCCTGTGGCCTGCCCTCCAAGGACATGCGCACCTACTTAAACTATCTGCAGCTCATGAAAATTACCAAAACATTGTTTGTCGCCCTGTTGCTTGGCTGTGCAACGGGAGCGCAGGCGGGTGACTACACGCACCTCACCTTCCAAAAGGCCGACAGCACCACGTTGGCGCTCGATGTGGCGTCGCTGACCATGACCTTTTCCGACGGCCATCTGCTGGCCACCAACGACCAGGGCACCTACACGCTCTCGTTGGCCGACCTGGCGCAAATGTTCTTCTCGAATGGCTCCACGGCGGGCCTCGACGCCCTGTCCGCCGATGTGACAACTGCGCCTGTCAGTGTCTATACCCTTGCGGGTGTCAGCCTTGGCGAGTATGACCGCCTGGCCACCTTCACCCAGCGGGCGGCCAAGGGCGTGTATATTGTGAAAAGCAACGATAGAACCTTTAAGACGACAGTAAGATGAAACGCACCATAACGACAATGCTTCTCCTGGGCTCCCTCGCGCTTGCCGCTGAGGCCCAGACGCTCCACGTGGTGGTGGGGAACGTGACCTACGACTTCCCCGCCACACAGACGGGTGCCATGACCTATCAGGACGGCACCTCACTGACCATCATGGGCAAGACCTTCGCCGTGGCCGACGTCACGCGGATGTATGTGGACCAGAGCGCCGTGACCGACAACAGTGTGACCGTCAGCTACCAGGGCACGGAGGCCTCGGTGACGGTGGCCGGAAACGTGGCGCGCTATGTGACGCCCACTGTCAGCGGCGCCCACGTCAGCCTGGCGCAGGGCGACGAGGTGGGCGACGCCACGTGCGGCGAGATCACCTACACCCTGAACGGCTCGTCGACCGACGGCAGCTTTGCCATGACTGGCTCCTACAAAGCCTCGATAGAGTTGTGCGGCCTGACGCTCACCAACCCGTCGGGGGCCGCCATCGACATACAAGACGGCAAGCGCATCAACCTCAGCGTGAAGAAGGGCACCGACAACACGCTGACCGACGGCGCCGACGGCAGCCAGAAGGGTTGCATCGCCTGCAAGGGACACCTGGAGCTGAAGGGCAAGGGCGTGCTCAACATCTATGGCAACACCGCCCATGCCGTCTACGCAAAGGAGTATGTGGAGATGAAAAACTGCACCGTCAACGTGCTCTCGGCCGTGAAGGACGGCATAAACTGCAACCAATACTTCCTCCTCGAGAGTGGGGCGCTCACCCTGTCGGGTGTGGGCGACGATGGCGTGCAGGTGTCATACAAGGACGACACCGACCGCGAGGCCGAGGACACGGGCTCCATCACGCTGGCCGGCGGCACGCTGAAGGCCGCCATCACGGGCAAAGCCTCGAAGGGCCTCAAGGCCGAGGGCGACTTCACCATGACGGGCGGTGAGCTGACCGTCACCACCACGGGACACGGCACATGGGACAGCGACGACCAGAAGACCAAGGCGTCGGCCTGCGTCTCGGCCGACGGTGCCGTGCTGATCGACAACGGCACGCTGACACTCAGCAGCTCGGGCGCCGGCGGCAAGGGCATCGGCTGCGACGGCGACCTCACCATCCGTGGCGGCGTGTTGCAGGCGACGACCACCGGTGGCATGTACGCCTACGTCAACGGGACGGAATACACCAACTACACCGGCCAGTCCGACCGGCTGACAACAGCTCAGAAGTCGTCGCCCAAGGGCATCCGCGCCGAGGGCAACGTGGTCATCGACGGAGGTGACATCACCGTGAGCACGGCGGGCAATAACGCCGAGGGCATCGAAAGCAAGAAGGAACTGACCATCAACGACGGCACAGTCCTCGTCAACGCTTATGACGACGCCATCAACTCGTCGAGCCACATGCACATCAACGGCGGCGACATCACCGTGGTGGCGAAGGACAATGACGGCCTCGACGCTAACGGCAACATGTATATCAACGGCGGAGTGATCAAGGCTTTCGGCACCACATCGCCGGAGTGTGGCATCGACGCCAATGAGGAGGGCGGCTATTCGGTGGTCTTCACTGGCGGCACACTGCTGGCTGTGGGCGGTGGCAACTCGGTGCCGAGCACGTCAGCCTCGACACAACCCTATGTCAGCGGCAACTTATCGGTGACGGCGGGCAACGTGGTGTCGCTCACCAGCGGTTCCGACACGCTGGCCACGTTCACCGTACCTTCGACCTACACGGCGTCGTCGCAAGGCGGCATGGGTGGTCGCGCGGCGGCTCCTGGCGGACAGGGCGGTCCTGGTGGACAAGGTGGTCAAGGTGGCGGACAGGGTGGCCCCGGCGGTGGCGGTCCCGGCGGTGGCGGCCAGGGCGGTGGCTCATCGGTGCTCATCACCTGCGCAGGCCTGACCAAGGGAAGCAGCTACACGATGACCAATGGTTCGTCGTCGACATCTGTGACGGCGGTGCTCACGGGGTCTACGGGCGGACGCCCCTGATGCCCCTACTCCCCCACCCTCCTTGCCATGGGTGTGGAGGATGAGCAGCCGCCTCTGGAAGTTGCATGTTGGGAGTGTAGCCGTCTGTCAAGAAAGCGGATGGAATTTTAACACTTCCCTGACCGATGAACTAGAACGAAAAATAGGGAAGAAAGCGACTGCTGATGGCTGTCGAACGGACAAAATGGGATGATTGAGCGACGATAGATGCCGAATCATGGTGAGATATGTGCCGAATCTAAGTGAGATTAGGCACATATTAAGAGATAAAAGGATACCTATCGCAGTACGATTAGGCACCTTTTTGCCGGTTTCGGGTGAAGAAAGATGACTCATCAAACGCCAATTCCTTCTAAATGACTGAATGATAGGCGGTTATGAAAAATGTCGAAAATTGGCGTATTTGCGGGCATGGTGGTTGCCGTTCGCAAATACGCCAATTTTCGCTATGTATATTGTTGAGAAAATTGATACGCCATCGGTTGTGGGGATAAAGGCCGTGAAGGCCATGGGGCATCCATGTGTTTTCTGTGAGCCGCCAAATAATTGCCGCATTCCTTTGGTCAGTTGAAAGATTGTTTGTACTTTTGTGATATACAAACCAAAGATCCCGAACACTATGGAAGGACTGTTCAGAGAAGAGATTGAGACCCGGCAGGTGGACAAGTTTTTTGCCTGTGAGATGGGGCGGCAGATACACCGCTACATCAAGGCCATGCACGGGTCGCTGGCCATGCTGGAGAAGTTTGAGGCCAAGATGCAGACCCTCAGCGTGCCACAGCGCGAGGAGGCCATGGCCCGCTACATCGACTTGAACCGCAAGGTGGTGAAAGACCTCTCATGGCGCATGCTCGTGGCGCGGGCCATCGCCAACTATTGCGACACGTTCCACTATTTTGTCAGCATGATCGGTGACAAGGAGACCATGGCGTTCTACGTCGAACGCATGAAAGCGAAGTACCTCAAGCTCCACGAGGTGTTTGAGCAAGATGGCAAGTATGGCATGAAGGACCAGGAAGGCCAACTGCTCCTGTCGCCGCAATACGAGTTTTTGCGCACGCCCTACGTCTATGTCGACGACCTGTTGACGATGCCTGTCATCGCCCAGAAGGATGGCAAGATGGGCCTGGTCTTGCCCGACGGCCACGACACCGTGGTGGCCCCGTTTGAGTATGACGACATCGCCCTGCGCGACGAGGAGCCTTGGTTTGAGTGCACCAAGGGCGAAACGACCGAATTGAGATAAGCGACCTTGAAACAGAAGATATTCCTCATTGTGGCCACCTTTGTGGCATGGACGTTGCTGTTCATGCTCCAGAAGCCCGTGTTCCTGCTCATCTATGCTGGCGGACTGGCCGACACGTGGGCCGTCATGACCCACGGACTGCCCATCGACCTGTCGATGGCCGGCTACCTGACGGTGGTGCCGGCCCTGCTGCTGCTGCTGAGCGACCTGCCTGTCGCCGCTTTTCGCAGGCCCAAGGCGCTGATGGTGTGGCGCTGGGCGCTGGCCGGCTATTTTGGCCTGGCCTCGCTGCTTGCGGCATTGAGCTTTGTGGCCAATGTGGGGCTCTATGGCTATTGGCGCTTTCCGCTCGACAGCACCGTCTGGTTTTTCCTCACCTCCTCTCCGGCCGATGCGCTGGCCAGCGTGAGCTGGAGCGAGGGATTGATCGGACTCCTGGCCCTCGCCGTCGTCACGGCGGCCATCAGCCTGGTGTTCCACTTGCTCTACGGGCGTGCCTTCCTGCCCTGCGCCCATCGCAAGCGGTGGCCCATTGTCGTCGAGCTGCTGATGCTGGCCGCTCTCATCCTGCCCATCCGCGGAGGTGTCACGGTGTCGTCGATGAACACGGGCAAGGCCTATTTCTCTCAACAGCCGGTCATCAACCATGCTGCCGTGAACCCCTTGTTCTCGTTCATGGAGAGCATGACCCACCAAGAAGACTTCGCCTCACAATACCGATTCATGGATGATGCGCGTGCGCAACGCCTCGTCGACGACCTCAACAAACCTACGGGCAACACTACGACGACACGTGTACTCCCGGGTGATCGCCAGGACAGGCCTGATGTCTACCTAATCGTTTTGGAGAGTTTCTCCGACACGGTGATGAAGGCTCGCACGCCCGACATCACGGGCCGCATGGCCGAGGTGACGCCGAGCCTCAACGCCCTCAAGAGCAAGGGCATCTATTTCTCGCGGTTCTACGCCAACAGCTTCCGCACCGACCGCGGGCTGGTGTCCATCCTCCAGGGCTACCCGGCTCCTGCGACGGTGAGCCTCATGAAGTATCCGAAGAAGACGGCCGCCATCCCATCGCTGGCGGCCCGCATGGCCGAGAGCGGCCGCTACAAGCTGAAATACTACTATGGTGGCGACGCCGACTTCACCAACATGCGGTCATTCCTCATCAACCAAGGGTTTGAGGACATCACATCGGATGTCGACTTCCCCGTGGCGGACCGCCTGAGCAAGTGGGGCGTGCCCGATCATCTGCTCTTTGCCCGCCTGAAAGGTGACCTGGAGGCCCACTACAAGAAAGCCCCCTCCGACGTGCCTTACCTTCGTGTCATACAGACATCCAGCTCCCATGAGCCTTTTGACGTGCCCTACCACCGCTTGCGCGACAAGACGCTCAACGCCTTTGCCTACGCCGACAGCTGCGTGGGCGACTTTGTGGCGTGGCTGCGCAAGTCACCACAATGGAAGCGCTCGCTGGTCATCATTGTCCCCGACCACCTCGGAGCATGGCCCAAGGATGCCGACAACTTCAAGCCATGGCGCTTCCACATACCCATGATATGGACCGGCGGATATGTCGGGGGGCCGTGTGTCGTCGACACATTGGCCTCGCAACAGGACCTGGCCGCCACACTCCTCCATCAGCTGGGCATGGACGCCAGCGACATGAAGTTCAGCAAGGACATCTTCGACAACTCAATACCCCACTATGCCTTCTTCCTCATGAATGACGGTATCGGCATGATCGACCGTGACAACACGCTGATTTATGACAACAAGTTGGGCCGCACGGTGGTCGACGAAGGGCCGCACAAGGGCAAGAACCTCCGGAGAGGGCAAGCCCTGTTGCAAGTGCTGTTTGACGACATTACCAGCCTGTCCACAAAAAAGAGATAAGCATGACAAACCTGTTATTATCCACCTTTCTCCAGACCATCAACGATTGGGACACCAGCATCTTCCTTGCCATCAACGGATTGCACAATGATTACTGGGACAACTTCATGGAGATGTTCAGCGGCCGTTGCATCTGGGTGCCCCTCTACCTGAGCATCGTCTACGTGATGTTCCGCAGTTTTTCGTGGCGTGTCAATGTCGCGTGCCTGTTGGTCGTGGCCCTGCTCATCGCCATCAACGACCAGGTGAGCGGCTCGCTGATACGTGCCTCCGTGGGACGCTTGCGACCAGCCAACCTTGACAACCCCATCTCACCCCTCGTCCACATCGTCGACGGCTATCGCGGCGGACGCTACGGCTTCCCCTCGGCGCATGCCGCCAACTGCTGGGGACTGACGTTTTTCATGTTGTATGTCTTTCGCCGACACCTGCTCTCGCTGACACTTGTGGTGTGGGCCTTCATCACGTGTTGGTCAAGGATGTACCTGGGGGTGCATTATTTTGGGGACATACTGGCGGGAACGGTGATCGGCTTTCTCTCAGCCTCCATCGTCTATTATGTCTTCCAGCGCGGCATGCACCGGGTGACGGAGACCTTTAAGCCCTACCAGGATGACGCGCCGCAGATGTATGTGCCGGTCATCGTCTTTTGGTCGGAGATTGCAGTGATGCTGATTATGGCTTGCTATTTCAATGTCAGCACCGATAGTATCTGACGTTCATTGCTACACTGTAACCACATGATACTTACCCCTATAGCCTATTTTCATTCACCCTTTGCTTCCAAGTTTGGCGTACCCAAGCAGAGTGGCTTGGCACCCGACCTGGAAGGCACCATAGTCTTTGAGCCGGCTTGGCGCAACGCCGACGCACTGCGGGGTTTGGAGGAGTTTGACTACCTCTGGCTCATCTGGTCGTTCTCGGCCAACCGCCATGCCGCCGCCAGTCCGGTGGTGCGTCCTCCCGTGCTGGGTGGCAACGTGCGCATGGGTGTCTTCGCCACGCGGTCGCCCTTCCGCCCCAACCCGTTGGGACTGTCATCGGTCAGGCTCGACCATGTGGAGTGGTCCACACCGCGCGGTCCCATCGTCCATGTCAAGGGTGCCGACCTCGTGGACGGCACGCCCATTTACGACATCAAGCCTTATGTGGCCTATGCGGACTGCCATGCTGGGGTGCGATCGGGCTTTGTGGACAGTCATCCCATGCGTCGCCTCACGGTTGTCATCCCGGGCGATGTGGAGCGGGTGATGGGCCCGGAGCGGGTAGCCACGCTGCGCCAGGTGCTGGCGCTTGACCCACGGCCCCACTATCATCATGACGCCAACAAGGTCTATGGCATGCCCTATGAGGGCTTCGATGTCCGCTTTCGTGTCGACGGCGAGGTGCTGACGGTGACGGAGGTGGTGCGACGGTGATCGGCTTTCCCATGGATGAGACAATAGCAGAAACGTCCCCTGTATGCCACTGAGGTGCATACAGGGGACGTTCTCTTGATGGTCGCCCCCGTGCCGGATGGGCAGAGGGCGAAAGGGTATGGATGGTAGGCCGTGGACGGCCGCTCACTTATTCAAAAGGGTTCTCCGTGGCGTAGGGCAGGCTCTTCGGCTGGTTGTAAGCGATGTCCTTGACACCCAGGTAGCGGAACGCGTCAAACAACACGCGGCCCACATGGGCGAAAGCCACGGCACCGTGGTGGGGATAGTGCTTCTCGACAAGCACGTGGCGATAGAAACGGCCCATCTCCGGGATGGCGAAGATGCCGATGCCGCCAAATGAGCGTGTGGGCACGTCGAGCACCTCGCCCTGTGCGATGTAGCTGCGGAGCTGGCCCTCGCTGTCACACTGCAAGCGGAAGAAGGTGATGGGCGACGCTGCGATGTCGCCCTCCAGCGTGCCGCGCGTGAAGTCGGGCGTGCCGCCGTTCTCCAACAGGCGGTTTTGGATGAGCTGGAACTTGATGGCGCGGTTGGCGCACATCTTGCACGATGGCGTGTTGCCGCAGTGGAAGCCCATGAACGTGTCGGTGAGCGTGTACTTCTGGCCGTACTTCGGGACAATGTCCTCGTCGTAGATGTATTGTGGTGTGGAGTTGTTGATGTCGAGCAGGGTCACTGTGTCACCGCTGGCGCACATGCCCACATACTCTGACAGGGCACCATAGATGTCGACCTCGCATGCCACGGGGATGCCGCGGCTGGCCAGGCGGCTGTTGACATAGCAGGGCTCAAAGCCGAACTCCTTGGGGAAGGCGGGCCAGCACTTGTCGGCAAAGGCCACATACTGGCGCGAGCCCTTGTGGGCCTCGGCCCAGTCGAGCAGCGTCAATTCAAACTGAGCCATGCGGGGCAGCAGCTGCTCGTAGTAGCGGCCTTCGCCCATCTCCTTGCGCATGTCCTCGCACACCTCGGCGATGCGGGCGTCGCCCTCGTGGGCGCGATAGCTCACGAGCAGATCAAGCTCTGAGTTCTCCTCAACCTCCACACCGAGCTCGTAGAGACCCTTGATGGGGGCGTTGCAGGCGAAGAAGTCTTGTGGGCGCGGACCGAAGGTGATGATCTTCAGGCCCTTCAGGCCCAACACCACGCGGGCCACGGGCACGAAGTCGGCCATCATCTTGGCTATGTCATCGGCTGTGCCTACGGGATAGGAGGGGATGTAACCCTTCAGGTGGCGCATGCCGAGGTTATAGGAACAGTTGAGCATGCCGCAATAGGCATCGCCGCGACCGTTGATCATGTCGCCATCGCCCTCAGCGGCCGCCACAAACATGCAGGGGCCGTCAAACTTCTCGGCGATCAGCGTCTCGGGGGTCTCCGGGCCGAAGTTGCCAAGAAACACCACCAGGGCATTGCAACCGGCGGCCTTCACCTCCGTCAGGGCTTTCTCCATGTCGTGGTCGTTCTCAACGGTCGTCTTGCAGTTGTACAGGTCGCCCTTATAACTCTTCACAATGTTCTCACGGCGCTGCGTTGACAGTGCGATGGGGAAACAGTCGCGGCTCACGGCAATGATGCCGAGCTTCACTTCAGGAATGTTCTTGCTTGTCATAGTTAATATGTTTTTGTATGTTTAGATTGATTCGCTTGTAAGCGCTCCAGGTAGTGCTTTTCCGATAGCAAAGGTAGGCAAATTGTGCTTAACGCGACAATAAAACGTAAGGTTTTTAACGCTCGTTATACAACTTTTCACTCCTTGCACACTGAATGAGACTGCAACAAAAAGGAATGAGACGGAGGCTACCACCGTAGCTTGGGCAAAGGGGCAAAAAAGAGAGCCGCAAGTGGCGCCCCCGAGCGTGGGAGGGCAGGCACTTGCGGCTATCTGCATTAGAAACGCGGAGCCACCTTGGCTGCGTCATCGCCCTCCATCAGGCACAAGGGCGACACGGGCGTGAAGCGCAGGTTCTGATACTGGTAGAGGCGCATGGCCACAAACTGGCTGTCAGCGGAACAGACCGCCTCGAGCATGTAGTTGCCCATCGACACATGGTCGACGTGAAGCGCGGCCAACAGGTCGGCACGCTTGTTGTCTGCAGCGTTCATCGCCGTCTCCACTGCCTTGCCGCCCTCGGGGCTATACTCAAACTTGATGGGCTTCAGCTTGCTGCCTGTGGGGGCGTAGGTCCATGTCGTTGAGAGGCCGAAGAAGGACTTCTGTTTGTTCACACGAGAATCTTGGGCAAGGTCTACCGACAATGCCAGGTTATTTATGTTTGCCATAAAAATGCTTTTTGGATGATGCTTTATTGTTGAATAGATGAATGAAGTGATGCAAGGAAAGTAGTTGGCTATCAATCTGTTATATCTTCTTGACATCACTTAAAATGAACGTTGATGGGGATGACGGAGACCGTAGGATGCGGCCACAAGGGTCATCCACCGTGTAGGGGCAATGGGACGTCCCCTCCTCACGTCCGTTGTCAACAAAGCAAATGCCGCAGGCGATAAACATAATAATCGCTCTGGGGCATGTCCAGCAACGGGCGCGACAACCTGTTGGAGATGCCGCGGTAGTGGCAAAATTGTGTTTTTTGGTGGGTGAAAAGTTGTTGCGGCCGTGACACGCTATGGTGCACGGGCACATAGTCGGGTGAAGAGAGGAGGCGCTCGGGGCGCTGGCTGCACAGGCGCACCAGTTCGTTGGTGTTGGAGAGCACGGCCTGCGAGCGCTCCTTGCCGATGGTCCATTCGGCCTGTTGCCTGTCGTCACGACCGTCTTGGCTGTCGGAGCAAGTCCGGCTGCCTGCCATGGCTTGCGCTTGGGCGGTGATCATCATGCCCAGCGTGAGCAACATTATCTTAAGCCATTGCCTCATCTGTCGTCTAGGGTTCGATGTTATGCGTTATGTTGTTATGTCACGTTGTGTGCCACCATGGATGTCGCATGTCCAAAAGGAGGGACATCGGGCGTTTTCATTCTGCAAATATACGAAGAAAAGGTCACATACATCTCATCTACCGCAAGAAAAATCTTATTGGCCCTAAAATAATCGACTATGGCATGGGGGATGCGTCACGTTGCCCTTAACCTTTCCGAGTGATTGTGTATTTTTTTTGTGTGATAATGATTGAAATCTGATTTATTTGACTTATCTTTGCAAACAACAAACCTATAGATTACATTAAAAACTATAAAACAATCACATAAGCACCCCTTTTAGTAATTTTCGCCTACGATGGAGCCTCCTGGGCCTTACCCCTAAGACGGGAAGGACAATCGACCCGCTGGGATGGCCAAACAGTCATTTTCAAAAAAACTAAATGATGCACGCCAACGGGTCGACAGACGTGTCGAAAACAACAATCACACATGAAGAAAATCTACTCTTATCTTGTCGGCGCGATGGTCTTGGCGTTGCCAGCCAGCCTGGTGGCTGTGGCTGGTCTGCCCGCCCTCAACGCGGTGGCCGACGAGGAGACAACAACAGCGGTGGCAATCATCAACTTCGCCGACTCGACGTACGCCATGTCGACCAGCAGCAGCAGCGATGGCGACATCACCGAGGCCACAGCCTTCCAAATTGGGGAAGGTACAGTGACCGTCAGCCCAGCAGCAGGCAACAACCCCAACCGTATTTGGGCTAACAAGAACAAGCCCCAGCTCCGCGTCTACGGCGGCACATTGAAGTTTGAGGCGCCTGCAGGACGCGCCATCACCAAGATCGTGCTCGCAACGTCTAAGTGGAACGCGCAAAACACGTTTGAGCCAGTGTCTGCCACTGAAACGGAAAAGGAGTGGTCTGGCAACGCCACATGCGTCACCATGACGGTCGGCGGCAACACACAGGTCAACAGCATCACCGTCACCTATGACAACGCCAACAGCGAGACGGTGACGCCGGCCGTGAAGGTCATCACCTTCGAAACCGTGGCCGACATCGCCACGTTCAACACCTTGCCCAAGGACAGCGCCGTGCGCCTCACGCTGACCGACGCCTATGTGACCAAGGTGAGCAAGAGCAACATCTATGTGCAGGACGGCACAGCCGCCGTCATCTTCTATGGCACTGGTCTCAACCTCGAGGAGGGACAGGTGCTCAACGGCACCATCATCGGCAAGGCCGCACCTTACAATGGCACACCCGAGTTTGCTGCCAACGACAGCACCAACCTCGACAAGGTGACCATCACCGATGGCTCGCTCACCCCGAAGGACGTCACGCTGGCTGACCTCTCCACCGACGTGTTGTCACAACTCGTGAAGCTCGGCGAGGCCCAGCTCATCGACAGCGCAGGCGGACACTACGCCGTGCAGGGCGCCGACACCCTGCAGGTCTACGACCAGTTCAAGGTGCTTGACAGCGACTATGTCTGGCCCGAGGCCGTCAAGTCGATCACGGCCATCGTGGGTAGCTATAAGGATAAGGTGCAACTGCTCCCCGTCTCGGCCGAAGCCATCGTGGAGAAGCCCGCCCCCGCACTGGCGGCAGGCGACTATTACCTTTATAATATAGGCACGAAGAAATGGCTCTGCGCCGGCAACAGCTGGGGCACGCAGGCGTCGCTCGACGACTACGGACTCGACTTCACCGTAGCCGCACTCGAGGACGGCACCTACACGCTCGACTCGCGCGTGGCCAACAGCGCCACGGACCACTACCTCGGAAGCAACGCCTACCTCGACGCCAAGGCTTATGGCTGGACCGTCAGCAATGTGTCGACGGCTGACGACACCGTGAAGGTGCTCAGCATCACGACGGCCGACGGCAAGTTCCTGGCCTTCTCGGGCGACGGAACGGTGGTCGGCACCACCGATGACGGCACGACCGACAACGCCAAGTGGGTTGCCTTGTCGAAGGATCAGCGCCTCGACGCCATCAAGGCTGCATTGGCTACGGCCTCCAAGGAGAACCCAGTCGACGTGACACTGCTCTTCCAGGGCATGAACTTCGGGCGCAACGACCAGCGCAACAGCGCTTGGCAGGGTGCTCCCGACCTCGGTGGCAACAACTCCAACTTCTGTGCTGAGAAGTATAACCAGGCCTTCGACGTCTATCAGACGGCTGAGGTGCCCAATGGCATGTACGCCGTGGTCTATCAGGGCTACTATCGTGACGGCTCCGCTGATGCGGCCGCTGCCGCCCACGCCGCTGGCACGGAGAATCTCAATGCCATCGCCTATGCTGGCAATGTGCAGAAGCCTGTGCAGTCGATCTTCGCTGCCGCTGACAAGAACGGCACCGTGGGCAAGAACACGGACCTGGGCTATGTGCCGCAAACCATGAGCGACGCCTCCCAGTACTTCACCGCCGGCCTCTACAACGACACCATTGCCGATGTGTCTGTCACCACAGGATCGCTGAAGATTGGCGTCAAGCAAGAGGTGAATGGAACCAGCGCCAACTGGACCATCTTCGACAACTTCCGCGTGTTCTGCACCAGCAACCAGGTGGACCTCACCACCTTTAAGGAGGCTTACGAGGCAGCCCTCGCTGCCGCCAAGGAGGCACAGAAGGACACTGTCGTGACGGGCGATGAGCGCGCCGCCCTCAACACCACGGTGGAGCAGTATGAGACCATCGCCGAGCCAAGCCAAGAAGCTTATGTAGAGGCCACGGAAGCCTTGACGCAGGCCACCGAGGCCTTCACCCAGGCTTTGCCCTCTTACCAGGCCCTGGCCAACGCAAAGGCCGCAGTGAAGGAGTATCCTTATGCCGCCGAGACGAAGGTGGAAGACCTGGAAGGCCTGCTCGCAGCAGTGCCCGCATCAGCAGCCCAGGCTGACTCACTGACCACTGCCCTGCAGCTGCAGGAGCGTGTCGTGTCAGAGAGCAACGTGATGGCAGAGTGTGACACCACCGCCACCAACATGACCGACCTCATCATCAACCCGATGGCTGCCGCTGACATCGACGGCGCCGTGTGGAAGACCACGGGCGGCAAGGTCAACATCAAGTCGAACGAGCCTTGGACCGACGCCGACGGCAACACGGAGCACCGCTACTTCGACAGCGACAACTGGAGCAGCAGCGCATGGACCACATCCCTGACACAGGAAGTGAAACTCGAGGAGGGCAAGTACATCCTCTCGGTCATCTCGCGCGGCAGCGCTGACCTCACGGGCTTCAAGCTCTTCGCCCTGGCGGGCGACAGCGTGCTGGGCAACGTGGAGATGACGCACGCGGGCGCTTCGGGCGCACTGTTCAACCGCGGCTGGGACCGCAGCTACCTCGTCTTCGAGGTGCCTGCTGACACCACCGTCACCCTCGGCGTGGAGGGTGCGACAAGCACCGTGCACAACTGGATGTCGTTCTCCGACTTCCGCCTCGTGCAGTTCACGCCCGCCGTTGTGACTGACCTTGACACCGCCATCACAGTGGCTCCTGCCGACACCGTCTGGCTTGCCTATGTGGGGCAGGAGAAGGCCATCGACGTGACCTTCGTTCACACCGGAACCAGCGGCACCATCCAGTCGTTCGCTGTCCAGCTCGGCTACCAGAGCGCTGAGGACGAGAGCGTGGCCGGTGAACTCAATCCCAACAATGCTTACTCGGGCGACCTTGCACCCAGCGACAGCAGCGTCGTGACGGTGACCTGGACTCCGACGGCCGTGGGCACCTACTACCTCTACTACCTGACTGCCGACAATGAGATGGTCCGTAGCGAGAAGACCATCCGGGTCTATGAGACCAAGGAGGAGATGGATGCCGTGATCGACGGCATCGACGGCCACAAGGTCGACGCCAAGACTACCGCCGACGTGTTTACTGTCAACGGCCAGCTCGTTCGCAAGAACGCCAACACCCTGGTTGGCCTGCCTAAGGGCATCTACATCCAGGGCGGCAAGAAGATCGTCGTGAAGTAAGCCTGTCCTTTTTGCCTGTCCCCAGTGCTTGTGGGATGGCGCATCATTCTTTGAAGGGCCACCTTCCCTGTATGGGATGGTGGCTTTTCCAATTTCCTTGGCATATGTGAGGGCGGTGCTAATGAATGTGGTTCGGTCGTCCGCCCTTGTTATTTTTGCCCTATTCTTTGCGGATTATGAAGTTATAGTTGTAATTTTGCAAATCATAGGCCACTTATGGCCCATTATCCAGTAAGCACAATCAATGATGACCGACAAAAAGAAGACATACGCCACCCTGTTGTCACAGGCTGAGAGCTTGGTGGCCGGTGTCACCAATCGCACGGGCGCCCTTGCCAACCTCTGCGCCTTGCTCAAGGAGAACCTACCCCATTACTTTTGGGTGGGCTTCTATCTTGTCAAGGATGTCGAGCTGCAGCTCGGCCCGTTCCAAGGTCCCGTGGCCTGCTACACCATCGCGAAGGGACGTGGCGTATGTGGCACGGCATGGGCGCAGGCGCAGACCATCCTTGTGCCCGACGTGGAGCAGTTTGCGGGCCACATAGCCTGTTCCTCGCGGTCGCGGTCAGAGATCGTGGTGCCTGTTTTCCGGGATGGGCAGGTGGCCGCAGTCATTGATGTCGACAGCGAGCGCTTGAACGCATTCGACGCCACAGACCAGCAGGCCCTGGAGCGGCTCGCACACCTCTGCTCGCCCTTCGTGTGAATGGCTAAAATCTGATTTTTGTAAATATTCAAGATAGAAGTGCACCGTTTTTCTGATTTAGTGAAGCCCTTCGTCAGGCGGTGCAAGGCCGAGCGGCGGAAACAAGAGTAACGCCTGCTCATCATCGCTATTCCTAATTATGTATATGAAAAAAACAATACTCTTCCTCTTCACGCTTCTCGCCCTTGTGAGCAGTTGCGAGCGCTCACCCAAGGAGTTGTTCGACCATACCAAGTCGGGCGTGGTGCTCATCCTCAACAAGTATTATTACAAGATGGTTCTGCCCAACGGCAATGCCATCTACTTCACCGGGGTCGGCAGCGACGGCAGCCTGGAGAACCTCACGGCAGACGTGAGCGATATCCGTGACAATCGCCAGATGCTGAGTGGCACGGGCTTCTTCATCGACCACAATGGCACCATCATGACCAATCGCCACGTTGCCCAGCCCGTCATCGACAAGGACGCCGTGAAGGACAGCTACAACAATCTCGTGACCTCCATCAAGGATTTTTACGCGGAGCGGATGGATGAGCTTGCGCAAGCTTACCAAAACCTCGAGATGGAGAAGTCCAATTGCTACAGCTATGACTATTATGGCACGCCCTATGAGGACACTGAGAAGTTGCAGGGCATTATCAGCCAGCAGGAGCAGCTGGAAGAGCAGTTCAACAGCCTGCGCGAGGAGCGCGATGCGCTTGATGACCACGTGTCGATAGACGAGCTGAAGATATCTGTGGTCTGCGAGGTGGGCATCGCCTACAACGGCACACAGGTCAACACCGAAAAGGATGTCATCGGCAAGAACCCCTGCGAGGTGACCAAGGTGTCGGGCAAGGAGGATGTCGACTTGGCGCTCATACGCCTGAAGGACAAGACAACGCCCGACGACGCCTATGTCTTCGACCCCGACGGCAAGGCTTCCGGCGGCCTGGTCGACCGGGTGACCAGCCTCTTCTCGTCTCACAACGACGACATCCTGCAGATCGACCAGCAGCTCTATATGATCGGTTACAATGCCGGCCCCGTCCTGGCCAACACCAAGCGTGGCATACAGGTGCAGATGACCAGTGGCACGGTGACCCAGCAGCCCGATGGCGACCGCCTGCTCTACAGCATCCCCACCGTGCAGGGCTCCAGTGGCAGCCCCGTCATCGACAGCAAGGGGCGTCTCGTGGCGGTCAACTTTGCCAAGCTTGCCGCGAGCGACAACTTCAACTTTGGCATTCCGCTCAACAAGGTGAAGGCATTCCTCAAAAACTAACGTCAGCGTCAATGGGTTCTTCCCACATAAAAAGGATGGCAGCTTCATCTGCTTGACCTATCACGGGATTTGAGGCGCAACACACATGGCCAAAGGGCGTAGTCTCAATGGCCTTCATAAGGGTGGTTCTGTCAATTGACGCTGGGAAGTTAGCAGATTTTTGGAAAAAAAGCACGAGAAGTTTTGCTTATGTCGAAAATTACTTGTACCTTTGCATCGCTTTTCCAAAAGAAGCCCAGATGGCGGAATAGGTAGACGCGCTGGTCTCAAACACCAGTGGAGTAATCCATCTCGGTTCGAGCCCGAGTCTGGGTACCATCAGCAAAGCCGAAGCATCGATTATCGTTGCTTCGGCTTTTTCATTTGGTGCTCTTCCCAAGCACAAGGCCAATCATGAGTTCTTGCGATAGCTCACAACCGCCCACACAACCATGATGACGGCGATTGCGCCAAGCGCCAACAACTGGCGGGCCACTTCCACGAAGCCGCCCCCACGAACAAACACCGTGCGTATGGCGTCGATGAAATAGGACATCGGATTGACATAGGTCGTCAGGTAGGCCCAATGGGGCATGGACCGCACCGGGGTGAAGAGTCCGCTCAAGAGCAAAAGACAAACCACCACAAACCACATCACGAAGACCGCCTGCTGCATGGTGTCGTTGTAATTGGAGATGACAAGGCCCAGTCCGCTGAATACGAGCGCCAAGAGCATCGCCAGGAGATACACCAGGACCAGGCTGCCGGCCGACGTGACCCCATACACCGCCCACGCAAGCGCCAGGCAGACAGTCATCACGACCAGGGCGATCGCCCAGTAAGGGATGAGCTTGGCCAGGATAAACTCCAGCTTGCCCACAGGCGTCACGTTGATGGCCTCGATCGTGCCCTTCTCCTTTTCGCCCACGATGTTGAGCGCAGGCAGAAACCCGCACATCAGCATCACCAGGATGGCCAGCAACGATGGTATCATGAATAGCTTGTAGTTTAGGTGCTTGTTGTAAAGGTAGAGCACCGACACCGCCTCCTGTGCCTTTTGGTCCAGCCTTGTACCTCCCTGCCCCGCCTCGGTCATATGCTGCGTGACAACGCCCGTAAGATAAGCGTTGCCCATGCTCCCCTTCGTGCCGTTGACGGCATTGGTGGCCACCAGGACGCGCGGGTTCTTGCCCTGCAGCACGTCGCGCTCGTAGCGGGGCGGTATCTCCACGACGGCATCCGCCTTGCAACTCTCCACATCTCCCATGGCTTGAGCGTAGCTCCCCTTCTGCCCTTGGAAAAGGAAATAATCACTTGCCGCGATGCGGCGCACCAGCCGCGATGACATGGTGGAATGGTCGTTGTCGACCACGTCCACCCGTATGTTCTTCACCTCCATGTTCATCACCCACGGCATCACGCACATGATCATGATGGGGAACATGAAGATGAGCCTGGGGATGAACACGTTTCTGCGTATTTGGATAAACTCCTTATGAATCAGATATTTAATGACCATCTCTTTGTGTAGATATGAAAGTCCTGGGCATAGGCATCCAGCCTTGCCCATTGTCGTTATTCCAGCCTTTTCTTGAAGTTCAACAATGCCGCGGCCAGCAGTGCGGCCAGCATGACCAGCAAGACGGAGACCTCGTGGGCCACCTTGTCTATGCCCACGCCCATGATCAGCAGCTTGCGCATGGCCGAGATGTAATACCTTGGCGGCATGACGGCCGACACATACTGCAAGGCGGCCGGCATGCTCTCCACCGGGAACATCATGCCACTGAGCAGGATGCTGGGCAGCATCAACATCATGGCCGACACCAGCAGTGCCACCAGCTGTGTCTTGGCCACCGTGCTGATGAGCAACCCCAGCGACAACGCCACAAGGATGTAGATGCCCGACACCACAAAGACCCAAGCCACGCAGCCCGCCACAGGCACCTGCAGCACATAACGTGAAATCAGGAGTATGCTGGTGAGGATGGTGAAGGCCAGGATGAGATAAGGCACCACCTTGGCGATGATGATCATCAGTGGCCGGACGGGACTCACCAAGAGCACTTCCATGGTGCCCCTCTCCTTCTCCCTCACGATGCTGATGCTCGTCATCATCGCGCAGACCAGCATCAAGAGCATGCCCATGATGCCTGGCACAAAGTTGTAGCTACTGCGCATCTGGGGATTGAAAAGGAGATTGGCCGTGACTGGACTTGCCGCTGTCGGCGACAAGACCTGTGTGGCATAGTTGGCATACATCTGCGCCATGTTGGGATCAGCGCCATCGGTGATGACCTGTATGCCCGAGCGCGTTGACGCATAGTCTTGCCCGAACACCACGGCCATGTCCGCCTTTTGGGCGCGAATGAGGCGTTCGGCCTCGGTCGGCGTCGACACTTTATATAGTATGTTGAAATTTTCGTTGGCGCCCAGCGCCTCCACGCGTTGTCTTGTCTGGTGGTCGAGCGACGACAAGACCACAACGACCCGCACATTCTTCACGTCTGTGGATATGGCGAAGCCAAAAAGCAACATCATCACCACGGGCATGCCAAAGAGGATGAGCATCGTGCGCTTGTCGCGCAAGATATGGCGCGTCTCTTTGATGACAAAAGCTACAAACTGTTTCACGTTCTTGTCTTCTTAAGATGGTTTGTTTTCATGTTCTCTTGGATTGGCGCGCAAGAAGGGTAAAGACATGATCCATGTCGGGTTGGCGCAAGTCACGCTTCAACTCATCGGGTGTCCCGAGGGCCTTGATCTTGCCATCCACCATGATGGAGATGCGGTCGCAATATTCCGCCTCATCCATGTAATGCGTGGTGACGAAGACCGTGATGCCACGGTCTGCTACCTTGTAGATGAGCTGCCAAAACTCGCGGCGTGTGGCGGGGTCAACACCTCCTGTGGGCTCGTCGAGGAAGACGATTTCGGGATCATGGAAGATGCTGACCGAAAAGGCAAGCTTCTGTTTCCAGCCGAGTGGCAGGCTCGCCACGATGTCATCGCCGTGCTCGGCGAAGTGCAGCTCGGCGAGGAGCGTTTCCGTCTTGCGCCTGATGGTCGCATCGCCCATGCCATAGATGCCGGCGAAGAGACGTATGTTCTCCCGCACCGTCATGTCCTCGTAGAGCGCAAACTTTTGGCTCATGTAGCCGATGTGCCGCTTGATATGTTCAAACTCGGTATTGATGTCACAGCCAGCCACTTGCCCCTCACCGCTCGTCGGTTTGTTCAGGCCCGTGAGGATGTGCATTGCCGTGGTCTTGCCAGCGCCATTGGCCCCCAGGAACCCGAAGATTTCCCCGCGCCTCACTGAGAACGAGATGTCATCGACGGCGCGGAAGTCGCCAAACGCCTTCACCAGATGGGCGACCTCTATGGCCGGATCGTCCGTGTGCCCTGCGGAGCCACAGGTGGGAGGCGTAGCCGCTGGTGTCTTTGCATGTTCGATGCCTGGTGGGCAGAAGACATCCCGAAACCGTTCCAGCACCTCCCCTGGCAAGCCGACCCCTCTCACCTCCCCCTCATGGAGAAAGGCGATGCGGTCACAACGGCGCACCTCGTCGAGATAGGGCGTTGCGACCACTATGGTGATGCCTCGCTCGCGCAGGGTGGCGAGCATGTCCCAAAACTCTTTTCGGCTCACAGGGTCGACACCCGTGGTGGGCTCGTCGAGCAAGAGGACACGGGGCCTGTGGATCAAGGCGCACGACAGGGCTAGCTTCTGTTTCATGCCGCCCGACAGTGCGCCCGCCCGTCGCTTGCGGAACGGCTCGATCTGTGCGTAGATGGCTTTCACGTTGTCATACTCGGCCTCAACGGTCGTGCCAAAGAGTGTGGCGAAAAACTCCAGGTTCTCCTCCACCGAGAGGTCTTGGTAGAGCGAGAACCTGCCAGGCATGTAGCCTGTCAGCCTGCGGATCTCGCGCATGCCGTCCACCGTGTCGAACCCCTCGACCGTGGCCGTGCCCGCATCTGCAAGGAGCAATGTGGCAAGGATGCGGAAGAGCGAGGTCTTGCCAGCGCCATCAGGGCCTATCAGCCCGAAGATCTCGCCCTTGCCCACAGAAAAACTCACGTCGCGCAACGCCTCCACCTTGCCATAGCGCTTGGAGACATGGCACACTTCTATCGCTTGATCCATAACACACGTCCGCTTTTAGAATTTCACCTCGCCATACATCCCTATCTTGACATAGCCGTCGTTCTTCACGGCCACCTTGACGGCATACACAAGGTCGGCGCGCTCGTCATCCGTCAAGATGGTCTTGGGCGTGAACTCCGACTTCGAGGAGATCCATGTCACCTTGCCCACGTATTCCCGTCTCTCTTGGTTGCCATAGTCGGCGTACACCTTCACGCCTTGGCCCAGCCTCACCGTCTTGAGTTGGGCGGAAGTGATGTAGGCTCGCAGGCACATGTGGTCGGTGTCGGCCATCTTGAAGAGCGGTTTGCCCACCGTGGCATACTCGCCTTGCTCGGCATACTTCTCGAGCACCGTTCCCGCAATGGGCGTTGTGACATGGCATTTGGCCAGCTGGTCAGCCACCTGCAGCTTCTCTACATCAGCCGTTCCCATCTGCGCATTGAGACTGTTGGTGGAGTTGTTGAGCGCGGAAAGCAGGGCCTCCAACTGGCGCTCCAGCACTTTCACCTGGCTCCGTGCGTCGTCGAGGGTCTTGCGGTTGGCCGCCCCCTCCCCCACGAGTCCCTCAAAACGGTCACACTCCTCACGGGCCTTGGCCAACTGCTGGCGTGTGGCCGCGACCTGCTTCGCCTTGTCCGGCCGTTGCGCGGCATACACCATCCGCGTGGCCCCTATCTGCCGGGCCTTCAGGTAGAGTTGCACGGTGTCTATCAGTCCGACCTGCTGGTCGCGCCCTACCCTATCGCCCTCATTGATGTCAAGCCGCAAGATCTTTCCGTTCTGTTCGGCCGAGATTGTCACCTCCGTGGCCTCAAACGTTCCCGTTGCGTCATATTCCTTCTTCTCCTTGTCACAAGAGGCCAGGCCCAAGACCACAAGCGTCAAGGCCGCCCCGCAAACGATATTCTTGTTCATTGCTTATCTGTTTATGTGTTTTGTCCTCCATGCGTTCCCGACCGGGCATGCGTTGTTTCTTGGCAGCACGATGGAGGTCTGTTTCTATTGGTTGTTGATGATTTGTTGCCTGTAGATTTCTTTCAAGAGTTGTATCTCATGCTGCGCCCGCTGCACCCTTGCCAGGCTCTCGGCGTTGATGTCCCTGACGAGATCGTTCACGCTCCTCGTGCCGTGTTGCACGCTCTTGTCGGTCTTGCTGCGTATGCTCTCCCGCAAGCGAACGATCTCGTCGTCTTGTGCCAATTGCTTGCGCAGGGCGTTGATCGCACCATTGGCCTCCTCGTTCTGCAGGCGGTTGTCGAAGAGGAACGTCTCGCGCTGGCTGTCGATCACCGCCTGCTGCACCTCGAGCTTGCTGATGTCGTTCTTGCGGGTGTAGAGCGCGCCGATGTTCCAAGAGACCGTCACGCCACCTGCCAGGAAGCCACTGTTCAGCCAGTCTGACACCTTGGAATGTATCATGCCCCATCCCATGAGACTGACCTTGGGGCGCAGTCGGGCATTGAGCTGCTTGCGCTGGGCCGCGAGCAGTCGGGCTTGTGAGGCGTAATAGGACAGTTCGGGCCGTTTCTGTCCCCATTCGCCACGAGGGGTTGTCGGACTGGGCTTCTCCAGCCGTTCGCCATCGCCTATCGATCTTCCCACAAACACCTCCAACATCCTCAGATAGGCGTTGCGAGAGGCTTCAAGCGACACTTTCTGCTGGCTCGCCTTGAGTTCCTCCACCAGTATGGTCTCCAGGTCAGCCTGGTTGGCCACGCCACCGCGCACCATGCTTCTGACCGTCTGCTCACTGGTCGCCAGGTCACTCAGCAGCAGCTCATTCTCGTTCAACTGCTCATTGAGCAGAAGGATGCCGAAATAGAGCTGGTCGACACGCTCGTTGACGGCATAGGCCGACACGTAGAGCTGCTGTTTCTGCACATCGGCCTGCGCTGTAGCCACTTGTCTCTGCGCCGCCATCTGACCGCCGTCATAGACGTTCTGCTGCACCACGACCGAGGCGCTGGCCACATAGTTCCTCATGTCGACGCCCATCCGGGCCATCTGCCCGTTTGTCTTCAGCATGTCGGTGAAGGCATAGGCGCCGGCCGATGCGCTCACCTGCGGCAGCCATCCTTTCGACACATTCTCGAGCGTGAAATCGCGGCTCAGCCCAATCAGGCGATACTGCTTGATGGCCGGATAATTGTCACGGGCCATCCGCCGACATTCCGTTAGGGACAGAGCTTGCACAGACAGCGAAGTCAACAATCCCACAACCAACAATAAACTCTTTTTCATCCTATTATTCCGTTTTGTTCCAGGTCTCCCCTTCGCGTTCCTATTCATTGTTGTGCGCAAAGGTAAGCGTTAATGTCCGCGATGGTGTTATCCATAGCCATCAGGAAATGTCCTTTTTGTCGGAAATCATACAAAAAGGAACTCCATATCAAGACAAATGATTACTTTTGCCAAGAGAATCGAACAAAAGGAACATCCCATCATACAAATATGAAACAGCCCCAACGCCTCACACTGCAAAACATGTTTGACACACTGGTCGAGCGCAACATGTTTCCCGACAAGTACTATTTCAAGGACGGGCTTGCCATTGCCATCGACATTAACGGCCTCTTCAAACCATTCATCGACCACGACAGTCCGTTCTTGATAGACGATTACCGTTTGGGCGTGGTGAAGCGGGGCAGCATGCGCAGCTGCATCAACCTGCAGATGTGTGACTTCGGTGCCGGGAGCCTCATCTACGTCACACCGGGGTCCATTGTCGAGCCGGTCGACATGAGCGATGATTTCCAAGTGATGGGCATCGGCATCCCCTCCGACATGTTCCACATCGTCCACTCGGGGAGGTTGCCCGAACTGTTCAACGGGCACAACAAGCACTGCATGAGAAAAATAAATGATGAAGAATTTCAGCTCCTCAACCACATGTTTCTCTTGCTATGGGAAATCGCCCATGCGCAAGAGAGCCACGCCGGTGAGTCTGCTGCCGCAGGCCAAGCCGAACAGTACAGGGGCGTGCTCCATCAGATGCTCGCCACCATCACACATTATTATGACGCCCTCTTCGCCCTGCAGCCCAAGACCGCTTGCGGCCACCACTCCGCCAATGACATCCTCGACCGTTTCCTGCGACTCGTCAACCGTCATTGCGCCGAGGAGCGCCGTCTCGCCTTCTATGCCGGGAAGATATGCGTGACGGAGCGATACCTGGGCACGGTGGTCAGGCAGACCAGCGGCATCACGGCGAAGGAGTGGATCGACAAGGCGGTCATCACGGCGGCCAAGGTGAAGTTGCGCCACTCCAACCTGCAAATAGCCGAAATCACGGAAGCGCTCCACTTCCCCAACCCCAGTTTCTTCTGCAAGTACTTCAAACGGTTGACGGGCTTCACGCCGCAGGAATACAGGGACAAAGGATGAGGATGCGATCAAAGAAGATGTGATGCCACCACCGTCCTCATCAGCCATCCTCCTATCCAACCTTAAACAGCAATTGGGCCGGCGGCCCAACAAAGGTTGTCCCCGTTGCCTCCCCGTTGGGACACGCGCTGAGGGTTGTAAAAAGTTGTAAAGGTTGTCTGGGTTGTCTTAAACTGAACGCTTGATGCTTATGAAGCAGAGGATAAGACAACTCGGACAACCTTTACAACTGGGGACAACCTCCCCCTATAAACCTTCAGACACTGGTCACAAGGGTTTGGCTTACCTTCTGTAAATGGATGGCACAAACGGCAGGCAGACAGCGATGAGCACCAACCCTGCGGCGCAGGCAAGAACACGCTTCTTCATAACTGTGGCGCTGATTACTGTTTCGTTATCGTGGCTTTGCGGGTGTTCACGCTGAACGTGCCGAGGGAGGTCTTCACCTTGTACACGCCGTTCTTGGCTGAGACGAGCTTGGCCGTCACGCCCATGAACGACAGGCTGCCGTCCTCACCCTTGTTGATGGTGTGGCGTCCGAGCGGCGTGCTCACCACCACGTGCTTCTTGGTGCTCTCCACCACACCGTAGGTTGTGCCCGCCGGAGCGGCCTTCACCGTCTGCACCACTTCCTTGGCCGCGGCCTTCACCTGCTCGTTCTTCACTCCCGCAAAACTTGCCGTGCTGGTTGCTGCAACCATCATCAGCGCAATCATCAGTTTTTTCATGATCATCATTGTTTTTAATGGTTATGTCTCATTGACGATGCAAAGGTAGGATGGTTTTTCCGGTGAAAGAAACGTTTCGGGCTGGGTTGTACAAGATGTGTGGTTTGTTGTACAAAACTGTCGTTTACCGCTTCCTCAGCACCAGCCATGGGGCCATGCCGTGGTGCTTGTCGGTGCGATAGGCGGCTGCCTTCTCGGTGAAGTGCGCCGTCCCGTCGGGCGCACGGTAGAACCCGCTTTCGTTGCCGCCGGTGAGATAGATGGCGTCCACATAGCCATACTCGCGCAGGGCGTCGGCAAAGTCCCAGAGGGTCTCAGGATGGCGGGTCTCAACGATGCAGAGGCGGTCGTCAGCCGTCCGGGCGAGGGCCTTGCGCTCCACCTTGCCGTGGAGGAGGAAGCGATGTGGCAGCTCGCCGTTGGAGACGAGCACGAACTGGCGGAAGTAGGAGCCGTCACGGTCGATCATGTGTTCTTTCATGTCGTCGAACCGCGACACGCCGACAACCATGTTGCCGCCCGCTATGGCACAGTAGCCCAGTCGCGAGGCGTCGCTCTGCTTCTCCTCGCCATCGACCACCAGCGACCCGAGGTATTTGCCGGTGGCGGTGTAGTCTGCCGTGCGTGTGTACAGCAGCACGCCATGGTCTGCGGTGTCGGGCTCGGCGAGTGTCAGCTCGGCCTTCACGTTGTGTGGCTCGTAGATGTTGAGCGCCACACCGAGCACGGAGTCGGTCCTAAGCACCACTTCCGATGGGCCGCCCTGTGCCGTCATGCCGTCAAGCTTCTTGATGTTCTCCTTGGGTGTGACGGAAATGCTCACACCTATGTTATAGTAATGGTTGTAGAGGCCTATGCCCTTATAGCATGCCAGCACGACGGCGGCCACGGCCACCAAGCCGAGCATGCGGCGGCCCCACACGCGTAGCCGGCCAGGGCGCTTCGGCGGTACGAAGCTCATGGAGGCCAACATGTCTGCATCCTCGTCATGCTCAATGGTGATGATGGGCTCCTCCAGTATCTCCTGCGAAGTGTTCTTGCTGTCGCTGTTCTCTATCATGAAGATGGGTTTCTCCTTCATGTTGTTGTCTTCGGTGTGTTTCATTTGTTGTCTCCTTCCTGCTCCAAAATGGTTTTCAACTCCTTGAGCGCTTCCTTCGAAGCCTTCAACTTAAAAACTTGATTCATACGGTGGTCCATGAGCTTCAGATCCTGACTGGTGATATTGATGGAGTAGACGTAGTTCTTGTTCACGATCAAGCTCTTGCCCACTCTCACAAACATCTTCTCCTCAAGCTGACTCATCGCCTCCACAAAGTAGTGGAGCTGGAATGTCATGGTCACCACCTCTCCATTGAAGAGGTGCACGTCGCTGTAGTTGCCCGATGCCTCGATGAAGGCAATGTCTTCGGTCGGGACCCTGAACAGCCCCACTGATGTAGATATCTTTAGTCTTTCCATGTGTCTGTTGATGCCCAAAGGACAATAATAAGTTTCATCATCTGTTTGCATCGCAAAGGTAACCAATTTATCGAAATGTGGCAACAACGCATCACGCAATTTGTACGAAATGGCCTTGAAAATGTATAAAATCCATTTTCGATTGTCGCCACATCCACGTAAGGGTAAAAATTTCATAGGTGTCAGAGAAAGTTGTTTGGTTTCGCGCTGTGCTCTGTAAAAAAGGCGACAAACTATAGTCTAAAACGTGCGTTATTTGCGACGAAGAAATATTTGGGCGCAAATACGCGAAAATAGAGCGGTTTTTATAACTGCCTGTCAGCGAGCGACTTATAAAAAGATGTCTTTTATTTTGTCTTAAACGTAAATTCTTTTCATAACGATATGTGCCTAATCTACTTGTGATATGTGCCTAATCTCACTACGATTCGGCATCAATCTCACCATGATTCGGTACTTATCGCACATAGATTAGGCACATTCTTTGAGATGGCGAACCGCAAACGCTCACAAAGTGTGGCGAAAACGCTGTTTTCGCATTCTATTTCATCGGAAATCACGAACATACTTTTTCACCAAAAATCACGACAATCATCACTGGCTGTCATCGCGCTTCGCTCCGTATGCCCTGGGATAAAGGGAATGAATGGCATTCCGGTTTTGGAGGAGGTGACCTTGAAACCTCCTTTCCGGCCCGCACACACTCCAACCCAAGAGTGTACGCGGGCCTTTTCACGGTCACTTGTTGTCAATCTTCTCCAACTTCTTTCTTCTCTCTTCCTCCTTCTTCTTCACTTCCGCTCTCCACTCTTTCAGAAACTCCTTCATCTCCATCTTCAGTACCGCAAGGTCTTCCGGCGCAAAAACCCTGGTGTCGGCAATCGTCTGCAACACCCTCTTCTTCACCATGGCCACAGTGGTGTAACGGGCCATCACCTCCGGATCAAGATACAAGGACACCGACTCACCCATCTTCTTTCCGTCTACCACACTCATCTTCACTACCATCACCTTTACTTTCTTACTCATCTTATTTTTCCTTTCTTTTTAGTTGACGATGCAAAGGTATGGCCATTGCGGAAGAAAAGGAAACGATAGGCTTGGCGTTGTACAAGATGGCAGGGCTGGTGTACGAAATCTCACTTGCGCAGCCGGCGGACCAGTCGGCCCATGAAGGTCTTGGGGCGATGGTCGAGTTCCTCCAGGCGAGCATTGGCTTGCTGGCGCTCGTCCTCCCAGTCGTCACCTTCCAGCTCGCAGATCTGCTGCAGGTATTGTCTTCCAATCTGTTCTGCTTTCTTGCCTGCACCTTCCGTGGTGAACAACAATCCTAACTGAAGGTAACACCCCACGTCGCCTTGATCGGCGCCCATAACGTAATAGTCGACGCCTTCCGCGACAATCTTCTCGTCTTCAACATCGCCTTCCAGCAAGGTCTTGCCAGCCTGCTCGGCAAAATAGCATAGACCTTGCTCCGCACACAACTTGATGTACCGCTTGGCATCGTCAGGGGCAGTCTTCAGCATGTCGAGCCCTTTGCGTCCTAAAAAAGTCATGGCATTCAATTCACCCAGTTGGGCTGCGTTGAACAGCAACAAGTCAACTTGCATCATGTCTTCCGAGTTTACATAATCCTGCCAATCCGTTATCTTCTTCTTGTTGGCTTCCACGATTTCCTGCCAGTAGTTTATCATTGCGTCGGTCGCACTCTCTTGAAACGCTTCGTCCGAAAGGTTCGAGAGCCGATCTGTCTCTTCAGCGTCTTTGTCGTTCTCCTCGTACTTGCCCAGCCACATTTTTGCTTTTTCCGTATCTTGCAGTACGCCTTTTCCAACGCAATACCAAAGTCCGATCCCCCGCATGGCTACAACGATGCCGCCTTCTGCCGCCTTTTCCATGTATTGAGCCGCCTCGGCAGCCAGTTCCCATGAGTAGGCGTTCTTCTCGCTGCACTTACTGTTGTAAGCGCTCGCCATCAGGTAACACGCTGTGGCGTCACCGTTCTCCGTAAAGGGACGGAGCATCTCCATCGCCTTGTCGCAGTCGGCCACCGTCTCTCCCTCCACTCCGTAGATAAGGATGTGGGCCTTGCCGTATACCGCTCATGCTTCCGTGCTCCATGGCTTGCTCGTAGAGGTCCAATGCCTTTTGTGCGTCACGTCCGACACCCTC
>CAVBFJ010000034.1:0-36298 GCA_963594895.1 bacterium | reverse complement strand
CCCGCCGTGTGGAAGCCCGGCAGGCCTTCATCTCGCTGACCAAGAAGAAGCGTAAGGGGAAGAAGCTTGTGGACAAGGTGAAACTGATCCAACTTCGCTGCCTGCAGGCTGACTTGCTGACCTTCCTCGATTTCCTTGGCGAGCAGTCGAGCCATCTCCTCTCGTGCTTCAACCGTCGTGACATCAAGTGCCTCAAGGCGGCATTCAAGATGTACGAGCAACAGAAGAAGATGTTCGATGAGAACGTCCGCAGGTGCGCGGACCGCATCATCAGCATCTACCAACCGCACCTCCGCCCCATTGTCAGGGGCAAGGCGAAAGCCAAGGTTGAGTTCGGGGCGAAGATTGGCGTCAGCGTCGTGAACGGTTACACTTATGTTGACCATCTCAGCTGGGACGCCTACAACGAGTCGTCCGACCTCGCCACACACTTGGATCTCTACAAAAAGCGCTTCGGCATGCTGCCCCAGGAAGTCCAGGCGGACAAGCTCTACCTCGGGAAGGCGAACAGGAAGATCATCAAGGATAATCATGTTGACTGCTACAACCGCCCGCTTGGCCGACCTCCCAAGGAAGAAAACGACGAGCACGCAGAGGACAAGAAGAGGGCCATCGGTGAGAGAAATGAAG
Organism: bacterium; assembly: GCA_963594895.1. Classification (GTDB taxonomy): domain Bacteria; phylum Bacteroidota; class Bacteroidia; order Bacteroidales; family Bacteroidaceae; genus Prevotella. The sequence continues at coordinate 35,668 of CAVBFJ010000034.1, read as the reverse complement.
TGGAGGCCACATTTGGAACCTCCAAGAGGGTTTACCGGGCAAACGACATCCGAGCGAAACTAGACAACACGGCCGACACATGGATAGGAGCTTGCTTCTTCGCTAAAAATGTCATGAAGTTCCTTAGGGGACTTCTTTGTCTCTTTTTTGCGGAAATGGCCTTGGGGGCTCAAAAAGCGAATAATCCGCGTTCTGGGCCACCTTGCGGGAAATTCGCCCGTACCGCAGGGCTGTTATTAGTGGACCCTACTTAGACAAAGAACAGAACGTATGACAATCTTCCGATTTCCCCTGTTGCGCCACGCCATCAAGGTATGGGCAGTCATTGTCGGCTTTTGTGCCGCAAGCCTATTGTTGGCCAGTTGCGGCAATGAAGCCCCCACCGATGTCAACAACATCAACAAGCAGACCGTGCTCATCTTCATGCCTTGGACAGGCAACAACGCCAATGAACAGGGCCTCTACGGCAATTTCCTGCAAAACCTCGACAGCATCGAACACGCCATCGTGGCCAACAAGGGGTATACGGGACGTCTCGTGGTGTTTCTCAGCACATCAGCCAGCGCATCGCGCCTCTACGAGGTGACCTACAAGAGTGGAACCATAACCCACACAACCCTCAAGACCTACGAAGGCACCGCCTACACCACAGCGTTAGGTATTGCGCAGGTCATCAATGTCGTGAAAACCAATGCCTACGCCCTCAACTATGCCATGATTGTCGGTGGACACGGATGCGGGTGGACCTATGCAGCAGACTGGGATACGGCAACCGCCATAGCCAAGTTCAGACAGGACATCCAGGGGAAAAGCGCGACCTATCCCCAAACGCGCTTTTTCGGCTCTGCCACACAAGGCTCTTACGCCATCGATGTGGAGACGCTGGCCGAAGGCATCAGCCAGGCCGGCGTGAAACTGCAATATCTGCTCTTCGACAACTGCTACATGGCCAACGCCGAGACAGCCTATGCGCTGCGCAACGCCACCAACTGGCTCGTGGCCTCCACCTCTGAGGTGCTGGCCCTCGGTATGCCCTACGCCTCAATGTGGCAATACTTAGCTTCATCGACACCCTCCTACCGGAACATGGTCAGCACCTTCCACTCATTCTATGCCAACTACTCCACACCCTGCGGAACCCTCTCTGCCATCGACTGCCGACAGATGGACGCCCTTGCCGCCCTCATGCGCAACATCAACAGCCATAACGTCTTGGCAGACTCACTCGTCGACTCCCTGCAAGTGCTCGACGGTTACCACACGCACCTGTTCTATGATTTGGGCGACTACGTGAACCATCTCTGCACAAACACTACACTGCTCAGCGACTTTGACACACAAATCAAGCGCACCGTACCCTTCTACACCACTACCGACACACTCTATTCCTACCTCTACGAACACCCTGTTTATATCCCCGTCAAAAGCTTCAGTGGCCTCACCATCTCTGATCCCAGTCACAACCGCATAGCCGTCAAGGGGAAACAAAAGACTGCATGGTGGAAAGCCACACATGCGGATGATTGACAGAAGTAACGAACTCTCCACGAAACATCCGACAAACTATAGAAAAAATCAGGGCACATCTATGCAGCGTCAAGAAGGCAGGAAGAAAAAGTTTGGCATTTCGCCTACAACTTCGTAGTTTTAACCATGTAAACCAAACCTACACCATCATGAAAAAAGAACTATGCACCATAGCACTCGCCCTGGCCACCCTGACCACTTGGGCACAGACCTACACGCCTGCACCCGACAACATAGCCGCCCGCGAGAACTTCCAAAAGGCCAAATTGGGAATATTCCTCCACTGGGGCATCTACAGCACGTTTGCCCAAGGCGAGTGGTACCTACAAAACTACGTACCCGACCGCATGGAGTACGCCAAGGCTGCCGACGCCTTCTACCCCCACCGTTTCGACGCCCTCCAGTGGATTAAGGCCTTCAAAGACGCTGGAGCCAAATATATCTGCTTCACCACACGCCACCACGACGGCTTCTCGATGTGGGACACTCAGCAAAGTGACTACAACATCGTAAAGGCCACTCCCTTCAAGCGCGATGTGGTGAAGGAGCTAGCCGACGCCTGCCAAGAGGAAGGCCTGGGGCTACACCTCTACTATAGCCACATTGACTGGATGCGCGATGACTACCCCATGGGGCGCACCGGGCGCCACTGCGGCAAAGACAGCACAAAGAGCGACTGGCCCCACTACTTCCGCTTCATGAACGCCCAGCTCACCGAACTGCTGACGCACTATGGCAAGGTGGGCGCAATCTGGTTCGACGGCTGGTGGGATCATGACCAAGACAGCATACCGTTCAACTGGCAACTGGGCGAACAATATGCGCTTATCCACAAGCTGCAACCAGCCTGTCTTATAGGCAACAACCACCACATGAATCCCAACGAGGGCGAAGACATTCAGATCTTCGAGCGCGACCTGCCCGGCGAGAACAAGGCCGGATTCGTGGATAAAGCCGCCCAGGTGAGCCGTCTCCCTTTGGAGACCTGCGAGACTATGAACGGCATGTGGGGATACAAGGTAGTGGACCAAAACTACAAGTCGACCGCTGACATCATCCGCCTGCTCGTCAACACCTCGGGCAAGGGCGCAAACCTGCTACTCAACATCGGCCCGCAATCCAACGGAGAACTTCCAGCACTGGCTCTCGACCGCCTCAAGAGCCTTGGCCAATGGATGCGAACCTATGGTGAGACCCTCTATGGCACTGGGGCAGGCCCCATGAAACCCTGTGCTTGGGGGGCCACAACTGAGAAAGACGACACTGTGTTTGTGCACATCTGTCCCGCCAAGGATGTAGAAGCACCACGCAGCATCGCCCTGCCTTTGGCCAAGAAACCAAAATCCGTGACCGACTATCAGAGTGGCAAACGGGTGCCTCACACCTATCGAGGCGGACAACTGACAATCGAGTTGGCAACACCACTGGCCTTCCCCGACCATGTCATTGTAGTAAAGAAATGATCTTTTGGATTTTAGTTATGTCCGACACAAGGCCTGTGCGCAGGGAGCCATGGATTTCCGTGGCTCCCGTTGCGTTTAGGATGTACGAGGCGTTCTGTGTGTTGACGCCCGCCCCACAAAGAATAGTCAACTTGCGGTCTGTGCTTTCCGTGAGCTGGCGTGCTCGAGCCACCAATTGGCGGAGCAACGGAACGCCAGCCTCAGCCGAGGGTTGCTGTCCTGACGTGAGGATATGGTCGCATCCCAACCGATAAATCTGCTCCAGGGCCGCAAAGGGATCACAACAGACATCAAAGGCACGGTGGAACGTAATGTTGCACCGCAGACCTCCATCGAGATCTCGGCAAGCATCTGTCCAACGCTGGCAGGCAACGATATCGACATTGGCCGCAGGCGTGAGCGCACCAATCACAACTCCGTCGGCACCCTCATCGAGCGCCATGTGTATGTCATCAGTCATCTGCATGACCTCCGCATTGGTATAGATGAAGTTGCCAGCGCGTGAGCGGATCAACACGTGCACCCGCACACCAGCCGCATGGCAAAGCCCCACGGTCTCACGTACCATTTCCCGACTGGGCGTTAGCCCGTCAAGCTCCAATTCGCGACATAACTCCACACGGGCTGCGCCACCCTCTATGGCCGCTCTGACACTCGCCAGATTGCCACAGCACACTTCCAATAATTTCATGCTATTTGAGTTAGACGGCCTTGCCCTCCATCCATTCCGGATGCGAAGGAGCAAAGTCTATGAGTCACTGTGCGCTTTGCACCGATGTGGCACTGGCGTTCTTCTCACTGTCGCCAAGTTGCAAGTCGCTCTTCACACTGCGCAGACTGGTGCGGAAATAGACCAGGAGCTCGGTTGTCCCCCCAGCCTTCAACGTGAACATCACGCTGTGTGTGAGCACGTCGCCCCCCTTAAGGCGAGTGCCCGTAGTTAGCAGGTAATCACCCGCTGGAAGCTGCAAACCCTGCCTGAACCTCCCAGTCACCGTTGGATCGTCGTCGGCATAGTCAAGGGGCGTGGGGCGTCCGTCAACCATCTTCGAGACGGTGTAACCATGATAGTACATGACATCTGGTGCCACGTCAAGTTTCAGCGTGCCCTGTTCCGGTTGCGCAGCAGCGTCCGTCCGATCATTGAGCCTAAGCCACTGGGAACCATCGGCCACACGCGCCTTGCCCAGTGGATCCAGCTCGGCACGCAGCCCTAATGCGCGTGCACCCGCCACAGCAAAGAGCTCACGGCTGCGCGCATCACAGCACCGGGAGTTGTAAACGCCCACCACCGAGAGGCAAAGCTGCTTGGGATTGTTTGTGTTATCCACCCTGATGTTGCGCTCCACCCAGTCCATCCACTGCCTGGCAGTCATCTTGGGCAGTCGCTGTTGCAGGTAGGCAACATAGGGTCGCAGGGGTTCGGTGGAGACACGCACGCCACCGCAGCGCAAGGCCTCGTCGCCCATAAGGCACGCGTCGCGCAAGACATCGAGTGTGACATCACGTAGATCTTTCTCGCTCAAGCCCTGCAACACAAGGTCTGCCTGCGGATGCTTCTCTTGAAGAAATTGTGACAAAACGCGCCAATTGCTACGCGCCTTGCGTAATATTTCGTTCTCTCCATGATAGAAGGTAGTTTGCTGGTAAGCTGTGCGGATCATGTCCTCAGCCTTCAAGCGTCGTCCGTTCTCACTAACGGTGTCAGTGAGGCTACGGTCTGGCTCCTGCAACGTGCTGACAGGCACGTGCCAATCGTACTCCGTGGTCCAGGTGCTACCAACCTTGTGGCAGGGTGTGAGAGTCATCTCAGTAACGTATGCATCGGCCTTCTGCACACCATAAGCATCGGGAGTGCTCACCCATACCTGCAAGTCTCCATAGCCCGTGATGAACGTGGCATACCCGTCTGCATCGCTCTTGACAGTTTTGAGCGGATAGAACTCCGAGTAGTTATAGAGGCGGAAGTCGACGGTAGCATTGGGGATAGGAACACCCACCTCATCGACCACCCTCACGCGTAGAGTCTTGGTGGGGGCGTAGCTGGCGGTCGTGGGTATCTCTTGGCCAGCATAGTCGAAGGCGCGAATCAGCATAGCACGACTGGCGGCCCAGTTGAACCAGCCCTTGTCTAGGACAGCCTCGGGCTCGCATGCGCCCATGAAGTGCCAATGTCCATCTATCCACACCTCAACCCATGCATGATTGTCGTCGGTGTGAGCCCAACGCGGACAATAGACCTGGCGCGCCGGGATGCCCACAGCACGAAGGGCCGACACGGCAAACGTGCTCTCCTCGCCACAACGGCCAATGCTGTTTCGCATGGTGGCCAAAGGTGCCGATGTGCGGCCATCACTGGGCTGGTAGCTTACCTTCTCATGGCACCAGTGGTTGACCTCCAGTGCGGCCTGTTTCATGGAGAGTCCCTTGAGACGCGGAGCCAGCTCCTTATAGATTACCGTGCGCACATCATCGAGTTCCTCATTGTTGACGCGGACGGGAAGCACAAAGTTCTCAAACACCCACTGCGGAACGCACTTGCCCCAGGGCATCTGCTTGCGGGTCTTGAGCGCCATACGCACCTGCCGGCGCCAATAGTCCTTCGAGTAATCCACGCTATCAGGCGTGGGCATGCTCTTGTAGAGAAACTCGAGACACTCGGTCTCACTCTGCGCCACAGCGGGCACACTAATAGCTGCAATAAGGAATGCGGCCAATATCCTTCTTTTCTTCATAGCGTATTTAAGTTGGTTCTATCTTTCTGTTGGATCGGAGCATCATAGTGTCCGTTGACCTTGAGGGGTTCAATGTGTATATTCACCAGGGTATCCACGCCGAAATGTTCCTTCAACCGACACTCGATGTCTGTGGCGTGTTCGTGGGCTACATAGAGTGACAGGGAGCCTGGCATGCGTACATGCATCTCTATGGAGACGCGGTTGCCAATGCGACGGGTACGAAGGTTGTGGACTTCTCCAGCACATTCCTCGGCATTGGCAATCTTCATAATCTCGTCTTCATCGGCCTCAGGCAGGCTGGCATCGGTCAGTTCGTTGACCGACTGCATGACCTGGCCCCATGCGGCCTTGATGATAAAGGCACTCACGATGATGGCTGCCAGCGGATCAAGCACGCCCCAGCGATCCCCCAAGAAGATAGCACCACCTATGCCCGCCATCGTTCCAATGCTCGACAGAGCATCACTGCGATGATGCCAAGCATTGGCCACGCAGGCCTGAGAATGGCACTTGCGGCCCACGCGGACCGTGAACCGGTAAGCCCACTCCTTGAGCACAATGCTCACTACTGCAGCCACCAGTGCTACGATACCCGGTTGCTGAAGCCTATCACCACAGATGGCATGATAGGTTTTGATGACACCCGAATAGCAAATCGCCACACCAACCACCAACAACGACAAACCTATGAGGGCCGTGGCCAACGTCTCATATTTGCCATGACCATAGTCGTGATCCTTGTCCACGGGCTTGCTACTGAGCTTGACAAACACCAGTACCACCACATCGGTGGCGAAGTCGGTAAGCGAGTGGATGGCATCGGCTATCATGGCTGCCGAATTCCCCAAGAAGCCTGCGGCAAACTTCAGGACTATCAACACTACATTGATGACACTACCTGCTATAGTCACCTTATAAACAGCTTTCACCCTGTCGTGGGTTTCACCATTCTCTTCATTATTCATATTCGAAATGCAATCTAAAGCGGTTATCTTGTCCAAGAGTTATATATGCGGCACAACAATCAACTTGCCAATCGCAAATGATAAAGACATTAATTTCTAATTACGAAAAATCTCGCAAGCCTAACCCTTCCTGATTAGTAAACTTGCGAGATCTCTCGTAAGGCGACTTCTGCAAATCACCTCTTTTAACTTTTATGAAGATGATTTATTTCTTAGCCTTACTGGTAGCACTCACCTTGCTCTTGTAGGCCTTATTTAAGCCTGCCACCACCTCATTGGTAATGTCGTATGCCTTATCGGCATAGAGCAAGTTGTCACCCTGCTTAGAGAAGATAAGACTGTACTTCTTGTCCTTGTTGTAAACGGCCAAATAGTGCTGCAGCGAATCGTGCAACGCCTTGTTGAAATTTTCCGTCTCCGTCTGGAACTCTGCGCTCAAGCGCTGGTTAAGCACCTGCAGATCGTTGTTCTGCTTCTGCAAGCCAGCCTGAATAGCCTCTGCTTGTTCACGGGTGTAGGCATTCTGCTGAATTTTTTGCTGGAAGTTGGCGGCAGCGGCCTGCAACTGCTGTTGCTTAGAGGCAAGCGTCTTCTGGATGTTATTGCCCTTGGTCTCCAAAATCTTGCTGTACTCCTTGCAGAACGTGTACTGAGTCATGATAGAGTCAACCTCCACATAAGCGATCTTAGTGCCCTCGCTCGATTTCGGGGAGGCCGCAGCGGCCTTGTCGTCCATCTTAGGACTGCTCTTGTCGCAAGAGACAAGACCCAACGTTGTCATGGTCAAAAAGGCCACCACAAGAATGATGTTCTTCTTCATGTCTTTAAATAAATGTTTTGTGATTTTCCTTTTTATGAAAGCAACGATTTTCTCGACCGGGCTTCTCGGTCCTGGTCGAGCACACAATGGATGCCACGGTCACGCATAGCCTTACTGTCATGGATGTGTTGTGAATCAAACCGACCATCCTTCTTAAAAAGGACCTTCACCGACAACAACACAACGGCAATAGCAATTATTAACACGCTTAACAGCAAAGTCTCCATCATTTTTGTTACTTTTGCATTATGATTTGCTTCATTTACGTTGCAAAGTTAAGGCAAAAAGTGGAGAATGCAAAGAAAAAATTGATAAACCTTTATAAAAAACAAACATTATGGCAGAATTGAAACCTGCTCGCGTTTTCGAGCAATTTGCAAAAATCAATCAAATCCCCCGCCCCTCCAAGCATGAGGAGGAGATGATTGCCTATCTCAAGAAATTCGGAGAAGACCACGGGTTGGAGACTTTGGTCGATGAGACAGGCAACGTGCTCATCCGCAAGCCCGCTACCAAAGGCTACGAAAACCGTGCGACAACCATTCTGCAGAGCCACATGGACATGGTTTGCGACAAGCTGGTCGATGTAGACTTCGACTTTCACAAACAAGCCATCGAAACTTATGTTGAAGGCGACTGGATGCACGCTAAGGGGACTACGCTAGGCGCTGACGACGGCATCGGCGATGCCATTGAATTGGCTATCCTCGCAGCGAATGACATCGAACATGGTCCCATTGAGTGTGTCTTCACACGTGACGAGGAGACCGGGTTGACTGGTGCCTTCGGCATGAAGGCTGGATTTATGACGGGCAGCTATCTCATCAATCTAGACTCGGAGGACGAGGGGCAAATATTCGTTTCGTGCGCGGGCGGCATCAACACATCGGCATCATTCTGCTTCACACGCGAGGAGGCCCCTAAGGGCTACTTCTTCATGGATGGCACTCTGAAAGGCCTGAACGGAGGGCACTCAGGAGACGACATCAACAAGAAGCGAGCCAACGCCATAAAAGTACTGGGACGCTTCCTTTACATGGAACAGGAAAAGATGGACCTCCGCTTAGCCCAATGGAACTCGGGCAAGATGCACAACGCCATCCCACGCGACGGCAAAGTGGTCTTCGCCATCCCAACAGACAAGAAGGAAGAGGTGAAAGCCGACTGGAACAATTTCCAAAAGGATGTAGAGGATGAGTTCCACGTGACCGACACCCACATGGAGTGGAAGTTGGGTAGCGCAGACGCCCAAAACGTCATGCCCAAGCACATTAGCGAGAACCTCATCCGCGTCATCCAGGCAGTGGACAATGGCGTGATGGCAATGTGCCAAGACGATGCCCTGGCGTGGATGGTGGAGACTTCCAGCAACATAGCCAGCATACAAAGTGAAGACGACAAGGTACGCATCGTCAGCAGCCAACGTTCCAACGTCATGAGCAACTTGAGAAACATGGCCAACACCGTGAAGGCAGCCCTCCAACTGGCTGGCGCTCAGGTGAAGCAAAACGACGGATATCCTGCCTGGAAGATGAACCCCCAATCGAAATTGGTGAAGATTACTGTAGAAGCTTACAAAAAGCTCTTCGGCAAAGAACCTATCGTCAAGGGCATTCACGCCGGCCTGGAGTGCGGCCTCTTCTCAGAGAAGTACCCACACCTCGACATGGTTTCGTTTGGACCGACGCTCCGCAACGTGCACACACCCGACGAATGCCTGCTCATCCCTACAGTACAAATGGTTTGGGATCACCTGCTCGAGATCTTGAAGAACATACCAGAAGAGGCATGAGAAAGTGTGGCTTAACCATCGTGGCTCTGCTCATCGCACTACTCACAGGGTGCGGACAGGGCTATGAAGCCAAAGGTTTGGTCAAAGAGTTTATGACCGAGCAAATGGACATAAGCGATTATGACGTGGTACAGTGGGGCCCACTAGACTCTACATTCTTTGTTTCAGACTCAATGGTCAATGTCATGCGGTTGCAAGTGGCAGACAAGGTCAAGGGGAACTACACCAAATCTTCTCCTAAGCTACTCTACATCAACGTGAAATACGCCATCGAGAAGGATACCGTTAAGCAGACTTTCTACTTCGACGACAGGATGACAGGCGTCGTCGCACTCAAGAACAATTGAGCAAGTGACACTGGCTGGCAGCCATTGCCAAACAACAAAGCGTTGTCATTATCATAAAACGAGAAAGCGGATTTCCGCAAACAGAACCATGCTGTTTGGCGGGAATCCGCTTCTGTTGTCATGAGGGGGGCTTTGCCAGCCCGCATCAAAAAGGCATCCCCACGGCAAAATGTAACGAAAAATCACGGCTAAAGTCGGGATGAATCACAGCCCAATGCTCCCGCTGAGACGTGTAAGCGGGATTAACCGCCTTCATACCCATATCGAAACGCAAGATGAAGTAATCGAAATTAAGGCGCACACCTAATCCATAAGCCACCGCTATCTGCTTGTAGAACTCTTTGAACTTGAACTGCCCACCAGGTTGTTCTTGGTAATTACGCAAGGTCCAAATGTTGCCCGCATCAATGAAGACTGCACCATTAAACTTCCAAAACAAAAAAGTGCGGTATTCCATGTTCAGGTCTAGTTTCATGTCGCCCGTCTGATTGATGAAGTCAATGCGCCCATCGGACCCTCTGAACTTTCCCGGCCCTAGTTGTCTCACCCCCCAGCCACGCACCGAATTGGCTCCGCCTGAGAAATAACGCTTCTCGAAGGGTAACACATTACTATTGCCATAAGGACAAGCGATGCCGAAGCCACCATGCAACGCCAACGCATTATGACTGTCAAACTCTATGAGACGGGTGTAGTCGAAATCGAATTTGGCGTATTGTGCGAACGCAATATTAAATAAAGTGTATTGCCCACTGTCATTCTTCCTAAAGCCAACAGCATGTGAGAGCCCGCTCAGCACATTACCGGAGGTCTCCACATTTGCGCGGATAGCGTCCACACCATTATTGTAAGTCAAGCCAAATCCAATCTTCATAATGAAGAGGTCCTCATAGTTGTAGCGGAGGATAGCATTGCGATTGGAGACACTGTCAAGATAGTCGTGTTTAAACTTCTCGCTAATCCATGGCATATAGACGTAGTTCATGTCGAGTGCGTCAAGCCTAAAATTCAAGTGATTGGGAGCGTCCGACCAGCGATAACGCCAAGTAGCGGAAAAGACACGACGATGAAATTCGGGGCGGCTCTGTAGGTTCCAAGCTACCGCAAGCTCAGACGTGGCATTGCTTCGCTTGCGAAACGCCCGCGAGAGAAATGGCGCCACAAAACGAGGAAAGTTCAGTTTGGCCTCAACACTAAACTCCTTATAGTTCTCGTCATGGTATCCTTCCAGGCCAGTAATGGCCTCAAAGGCGCCACGAAATTGCAAGCTCAACTGCTCACTACCTCTGAAGAGGTTACGATTGAGATAGGTCAAAGACACTGCTGCACCAAGATCGCCAGCCGTATTGGTGCCTTCTGGTTGAAAAGAGATAGATGAAGGTTTCTGTGTGCTTACATAGATGTCGCAATCGAGAAGCGTCGTGTCTGGAACTTCCGTGAAACGGATGTTGGTGTACCGAACCGCCTGCAAACGCGCAAACTTGTTGTAGGTAGACTGCAGGGCGGAACTGTTAAAAGGATTTCCCTTGGTCACAGCCGTAGCCATCTCCAAGACGGGGCGGCGCAAATGCAATGAGTCATCGCCTCCATGGTGATAGTTTACCGACCGAATATAATAACGAGGATGATTGGTCGCAGACATATTGCTATTTGCATGATACTTCACTATATGCAACGTTAGATTCACTTGGTTGTCATGACTCGACGAATCGGCATCAAACATGATGTAGTCCTTATGAAACTTATAAAAGCCCGAATCCAACAGGATGGACGTGATGCGTTTCCGCTCATCATTTAAACGGGACACATTGAATCTTTCGCCAACTTGTAAGCCCAACGATTGCGGATTCTTTGTCTTCCCAGCCCAACGGTTCCTATAATTGGAAAGAACCCTCGCAATAGCCGAATCCTCAATATTGTAGGACATCTTACCAACAAAATAAGGAGTCCCAGGAAAAAGAGTATAGATGGCCTTCAACCTCTTACCCCTAACCTGGGTCTGTAAATCTACCGATGCGTGCATGTAACCTTGGTTGACCATAGCCTGCCGCAAGTCCTCAACGGAGATGCGAGCCTGTACGCTATCATACACCACAGGCTGCTCCCCTATGCGGTGCAGCGTGCGGTTGATCCATTTGGTAGAGTCGCGTCCGGACAAGGCATAAGTAGCCATCGGTATCTTAAACACCGAGAACCACTTGGAATTGGCTCTCTGTCTGATATATGGGGAAAGGGCCGACGCGGCAAACCCCTTCTCACCACTCTTCAACTCTACACTTTCCAAAAGATATTTTTCCTCTGGAACAAACTTGGTGGCACTGCAAGACCATAACAGGCAAGCAATGATGAAGGTGGGAAATAATAGTTGCAGCTTCAAGAATTTAAACATTTAGATTGCAAAGTTACTGCTTTTTTGTCTATAGCACCCAGAGGAATATTATATTTTTTGCTATTTCAAACAATATTCATTACCTTTGCAATAAATCATCATCATTATGGACATTGTAAATTCCCAATTCGTCATATCTGCTCCTAGAGTGAGCATGTGCCCAACAGACAACAAGTCAGAATTCGCTTTTATCGGCCGCAGTAATGTGGGCAAGTCGTCACTGATCAACATGCTTTGCAATCACAAAGGACTTGCCAAGACCAGTTCCACACCCGGAAAAACATTGCTAATCAACCATTTCATCATCAACAAGGAATGGTATTTGGTCGACTTGCCCGGCTATGGATATGCCAAAAGATCCAAAAAGGTGCAAGAGGACATCGATCGCATGATTCGATCTTACATCCTGCAACGCGAACAACTGGTCAACCTCTTCGTGCTGATAGACATCCGGCATGAACAACAAAAGATTGACAGAGAGTTTATCGATTGGCTCGGACTCTCACAGATTCCATTCTCCATCATCTTCACCAAGGCCGACAAATTGAGTGGCGGACGCGCCAATGCCAATGCCAAAGCATGGATTGACGCCCTGCTTGACACATGGGAAACACCCCCACCCTACTTCATCACCAGCGCAGAAAACAAGACCGGACGCCAAGAAGTGTTGGACTACATTGACGAAATCTTGAAAAAACTATGACACCATATTTGGACATACAGAATCTGACGAAACGTTTTGGAGCACGTGTCTTGTTTCAAGACATCTCGTTTTCCATCGCAGAAGGTCAAAAAGTGGGGCTTATTGCCCAAAATGGAACAGGGAAATCCACACTCATTTCCATTATCACCGGCCACGAGGGCTACGAGAACGGCTCCATTATTTGGCGCAATGGATTGAAAATCGGATACTTGGAACAGTCCCCAAAGTTTGCCCCCGAGGAGTCGGTGCTCGATGCTTGTTTCAATCACCAGGGCAATGAGGAAAAGGTTCTGAGAGCCAAACAAATTCTCACGCAACTCCACATAACAGACTTGGAACAGCCCATGGGGCAACTGAGCGGCGGACAACAGAAGCGAGTTGCTCTTGCCAACGCCTTACTCAACGATCCAGACTTCTTGCTGCTTGATGAGCCCACCAACCATCTTGACCTAGAGATGATTGTTTGGTTAGAGGGATATTTGAGTCGGTCTAGCCTCACTTTACTCATGGTGACGCACGACCGATATTTCCTCGACCATGTATGTAACATCATCCTTGAACTTGCCGACAAGCGTATTTACAGCTATCGAGGCAACTACAGCTATTATTTGGAGAAGCGGCAGGAACGAATAGAGAATCAGAAGGCAGAGATTGCACGGGCAAACAACCTTTATCGTAGCGAGTTGGAATGGATGCGCCGCATGCCACAGGCGCGCGGCCACAAGGCTCGCTTTCGTGAAGAGGCTTTCTACGAGCTGGAAACAAAGGCCAAGCAACGCATAGAAGACAGACAAATGCGTCTTAAAGCCAGCAAAGTATACATAGGATCGAAAATCTTTGAGTGCCAATATGTGTCGAAGAAGTTTGAGAATAATGGCCAAGAAAAGGTCATTCTCAACAACCTCTACTATAATTTTGCGCGCTTCGAGAAGATGGGTATTATCGGAAACAACGGCACAGGAAAATCTACTTTTGTCAAGATGCTCTTAGGAATCATGCCTCCTGACGCTGGAAAATTCGATATAGGCGAAACTGTTCGTTTCGGATATTTCTCGCAGGAAGGCCTGACATTTGACGAGAACAAGAAGGTCATCGAAGTGATTACAGACATCGCAGACTACATCGACTTAGGTGGAGGACGTAAGATGACCGCCTCGCAATTCCTCAATCACTTCATGATACCACCAGAGGAACAACATAATTTTGTCTATAAGCTGAGCGGTGGCGAACGGCGCAAACTCTACCTATGCACCGTGCTGATGCGCAATCCCAACTTCTTAGTGCTCGATGAGCCTACCAACGACCTAGACATACAAACCCTTCAAGTGCTGGAAGAGTATCTGCAAGACTTTCCTGGATGCGTCATCATCATTAGCCACGATCGTTACTTCATGGACAAGGTGGTCGACCACCTGTTGGTTTTCAAGGGCAATGGCCTGGTAAAGGACTTCCCTGGCAACTACACCCAGTATCGTGAATGGCTGTCTTTGATGTCAATAGATGAAGAAAAAGAGAAGCAAACCAAAGGTCTGCAAGACACAGCAAGCAAGAAGAAAGACTATCATCACGATGACAGACGGCGCATGTCATACAAAGAGAAGCGTGAGTATGAACAATTGGAAAAGGACATCAAGACTTTGGAGACGGAAAAGGCCAGGCTGGAAGGGGCACTGAGTTCCGGCCAACTCACCGTGGATGAAATAACCGAAAAGAGCAAACGCTTGCCCATTGTCAACGAAGAACTGGACAAAAAGGAAATGCGTTGGCTTGAGCTCGATGAGTTAGACCACTGATACAAGATGTTGTGTGGGACACGCAAGATCATTAAAATGCATAACCATGTGATGAGAGGAGGCCGCAATGCACAAACAGACAGGCAGGTCACTTGTAACCAACAAGGGCATGAGAAGAGTCGGGGCATCTCTCATGTTCTTTCTTTTAGCCTGCGCCTTTGTGCATTGCGAGAAAGTCTTTGCACAAGTAAACGAAATCGATACGGAAAAACTTGAAGCGTTTTCACGTTCCAACAACACAAAAGGCCGCGCGGACCACGCCCTCATAGAGCGCATCTTCCAATATGGAAAACCGGAGGGTTCAACTTCCGAATTGCAAGACACAAGCTACGCCTACACAAAATTTTATCTGCGAGTGAACCGCAAAAACCCTACCCTTCTGTTAGTACCCTCGGTATATGCCATTGCTCGGCAGGTAGAGCGCGAGTTTGTTGGAGAGTCATACAACAAGCTCTATCAGAAGGAAAAACACCATTTTGAAAGTGAGGAAATCATCAAACTGACAACCATTCCGCACAAACGAAGTACGTTTGGCATTATGTTGAAGTACCTGACGCCTAATATCTACCAAGAGACAATCATCGACAACACTATCATTTCTCCTTTTCACGCCTCCAATCATCGTTTTTACCATTATAAGACAAGCCGCATGACCAATGGACAAACTTTGTTGGCTTTCACGCCTAAGCGCATGAACACCCAATTGGTGATTGGCACAGCCATTGTGGATACGCCAAGCGGACGCATCTTGTCGTGCGACTTCGCAGGTGAATACGATATGATCAACTTCCAAATGCACTTGGACATGCGGAAAAGCAAAGCGGCCATGGCGAAATACGACAACGCTTCTCACATACCCTCGCGGTGCGAATGCATTTTTAAATTTTCTTTTTTAGGCAGTAAAGTGACGGGCAGGTATGTTGCCCGCTATGACCTTTCACAACCATCTGCTGACTCAACCAAACTCTCCGATTACGAAAAGCTAAGCCAAATTCGCCCAGAGACGCTTAGCGGTGAGGAACAAACGGCATATCTAAAATTTCTCAAACAACAACACCTTCAAGACTCCCTAGGAAACGACACAACGAACACACGCATGGAAAAGAAGCGTCGCAACTTCGCCAAAGATGTCCTATGGGAAGCTGTCGGTGACAACGTGTTCAATCGTGTCAAGACTCATTTTGGGGTGAACAACCAAGGATATATCCGGCTCAACCCAATACTCAACCCTCTTTATATGGGCTACGATCATTATCGCGGATTCACCTACAAAGTGGATTTGCGCACCAGCTACCAAATCTCACACAAATCCGAGCTGTCCGCACGCTTCAAAGCTGGTTATGCCTTCAAGCAACACCAATTTTTCTTCCGACTGCCCATCTATTATTATTTCAACAAACAACGTAACGGATACATCAAGTTTGAATGGAACAACGGAAACCACATTCGCAACGCATCAGTCCGAAGGCAAATAGAACATGAGCAACGCGATAGCACCTTATATGACTACGACCGACTGAATGAGTTCAAACAAATGGAGATGCGACTAATCTTCAACTATAATGTTTCTGACAAATGGAGCATTCAATTGGGTTCCCTCTTCCAAAGAAAGACGGCTATTCACAAACGTGATTTTTACAAATTCGGATGGGAGACGGAGTATCGGTCCTTTGCCCCAGTTGCGGAAATTCAGTACCGCCCTATCGGTTGGTCTGGTCCCGTGATCACTCTCGACTATGACCGTGGCATTAAGGGTATCGCCAAAGCGAACACGGGCTATGAGCGCTGGGAACTCAATGCCGACTACATCCTCCACGTCAACAAGTTGCAATCCTGGCAAATGCGCATCGGGGCAGGGTTTTACACCATGAAGAGCCCTGACGCCTACTTCCTCAACTATGAGAACTTTAGGGAGAACAACCTGCCCAATGGTTGGAACGATGACTGGAGCGGCGATTTCGAATTACTACGAAGCGACACATATAACGCCTCCGAATATTACATCCGCGCCAACGTCACCTATGAGAGTCCATTGCTGGTGTTGAGTTGGTTGCCCTGGGTTGGCCATTATGTTGAGATGGAACGTTTGTATGTCTCGACGCTCGACGTGCATAATGTGCATCCATATATCGAAGCGGGATACAGTTTCACATGCCGTCTGATGTCCCTGGGGCTCTTCTTCAGTAATGGCCGCGACAACCGCACTATCGGTGTCACGTTCGGATTTGAGCTATTCCGCAATTGGTAAATATTCACCCCACACAAAAAGCCACCCCTTCACTGTCATGCACAGGCAGTGGAAGAGTGGCTTGTCTTGACATTAATTGCAATTTGTCAGATTGTCAAAATTAAAATTCTTCCCACGATTTGATGTCAACATCCTCTTGATTCAAGGTGCAGAATGCATGGATAAACGCGGAAGCCAATCGACTGTTGGTAATCAAAGGTACGTTCAAGTCGACTGCGGCACGACGAATTATATAGCCATTGGTCAACTCATGTGGCGTCAAGTCCTTTGGTATGTTGACTACCATGTCAACCTTCTTTTCATGAAGCAACGTCATGGCCTGAGGTTCACATCCCTTGTCTGACGGCCAATAAACCATGGTATTAGGAATGTTGTTCTCAGAGAGATACTTGCTTGTTCCGCCCGTGGCATAGAGCTCATATCCATGTTGGATGAGTTCCTTGGCCGCATCGAGCATCTCCGCTTTCTGCTTGGCGCTACCTGTTGACAAGAGCACCGTGTGCTTCGGTATGCGATGTCCGACAGAGAGCATACTCTTCAGCAACGCCTGGTTGGTGTCATCGCCCAAACATCCCACCTCACCAGTGGAGCTCATGTCAACACCAAGCACAGGGTCTGCCTTCTGTAAACGGTTGAAGCTGAACTGTGAAGCCTTGATGCCAACATAGTCTAGATCAAACAAGTTCTTGTTGGGTTTCTCCACAGGCACGCCAAGCATCACTTTGGTTGCCAAATCGATGAGATTGATCTTCAGCACCTTGCTGACAAACGGGAACGAACGGCTAGCACGAAGGTTACACTCGATGACCAGGATATCATTATCACGAGCCATAAACTGACAGTTGAACGGACCGGAGATATGCAGTTCTTCAGCAATCTTACGAGCCACACGCTTAATACGCCTCACTGTCTCAACATATAGCTTCTGGGGGGGGAACTGGATCGTGGCGTCGCCCGAATGGACACCAGCAAACTCAATATGCTCAGAGATGGCATAAGCCAACACCTCACCATTGCGTGCCACGGCGTCGAATTCAATTTCCTTAGCGTTCTCTACAAACTTTGACACCACCACAGGATGATCCTCGCTCACGTTGGCGGCCAACTGGAGGAAACGCTCCAGCTCCTCCTTGTTGGAACAGATATTCATGGCTGCCCCGGAGAGCACATAGCTAGGACGCACCAGTACAGGGAACCCCACACGATCCACAAACTGATCAATGTCTTGCATGCTTGTCAGTGCGCTCCACTCAGGCTGGTTGATGCCATTTCGGGTCAGCATGCTTGAGAATTTAGCACGGTCCTCCGCATTGTCGATATCCTTTGCCGAGGTTCCAAGGATAGGCACGTTTTCCGCATCAAGATGCATAGCCAAGTTGTTCGGTATCTGTCCACCAGTCGAAACGATGACTCCATGAGGATTCTCCAGTTCAATGATATCCATGACACGCTCAAATGTCAACTCGTCAAAATAGAGGCGGTCACACATGTCATAATCGGTTGACACAGTCTCCGGGTTATAGTTGATCATGATGCTACGGTATCCCTGCTTGCGGATAGTATTGAGCGCTTGTACGCCACACCAGTCGAACTCCACTGAAGATCCGATGCGATAAGCACCCGACCCGAGCACGATGACTGACTGCCTGTCGGTGCTGAAAGAGATGTCGCTGTTCACACCCGCGTAGGTGACATAGAGATAATTAGTCTGCGCAGGATACTCAGCTGCGAGAGTGTCTATCTGCTTGACGACGGGCAGTATGCCGAACGACTTGCGCTGACGGCGCACCACAAGCATGGCCTTGTGCATGTTGCCCATTTCTGTTTCAAGCCCGATGGCACGAGCGATTTGAAAGTCCGTGAAGCCATAAACCTTGGCCTCACGCATCAGGTTGCGGTCCAGCGTATTGACATTTTTGGCCTTCAGCTTCTCATCGATGTCAATGATGTGCTTCAGCTTATAGAGGAACCATTTGTCAATCTTGGTTAGGTCGTGTATTTGGTCAATCGTGTAGCCCTTGTGCATGGCCTTAGATATGACAAAGACACGCTTGTCTGTTGGTTCACAAAGTGCCTCATCGATATTGGGTATTTCCAATTCCTTGTTCTCGACAAATCCATGCATGCCCTGCCCGATCATGCGCAGTCCTTTCTGCAGAGCTTCCTCGAAGCTTCGCCCGATTGCCATCACCTCGCCAACGCTCTTCATCGATGACCCGAGCTCCTTGTCTACTCCACGGAACTTGCTCAAGTCCCATCTTGGGATTTTGCAGACCACATAATCGAGTGCAGGCTCAAAAAAGGCACTGGTGGTCTTCGTCACCGAATTCTTCAGTTCAAAGAGTCCATAGCCCATTCCCAGCTTGGCAGCGACAAAGGCCAGGGGATAGCCAGTGGCCTTAGAGGCAAGTGCCGAACTACGGCTCAACCGGGCGTTGACCTCGATGACACGATAGTCCTCGCTGTTTGGGTCGAAGGCATACTGCACATTACACTCTCCTACGATGCCGATGTGCCTGACGATGCGGATGGACAAGTCACGCAACTTATGATACTCCGAGTTGGTGAGCGTCTGTGATGGAGCGATGACGATGCTCTCACCCGTATGGATGCCCAGGGGGTCGAAGTTCTCCATATTACACACGGTGATGCAGTTGTCGAAACGGTCGCGCACCACCTCATATTCGATTTCCTTCCAACCCTTCAAGCTCTTTTCCACCAACACCTGAGGGGAAAACGAGAAGGCTTTCTCACAAATCTTCTGCAATTCAGCGTCGTTATTGGCAAAGCCTGAGCCCAGCCCCCCAAGTGCATATGCGGCTCGCACGATGACGGGATAGCCAAGGTCACAAGCTGCCTTTTGGGCCTGTTCCATGTTCTCGCAGGCCTCGCTCTTGATAGTCTTCACCTTGATCTCGTCAAGCTTCTCGACAAAGAGCTCGCGATCCTCCGTGTCCATAATGGCCTGCACTGGCGTGCCGAGCACTTGGACGCCATACTTTTCGAGTATTCCTTGCTCATAGAGCTTCACGCCACAATTGAGCGCCGTCTGCCCGCCAAAGCTCAAGAGTATGCCGTCAGGTTTCTCCTTTTGGATGACACGCTCCACAAAATAGGGTTGCACGGGCAAGAAATAAATGTGGTCGGCCACACCTTCCGAGGTCTGCACGGTGGCGATGTTGGGGTTGATGAGCACTGTCTCCACGCCCTCTTCGCGCAGGGCCTTCAAGGCTTGTGAACCAGAGTAGTCAAACTCGCCTGCCTCACCAATTTTCAGGGCGCCTGAACCCAGGAGGAGGACTTTTTTTATGTTAGGGTCTTTCATGAGATATCTATTGTTACGTTAGTTGCTCAAGCATTCAATGCCTCAATAAACTTGTCGAACATGAACATGGTGTCCACCGGTCCGCTGCATGCCTCAGGATGGAACTGGGACGTGAACCACGGGTTGGTCTTATGTCTAATACCCTCATTGCTGCCATCATTCATGTTGACAAACAACTCGCTCCACTCATTTCCCAGCGTTTTGCTGTCCACTGCGTAACCATGGTTTTGCGAGGTGATGTAGCACTTGTTGGTACCCACGAGTCTCACCGGCTGGTTATGGCTGCGATGGCCATATTTTAACTTGTATATGGTAGCTCCAGCAGCCTTACCCAGCAACTGGTTGCCCATACAGATACCGCAGATGGGTTTGCGGCTGAGACTCATCTGCCTCTTGATGACATCAACTGCATCTTGGCAGGTGTCTGGGTCACCAGGACCATTAGCGAGGAAGAGGCCGTCAAAGTCCATGTCCGTGTAGTCGTAGTTCCATGGCACACGAATGACCTCCACACCGCGCTCGATTAGACAACGAATTATGTTTGCCTTCACGCCGCAATCGACGAGTACCACCTTCTTACCGCCACCCTCATTGTATCGGATGATTTCCTTGCACGACACCTTGTCGACAAAGTTGACACCCTCATAGTTAGCCTCGGGCACCTCAGGGACATCGTCGAAGATGATCTGTCCCATCATCACACCATGCTCACGAAGCACTTTAGTCAACTCGCGCGTGTCGATGCCTGTGATGCCCGGCACCTTTTCGCGCTTGAGCCAATCTGCAAGGCTCTCCACTGCGTTCCAATGGCTGTATAGCTCACTATAGTCGGCACATATCATGGCGGCCACATAAATCTTGTCGCTCTCCATGAAGCGGGGCAATGTGTTAGCATCAAAGGTGAATGGGGGCACCCCGTAATTACCTATCAAGGGAAAGGTGAACGTTAATATCTGGCCAGCATAAGAGGGGTCCGTGAGAGACTCTGGATAGCCCATCATGGCCGTGTTGAACACCACTTCTCCTGCAACTGGTTTCTCATAGCCAAATGACTGGCCATGGAAGCGCGTACCATCTGATAGCACCAAGGTTACATTCTTCATCTTCTATCGTTGATTTTCTGATTTTTCTCAATTGTACATATATAAGCAATAAATTTCCAAGTATGCGTCAGAAATAGGGAAAACACCTCATTTCCACTCACTTTCAACATAGTTGACAAACGCTTGGTTGCACAAGCGGGTGCCTCCGGGTGTGGGATAATGCCCTGTGAAATACCAGTCGCCCTTGTGGTGGGGTATGGCCGAGTGGAGCCCGTCAATGCTTTGGAAAACAATCTCGATGGGTGTCATCATGCCTTCTGGACGTAGCATCTCCACTATCTTCTCGTTGATCTCATCGACCGTGAACGGCTCATAGACGTCACGCACGCAATTGCGCATCTCGCAGACAGGCTTCTTCAGTTCCGCCTTGCAAGCCTCGTAAGTGTCAACTATCACATGCTCCATGCCCCGGTCCTTGAGCAGGGCCACCGTGGCGCGGAAGACACAAAACTCCTCGAGGCGTGCCATGTCAATACCATAGTAGTCGGGATAGCGTATCTGCGGCGCCGAGCTTACCATTACAATCTTCTTCGGATGCAAGCGGTCGAGGATATGCAGGATGCTCTCCTTCAAGGTCGTGCCACGCACGATGCTGTCATCAATGATTACGAGGTTGTCCTCACCGTCTCGCAGACTGCCATAAGCGATGTCGTAGACGTGGGCCGCCAAGTCGTTGCGCGCATTGCCTTCGGTGATGAATGTGCGCAACTTGATATCCTTCCACGCCACCTTCTCAGAACGTACGTAATCGTGGAGTATCTCCTCAAGTTCCTCATGGGTCGGCATGTGTCCCAATGACTCAATGCGTTTGATTTTCTGTTCGTTCAAGTAATGCTTGAAACCATGGAGCAACCCATAGAATGCCACTTCGGCAGTATTGGGAATAAACGAGAACACGGTATGGGCGATGTCGTGATCGATGGTCTCCAGCACCTGCGGGGTGAGTTGCTCGCCCAATTTCTTGCGCTCATGGTAAATGTCTTGGTCGGAGCCTCGTGAAAAGTAAATGCGTTCAAACGAGCAGGCACTGTCGCCCCTCTGCTCGATGATTCGCTTGACGATTGCCTCACCATTGCTACGCACGAGTAGCGCACAACCAGGCTGGAGCTCCTTGATGTCTCCATACTCCAAGTCAAAAGTGGTCTGGAGCACAGGGCGTTCAGAGGCAAGTATGACGACCTCGTCATTTTTGTAATAGAAGGCTGGGCGAATGCCCCAAGGGTCGCGCATGGAAAACATCTCACCGCTACCCGTCAACCCGCAGACAACATAACCACCGTCAAAGTTAGCCATGGTGCTCTTCAGTACATTTTCCATCTGCACACGCTGGTCGATGTAATCGGTGATGGCCTCATGCTCAAGCCCGAGTCGTTGAGCCTCGATGAAATTGCGCTCTACCTCACGGTCAAGACGGTGGCCCATGGCCTCCATCATGATGTAGCTATCACTATAGATACGGGGGCACTGGCCCTGTTTGGTGAGCTTTTGAAAAACCTCGTCGACATTGGTCATATTATAATTGCCACAGAGACAGAGATTCTTGGCCTTCCAGTTGTTGCGGCGCAAGAATGGGTGCACATACTTTAGGCCACTTTTGCCTGTGGTCGAATAACGCAAGTGTCCCATATAGAGTTCACCGGCAAAAGGCATCTCTTGATAGTCGAAGTCAGTGGTGTCACCACAGAACTTGCGGGCTTCCACAATCTGTTTACGGGCCGACCCCATAATTTCAGTGATGGCATTTGCGCCCTCGGCACGCTCACGGAACATGTATTCGTGACCGGGCCGGGTATGAAGTTTCACCGACGCCATGCCTGCTCCCTCTTGGCCGCGATTGTGTTGTTTCTCCATCATGAGATACAACTTGTTAAGGCCATACATCCAGGTGCCATATTTCTGCTGATAGTAGCTTAAGGGCTTCAGAAGCCTAATCATCGCCACACCACAATCCTCGTGAATATCCTTATCCATAATATGTTACAATAACTAAAACAATCGCAGATTAAAAAAAGATTGAAATACAAAGAAACACCTACTTAGTGAAACTCTTCATATTCCAATCTTCCTTATATCCATATCGCCCTATTTCTCTTCAATTACTAATTCCTTAAAATGTTGAATAACAACGACGTCAAGGATGTGACAATGCCAATAAACGAGAACCAAATCGTGGTGCTACTGCCGATAGCCGAATTCTTGGCCTTCACAGAGTTTGGCTCCACGTAGATGATATCGTTCTGTTGAAGATAATAATATGGGGAATTGATAATATTGGCATCGTTCAGGTTTAGTCTATGGGCATGCTTCTCGCCAGTGGCATCCTCACGGATGAGCAGCACATTGTCGCGCTTGCCGTAGATGGTGAGGTCGCCCGCCTGGGCAATAGCTTCTATAATACTCATCTTCTCTGTCGAGACGGGCTTCACGCCAGGCTGGTTGACCTCGCCAGTCACCGTGACACGATAGCTAGCCATGCGCACCGTGACGATGGGGTTCTCCTTATCAGACAGATAAGGCTTCACCTTACCCTTGATGAGCTCCTCACAGGCAGTCTTTGTGAGCCCAGCCACATGGAGCGTCCCAACGACAGGAAAACTGATGTTGCCATCGTTGTCAACCAAGTATCCCTGCAGGGACCCCGTACCACTGGTGGACAACTGACCGCTAGTACCCACGGTATTGCTCACGGTGAGGTTAAATGGTGCCGACGCCGCCGGATTGGTGGTAATGACAGTGATAGTCAGCATGTCCTTGGGCATGATGTGGGCATCATAAAGTCCACGAGAGGCGGACAGGCTGATGGTGTCAATATTCTGAAAGTAAGCAACCTTCTTGCTACTTGAACAACCACCAACCAAGATAACCATTGCCAATAAAACGAATGGGAGAAGTAGTTTCTTCATATTAAAAACTTGACTATTAGCTTCTGAATTCATTTGCAAAATTACGATATATTTTTGAAAGCCACAAACAAATGGGAGAAAAAAACAGGCCGCCACCGCGACCTGCCAATGTAAACACTTCACACTGCAATGCAATTGTTGCAGATAGAAGAGAAAAAATGTATAGCATCAATAGAACTTGAAGTAACGACGAGCGTTATTATAGGAGATGTCCTCCACCATGCGAGCCAATACCTCATGATCGTTGGGCAGGAGACCCTTTTCCACATCATTGCCCAGCAGGTTGCAGAGCAAGCGCCGAAAATATTCGTGGCGAGGATAACTTAGGAACGAACGGCTATCCGTGAGCATTCCTACAAATCTCGATAGCAGGCCCAACACCGACAGGGCGTTCATCTGACTCGTCATGCCGTCGAGCTGGTCATTGAACCACCAGCCGGAGCCAAACTGTATCTTGCCGGGAGTGACACCATCCTGGAAGTTTCCGAGCATGGTAGCTATCATTTCGTTGGCACAAGGATTGAGGGTATAGAGAATGGTACGTGTCAACTTACCCTCCTCGTTGAGTTCATTGAGGAAATGACTCAAGGCGAGGGCAGTGTTGAACTCACCGATGGAGTCGAAGCCCGTGTCGGGGCCCAACTGCCTGAACATCTGAGTGTTGTTGTCACGAATGGCTCCATAGTGATATTGTTGCGTCCAGTCGGCATCACTATCCATCTCTCCACACGCCCTAAGGAAGGCATGTTTATACTGGCACACCTCAAGGTCGGACAGTTGCTGGCCACGAAGGGCCTTCTCAAAGATGGTTTCTACCTGTGAGTCGGTATAGGGCTCGTCATAGAATTCCTCCAAACCGTGGTCGGACAACTTGCAACCGTTAGCGGCAAAAAAGTCATGGCGGCGTTGCAAGGCATCTATCATATGGGCGAACGAGTTAATCTCAATGTCACTTACCTCGCCTAACTTAGCCATGTATTCGGCGAAGCCGGTCTTATCGATGTTCATGGCCTTGTCGGGACGCCATGCGGGTATCATCTTAATCTCGAAGCCGCTGTCACGCGTCACCTTGTGCCAATGAAGGTCGTCAATGGGATCGTCGGTAGTGCAAACACATTCCACGTGGTAACGGCGCATCAAGCCGCGGGCACTATACTCGGGTTGTTTGAGCTTCTCATTGCACTCATCATAGATCTCTAGCGCGGTCGCCGGGCTCAAGAGCTTGGTGATCCCAAAGGCGGTCTTCAGTTCCAGGTGGGTCCAGTGGTAGAGAGGGTTGCGGAAGGTATAGGGAACTGTTTCGGCCCACTTCTCGAATTTCTCCCAATCACTGGTGTCGTCTCCCGTGCAATATTTCTCAGCCACACCATTTGTGCGCATGGCACGCCACTTGTAATGGTCTCCGCCCAACCACAATTCGGTAATGCTGCGAAATTGGTGGTCTTCGGCCACCATCTGCGGAACCAAGTGACAATGATAATCAATGATGGGCATCTTGGCCGCGTGATTGTGAAACAAATCCTGCGCCGTCGCGGTCTCGAGCAGGAAATTCTCGTCCATAAATGCTTTCATTCTCTATTTTCGTTTGTTTTTTGATTTGTTTATGCAAAAATAGCATAAATCTTTGGAATATCATGTCTTTTAACTAATTTTGCACCAAAGATTACAAACAGATGAACAAAGTATTACTGATTTACACTGGAGGAACTATCGGGATGGGGCACAACGAACTGACGGGAGCTTTGGAACCCCTTGATTTTAATCATCTTGTGGATTCCATGCCCGAGTTCCGACAAATCAAGGCTCAAATTGATGTTTACCAGTTTACTCCCCCTATCGACTCCAGCGACATCTCGCCCGATAGGTGGGCATACCTCGTGCGCATCATCTCACGCAACTACAACAATTATGATGGCTTTGTCATCCTTCACGGAACAGACACAATGGCATACACCGCATCAGCCCTATCGTTCATGCTGAGCAATCTCACAAAACCAGTCATCCTCACGGGGTCACAACTCCCCATCGGGCAGTTGCGCACCGACGGCAAGGAGAACCTGGTGACAAGCATCGAACTGGCATCGATGAAAAACGCCGATGGCAACGCTATCATACCTGAGGTGTGCATCTATTTCAGTGGACGATTGCTACGCGGCAACCGAGCCACCAAAATCAACGCTGATGGGTTCTACGCCTTCGAATCTTTTAACTATCCCCACTTGTGCGACGCGGGGGTAAACTTCACGTTTCACTCCCACCATGTGCTTCAGCCTGACTTCACAAAGCCCCTGTCGCCCCACCTCGCCATGGACAGCAACGTGGTGGTGCTAAGCTTGTTCCCAGGCTTGCAAGAAAACATTATCCGCGGCGTACTGGGCATCGAGAACCTGCGAAGCATTGTCATGCGAACCTTCGGTAGCGGAAACGCCCCCCAGCGTCCCTGGTTTCTGAGACTCTTAAAAAAAGCATCAGAGAGGGGGGTCGTCATCGTTAACATCAGCCAGTGTGTGGCTGGGACAGTGGAAATGAAGCGCTATGGAGCGGGATATCAGTTGCAAGACATCGGGGTCGTGTCGGGTTACGACTCAACTGTCGAAGCGGCCGTTACCAAACTGATGTACTTGCAGGCTTGCTATAATGACACCAACATCATCCGAAAACTGATGAACGACTCTATCGCTGGAGAAATATCACTATAAGGACATATGGGCGAATAAAAGCCATGCACATAAAAAAGTCGCAAAGCCTAGGACTTTGCGACTTATTATTTCGTGTCGAAATAGAATTATTTCTTGAAGAAATCCTTAACATCCTCGTTAGGGACCATACGCTCATCAAAAACGTAAGCACCAGTCTTGGGGCTTTTCACCATTTTGATGACCTTTGAATATGCGCGACCATCCGTAGAACCTTCATGGAGGGTAGCAACCGCTTTCTTTGCCATAGTGACTTACTTTTAATTAACTTAACAATGGATTACTTAATCTCCTTGTGCACAGTCACCTTTTTCAAGATGGGATTGTACTTCTTGAGCTCAAGACGCTCGGGAGTGTTCTTGCGATTCTTTGTGGTGATGTAGCGGCTTGTTCCGGGCATTCCAGAGTTCTTCATCTCTGTGCATTCCAGAATAACCTGTACTCTATTACCCTTAGCTTTCTTTGCCATGATGATTATTCTCCTATTACTTTTATGTCCTTCCAATCGCAATAACCCTTGGCAACAGCCTGTTTCAGGGCAGCATCAAGACCTACTTTATTAATGAGACGAAGACCAGCGGCACTGATCTTGAGGGAAATCCAGCAATTCTCTTCCACGTAGAAGAACTTCTTGCTGAAAAGGTTAACGTCAAAGCTGCGCTTTGTGCGATGCTTTGAGTGAGACACATTGCAACCAATCTGTGCCTTCTTACCTGTGATCTGACAAATCTTAGACATTGCTATTCTTTGTTTTTGATTTCGATTTTGATACTTATTCCAAACAGAGTGCAAAATTATATAAAAATTTTTATACCACAAAGCTTTTGCCAAACGAATGTTGATTTTTAAGCATTTTTTTGTTTTTCCAGCCCAAAATGGCCTCAGACGAAGCCAAGTACGCACTTGATCGCGATATGTTTGTTTTTACGTGAAAAAGACGGGGCGTTATCCATAAAAATTGTATCTTTGCAAAAACAAATTGAAACAAGCAGCAGATTATGAAATTCATTGCTATCATTCCAGCGCGCTACGCCTCAACAAGGTTCCCTGGGAAGCCTTTAGCCTTGCTGGGGAATAAGCCTGTAATCCAAAGGGTCTACGAACAAGTCACGCAAGAAATACATGAAGCTTGGGTGGCCACCGATGATGAGCGCATCAAAAAGGCCGTGGAGCAGTTCGGCGGCAAGGCCATCATGACCAGTCCCCATCACAAGAGTGGCACAGACCGCATAGAAGAAGCAGCCGAAAGGATTAACACCGACGCAGACGTCATTGTCAATATCCAGGGTGACGAGCCATTCATACAGGCATCGCAAATTCGCACGGTATGCCAGCAATTTGACAACCCGTCCACCCAAATTGCAACCATCGGAAAGCCATTCACCACAATGGACGAGGTGGACAACCCCAATTCACCGAAGATAGTGACGGACAACCAGGGATTCGCACTCTATTTCTCCCGGTCCGTGATTCCCTATGTGCGCGGGAAGGAACACAACGCATGGCTGGAAGATTTTCCCTTTTTGAAACACCTGGGAATCTATGCATATCGCCGCAACGTACTCCGCGAAGTGACACGCCTCCCACAATCAACATTGGAAAAGGCTGAAAGTCTCGAGCAACTGCGTTGGTTGCAAAACGGATACTGCATTCGCGTGGGCATCACACACGCGGAGACAGTGGGCATTGACACCCCCGCAGACCTTGAGAGGGCGGAACAGTTCCTCAAGGAGGATCACGACAACGCTTGACTTAACACGCCAAAAGCCTTGGTTGGCATCCAGCAACAAATAATTTTCCGGATGCATGCCAAGGCTTTTTGGTTGCGCAAGCTATCAGAGTGCGCCACCAGCCTGCCTCATCTCGCCAAGGAGTTCTTTCTGGCGTTCGGTAAGATGGGTGGGCAATACCACTTCATATGTGACTATTAGATCACCGAACGTGCCGTCACCGCGATCATAACCTTTGCTTCGCACACGGACTTTCGTTCCGTTTTGAGTCTCTGGTTTTACCTTGAGCCTCAGTTTTTCGCCAGTGCTCAACTGAATGATGATTTGCCCACCCAGCAACGCTGTGTAAAGGTCAAGGTTAACCTTGGCTTCCATGTCGCCAGTGCTTCGGCGCGCGCCTGACCTTGTATGGGTACCGCCACCCATGCCTCCAAACAAGTCTTGGAAGAAACTAGAGAAACCTCCTCCATTCCCAAAACGAGAGAAATCAAAACCTTCAAATGGCGACTCTCCTCCTGCGCTCGACCAATGGAAGCCTCCACTCCCCTGTTGATTGAAGGCATCGGCATTTCTCCAATTAGCGCCATATTGGTCATACTTCTTACGCTTCTCGGGATCACCAATCACCTCATAAGCTTCGGTCAAAGCCTGGAACTTGGCTTTGGCCTTTGGGTCATCAGGATGAAGATCGGGATGAAACTGCTTGGCGCGCTTTCGGTAAGCAGCCTGAACTTCCTTTTGAGGAATATTCTTGTCCACTCCCAAAATCTTATAATAATCAATAAATGCCATATCTTACACCTCCGTTTATTTTTATTTTCTGCTTTTCAGACAGCAAAACGTATGCCATTCAACCTGATTACCCGTAACAAAACACACGCCACCACCCAAAGCCTCCAAGCAACATTACAACTGAGAACAAGAGACTGTGAAGAAAAACAACCCAGAAATCAACAACGGGGGAAAAACAAAAGAATATGTTTTCTGCAAAAACAAAAAAACCAGACCCAAAAGGATCTGGCATAATTGTTTTTTGACGATAACTATCAAGCCTCGGCAGGAGCCTCAGCAGCCTCTTCGGGAGCCTCAGCAACCTTTGCGGCTTCAGCCTCGGCTTTCGCCTTAGCCTCTGCGGCCTTCTTCTCAGCCACCTTCTTAGCAATAGTCTCGTTAATCTTTTTCTCAGCCTCAAGCTCCTTAGAGGCGGCATCCTGCTTTGCCTTGGCTACATTGCTGCGCAAAGCCTCGAACTTTTGGTCCTTAACAGACTTCCAAGCCTCGAACTTCTGCTGACAAGCGGCCTCGTCGAAAGCGCCCTTCTTGACGCCACCCTTCAAGTGCTTCATCATGTAGACACCCTCGCCCTTCAAGATGTTGCGAACAGTGTCGGTGGGCTGTGCGCCATTCTCCACCCAGTAGAGTGCGCGCTCGAAATTCAAATCTACGGTTGCAGGATTGGTGTTGGGGTTATACGTTCCAATCTTTTCAGTGAATCTACCATCACGTGGTGCTCTTGCGTCTGCGATAACAATGCGATAGAAAGCATAAGCCTTGTGACCGCCACGCTGCAATCTGATTTTTGTTGCCATTTTGTTTTAAAACTTTTAATTAGGTTTGAATTATACTACTAACTCGTAATAGCAACTGCAAAGTTACACATTTCCATGCGAATCTTACCCACAATTCTCTCGGCAAAAGGTTTATTTAAGTTTTATTAGCATTTTCAGCTTGACAAGGTAACTATTCTGCGATAGGAACGGCGAAGCGCCAAGCCTCAAAAACAATCAAACATCAATAACGACTCCCTCTTGGGCCAACATCGTATTGGGGAAGACGGATTGGGCTTCCTTGAGCAAGACCATCTCATCATCATAGCGAGAACTGTAATGGCCCAACACCAATTGGCCCACATGGGCATCTTGCGCCACCAAGGCCGCCTGCCGTGCTGTAGAATGATAAAACAAGCGGGCCCGCCCCTCGTTGCCGCTATCGTAAGTCGCCTCGTGGTACAGCACATCAACCCCTTCGACCAACTGATGCAAAGTGGGCATATAGCGCGTGTCACTGCAATAAGCATAGGCCCTTGGCTTCTTCGCAGCAAACGTCAACCGTTCGTGTGATATGACTTCACCGTCAGGTGTCACCCAATCAGTCCCATTTTTGATGTTGTTAATTTGGCAAATGGGAATCTGATAAAAGTCAATCATGTCGCGGCGGATATGTGGCAAAGTAGGCTTCTCGCGGAAAAGGTATCCACAACAAGCGACGCGATGCTCCAAGGGAAGGGTTGTCACCATTAGGCTCTTGTCCTCGTAGACCACCAGGCTCTGCGTAGTGTCAACCGCATGAAACACCACGTCATATTCCAATCCTGGGCAAAACATTGCAATCTGAGAGTGCAGCATCGACTCAAACGCTCCTGGTGCGTAAACATGGAGAGGACTGGTCCGCCCCAACATGCCAAATGTGGAAATCAAGCCCATCAGACCGAAGCAGTGGTCTCCATGCAGATGGGATATGAACACAGATTGAATGCGCGTGAAACTGATGCGCAACTTCCGCAACTGCACCTGTGTTCCCTCGCCACAATCTACCATCATCAGCTTACCCCTCATTTCAATCACCTGCGATGACGTGTGATGCTTCAATGTTGGCAAAGCGCTACCACAACCTAGAATGTGTATTTTAAATGGCTCCATAGCTGATGACGGGAAAGAAACTCACTTAGAACGTTTATATACGAAGATGCCCGTGCGGTTCTCGAGGTATAGAGAGTCTGCACTCAATTGATCGATGTCAAAGGTGTCACGATTGAGCAACAACTGTCCGTTAAGTATCTTCCAAGAAGTCCATGGGTGTGCCTCGGCGCCCACGCTCGACTTGACAAGCCCACCCTCCAAGATCTCAAAGTTCTTATCGAGGCTTGTCCACTTTCCCTGCAACGTGGTCAGATTGATGACTTTCTTGGCCACCCAGTCTCCATCGCGGTTGCCACCCTCCATAATGGCTAAGCGATCTCCCACGAGCAGTCCGCCTTGGACATCTTGTCTTTCCTCGCCATCCTCACCAATCAAGTAATTGACCGTATCGCCCGCATCGGTAATCAGCTCCACGGTATGCATGGCTGTCCCATCACCACAGACACCATAGATGGTATTGTCGACAATGGTGTCACCTACCTCTACAAGTACTGAATCCTCACCATTCGTTTTGGCGCCCTTGTTTTGACATCCGGTCAAGCCCCATGACGCCATAGCAAAAAAGACTGCGACTATCGCCAGTTTCCTCATAATTCCTAATTATTTGTTTTCCTTAGCTTTTGCTTCATCCCATAGGGCGTCGAGCTCCCGGAGGCTCATGTCTTTCATGGACTTTCTCGCCTCCTTCACTTTTTGCTCCACATAACCGAAACGACGGATAAACTTTTGGTTCGTGCTCTCCAGGGCATTGTCTGGGTTGAGATGATATAGCCGTGCTGCATTAATGATGCTAAACAGAAAGTCGCCCAGTTCCCGGGTGGACTTCTCCACATCTTCCTTTCTCAGTTCGGCCTCAAACTCACCAAGTTCCTCGCGAACCTTGTCCCACACATCTTCTTTCTTTTCCCAGTCAAACCCCACATTGCGGGCCTTGTCCTGGATGCGGTAGGCCTTGATCATAGAAGGCAAAGACGCAGGGACTCCTGAAAGCACCGACTTGTTGCCATGTCTTTCTTTCTGCTTGCGCTGCTCCCAAGTGCTCTCGACCTGAGAGGCCGTGGTGGGATTGGTGACATTGTCGCCTTGCTCATCGCTGTAGACGACCTGTCCTTTTCCGTTGATCACCAGCTCAGAGCTTGACACGCTCCACACTGGGCATCCTTGCATCGTGGTGTCTGGCCCCCAGTCGATAAAGTCATGTCGGAACATCAACTTGTCGCTCTGTGTGTCACAGACATCAGCCACATCAAAATGGCCTTCCTCCTCGCCCAGCATAGAATAGAAGATAACGTGCTCCATGACATCACCCAATTCCTTTTTTACCTCCTCGAGATTACCACATGCCAAAGCGTCTGCCAACTCAAAGACCTCCTCAATTGTGTAAGGACGCAAGCTCTCAAAAGTCTGTTTCCGATCCCACGGACAATCTTTTCTCAGCCGGTACTGCACATCCAGCAACCGCCCGAAAGCCTCAAGCTTTTCTTTTCTTGTGTGCATAAAAACCAATTAATTTGCTGCAAAGTTAATGATTTTAGGTGGAAAAGTATTAATTTTGCATCGTTTTATTAGATAATAAGGTATAAAAGAACTATAATCACATGGAATTAGCGAGTAAGTACGACCCCAAAGAAGTGGAGTCTAAATGGTACCAGTACTGGCTTGACAACAAGCTTTTCAGTTCCAAACCCGACGGCCGCGAGCCATACACGGTGGTCATCCCCCCGCCCAATGTGACCGGTGTGCTCCACATGGGTCATATGCTGAACAACACCATTCAGGACATCTTGGTTCGCCGTGCCCGCATGGAAGGAAAGAACGCTTGCTGGGTGCCCGGCACCGACCATGCCTCCATTGCCACCGAGGCCAAGGTGGTGGGCAAACTTGCCGAACAAGGCATCAAGAAGACCGATTTGACACGTGAGCAATTCCTGGAGCACGCATGGGACTGGACCCGCGAGCATGGAGGCATCATCCTCAAGCAGTTACGCCATTTAGGTTGTTCATGCGACTGGGACCGCACGGCTTTCACTATGGACGAGACACGTTCGAGGAGTGTCATCCACGTCTTTGTGGACCTTTACCGCAAAGGCTACATCTACCGCGGCGCACGCATGGTCAACTGGGATCCTAAAGCCCAGACGGCGCTCTCCGATGAGGAGGTGATCTACAAGGAGGAGCACTCGAAGCTCTACTACCTCAAATATTATGTCGCACCTGAAGACCAGGCTTCTGTGAAGCGCCTCGATGAGGGCAATGTGATGCACCAAGACAGCAAAGGCTACTATGCAGTGGTGGCCACCACACGTCCCGAGACCATCATGGGAGACTCGGCTATGTGCATCAACCCTGAGGACGTGAAGAACACATGGCTCAAGGGTAAGCATGTCATCGTGCCCCTCGTGGGACGGTGCATCCCCGTCATCGAGGACTCCTACGTTGACATCCAGTTTGGAACGGGTTGCTTGAAAGTGACCCCCGCCCACGACATCAATGACCACATGCTGGGGCTGAAGCACCACTTGGAGACCATTGACATTTTCAACGACAACGGCACCATCTCCGAGGCTGCCGGCATGTATGTGGGACAGGATCGCATGGATGTGCGCAAGCAGATTGCCATTGACCTTGAGACACAGCAACTGATGGAGAAGATTGAGGACTATGACAACAAGGTGGGCTTCTCCGAGCGCACCAACGTGCCCATCGAGCCCAAGCTCTCCACCCAGTGGTTCCTCAAGATGCAGCACTTTGCAGACATCGCCCTTGCCCCCGTCATGAACGATGAGGTGGAATTCTATCCCAAAAAGTACAAGAACACTTACCGTTATTGGCTTGAGAACATCAAGGACTGGTGCATCTCACGTCAGTTGTGGTGGGGGCACCGCATTCCCGCCTACTATTTCACGACCGCCGATGGCAAGCGCGACTTCATCGTCGCCGAGACAGCTGAGGAGGCCTTAGGGATGGCACAAGAGAAGAACCCGTCGCTGACAGCTGCCGACCTTGAGCAAGAGCCCGACTGTCTCGACACTTGGTTCTCCAGTTGGTTGTGGCCCATCTCCCTATTCAATGGCATCCTCGATCCGGACAGCAAGGAAATCAACTATTATTATCCCACATCAGACCTGGTAACGGGTCCCGACATCATCTTCTTCTGGGTGGCTCGCATGATCATGGCCGGCTACGAATATCGTGGAAAGATGCCTTTCCGCCATGTCTATTTCACAGGCATCGTACGCGACAAGAAAGGTCGTAAGATGTCGAAGAGCCTGGGCAACTCCCCCGATCCCCTGGAACTTATCGCCAAGTATGGTGCTGATGGTGTGCGCATGGGCATGATGCTCTCCGCCCCTGCCGGCAATGACATCCTGTTTGACGAGACACTATGCGAGCAGGGCCGTAATTTCAACAATAAGATTTGGAATGCGTTCCGACTGGTGGAGGGCTGGCAGACAGCCGACGCTGAGCAGCCCACCTCGGCGAAGGTTGCAGTAGCGTGGTTCACCGCGAAGCTGAAAGAGACGGGCAAGACGCTCACCGAACAATTTAAGACCTACCGCATCTCCGAGGCCCTAATGACCGTTTATCGTCTCTTCTGGGACGAGTTCTCGGCCTGGTACCTGGAAATGGTGAAGCCTGCCTATGTGAACGGCCAGGCTCAACCCATCGACATAGTCACCTACGAGGCCACACTCAATTTCTTCGAGACACTGCTACAGATGCTCCATCCGTTCATGCCGTTTATCACTGAGGAGCTTTGGCAACACTTAGGCGACCGCAAAGAGGGAGAGAGCATCATGACATCACAACTAGCCCTTGGCATGCCCACTGAGGAGGAGGGGCATCTGTGCGCAGCCATTGAGAACGTCAAGCAGATTGTAGCTGGCGTGCGCTCAGTACGCAGCCAAAAGCAGATTGCTCCCAAGAAGGAACTGGAGCTGCAGATAGTCGGTGAAAACCATTATGCCGCCTTCGCCGACATCATCACAAAGATGGCCAACCTCAAGGCATTCACCTCCATCGATAGCAAGGCTGCAGACACCAGCGCCTTCATGGTGGGCACAGATGAGTTTGCCGTTCCCGTGGGCGACTTGATTGATGTTGACGCAGAGATTGCCAAGCTCGAGAAGGACCTAGAGCACCTGCAGGCCTTCTTGACAGGCGTCAAGAAAAAGCTGGCCAACGACAACTTTGTGGCTCATGCACCCGAAGCCGTTGTCGAGCGCGAACGCAAGAAGCAAAGCGACGCCGAAGAGAAGATTGCCACCATTCAAGAGAGCCTCAACGCCTTAAAGAGCAAGTAATCGTTCTGAACAGAACCACAACATAAGTAACCATCCGAAAACGGACGCCTTGCCTATCAAAAAACTCGCAAGTTCTTCACTCGCGAGTTTTTTGATAATAATAGGGAAGCATTTGCTTCAGTT
>CAVBFJ010000033.1:0-36566 GCA_963594895.1 bacterium | reverse complement strand
CGTGTTCGCCCTCTTCGAGGACGCTTTAAGCAGTATCGTATAACCGCAGGTTCCCTTCGGTCACCCGCGGTTATGCACAGTTAGCCCCCTTCGGGGACATACAACAAAAGTGACGCTTTTTCGTATGCAAATTAGAAATGATCATATTTTGCTATAATTTGCAAATATAAAAATCTCAATCACAACAACTTAAGTCGTGAAATTTAGCAAAAGTCATGTCCGTAAAATATTCGGATTTTGAACACCCTACCCTACGGGGCTATAGTACAAATTCGAGCGAGACAAAATATGTCTACTCCCCGATCTTCTCCTTGATCTCCTGGAGGTTGATCTTCCGGCGCGCCTTGACGCGGTCGAAGCCCTGGCCGTAGACGCCGATGACGGCCGACTGCGCCACGAAGGCGTTGGGGTCTATCTCGTCGATAAGGTCGAAGATGAAGCTCGACTCGCTCTTCTTGGCTATGCAGAAGATGACCTTGATGCCCTTCTTCGTGTAGAAGCCGTTGCCATTGAGCGTGGAGCATCCGCGGTCGGCAATCTTGTTGATGGCCTCGCCTATCTCCTGATACTTGTCGGAGATGATGAAGAACTGCACACTGCGGCGCAACGAGTTGACCACATGGTCGACGCAAAACGAGATGATGAAGAGCAACACGTAGCCGTAGAGCACCTTCTCCCAGTCGCGCAGCACGACGTACGAGGATGTGATGATGGCCAAGTCGCAGAAGAGGATGATATGTCCGAGCGACACATCACGATACTTGTGCACCATGGCTGCGATGACATCGGAGCCGCCCGTGGAGCCGCCAGCCGAGAGCCCCAGGCCCACGCTGGTGCCCATAAAGACGGCGCCCACCATGCAAGCCATGAACTTCTGGTCGGCCAAGAGGTGCAGGTCGGGCGGCATGACGCCCTGCAGCAACGTGGAGCCGGCCGTGAACACGATGACGCCGTAGATGGTCTTGGCGCAGAAGCGCCATCCCAAGACGCGCAGCGCGGCAATAAGCAGCACGGCGTTGAGCACGAAATAGGTGTTTTGCGCGGGTATGCCCAGCCCCCAGTAGACGATGGAGGCCACACCCATGATGCCGCCCATCGTGATCTGGTTGGGCAGCAGGAAGAGGTTGAGGCCCAGCACCCCCATCAGCATGGCAATGGTGATGACCGCATAGTCGCGGACGAGGCGTAGCGCCTTGCCCTCGTTTTTCTTGGATTGGAAAAGGCTCATGGTCTGACGGTCTTGTTGTATCACTCGTTGGTGGCCTTGCCAATCCTCACCGTGCGGCGCTGGGCATAGCAGTAGACGTCCACCTGTCCGTTGGTGTAGTGGTCCTCATAGCCCTGCTCCACGAGGCGGAAGCCGCCGTTCTTCACCTGCGCCACGAGGTTGTCGTAGGCTTTCTGGTTGAACACGCCGATCGTCACGTCGCCCTTGGCGGCCACATAGCTCGACGTGCCCTTGCTGAGCGGCTTCGGCGTGTCGGCGTAGACACCCTTGCCCATCTTCTTGGCGGGCTGGCAGTTCTTGTAGAGCATGGTGTCGTAGCTGTCGAGGCGGTAGACGGCATACCCGTCCAGGCGCTTGTAGCCATACTGTGTGGCCACGGCTTTCAGGTCCGTGCGGCCCAGCACCACGTCGGCGGCCTCTTTCACCGTCACAAACTCGCGGCTGGCGTTGGCGTCGGCCGTCACCTCAGCGGGTGTCTCTGCCACCGTGGGTTGCGCACTGTCGGGGGCTGCGGGTGCCGTGACCGATTTGTTCGAACCGCAACTGGCGACTGCCAGCGCCAATGCCATTCCACCGAGGAAGGCCAAAATCTTATTCTTCATAGGATATGTTTCTATTGTTGGTATTATTTCCATTGACAACAAAATTGGACGTTGCAAAGGTACACATTTTTTTTGAAACACCATCATTCAATATTGGCCTTATCGTCGGGCTGGGTCACAGCTCGCCGTCGTCCCAGCAAAAGTCAAGGTGGCGCTCGGCGCACACCTGGCGGAGGGCGTAGAGGAAGTGGCTGCGTCGCGACGTCCAGCCACGGCAGCCGCGCTCACGCGCCACGATGGCATGGAGCTCCTCGTCGGTCTTCTGGCGAAAACCGTCGCAATAGTCGTTGATGACACGCTGGACCTGCTGATCCACTTGGGGCGAAGAAAAGAAGTAAGCCTTCATAAAGATATGTTTTTAAGTTAAACCTTACGCATCATTTTACCACCGTGGCTATCTTCATGGTTTCGCTCGGTTGGTGTGCCCAATGCGGCAACTCTTGATGCTTTATCGTCTGCAAAGTTACGACATCCTGTCGAAAGGGCCAAGAGATTTGCAGATTATTTTTAGGGGGGGGGCGATGGGCCTACTGGGCCAGGCCCAATAGGCCCTTCGCCCCGCGGTCATTGCTCACAGCTCCCAGCCGATGGCGCTGGCTCCGAGCACTGCGGCAGCGGCGCCGTCGAGGCCGCTCAGCAGGAACTTCGCCTTGCCCCTATAGATCTTGAGCACGCTCTCGTCGTAGCTCTTGATGAGGGGCTTCATCAGCAGGTCACCCGCCTTGGCCAGTCCGCCGAAGAAGACATAGGCCTCTGGCGAGGAGAAGGCGGTGAAGTTGGCGCAAGCCTCACCCAGGATGGTCCCTGTGAACTCATAGATGTGCTTGGCGAGCTCGTCGCCCTTCGAGGCGGCTATCGACACGTCGAGCGACGTGATGTCCTCCGGTTTCATGTCGCGCAAGACGGATGGCGTGTCGGTGGTCTCGAGCAGCTCGCGTGCGGTGCGCGCCACCCCCGTGGCCGAGCAGTAGGTCTCCAGGCAGCCGCAGCGTCCGCAGCCGCAGGGTCGCCCGTTCTCGCGGCGCACGATGACGTGGCCGAGCTCACCGGCCATGCCGTCGCTGCCATAGACCACCTTGCCGTCGACCACGATGCCCGAGCCGACGCCGGTGCCGAGGGTGATCATGATGAAGTTCTTCATGCCGCGCGCCACGCCGTAGGTCATCTCGCCGATGGCGGCGGCGTTGGCGTCGTTGGTCAGTCCGACGGGTATGCCCGCGAGCCTGTCGGAGAACATCTGCGCCAGGGGCACCGAGCCATTGTGGGCCCAGGGCACGTTGGGCGCAAAGTCGATGCATCCCGTGTAATAGTTGCCGTTGGGCGCCCCGATGCCCATGGCCTTGATGGTGCCGATGCCGCCCACCTGCTCGATGATGATGTGGAGCACATCCATGGAGGCGTCCACGAAGTCGTTCACATTGTCATAAGCCTTTGTCTTGACGGCCGTTGTGGCCTTGATTTCCCCACGCGCGTCGACGATGCCAAACACCGCATTGGTGCCGCCCAGGTCGAGACCGATGACGTATGGTTTCGTTGTTCTTTGTTCTTCCATAATGGTTTAGTTAGAGATTAAGGGTTGATGCGAGTGGGCTGGCCATGGCGTTCGCCACGCCCAGCCAGCCCACGCGTTACGATAGGGGCAAAGATAATGCAAAAAACTTGAATACCACACATCCTTTCGTTAAAAATCGTCACAACAGTCGACAATTATTCTTCTCTACTTTCGGATGTGAATTTCACGCTGCTTTCGAGCGTGTCACTCATATTTCCTGTGGAACGTGAGGAGGAGCAGGAAGCCGATGACGACAAAGGGGAAGCCGACCATGGCCGGCCAGGCGTAGCCCATGCCCCAGCTGATGGGCAGTCCGCCGAGGAAGGCGCCGGCCGCGTTGCCGAAGTTGAAGGCGATCTGTATGCAGCAGCCGCCCAGCATCTCGCCCCCCTTGGAATGCTCGATGATGAGCAGCTGCTCGGGGGTGCCCATGCCGAAGAGGCATCCGCAGCACACGAACATCAGGGCCAGGTGCACATAGCCATGGGCCACGGTGAAGAAGATGAGCAGCAGCGCCACGCCTGCCACCGCCTGCAGCACGGAGGCCGTGAGGCCCGCCTTGTACTTGTCCGACATCCAGCCGCTCAGCAGGTTGCCGATGACCATGCCCAGTCCGGCGAAGGCCATATAGAGCGGCAGCCACGGAGCCGACAGGCCGCCCTCGCCGACCAGCGCGGGCGAGATGTAGCTGTACCACGCCAGGATGCCCCCGTTGCCAAACATCGTGGCGAGGATGATGAGCCACGGGTCGAGATGCCGCAGGAAGCGGAACTGCCCCTTGTAGCCCGTGTCGGGCAGGGGGTCGAGGTCGGGGATGACCCTCGCCACGAGCGCCAGCGCCACCACGCTGCCCGCGGCGATGACGGCAAACGCCAGCCGCCACGACAGCTCGCCCGAGAGCAGCGTGGCCACGGGGTTGCCCAGCAGGTTGGCAAACGTCATGCCGGCACACATGATCGACACGGCCCGCGTCTTGTGGTTCTCGTCGGCCAGTCGGTAGGCCACGATGGTGCCCACGCCGTAGTAGGCGCCGTGCGGCAGGCCACTGATGAAGCGCGCCGCCATGAGCCACCAGAAGCTCTGCGCCGTGACCGAGAGCAGCGCGCCGACGAGGACCAGCGTCAGCAGGCCCAGGAGGATGTGCTTGGGCCGCAACTTGTGGAGGGCGATGAGAAACGTGGCGCCCACGCAGACGCCCAGGGCGTAGATGGAGATGGCATGGCCCGCCTGCGGTATGCTGATGCGCAGGTCACTGGCCAAGTCGGGCAGTATGCCCTCCATCACAAACTCGGCCATGCCCAGCAGAAATGTCCCGACAGCCAGCGCCAGCAGGCTGCCCAATCCTTTTACCATAATCGTGTCGTTATTCTGTTAATCCCAAAATGCGGTTGCAAAGGTACGCATTTTGTGGCATTTCGAGAACGGCCGGACACCGATTTTTCCGCGCCACTTGCATGGCGGCAGGCGGCCGCCGAATGCGGAGCCACCGAGCGTAAGATATGAAACAATCGGACAATCACCCTCGAAAAACAGGCGATATTTGTCAGCAAGGTGTCCGACGCCCCCAAATACGCGCTATTTTTCACATTTTTTACAATCGCTTGACTGCAAGGGTGTTACGAAGAAAAAGACAAAAATGAAAACTTTCCGAGCCTTGCGGGTTTTGCAATATGTGCCTAATCGTCCTGCGATTAGGCACATATCACGAGTAGATTAGGCACGAATCGTCTCATGATTTGGCACATATCATGGGTAGATTAGGCACAAATCTCCATCCAAAACCGTCCGAAGCCCCTTCCGACCCCTGCCCGACCGGTCCGAAAAGGGGCAAAAGTGGCATTTTCCCTCTCTAGAAGGTGTGGCGCCGAGAGCCCCGTTTTTTCAGAAAATCCGTGACAACGCGGCATCGAGGCACAAGAAAAGCGCAACCCGGCGCGCGCCGTCTCAGATATTATGCTTATTTTTGCCATGGCCTATCCACAGAGTGATGGGCAACCACAACCAAGACACGATGACATGAAAATCCTTTTTGCGATCGATTCGTTCAAGGGCTGTCTCACCTCCGCCGAGGCCGAGGCGGCCGCCATGCGGGGCCTGCGTGAAGCCGTGCCCTGCGCCGAGACGACAGCCGTCGCCGTCGCCGATGGTGGCGAGGGCATGGTCGACGCCCTGGTGGCGGCCACGGGTGGGCGCCAGGTTCGCGTCCGCGTCCACGACGCCCTGATGCGCCCCGTCGACGCCGCCTATGGTCTGCTGCCCGACGGCACGGCCGTGGTGGAGGTGGCGCAGGCCTGTGGGCTGGCGCGCCTCACCGCCGAGGAGCGCCGCCCCCTGCTCGCCACCAGTTACGGCGCGGGCGAGATCATCGCCGACGCCGTCAGCCAGGGGCACCGCCACTTTGTCGTGGGCCTGGGGGGCACGGCCACCAGCGACGCCGGACTGGGCATGCTCCGCGCCCTCGTCGACCGGCTGTCACCCCACGGCACGCTCGACGACGCCCTCCGCGGCACGCTCGGCCAGTGCACGTTCACGCTCGCCTGCGACGTCACCAACCCCCTGTGCGGCCCACAGGGCGCCGCCGCCGTCTTCGGTCCGCAGAAGGGCGCCACGCCCGCCATGGTGGCCCTGCTCGACCGGCGCGCCGCCCAGTTTGCGCGCATCGCCGCCCGCCACTTCGGCCACGACTGTTCGGAGCGCCCCGGTGCGGGGGCGGCCGGCGGCTTGGGCTACGCCTTCATGCAGTGCCTGGGCGCACGGGCCGAGTCGGGGGCGCGCCTGTTGCTCCGCATGACCCGGTTCGACGCGTTGCTCGAGGGGGCCACGGCCGTGGTCACCGGCGAGGGCTCCGCCGACGCCCAGACGCTCATGGGCAAGCTGCCGCAGGAGGTGCTGGCGGCCAGCCGACGCCGCGGCGTGCCCGTGTGGCTCGTGGCCGGGCGTGTGGCCGACGCCGACAGGCTCACCGCCGCCGGCTTTGCCCGCGTGGCCTGCATCAATCCGCCGGGCACGCCGCTGGCCGAGGCCATGCGCCCCGACGTGGCCAAGGACCGGCTGGCCGCCACGGTGCGCCGACTGGCCGAGCGAGACATGGCACCCTTTTGCCAAAAATCAAAGGTTTAAAATCAAATTCCACACGACGTTTTCAGATAAAAGCCAGTATCTTTGCACAAAACATTGACATGAACAATCCTGCAACCCACCTGACAACCATGAACCTCAGAAGACTCCTCGCCCTCTCCCTCGTGTGGCTCGCCGCCACCTCCCTCGCGGCCGCGAAGAAGAAACAGTTGTGGCCCGACGGCACGGTGATGGCCCCCTGGTTCGCCGACACCACGTCGGTCGACATGAGTCTGCTGGGCCGCCACTATGTGGTCACCGACTATGGCGTCTCGACAGACTCCACACGCGTGCAGACCGACGCCCTGCAGGCCGTCATCGACCGTTGCGCCCATGAGGGCGGCGGCGTGGTGGTCATCCCGCAGGGCACCTTCCTATCGGGCAGCCTCTACTTCCGGCAGGGCACACACCTGCTCATCGAGCGCGGAGGACGTCTGAAAGGATCCGACCGCATCGAGGACTTCGACATACGCACCACACGCATCGAGGGAGAGACCTGCGCCTACTACGCCGCGCTCGTCAACGCCGACGGCCTCGACGGCTTCGTCATCAGCGGACCCGGCACCATCGACGGCAACGGGCACCACTACTGGCGACAGTTCTGGCTGCGCAGGCAGTGGAACCCACAGTGCACCAACAAGGACGAGCAGCGGCCGCGGCTGGTCTACATC
This sequence comes from bacterium, assembly GCA_963594895.1. Classification (GTDB taxonomy): domain Bacteria; phylum Bacteroidota; class Bacteroidia; order Bacteroidales; family Bacteroidaceae; genus Prevotella. Next base: position 29,396 of record CAVBFJ010000033.1, on the reverse strand, counting down.
TCGCGGTCGAGCAACGTCACCGTGCAGGACGTCAGCCTCATCAACAGTCCCTTCTGGACCAACCACCTCTACAAGAGCCACCACGTGCGCTACCTCCGCGCGCACATCTACTCGCCCACCGAGGGCCTGAAGGCACCGTCGAGCGACGCCATCGACATCGACGCCTGCCACGACGTGCTGGTCAGCGGCTGCTACATGAGCGTCAACGACGACGCCGTGGCGCTGAAGGGCGGCAAGGGCACATGGGCCGACCGCGACACCACCAACGGGCCCAACAGCAACATTCTCATCGAGCGGTGCCGCTATGGTGTGGTACACGGCTGCCTGACGCTCGGCTCGGAGAGCCTCATGGACCACAACATCATCTTGCGCGACTGCCATGCCGGACGGGTCAACCGCGTGCTCTGGCTGAAGATGCGCCCCGACACGCCGCAGCACTATGAGTTTGTCAGCGTGCAGAACATCACCGGGCGCACGCGCTCGTTTATCGTGGTGAGGCCCTGGACACAGTTCTTCAAGCCCGGCGACCGCGACGACATGCCCCTCTCCACCTGCAACGACATACGCGTCGATGGCATCCGCATGGACTGCGACAACTTCTTCGACGTGGGCCTCTCGGACAAGTACCAGCTCCGCGACTTCTCCTTCTCAGACATCGACGTGACCAACAAGCAGGGAGCCTTCGACCCCACCGTCATCACGGGGGCCAAGGTCACCGACGTGAAGGTCAACGGCAACAAGCTCCAAGAACAATAACCGACAGGACAACGACAACCGACATGAGACACCTATTATTATACGCACTCTTGCTGGCCGCCTCGCTGCAGGCCCACGCCCAGCACTTCGACTTCGACATGACATGCGCGCAGCCACGCTACTCCGACGCCACGGGCTACGGCTACGACGTGGCAGACACGCCCGTGAAGGGCGGCAAGGCACCCTTCTTCTTCAGCGTGAGGGTGCCCGACGGCAACTACCGCGTCAGCGTCACCCTCGGCAGCCGCAGCCACGCCGCCGTGACCACCGTGCGCGCCGAGAACAGGCGACTGATGGTCGACGCCACGGCCACACGCCGACGCGAGCAGCGCACGGTGACCTTCACCGTCAACAAGCGCAGCCCGCGCATCGACAACAGCCACAGCGTGCGCATCAAGGACCGCGAGCGCGACTACCTGCACTGGGACGACCGCCTCACGCTCGAGTTCAACGGCGACCAGCCAGCCGTGAGCCGCATCACCATCGACCCCGACACCACCGCCACCACCGTCTTCCTCTGCGGCAACTCCACCGTCGTGGACCAGAGCCGCGAGCCATGGGCCTCATGGGGGCAGATGGTGCCACGCTGGTGGGACGAGGGCGTGGCCGTGTGCAACCTCGCGGAGAGCGGCCTCACGGCGGCCACCTTCCTGGCACAGGGACGCCTCGACTACATCCTGGCACACCTCCGACGGGGCGACTACGTCTTCTGCGAGTTTGGGCACAACGACCAGAAGGAGCGCGGAGCGGGCATGGGCGCCTGGTACAACTTCAGCCACAACCTCAAGATCTTCGTCGACCGCGTGCGGCAGAAGGGCGGCACCGTCGTCTTCTGCACGCCCACACAGCGGCGCGCCTTCGACAAAGACCACCAGCACATCCTGGAGACACACGGAGACTACCCCGACGCCATGCGCGCCGTGGCGCGCCGCGAGGGCGTGCCCGTCATCGAGCTGCACGACATGACACGCACCTTCTTCGAGACGCTCGGCTACGAGGGCAGCACGCAGGCCCTCGTGCACTACCCGGCCAACACCTTCCCCGGACAGGCGCAGGCGCTCGCAGACAACACCCACTTCAACCCCTATGGGGCCTACGAGGTGGCCAAGATGGTGGTCATGGGCATCAAGGCGCTCGCCCTCCCCATCGCCAGCCACCTGCGGCCCGAATGGAAAGACTTCGACCCGGCAAAGCCCGACGACCCAAAGGCTTTCACCTGGTATCCCGCACCCATCTACGAGACGGCCAAGCCCGACGGCAACTGACACGCGCCACGGCGCGACGCAGCGTTTGGCCATTTGCGCAAAAAACATTAACTTTGCAAACAAACCATAACAATCTACCGAAAGAACATGAACAAACAAATCATTCCTGTCACGCTCCTCATGGCCTGCAGCTCGCTGACGAGCTTCGCCCAGAGGCAGTTTGACAACCTCGACAGAGGGCTCATCGCCGTCAAGCAGGCCAGTGGCATGTATTGCTCGTGGCGCATCAACGCCGACGAGTACTACGGCACCACCTACGACCTCTACCGAGACGGCGTGAAGGTGAACGACAAGCCGCTCACCGTCTCCAACTACACCGACCCCAACGGGTCCATCGAGAGCCAATACACCGTCAAGGCGGTGCACAACGGGCAGGAGAGCCCGGCAAGCAAGGCGGGCTACAACCTCAGCAACAACTGGCTGGAGGTGAAGAAGCCCAAGCGCATCTCCAACGACGGGAAGACCGACATCTCCAACCAGTATGAGCCCAACGACGCCACCATCGGAGACGTCGACGGAGACGGTGAGATGGAGCTCATCACCAAGCAGATCTTCACCGTACAGGACCCCAACAACACCTCGCAGAAAGACTTCGCGCGCATCGAGGTGCAGAAGCTCGATGGAACGCTACTCTGGTGGATCGACTGCGGACCCAACATGTGGGACTTCCAGCAGAACGAGATCAACATCATGGCCTACGACTGGGACGGCGACGGCGTGGCCGAGTGCGTGGCGCGCCTGCAGGACAACAGCGTCATACACCTGGCCGACGGCACCACCTACACCGTGGGCGACGCATCGAAAGACTATCGAGGCAGCGTCTACCAGTTCCTCAGCAAGGGCGACGAATACCTGGTCTACATGAACGGACAGACGGGCAAGCCCTATGTCGTCGAGGACTTCCCGCTGAAGCGCTTTGAGGCAGGCGAGAGCGACCTCAACACGGCCTGGGGCGACAACTACGGGCACCGCTCGATGAAGTTCTTCTTCGGCGCGCCCTACCTCGACGGGCGCAAGCCCAGCATCTTCCTGGCCCGCGGCATCTACACACGCCACAAGATGATAGCCCTCGACGTCGACCCGCAGACGCACCAGCTCTCCGTGCGCTGGCGCTGGAACAACAACAACCCCGGATCGGCATGGTACGGACAAGGATACCACAACTACTCCATCGCCGACGTGGACCTCGACGGGCGCGACGAGATCGTCTTCGGATCCATGGTCATCGACGACAACGGAAAGGGCCTCTCCACATCCGGCCTCGGACATGGCGACGCGCACCACGTGGGACAGTTTGACCCCTACCGCAAGGGACTGCAGGTCTATGCCTGCAACGAGTCGCAACCAGCCAACAACTACCGCGACGCCACCACGTCGAAGGTGCTCTACCGTCTCGCGGGGGGCAGCGACGACGGACGATGCATGTTCGCCAACTTCACCAACCGCGTGCCGGGAGCCATCGGCTCGTCGGCCCACGACCAGGCCATCAGCGCCGTCACAGCCAAGCACGCCGAGGGACTGCCCAGCGGATACTGGTACGGCAACGTCTTCCGCATCTACTGGGACGGCGACCTCCTCGACGAGGACAACGACGGAGCCAGCATACACAAGTATGAGGACCAGAGCTTCATCACGCTCACCGGCGCGCTGACCAACAACAGCACCAAGGCCACACCCTGCCTGCAGGCCGACATCTTCGGCGACTGGCGAGAGGAGATCGTGGCGCGCACCGCCGACGGCGACATGCGCATCTACACCACAAACATTCCCACCAAGTACCGCATGGCCACACTGCTCTCAGACAAGCAGTACCGCAACGCCATGCAGACACAGATGAACGGCTACAACCAGCCGCCACACGTGTCCTACTTCGTCGGAGAGCTCGAGGGCATCACCGTGGCGCCACCTCCTGAGACCACCAACGGCAAGACCGAGGTCAAGAGCGGCGGCACCATCACCACAGACCTCAACGGCAAGCAGGTCATCATGGCCGAGACGGCCGACATGACCGTCACCGTGGCCGAGGGCGCGCAGCCGGAGGTGTTCTTCGATGTCGCCCCATCATGGACGCAGGGACACGACAACAACAACAACATCACCACCTCTTATTATACGCACACGCTGACAGGCGCCGCCTTCTCGGGCACAACGCGCGTCACCAAGCAGGGCGAGGGTACGCTCGTCATGCCAGCCGTCACACAGACCTACACGGGCCCCACCGACGTGTGGTTCGGCACGCTGCGCTTCGACGGCACCATGCAGCAGTCACACGTCTGGCTCAACCGCTTCGCGGAGCTCAACTCCGACGGTGGCAACTTCCAGGTGGGCGTCAGCATGGACTACGGCGCCATCCTGCGGCCAGGCGGTGAGAACCACGTGGGCACGGTCACCATCGACTCGCTGAAGCTCGGCTTCGGAGCGCGCGTGGTGTTCGACATCGACGACAACACCAAGACGGCAGACCGACTCACCGCCAAGACGCTCGTCATCGAGAAGAAGGACTGGAGCCAGGGACCCCAATACAGCGCGCCGGTCTTCGCCATCCATCCCACCTACCTCAACGGCAAGGACCGCCTGGAGGCGGGCACATACGTCTTGGCTGACGTGGCCGACATCCAGGGCGACATCAACGACATCACCATCGACGGCATCAACAACCAGAAAGCGGCGCTCAGCGTCGCCGACGGCAAGATATGCATCACCATCGCCGACCAGCGTGACGCCGCAGCCGTGGAGTGGCAAGGCGACGAGGACGGCAACTGGGACCTCCTGACCACCGAGAACTTCACCGTCGGCGGACTGAAGGACAAGTTTGTGAGCGGTGACCAGGTGACCTTTGGCGACAACGCGACACGCACCGACATCACCATCAAGCAACCCGTGAAAGTGGCCGCACTCACATTCGACAACGACTCGCTCAACTACACACTGGCGGGCGACAGCATCATCGGCACCGCCGACCTCACCAAGACAGGCGCCGGCACGGTCAGCATCAACAACGTCAACCGCTTCGTGGGCACCACACGTGTCATGGGAGGCAAGCTCAACGTGGCCAGCCTGGCCAACAGCGACGGACAGGAATACGGCGCACTGGGCGGCATCAGCAACCGCATCGAACTGTCGGGCGACGCCACGCTGGGCGTCACGGCCAACGCCATCAACAAGCAGACCATACGTGTGGCCAGCGACGACGCGGCCATCGACGTGGCGACCAACGCCTTTCTCACCATGAAGACGGGCTTCGTCTCAACCAACGGGCGGCACGCCCTTACCAAGCGTGGCACAGGAACGCTCTCGCTCGACGCAGCCAGCTCGCTGAGCTGCCTCAACGTGGAGCGCGGAACGGTCAACCTCTTCGACGGCACCAATGCCGACACCATACGCTTCACGGGCTCGGGAACGAAGGTCTATGACAGCAACACCATGGGATCCTTCAGCACCAACAACAGCACATTCGTCGTGCCCGAGAGGGTGACGGGCAACTTCTGGATGGATCCGCGATGCGACTACAAGGGCAAGCTGCTGGGCAAGGGATCGTTCTATGTCTATGCGGCTGGTCCCCGCAACCCGATCACGGGCGACTGGAGCGCCTTCGAGGGCACGGTGATAGCCGGTCAGGAGAAGCGCAGCTCATACGACCCAAGCTTCAGCTGGGACAACAACTACGGTCTGCCCAAGGCCACACTGCAGGTGAGCAGCGGCACCACCTTCCAGGCCGGAAGCTACTCCATGTCCATCGGACACGTCAAGGGTGAGGGCGTCATCAACGGAACAGGCCTGCTGACCATCGGCGCGCTCAACGAAGAGATGCTCAAGGCCACGACACTGCAGATCACCGGCGCCAGGGTGCGCAAGGTGGGATCGGGTGTCTGGAACCTCGCTTCGACCAACGCGCAGGCCAGCATCGGCGCCGTGACCATAGCCGGAGGAGAGCTGCGCCTCGACGACAGCAACTTCAAGACGCTGCTCACCGGAACGGCTCTCGTCACCGTCACCGACTCGGGACTGGTGCAGGGACGCGGCAAGCTGCAGAGCCTCACCGTCAACGGCGGCACACTGGCGCCCGGCACGTACTACGGAAACCACTATGGCGGCATACGCACGGTGGGCAACCTGAACATACCGAAGGGACGGCTGGAGCTGACCATCACCAACAACCGCAACCAAGCCAGCAGCCGCTCGTATCTTGAGGTGGGCGGAACGCTGACCATCAACGACTCGGTCATCGTCAAGCTGAGCGACCGCTACACGCCGGCCGTGGGCGACAGCATCGTGCTCTGGACTGCGGGGAAGTTTGCAGGCAAGCCCAAGGTGAGCCTGCCCACGCTGCCCGCCGGACTGATGTGGGACGCCTCCGGACTGTGCGCTGCCAACGGCGTGCTGAAGATTGCCGTCAACACTGGCATCTATGGCGTCAACGCCGACGGCACATCGCGACGCCTCATCTTCTCACTCGACGGCAAGCGCATGGGCGACGACCTCGACAAGTTGCCAGCCGGCGTGTATGTCGTGAAGGAGAACGGAAGAACCTACAAGGTGAACAAGCGCTGAGCCGTCTGTCACCCGACTACATGCTGAGGGTCGTGGCGGCAATGGGAAAGGCTCTTGCCCCACCCGCCACGACCACCGGCAAATGACAACCAACGGGATAAACCGCCGCGTGCGTAGATGCACCGGCGGTTTATCATCATTCATGACTCTCTATGCGAAACAACCTATCCCTACTCGCACTGTGCCTCTGGTGCCTGCTCGCACTGCCCACAACCAGGGCATGGAGCGGCAACCGACAGAAGGCCAACTTCAACAGTGGCTGGCTGCTCGCACTGGGCGACATCCACGGAGCCGAGGCGACAGACTACGACGACCATGCCTGGCAACGCGTCACCTTGCCACACGCATGGAACGAGGCGGAGGCGTTCCGCGTCCCCATCCAAGCTGACGGGCTGGCGCAACAAGGTCTATCCTCTTGCCATCTATGAGGGCAAACGCCTGGTGTGGAAGGGCCTGGCCTATCCCACCCTCGGCCATGTCCACATCGACATCGACAAGCCCGTGCGCACCGACAAGGTGACCATCAAGATGCTGGCGCCCAGCCAAGACAGTGGCAAGCTGGGCGACGTGAAGGAGCTGGCTGGCAGCAACGCCAATGCGCTCGACCGCTTCACGGCGGCCGAAGGCAAGACCGAGCTACGCATAGTCGAAGTGAGCTTCATTGAAAAAACAAAAAAATGAGACGATGACAAATCCAAACCATAACGTCGGCGCCGCCTGGCGCATCCTCCTTTTGCTCGCGGCTCCTTTGGCCTTTGTTGCGGCAACCTCGGCAGACGCCGCCCGGACGCCACCGCATGTCACGAATGTCACGGACACGATTGTCATGCAACAGGCTGATACGGCCAAAGGGATGAATGCCGCCCAAAGGGAGTATCTCGACATGAAGAAAAGCGAGACCATCCAGGTGATGGACGCGGGCGACGGCAACCACATCCTGCTGGCAACGGCTGCCTGGCAGCACAACCGAAACCGGGTGGAGCACATCTATTGGGTGCCACGCGACATCAGCCGCTATGGTCGGGTGAACAAGGAGATAAGGGAGCGGCGCGCCAACCCGCACGCCCACCTGGCGGGCATACCCGTCCGCAAGGTGATCCTTCACACGCCCGACCAGTCGACGCCTTTCTACACCATCGCCACGTCAGACAACCTCGTGCTGGACAACGGCGAGGCCTACGACAGCCACAACGCCGCCCACCAGGGCCAGCCGCTCCATACCGTGTGGGAGGAGCACCGCATCTCCACGGATGCCGGCAACTGGCTGCGCCTGCTCATCGACAACCAGCTCAGCAACCTGGGCTACCAAGGTCCGACCATACCGATGGAGACCACACGGAGCGCCGACATCAAGAAACCCAAGAAAATGAATGGCGCAACGGAAGAGGAATGGCGCAACGCCGTGATGCCCGAAGAGCGCTGACCTCCCATCGACTGAATAACAGCCATCACCTGAATAACAGCCGTCACCCGAATAACATCCATCCTTCACACGAATAACATCCATCATCAGTATAACATGAAACACATCTTGTCCCTGCTCCTATTGGCCTTGTGCCTGTCGTGCTCGGCACAGCCCACACCCCAATCATCCACCGCGCGCCGATTGGTCCTCACCTCGGCTGAGGGCGCTCGCCTCACCGCCTACCTGCCCACCCATCCGTCAGGGCGCGCCATCGTCGACCTGCCCGGCGGCGGCTACTCACGCCTGGCCGTCGACCACGAGGGACACCAGTGGGCCGAGTGGATGAACAGCCGCGGCATCGCCTTCTTCGTGCTCGAATACCGCATGCCCAAGGGCGACCGCACCATTCCCCTCACCGACGCTTACCGAGCCATGACCACCGTGCGAGACTCGGCCGCCGCCTGGCACGTCAACCCCTACGACGTGGGCATCATGGGATTCTCGGCGGGCGGCCACCTCGCCTCCTCCGTGAGCACCCACGCCGAATGGGCCGCACGCCCCAACTTCTCCATCCTCTTCTATCCCGTGGTGTCGATGGACGAGCGCGTCACCCACAAGGGGTCGTGTGTCAACTTCCTCGGCCCAGAGGGACAGAAAGACGCGGCGCTGGTGCGCCAATGGAGCAATGACCAGCAGGTGCGCAGGCATCTCACGCCACCCGCCGCCATCTTCCTGGCCAACGACGACCGTGCGGTGCCGCCCGTCACTAATGGTGTGGCCTACTATGCCGCCATGCGCCGTGCCGGCAACGACTGCGCGCTCTACGCTTATCCGTCGGGAGGCCACGGCTTCGGCTTCAACACGTCGTTCGCCTTCCATCAACAGATGATGGACGAGCTCGACGCATGGCTGCGCGCCCTGCCGGCCCCCAGTGAGCAAGCCGTGCGTGTGGCCTGCATCGGCAACTCCATCACCGACGGCATGGGCATCGACATGAGCGACAGCCGCGGCTACCCGGCCACCCTGCAGCGCCTCCTGGGCAAGGGCTACAATGTGAAGAACTTCGGCGTGTCGGCGCGCACCCTGCTCAACAAGGGCGACCATCCCTACATGCGTGAGGAGGCATGGCGCGACGCGCTGGCCTTCCGCCCCGACATCGTGGTGGTGAAGCTCGGCACCAACGACGCCAAGGACTACAACTGGCAGCATGCGGCCGACTTCGGACCGGACCTCCAGGAGATGGTCGACTCGCTGCGCCGACTGCCCTCCAAGCCGCAGGTCTACCTGTGCAGCCCCATCCGGGCACGCGACATCTGGGGCATCTCCGACAGCGTGATCGTCAAGGGCGAGATGCCCATCATCCAGCGGGTGGCCAAGAAGAACAAGCTCCACTACATCGACCTACACACGGAGTTTGACGAGACCGAGGGCATGATGCAGCCAGACGGCATACACCCAACCGAGAAGGGGGCGGCGCAACTGGCCAAAATCATCGCCTCGCACATCCATACCCAAAAATGATGATTTGCCCCAATTGGCCGGCCTCCAATGGGGGATAATCACTGATTTTGCGTAACTTTGCAGTACAAATAGCGAACACATCCTGCAAAGATTGTCATGATCAAGAAGATAACATCCCTCATCTATGTGACACTGCTGGTGGTGATGGCCGCCACCACAATGATAGAGAACAGCCGAGGCACCGACTATGCCCACGCGGCCATCTATGGCTCATGGTGGTTCACGGCGCTTTGGGCGGCGCTCACGGCGCTGGGCTTGTCCTACCTTATCAGGCGCCACGTGCGCCACTTCGGCACGTGGGCCCTCCATGGCGCGCTGGTCATCATCCTGCTGGGAGCCCTGCTCACGCACCTCACCTCCACAAGAGGCATGATGCACCTGCGCGAGGGCGAGACGTCTAACGCCTATGTCATGGGCGACGGCCACCACGGCATGCGCACGGCCATGCTGCCCTTCAGCCTGCGCCTGCACAAGTTTGAGACCACCTACCACGACGGCACGGCAGCCGTGGCCGACTACGCCTCGCTGTTCACCGTGGCTGACGGCGGTCAGCAACACGAGGGCCGCGTGTCGATGAACAACATCTTCTCTTACCGTTCCTATCGTTTTTACCAGTCGAGCTACGACACCGACGGCCACGGAACGGTGCTGGCCGTCAACAGCGACCCATGGGGCATCCCCGTCACCTACACGGGCTATGCCCTGCTCTTCATCTCCCTCTTATTCATGCTTTTCGACCCCAAGGGCCAATACCGCCAGGTGCTGCGCAGTCCGCTCCTGCGCAAGGGGGCGCTCATGGTGGCGTTGCTCTGCGCGGCAGCCATGCCCTCACAGGCCCAGCCCACCGTGCCCCGCGAGACGGCGGACCGCCTGGGGCGCCTCTGCATGCTCCACAACAACCGCATCTGCCCCGTCGAGACCTATGCGCTCGACTTCTGCAAGAAGGTCTATGGCGCCCGCTCCTACAAGGGCCTGACGGCCGAGCAGGTGCTCGCCGGCTGGATCTTCTACGGCGACCAGTGGGCCAACGAGCCCTTCATCCGCGTCAAGGGCAGTGAGCTGCGCGAGGAGCTGGGCCTCTCCGGCAGCCATTGCGCGATGACCACTTTCTTCCAGATGGGCCAATACACATTGGGCCGCCTCGTGCAAGAATACTACCAGGGCAACACCGACAAGCTCCACAAGCAAGCCATGGACGTGGACAACCGCCTGATGCTGCTCATGGAACTGCGCAGCGGACAGTCGCTCCACCTCCTGCCCTTCACCACGCCGCAGGGCGCGACCACCTGGTATGCGCCCACCGACAGCCTGCCCCGCGGCATCAGCGCGCAACAGGCGCTCTACATCCACCAGGTCTTCCCCCTGATGGCCGAGGATGTGGCCGCCGGACGCTGGGCACGTGTCGACGAGTTCATCGACAAAATGGGGCACTACCAGCAGGTGTTCGGCGGGCGCAGCCTACCCAGCGCCGCCCAGTACAAGGCCGAGCGCCTGGGCAACGCCGTGCCCTTCGCCACAGTGCTCTTCATGGTCAACCTCACACTGGGCTTCATTGCCCTGTTCTACATCATCGGCCGCATGACGCAGGCACGATGGGTCACGCCACGCCTGCGCCGCACGGCCGACGTGTCGCTCGCCGTGCTGCTCGGCCTGTCATTCCTGGCGCTTACGGTGGGCATGGGGGCGCGCTGGGTGGCCAGCGGCAACCTGCCGTTGAGCAACGGCTATGAGACGATGCTGCTCCTGGCATGGTTTGTGGAGCTCATCGCCCTGGTCCTCCAACGGCACTTCCGCATCGTCATGGTGTTCGGCCTCCTGCTCTCGGGCTTCTTCCTGCTCGTGAGCCACATCAACGCCATGGACCCCGCCATCGGGCAGATGATGCCCGTGCTCAACTCGCCCCTACTCTCCATCCACGTCAGCATCATCATGATGAGCTACGCCATGCTGTCGCTGACGTTCATCTGTGCCGTCATGGGCCTGGCCATGCCCCGCCACGGCGCTGAGCTGCAGGCGCTGAGCCGCCTCTTCCTCTACCCCGCCCTCGCAGCCATGGGCATCGGCATCTTCATCGGTGCCATCTGGGCCAACGTCAGCTGGGGCAGCTACTGGAGCTGGGACTCCAAGGAGACATGGGCGCTCATCACCTTCATGATCTACGCCGTCGCCGTCCATGGCGCCAGCTTGCCAGCCCTGCGCCGCCCACGCCCCTACCACTGGTTCATGGCACTGGCCTTCCTCTCGCTCGCCATGACCTACTTCGGTGTCAACTATCTGCTCAGCGGCATGCACTCCTACGCCTGACCACCACAGGGCGCCATTACCCATTAGGCGAAATCAAATCATCATGGAACAACATATTTCTACCCAATTGACCGAGGTGCAGATCCACACCTACGACAATGGAACCGCGGTGCGCGAGCACCACGTCATCATCAGTGTGGCCGCTGAGTGCCGCACGCTCACTTATGGCGAGCAGCTCCGCCTCGTCATGGATCGCTTTGAGAACACACGCAAGGAACTTGCGGCAACGCCCGTCTTCAAGCGTTACTTCCTGAGCGACGCCGCCAACCAGGCCGACGAACTCATGGCCTACGAGCTGGAGAGCCCCGCCTACGCCGTCTCCGTCGTCCAGCAGGCACCGGCCGGCGGTTCCAAGATCGCGCTATGGGCCATCCTCATGACGGCCGTCAGCACACGCGCCCTCGCCAGCGGGCTCTATGAGGTGCGTCACGGCGCCTACCGCGACCTGTGGACGGCCAGTTGCGCCAACCTCGCCAAGGACTCGGAGCGACAGACCAAGCTGCTGCTCAACGAGTATGTGATGCGCCTGCTCAACGAGGGATGCACCCTCGCGGCCAACTGCGTGCGCACATGGTTCTTCGTCAACGACATCGACAACCACTATGCCGGCGTGGTGAAGGCGCGCAACGATGTCTTCGTCACCCAGGACCTCACCGACAAGACCCACTTCATCGCCTCCACAGGCATCGGCGGCCGGCAGGCCAACCCGCGCGTGCTCTCGCAGATGGACGCCTACGCCGTCACGCCCCTGCAGGCTGGCCAGATGGGCTATCTCTATGCCGCCGACCACCTCAACCGCACGAGCGACTATGGCGTGAGCTTCGAGCGTGGCAGCTATGTCGACTATGGCGACCGCCGCCAGGTCTACATCTCAGGCACGGCCAGCATCGACAACAAGGGCGAGATCCTCCACCGGGGCGACATCCGCCGCCAGTGCGAGCGCATGTGGGACAACGTCGAGGCGCTGCTCGTCGAGGCCGGTTGCGCCTTTGGCGATGTCAACGCCATCGTGTGCTACCTGCGCGACCCCGCTGACCATGAGGTGGTGCGCCGCCTCTTCGACGAGAAGTTTGGCGCCCGCGAGGGCCGCCAGGCCACGCCCTACCTGCTGGTCCACGCCCCCGTGTGCCGCCCGGGCTGGCTCATCGAGATGGAGTGCATGGCCACACGCGACGCCAGCACGGCCTATCCACAATACTAACAGACCGGCGAGAAACCAAGAGCATCACCACCCCGCGTGATCTCCTTGGCCCTCGCCGCCTGTCATCCCGCCCATCGGCCAAGAGCGACGATGAGGAGACAAGAACTGTGTAAAAGTGTTAAAATCTAAAAATTCGCGGGCTGATTGTGCACGATTGTCGCCAAAACATTCTACCTTTGCACTCGCTTTGCGCAACAAGCGTGAAAGCACATGGTAAGGGTGGTTACCAGAGTGGCCAAATGGGGCAGACTGTAAATCTGCTGGCTCTGCCTTCGGTGGTTCGAATCCATCACCACCCACCTAATATTACCATTAATGCAATGTCCCTGCGAGATAGCCGACGAGGCAAGCTCGCAGGGATGTTTGCATTATGGATGGTTCTATAAATCAACGCCCGATAATGGCCATGTTCGCTCAAGTAGCGTTTTGTCAGATATATAGAACCATCCTTATACGTTTTCATCCGAGATGTCCATGCCAAAATACATAGAGCTATCCCTGTTTCCCGAGGAGGAACCGCAGGCGGCGCCAAAGGCCGCCAAGAAAGCGTACGACTTCTCCGCCCTGTTCGAGCGGCTTGCCCAGTCCGCCTTCCGCAGCCGCTTCCGGCTGTCGCAGAAAGACCGCGACTACATTCGCGCCAAGGGCCTCGACACCATCCGCCAGCACGCAAGGGACTTCGTGGCGAAGCGCCTGGCCCCAGCCGTGATACCCAACGACGGCAAGCAGACCCCCATGCGGGGCCATCCCGTGTTCCTGGCCCAGCACGCCACGGGATGCTGTTGCCGGGGATGCTTCTCGAAGTGGCACCATGTCCCCGCCGGCCGTCCGCTGACCGCTGAGGAACAAGACTATGCCGTCGCCGTGCTCACGGCATGGATAGAGAAGCAGCTGGCCAAGGAATAGGGCGAAACACACGCCACCGTCGCCGCATCTTGTTTTCTTGTCGTTTCATGCTTTTCTCTCCATGGAACATGGCCGGGAGAGGGCGCTTTTTTCCGGGTCGAATGCTTGCGATTGTTGCCTGGATGTGCTAACTTTGCCTTGTATAAACATGAAACCATGAACAAACTCAGAATCTTTTTCTTGGCGATGCTCGCTTGCCTCGTCGCCAACGCCCCGGCCAAGCGACTGGTGACCGACATCCAGGGTGACCACGGTAAGCTCAGTGTCCAGATAGACATCCCCGACCATGCTGTTGCGTCCGCACCCCTGTTTGTGCTCTGCCACGGCTTTGGGGCCAACAAGGGCGGCGCCCTCTTCGACATCATCACCGACAGCCTCAACCGCGCGGGCATAGCCGTGCTGCGCTTCGACTTCAACGGACACGGCCAGAGCGAAGGCCGTTTTCAGGACATGACGGTCCCCAACGAGATCAACGACGCGCTCTGTGTCTTGCGTTACGCCTCCTCGTTGCCATGGGTGACACGCCTGGCCATCGGCGGCCACTCGCAGGGCGGCGTGGTGTCGGCCATGACGGCCGGCCGCCTGGCCCGGCAAAGCGACCCGAAGATCAAGAAGCTGCGCGGACTGGTGCTTCTCGCCCCGGCCGCCGTGCTTCGCGACGACGCCTTGCGCGGCAACACGTTCGGCAAGTCCTACGACCCCAAGAACCCGCCCGAGAAGATCGAGATGTGGGGCGGCAATAGCCTTGGCGGCAACTTCGTGCGCACGGCGGTCAGCCTGCCCATCTATGAGACGGCCCAGCTCTACCACGGTCCGGAGTGCATCATGCACGGCGACGCCGACCGCATCGTGCCCTACACCTACGGCCAGCGGTTCCATTACCTCAACCGCAAGAGCGAGTGGCACCTCGTGACGGACGCCGACCACGGATTCGGCCGGCAGGAAACCCTGGTGGCGGCCACCGTGACACGCTTCCTCAAGAAGGCCCTGAAGTGACCGGCACGTTATGCCTGTTGTTATTCCAACACCTTCACTGCAGCTAATGCGGAGAAGAGCATATTGCAAATAGCCTCACTTATTCCTCCACCACCCAGTCGGTGATGTTACCCTGGGTGGCGTCAAAATTGATGCCCACCTTGGTGACAGGCTTGCCACAGAGTGCGAAGCGCTGGGCGTAGTTCTTGAGGTTGATTTGCTGCAGGGCGGTCCGCGCGTCCTTGTTGAGTTTCAGCTCGATGATGTAGAGGCGGGTGTGGGTGAGCATCACGATGTCCACCCTCCCCTTGGGCGTGTGCACCTCCACGTCGACCACATAGCATGTGAGGAGCGAGAAGATGATGAAGAGCATCTGCTGGTAGTGGCCCTCGTAATTGGCGACGTTGCAATAGGGCACGGTGCCGAGGAAGGTTTGCAGCAACCGCAAGGCACCGTCCATGTCGTCCTGGCGAATCATCACCGACATCTGGGCGATGGTGACGTCGCCGTTTTGGGCAAACATACCCTCCAGGTAGTTGGGCAAGAGACTCTCGAAGAGCCCCACCTTGATCTCCTTGTTGGGGAGGTCGAGGGTGTAGAGCTGGCTAAACCTGTCATATCCCTTGATGGTCAGATAACCGCTCTGGTAGAGCAGAGGCGTGATGGTTGTCATATTCTCGGTCGGTGCGTCGAAGGCAGACGACTTGGCGTACATCTTGCCAAGATTGGCGGGCATGACATTGAACTTGCGCATCATGTTGATGAGATAAGTGGGCGTGCCGGAGGTGAACCAATAAGAGCCGAACTCTCTTTCCGCAAAGCAGTTGAGCAGGCTATAGGGATTGAACACGTCTGGCGACTTGGCGGCGAAATGATAGCCGTCATACTGTTCCTTCAGCCTGTTGATGGTCTCCTCTCTTGTGAGTTCTTGCTCCTTTGCCAGCATATCAATGTCTTCCGACATATCGGTGAGCACTTCCTCCTCTGTGATGCCGCAGATGCCAGCATAATCATTGCTCATGGAGATGTTCGTGATGTTGTTGAGCTCACTGAAGATGCTGAGCTGCGAGAACTTCGTGATGCCGGTGAGGAAGACGAAGCGCAGGTAGGGCTCGCAGTCCTTTAGGGGGCTGTAGAAGTTGCGCATCACGTTGCGGAGCACCGGCAACTTCTCGTCCTCGTGCACCACGTCGAGCAGCGGCGCGTCATACTCGTCGATGAGCACCACCACCTGCTTGCCCGACTTCTGGTAGGCGGTCATGATCAAGTTTAGCAGTCGCGTGTTGGCGTCTTGCTGTGCGCTGTTGATGCCAAAGTTCTTTTCTTGCACTTGCAAGATGAAGTCAAGGTACCTCTCCAGTTGGTCTTTTTCCATGTGCTTGCCGCCCGCCATGCTGAAGTGGAGCACGGGGTGTGCCGTCCACTCCTTCTCAAGCCGCTCGAGGGCCAGCCCCTTGAACAGGTCGCGCTTGCCCTCGAAGTAGCTCTTGAACGTGGACAGGAGGAGCGACTTGCCGAAGCGGCGTGGCCGCCCCAGGAAGAAATAGGTGCCGCTGGTGTGAGTCATGCGGTAGATGTATTCCGTCTTGTCGATGTAGAGCTTGTCTTCCTTTCGGATGCGCTCGAATGTCTGTATTCCTATGGGATATAACTTCAATGCCATAATCGTCTGCTTTGTGGGATGTGTGGGTCGCCAATGGATGACGGCCGCTATGGGTTAAGCGAAATCACATGTTCTCGTCACCGTAGAGGTCCGTCCACCATGATCCGTCATCTTGCAACCATTTGGCGAACCAAGCGAAGATGGTGTCTTGCCACTTCAGTCGCTTCTCGAAGTCGATGATGTGGTGGTCTTGCCCGTCCACGAGCACCATGGCCGTGGGCCGGCCCAGGAGTTTCAAGGCCGTGTAGAGCTGGATGCTCTCTCCGACAGGCACGTTGTTGTCGGCGGTGCCATGAAGGAAAAGCATCGGCGTGTGGATCTTGTCGGCATTGTAGAGTGGGCTTTGGTCCACATAGAGGTGCTTGTTCGTCCATGGATATTCGTTGGCCATCGACACCTCACTGTAACTATAGCCCCAATAGCCCTCTCCCCAATAACTGGTGTGGTCGCTGATGCCGGCATGCGAGATGGCCGCGGCGAAGAGGTCGGTCTTGGTCTGGAGGTATTGGGTCATGAAGCCGCCATAGCTTGCCCCGATGCACCCAATCTTCTTGCGGTTCACAAAAGCGTGCTCATCGCAGAAGGCCTTGGTGCTGGCTATGATGTCCTCGGCCACGCCTTCGCCCGCCGTGTCGACATGGCGTGCGGAGAACTTCTGTCCGAAGCCAGTGGCACCGCTGGGGTTGACGACGAGCACGACATATCCCATGGCCGCATACACATGATGGGGATAGCGGCTTTGGAGCGTGCGGGTGGTCGGGCTGCAGCCGCCATAGTAGTTGACCACCATCGGGTATTGCTTGCTCGCGTCGAAATGTGGCGGCAGATAATAGCGGCAGCAGAGGGTGTCGCCTTGGGCGTTGACGTAGTTCCATGCCTTGCACGCCCCGAGCTCTATGTCCTTGAGTTCGCGTGCGCTGAGGTCATCGACCAACAATGCCTTCTGCGCTTTAGTGTTCATCTTGTAGAGGCGGTCGGCGTTAGAGGCGCTCTGCCCGGAGAAGGCCATCTCGTTGGCCGCCGAGGCGAGGGAGAAGCTCTTGATGTTCTCCTCGGGGGTCTTCAGGAGCGTGATTTTCCCTGTTCCGGGGTTGAGTTGGAAAAGGTGCAGGCAGTCTTTGTCCTCGGCACGGAAATATATGTTGCCGTCGGCTTTGCTCCACGCCGCGCCTTCCACGTTGGGGTTGAAATCCTTGGTGAGCGGGCGCACCTTCTTGTCAGCGATGGACATCAAGTACAGCTGTGTGTCGGTCATGCTGGGGATTTGCCCCTCGCCAACATTTTTCCCCACACCGCCGAATGCCTCGGGAGATCCTGTGAGCAAGACGCTCTTTCCGTCGGGGGAGAACTGCGCGCCACCGATAAACTCACCTTTGTCTATCAGGCATTCCGCTTGCAGCGTGTTGAGGTCAAGGCGATAGATGGAGGTCACGGTCGTGGGGCGCTTGGTGAGGCGTTCCTCACTCTTGCTGACGAGCAGGTAGCGCGAGTCTGCCGAAATGTCTTCGAGGAAGGTGTTGTGATACCCGAAGGTGACAGGTTGCAACACGCCAGTCGCCAAGTCGTACTTGGCAAGGGATGTGCGGTTGCGCCATCCTGGCTGGCGGTCATCGGGCGACTTGATGTCATACACTTGCGCGTCCTTTTTCCGTCCTTCTGTAGTGAGCGAGTAGACCAAGGCTTTCTCATCGGGTGTAAACTGGAAAAATCCTTCCGGTATCGACTCGGCCAGCACTTCCCGTTCCATGGTCACGGGATCGATGGTTCTCAGCTGGTGTTCTTCCGTGAAATACATCTTGTTGGTACGTGGCATCCACGCCACGTGTTCGGAAAGCGTGGCGATGACCTTTCCCGTCTGGTAGTTCCGCACCTCGTTGACACTGTGGTTCTTTCCCTTGCGGTCCACCCAAGTCTTGCGGACAATCATGAATTTTCCGTTGGGCGAGAGGGACACGCTGGGGTAGTTGGCCGCACAGATGACATCGTAGATGTTGTAGGTCCGTTTGGTGGACGACGAGGGCTCGCCTATGGCAAGCGACTTTCCGTCAGCCGCTGTCACGCTCACCTTCACGGCTTGTTGCTTGTCATCGGTGGCATCTTCCTTATTCGTGTCTTTTCCCGGGCACGTCAGATATTTGATGACGACGGTATGGGTGGATGGCAACAAGACGGTCTTGGCCTTTCCGTCCTCCACGCTCACCTGTTCGCCGTCTACGAAGAGACGATACTGCCTCAAGCCCTCCACGGCGATGGAAGCCTTGGTCCTGGAAGTGTTGGTGATGGTGAACGAGGCCAAGTGCAAGGCATTGGCTTGTGTGTCAATGGCCGTCAAGGCCGTAATCTCCTTGCCTTGCGTCAACGTGGCGAAGGACAAGGGTGAGTCGAGCAGTTTCTCCATGGCGAACGGTTCCCCCTTCACGTTCACACTGTCCGCCATCCATGGCATGGCCACGGCGTATGGGCCGGCATATTTGAAGCGCTGCACCTCTATTGTGTCAGCGTAAGCGTTTGTCGAAGCGCAGAGGGCTGCGCTGAAGGTTAGCGCCATGATGCCCTTGCAGAATGCATTTGTGTCTCTCTTCATGATGATATATGTAGTCAGAAGTATTGTTTGTTTATTCCACCACCCAGTCGGTGATGTTGCCGACGGTGGTGTCGAAGTTGATGCCCACCTTCTGCCTTGTGGGATGTGTGTGTGGCCGCCAATGGATGCCGGCCTTTTGTGCGTGTAAATTTACGATTATTATTGGAGATATGCAAGCCTTTCCGGGACCTTTCGCAATCTTTTTCGATGTGGCGCCATGTTTTCGCCTCGTTTTCCCGTTTGGGTGTAAAGATAGTGGGATTATCCAGGGCCGCAAGCGAAACGAACCTTAAAAAAAGCTATAGTTGTTTGTCCATTTGCCGGGGAGTGATGAATTTTTAGTAATTTTGCAGGCGGTTACTCGGGCTCCCGTGGCAGGCTCCCCCCACCCTTCGCGATGTGTGGCGGCCTGGCAGAATGGCCTATGTTAGATGCACAAACAATAAGAATGAAAAAGAAAATAGGTGTTTTTGTCCCTGCCACCTTGGGAATGTTGACCGCGTTTGGTCCTTTTGTCACTGACTTTTATCTCCCCGTGTTGCCCGAGATGGCCGACTTCTTCCACACGTCTCCCGCCTTGGCCTCACTCAGCCTGACGACCGGCATGATCGGTCTGGCGGCCGGCCAGGTGTTCATCGGCCCGCTGACCGACAAGTATGGCCGCAAGCGCATCCTGGTGGCCTCGATGGTGCTGTTCACCGTGGCCACCGTGCTATGCATTGTGGCGCCCAACATCTACCTGTTCAACCTAATGCGCGTCTTGCAGGGCGTGGCCGGCGCGGGTGGCATCGTCATCTCGAAGAGCATGGCCACCGACATGTACAAGGGCAAGGAGCTGGCCGACTTCATGGCCCTGCTGGGCTCCATCAACGGCATCGCGCCGGTGTGCGCGCCGGTGGTCGGCGGCATCATGTCGGGCTTCACGTCGTGGCAGGGCGTGTTCTGCCTGTTGCTGGCCGTCGGCCTGGCGCTGACGGTGTGCAGCGGGCGGCTGCCCGAGACGCTGCCCGCCGAGCGCCGCATCCAGAAGAACATCCTGCAGGTCTACGCCAACCTCTTCCGCGTGTTCCGCAACGCGCGGTTCACGCTGAGCACCCTGTCGGCCATGGCATGCTTCTTCACCTTCTTCGCCTACATCGCCTCCTCGCCCTTCATCCTGCAGAAGCACTATGGCCTCACGGCGTTCCACTTCAGCCTTTGCTTCGCGCTCAACGCCTTCATGATCTGCCTGGGCGCCGCCGTGGCCCCTCGCTTCAAGCGCCAGGAGGCGGTGCTGCGCACGGGTGCCATCCACCTCGGCGTGGCTTCTGTGGCCCTGGCGGCCTGCCTCTTGGGCCACCTGCCCCTCGTGGCGGTCATGGCGTGCTACATCTACCTGATGGCCAGCTTCGGGCTGATGCAGCCGGGGCTCACGGCCACGGCCCTCGACGCCGAGCGCGACAACGCTGGCGCGGCCAGCGCCATCTTCGGCGCCTCGGGGTTTGTCGCCGGCGCCGTGGCCAGTCCGCTGGTGGCCATGGGCGACATCGCGGTCACGTCGAGCTGCGTGATGGTGGCCGGCGCGCTGGTGTGCGTCACGCTCACATTGCCGCTCTGCAGGCGGATGCGCCTGCTGGGGTGCTGATGGCACCCTTGCGGCGGCGACAGGGCGATCACCCAAAGGCGTAGTTGACGACGAGCAGCACGGCCAGCACGTAGAGCGTGATGTTGAGGTCCTTGAACTTGCCCGTCATCATCTTGATGAGCACGTAGCTCAGGATGCCGAGGCAGATGCCGTCGGCGATGCTGTAGCAGAGCACCATGGTGATCATCGTGACAAAGGCGGGGAAGGCCTCGGAGATGTCGCTGAGCTCGATCTTCTTGAAGGCGTCGACCATCAGCACGCCCACCATGACCAGGGCGCCGCTGGTGGCCGCCCCGGGGATGAGCAGGAAGATGGGCGCCAGGAAAACGCTCAGCAGGAACAGCGCGGCCACGGCGAGCGAGGTGAGGCCCGACCGGCCGCCCTCTGCGATGCCCGACGCGCTCTCCACGTAGGTCGTGATGGTGGAGACGCCCAGCAGGGCGCCCGCCGTGGTGCCGATGGCGTCGCTCATCATGGCCTCCTTCACACGGGGTATGGTGCCGTCGGGCCGTGTGGCGCCCACCTTCTCGGCCAGGCCGACGATGGTGCCCAGGGTGTCGAAGATGTTGACCAGCAGGAGGGAGAAGATGACCATGGCCATCTTCGGCGTGAAGAAGCCCGTGAAGTCGAACTGGCAGCAGATGGGCGCCACGCTGTGGGGCGCCGACAGGGGCATCCAGCCCTCCGGTATCTCGGTGACGCCCATGGGGATGCCGATGAGCGTTGAGAGGATGATGGCGTAGAAGAGCGCCCCCTTGACCCGGCGGGCCATGAGCGTGCCGCTGAGCAGGATGCTGATGAGGCCCAGGATGCTGACGGGCGTGAACTTGCCCAGCTGCACGAAGGTGGCGTCGTTGGCGGTGATGATGCCCGCGTTCTTCAGTCCGATGAAGGCTATGAACATGCCGATGCCCGCCGAGATGGCGTAGCGCAGGTTGGCGGGTATGCACTCGAGGATCTTGTCGCGGATGTTGAGGAAGGTGATGGCCAGGAAAATGACGCCCTCGATGACCAGCACCGCCAGCGCCTGCCGCCAGCTGAGGCCCATGGCCTGGCAGAGCGTGAAGGCGAAGAAGGCGTTGAGGCCCATGCTCGGCGCCTGGGCGAACGGCAACTTGGCCATGAAGGCCAGCAGGAGCGTGGCGATGGCCGAGGCGATGGCCGTGCCGGTGAAGAGGGCTCCCTTGTCCATGCCGGTGGTGGCGAGGATGGTGGGGTTGACGGCCAGGATGTAGCACATGGTGAGGAAGGTGGTCATGCCAGCCACCAGCTCGGTCTTGACGGTGGTTTGCTTGGGGTCGAAGCCCAAGAGTGTCTTGAGATGGGTCATGTCGTTTGTTTCGGGTAGGTATTGCGCGCATAAGGCTTTTGCCTGCGCTTGTGCAAAGGTACGCATTTTCTGCCATTGCCTGCCTTCCTGCGCCTTGTAAATTGTGGGATGGGGCGTTTTTTGTTTCTTCATGCGAGCCCCTGGATGGCCCACGCCTCCCACGCGCCGTGTCGCTGACGGTTTTGTCGTGATTTTTGGTGAAAAAGTTTGTTCATGATTTCGGATGAACCAGCGCGCAAAAATGGCGTTTTCACCCTGCCGCGCGAGCGTTTTCGGTCCGCCGCGTGCAAGAATGTGCCTAATCATGGTGAGATATGTGCCTAATCATGATGAGATTTGGCATCAATCTCGTCATGATTAGGCATCTATCACGATGACATTAGGCACATTCTTTGATGAAATGTGTTTACATTTGAGCGCAAAAGAATTTCGTGTTTTTATAAGCGACTCATTTGTAACGAGTTACGAAAAACGCTCTATTTTCGCGTATTTGCGCCGAAATATTTCTTCGTCGGAAATAACGGATTTTTCAGACTATAGATTGTTGCGTTTTTTGTTGAGCGTATATATTGAGCGCCACTACGGGGCGACCAACAAGTCTTATCAACTTTTATCCGCAGGTGGCGCCGTCGATGTCGCGGTTGCCGTTGAGGAAGGCGGTGGCGGCCATGCGCTTCTTGCCGGCCAGCTGCACCTCGCGGAGCTCCAGCCACTCGTCGGCGCAGGCCACGAGCAGGCGATGGCCGCTGACGCTGATGGTGCCGGGGGCGTCGGCCGTGGCCTCGCCCGTCTTGCTGGCCGCGAAGACCTTGAGCACCGCGCCCTTGGGCGACAGCGTGGTCCAGGCGCCGGGATAGGGCGACAGGCCGCGCACGAAGTCGTAGACACGCTTGGCCGGCTGGTCCCAGCGCACCCGGCACGTCTCCTTGAAGATCTTCGGGGCGCCGTGGAGCGTTGTCCCCTCGGCCAGCGGCGCCTGCTCCATGGAGCCGACGTGGCCGTCGCCCTGGAGGATGGCGTCGACGGTCTCGATGGCGGCGTCAGCGCCCAGGCGCATCAGGCCGTCGTAGACATACTCCACGTTGGCGTCGTCGGGGATGGCGAAGGGCTTGCTGAGGATGATGCGCCCCGTGTCGATGTCGTGGTCGAGGAAGAAGGTGGTGACGCCTGTCTCCGTCTCACCGTTGATCACCGCCCAGTTGATGGGCGCCGCGCCACGATACTGCGGCAGCAGGGCGGCGTGCACGTTGAACGTGCCGAAGCGGGGCATGGCCCACACCACCTCGGGCAGCATGCGGAAGGCCACCACCACCTGCAGGTCGGCGCCATAGGCCTGCAGCTCGGCCACGAAGGCGGGGTCCTTCATCTTCACCGGCTGGAGCACGGGCAGGCCGTGGGCCAGGGCGTAGCGCTTCACCTCGCTGGGCTGCAGCTGGTCTTGGTGGCGCCCCACGGGCTTGTCGGGCTGCGTCACCACGGCCACCACATTGTATCCGCCCTCGACGAGGCGGCTCAGCGTGCCCACCGCAAACTCGGGCGTTCCCATGAAAATGATTTTCAAGTCTTTCTTGTCCATTGTTCTACTCGTTTTTGTGCAAAGTTACACTTTTCCGACCGAACTACCGCCGTGAGGTCACACTTTTCCGGCCGGTCCTCGACGAAATTCATGCTTCAGAAGTCCCACTTCACGCCGAGGCAGGGGCGGCACTTGAAGCCGCCCGTAGATCCGAAGTTGCTGGAGAGCTCCACCTCGCCGCCGACGTTGAGGTTGTCGACGCCGATGTGGCGCCCCACGTTGTACCATAGCTGCGGCTCGGTGATGAAGACCGTGTGCCGCGTCGTGCAGGAGCCGTCGTCGCGGTAGTCCACGCCGTGGGTCTCCCACCAGAAGTCGGCGAAGCCGTCGAACGTGAGGCCCTTCAGCCCGAAGAGGTCGCGGCAGGTCCACACGGCCGTCAGCTGCAGGGGCACGTTCTGGCCAGTGGAGCGGATGGTCTTGTAGAGCGCCTCAAGGGTGAGCGTGTTTCGGAAGGTCTTGTCGTGGATGAGGTATTCGGCACCGAAGAGCCAAGCGTTGTTGATGGGGTAGTTCTTGGTGATGCCTCCGTTGTACTCCACGTGCAGGCTCCAGTTCCTCAACGGCGTGTCCTTCCAGAAATTGAGCGAACGCGAGATCTCGGTGTAGGTGCCGCCCTGCGCGATGTTCTTGCTGCCCACGACCATCTTGTCGTAGTTGAAGTCGTGGTCGACGAAGAAATAGGTGCTTCCCCACTTGTCCTGCTTGAACATCTCAAGCGTGAGGGTGACAAACTGGCGGTCGCTGCCGAAGTCGTAGAGCACTTGCGCGTTGACCTGCGCGGCGGCCTTGGCCGATCCGAGCAACAGGGCGATGGCGGCCAGGGCCACACACCTGAAGTGCGTGAAAAGGTTGATGTTCATTTGACGCTGGATATTATTGGTTGGTTGGTTTGTCAGTCTATTTCTTTATCGGCGCATGTTTGCCTTGCTTACGGGAGGATGGTGTGGCAAGACACGCAGCACAATCCTATTATTTTTCATATTGTCAGCAGTGATGATGACTCACAAGTCAGCAATCGGGCTGAGACGGGCGCGGTCGCATGGCACCTCACGCAAAATTACAATAATTTTCGGATAGCGGCAAGTGGGCGGCCGAGAAAAAGGCGGAGAAAAATTTGGAGATAAGGAAATAAATCCATAAATTTGCAAGCGAAACCCCTTAAATAACAGTTTGTACGATTTTAAAGCGATA
This sequence comes from bacterium, assembly GCA_963594895.1. Classification (GTDB taxonomy): domain Bacteria; phylum Bacteroidota; class Bacteroidia; order Bacteroidales; family Bacteroidaceae; genus Prevotella. The sequence goes on along the minus strand of CAVBFJ010000033.1, from coordinate 4,541 downwards.
GCCTATCGGAAAACCTCTACTTCATAACTAAACAATTACAAAGAAATGAAGAAACTCGCAGAAATGACCGACGAGCAGTTGGCATTATGCTACGTGGATGGTAACAACGAGGCCTTCGACGAACTGTTGTCACGCAACCAATCGAAAATCTTCGCATATATCATGTTTGTCGTGCGCGACGAGGACATGGCCAACGACGTCTTCCAGGAGACGTTTGTCAAGATCATCGTCAAGCTGCAGCACGGCAAGTATGCGCCCACCGGCAAGTTTGGCGCGTGGTGCATGCGCATCGCCCACAACGTCATCATGGACTGGTACCGTGACCAGCGGGCCGAGCGCATCGTGGAGCCGACCGAGGACAACGACCTGTCGAACCTCGGACAGGACAGCGTCATGGTGGCCAACGTCGAAGACCGCCTGCTCAACGACCAGGTGCTGCTCGACGTGCGCCGCATGATGAACCACCTGCCCGCCAGCCAGCGTGAGGTGGTCTACATGCGCTTTTACCAGCAGCTCTCATTCAAGGAGATCGCCGACACCACCAACGTCAGCATCAACACCGCCTTGGGGCGCATGCGCTACGCGCTGATCAACATGCGCCGCATGGCCCGCGACTACGACCTGCAGTTGCAGCTGGCGTGACGGGACGCATGGATGGAGCAGTGGCCTAATGGGCTTAATGGGCCTAATATGCCCATTAGGCCCATTAAGCATATTAGGCCCATTGTGCCCAATATGCCAATTAGGCCTGTCACTCTATCTTTTTCTTTCTCCTTTTCCCTTTCGCAGGTCATGCCTCAGGTAGAGTCCGGCGAGGATGGTGCCCGATATGCTGTGCCAGGCGCAGCTGATGGCGCATGGCAGCACGGCCAGGGGCTGCGCCGCGAAGAAGTTGGCGGCAAGCACCGTCGCCAGCCCGGCGTTCTGCATGCCCACCTCGATGGAGATGGTGCGCTTCTTGGCGGTGTTGAAGCGCGCCATGCGGCCGGCCTGGTAGCCCAGCAGGTAGCCCAGCGTGTTGTGGCAGAACACCACAGCGAACGTCCAGAGGAAGAGCGTCAGGCCGCGCGCCACGAGGTCGTCGTGCACGGTGGAGATGACGCCACCCACGATGAAGGCCAGGCAGGTGACGCTGACGCCTGGCATGAGGCTCTGTAAGGTGGGGAAACTCTTGCGGCGGCCGTACAGATAGTTGAGCGCGCAGCCGATAGCCACGGGGATGATGGTCACAATGAGGATGTTGGTGAACATGCCCACGGCGTCGATGTGGATGATCTCGCCTGCCGTCAGCTGCATGAGCAACGGCGTCATCACTGGCGCCAGCAGTGTCGAGGCGCACGTCATGCCCACCGAGAACGCCACGTCGCCATGGCAGAGGTAGCTCATGATGTTGCTCGACACGCCGCCGGGACAGCAGCCCACGAGCAGGATGCCCAGCGCCAGCGCCGGGTCGAGGTGCCACACGTGTACCAACAGGTAGGCCACGCCGGGCATGATGATGAACTGTGCGCAGGCGCCGATGAAGATGTCGAGCGGGCGCCGCGCCAGGATCTTGAAGTCATCGGTGGTCAGCGTGAGGCCCATGGTGAGCATGATGACACCCAGGATTACGGTCTGCGTATTGCCCCGCACCCAGTCGAAGAGATGGGGGAAGAAAAACGTCACGACGGCGATGCCGATGATAAACCATGATGTGTAATGAGCCAGCCAACGGCTCACCAATTGCAAGATTTTCAACATGTTATCTCTCTTTTTTAACACTAACGTTTCCTGACACAATATCAAGATTCCCACTTTTCATTCCGCCCGGGCGTCCTGCCCGGCCGACTTTTTTTGTCTCGGCGGAGGGGGGTCACTTCACAAACTTGATCTTGCCCTCGTCGCGCGGCTTGGCCGCGGGCGTCTCGTCAGGATAGCCGACGGCCAGCATGTAGCAGATGGCGTAGCCCTCGGGTAGCTGCAACTGGTCGAGGTAGGGCTTGCACTCGGGGGTGACGTTGAGGAAGCGCACCGGCCCGCCCAGGCAGCATGTGCCGAGGCCCAGCGACTGCGCCGCCAGCATCATGTTCTCACCCATCATGCCCGCATCGACGGAGGGCTCGCCCTCCGGTGTGGCCACGCAGATCACGTTGGGCGCATTGCGAAACATGTTCTTGAAGTTGGCGTCGCGCTTCACCTGGTCGGGGTTGGCCTTGCGGAAGAGGGCTGTCAGGCCGTTGATCCACTCCTGGCTCTCCACCACGCGCACGGCCCATGGCTGGCTGTTCATGCCGCTGGGCGCCTGTATGCCAGCCTGGGCCAGCAGCGCCAGCTTGTCGTGCTCCACGGGACGGTCGAGATAGCGGCGCACGGAGCGGCGCGCCTGGATGGCGCGCGTCACGCCATTGGCCTCGCCCACGGCCTTGGGCGCCCAGGCATTGAGGAAGCACAGTGTCTTCTCCTTGCTGTAGCCCTGCCCTTCCTCCAGGAAGCTCGAGTCCTGGATGTGGAGGACGTTGCCGCCCTGGTCGAGCACCACGAAGACCGGGAACCCGAACCTCGCGGGGTTGCCCAGACGATCCATGAGCGCCTTGGCGCTCTCGCCGCTGTCCTTGCGGGGGTTGTAGTTGACATGGATGTAGGCAAAGTTGTCGGCCATCACCTTGGCGATGTCGGCATCGCGCGTGGCGAAGTCGGCGAAACGCAAGCACCAGGGACACCAGTTGCCACCCACCTGGCACATCACCAGGCGGCCCGACCCGTCGGCCCTGACGGCTGCCAGGGCACTGTCGATTTGCGCCATGGGGTCGGCGCTCTCATTGTAGACTCGCTTCAGTGGGGTCTGCGCCACGGCCAGCGCCACGACCATCGCAAACAGGAGCGACAGGATAGTTTTCTTCATTGTCGTGTGTATTTTTTTTCGGTTTGTGTGTGCGTGGCCGACCCCCAATTGGACCGGCCGGGAAAGTGCAGGCCCCTTCGCCCCGTCCGTGGGGGGTGAAGGGGCCACAAGGGTCTCAGAGCGCCTTGAGCTGGCTGATGCGCTCCTCGGGATGGTCGGCTCGGAAGACATAGCTGCCGCTCACCAGCACGTCGACACCCGCATCGGCCAGGTGGGGCGCCGTGTCACCGTTGACGCCGCCGTCCACCTCGATGAGGGCCTTCGAGCCACTGTCGGCGATGAGCTTGCGGAGACGGGCTATCTTCGCGTAAGTGTTCTCGATGAACCGCTGTCCGCCGAAGCCCGGGTTGACACTCATGAGCAACACCATGTCGACGTCACTGATGCAGTCCTCGAGCATCGACACGGGCGTGGAGGGGTTGAGCGTCACGCCGGCCCGCATGCCCTCCTCGTGGATCTCGTGGATCGTCCGGTTGAGGTGTGTCACGGCCTCAAGGTGCACGTTCATCATCATGGCGCCGACGCGCGCCGTGGCGGTGATGTAGCGCTCGGGGTGCACAATCATGAGGTGCACGTCGAGCGGCTTCTTGCAGATCTTGCCCACCGACTCGAGCACGGGGAATCCAAACGAGATGTTGGGCACGAACACACCGTCCATCACGTCGCAGTGCAGCCAGTCAGCCTCACTGCGGTTGATCATCTCTATTTCGCCCTTCAGGTCGCTGAAGTCTGCGGCCAGGAGCGAGGGTGACACCATCCTGCTCATGTCAGTTCACGCAATAGTTGAGTGGGCGACCGGTCAGCTTCGACACACGGTAGGTGTAGGCGATCTGGCGAATGAGCATGAGTGTGCGGGCCGAGGGGCCCATCTCTTCAGGGGTAAAATTTTTCATAGGCAGAGAAGTTGTTGCATTTTTGTTGGAGAGTAATATCTGTTTCTTAGTCTACATCTTCTTAACGCAAAGAACTTCGCTTTATTATCATCGCATCCAAAAAAAATGCTTCACCAGCACATGGGGCTTCATTTGGCCCTCGAGACACCCCGGCGCACGTGGCATTCCGCCATCAGGCATCGTCTGCGGGCGAATAAGTCGCATGGCAAAAGAAACTGTCGGGAAAAACATCCACACTTTGCCTTTTTCTTTGTATCTTTGCATCCAAACCCCAAACACATCACATCCTATGGCAGCACAGAGACTTTACCCCATCGGCATACAGACCTTTGAGGAAATCATCAGAAAGGACATGGCCTACGTCGACAAGACGGAGTATGTCTACCGCATGGCCAACACGGGCAAGTATTTCTTCCTCAGCCGGCCGCGCCGTTTCGGCAAGTCGCTGCTCCTGTCCACGTTCAAGAGCTACTTTGAGGGCAAGCGCGACCTGTTCAAGGGGCTCGCCATCGAGCGGCTTGAGAAGGAATGGACGGCACACCCCGTGCTCCACTTCAGCATGGCAGGCGGCAAGCACATGGAGAAAGACCAGCTGGAAACGTATCTTGGCTACCAACTCGAGGACCAGGAACGCCTGTTCGGCATCACGCAGCACAGGGAAGGACCCAACAACCGCCTCATCGACCTCATCACCAGTGCCTATCGGAAGACGGGCAAGCAGGTGGTGGTGCTCATCGACGAGTATGACGCGCCCCTGCTCGACGTGG
>CAVBFJ010000032.1:0-37376 GCA_963594895.1 bacterium | reverse complement strand
TAGAGCAACTGACTCTTAATCAGTGGGTCTAGGGTTCGAATCCCTAAGGACGCACAGTTTTCAAGGAAAGCGATTTCGCTTGAAAAGCGTCCTTAGCTCAGCTGGTAGAGCAACTGACTCTTAATCAGTGGGTCTAGGGTTCGAATCCCTAAGGACGCACACGAAGATCCAAGTTCGAGAGAACTTGGATCTTTTGCTTTTCGGCTTTTTGTATCCATTTTCACAGGACAAATCTCTCCAGGTTTCAAACAAGCACTAAAAAGGCAGGAAGTCGTATGCAAACTTCCTGCCTTTCGTGGGGCGCATTGCATGTAGGGAGACGCCTCTTATTTCACTACAAACTTCTTTCCGTTGCGCACATAGATGCCTGGTTGCAACGTGCTGGTGTTGTTCCCCACAGGCTGCCCGCTGATGGTGTAAATGTCCATGGCCTGGTAGTCCTTGATCTCCTTGATGCCCGTGGCATAGCCGTTGATGAAATCGAAGGTGATGGTTCCGTCGTCTTCCTGGATTTTTGCCAACGCCTTGTCCACCTTATGATAATTGCTGTTGGTGGCTGAAGGGGCTTGCGTGCCCGCATACCAATAGAAATTGGGGATGCCCATGTTGTCGTTGAGCGCCGTCACTTTGCTGGTGCCTGGATAGGGATCGCCCTTTTGGCTCTGCCGGTAGAGGGTGCTGTTGGCCTTGATGTAGGAAGAGAGGCAGACGCTATCTGCCGGTACGACGGCCATGCCGGGCTGGCCCGCTTGGTTGTTAAGGTGCGTACGCATGTTGATGACGTTGTTTCCAACCTCATTGACGTGATAGACGAGCAACCCGTGGCCGGGCAGCCACTTGTTCCAACCCACCTTCTGGATGTTCTCCAGCAGGAAGTATTCCAGTGGCTCCTCATCGTTCTGTATCTTGTAGGCCACGCCTCCTTTCTCTGTGGTCTTGTCCATGGCGATGCCCGTCTCTGTGGCCGTGAGCGTCACGATACTCACTGGCCAGTCCATCTGCATCTTCTCCCAGGCGGTGTAGGCGGTCGGGCTGTAACCATTGTAAACATATTCGCCGCCATCCATCAGGTCCCAATACTCCATCTCTTGGTTGTCGATTTGCGCTGCCTTGACAGTCGGATAGATGTCGGGCAGGCCCATGGCGTGTGAGAGCTCGTGACAGGTGACGCCCACACCGGTGATCATCCACGTGCTGTTGTCAGTGGGCACCCTGTAGGGTGACAATTCACTTGCCATGCTATACCAGTTGAGCTTCATTCCCTTGAACGAGCCGTCGGCGGCACCGGTCTTAGCCCAGACGGTGTTGGCGCCACCGCCGTTGTTTTGTCCCATGCCGGCGTAGATGATGTAGACGCAGTCGATGAGGCCGTCGCCATCGTAGTCGTAGACAGAGGCGTCGGCCACAGAGTCGACGATCTGTGCCAAGGCGTCATTGACCAGGTCGGTCGATTTTTCACCCGTCGATGAGCTTGCAGGGCTTTCGCCATAGTAGGCCATGGTCTTAGGCACGTTGACCGGACCATAGATGTCAAACTGGGGAGTGAATTCGCCCCCGCTCATGTCGCTGAAATATTGGCGCACACTGCTGTAGTTTTTTGCGTTTTCGTTGCCCAACTCATCGATTGTGCCCAGCTGGTTGAAAAATTGGTCGAAAGCCTTCTTGGGCTCGTTGACCGTCATGGCCGAGTCGGAGAAGTTGACGAGAATGGTCAGAATGCGTGGCGATCCTTTGTGGACAAGGTATCCGGGTGTGGGTTTTCCCAGCACCTTGTGGCTACCCATGGTGTAAGCTGTCGTTTCATGACGTCCAAAGATGGGCATGTCAAGATTGTCGTCGCTGAATGTCGGGGGCGCAACTTGGTTTCCCCATCTGTCGGTCACAAGGTTTTGTGACCAAGCGAATGCGCTGGTTAGGCATAGGACTGTGGCGATGATGAGTTTCTTCATGATATTGAATGATTATTGTTGTCTGATGTCTGATGGTGGTCAAAGTAATATTGTCCTTTCTTTTGGGTGCGCCTTCCGAATTCGATGGCATGCTGGGGGCAATGGTGGTAGCATGTGAAGCAGGTGAGGCAAGAACCATCATGGCGCCATTGGGGCATCTGTCCATGGCCGCCCAGAATGTCGTGTACGGGACAAACCGTTGCGCATAGCCCACACTTCACGCAGCGCTCACCATCCACATGGAATGGCTTGTCAGTGATGAGGTGACGCGTGAAGAAACCACCGATGATGCGCGAGTTGATGCGTGGCCACCGCCCTTTGTCAAGCCGTCGCACCCCCTTGGTTCGGTTGACGATGAGAGGTGTGAACTCACGGAGGCGTTCGGTGGCCTGGCTCTTCTTCGCTTGCTCATTGCCATCGGTGTCCACGTCCATGAAGGGCAGGCCCACATACGACTCGGGCATGATGAGCGAGAATGCCGCGTCAAGTCTGACATCTACTTGCTGCAAGTCCTTTTCCAAGATCTCGATGGTTTCCCCGATGTTGTCGCCTGCCGTGCATAGGGCGTAAGTGAAATGACCTGCGGATTGCAAGCGAAGCCGGGAGATGAATTTCCGGACCAGCATGGGTGGCCGCCAGCCATGCACTGGAAAGCAGAAGCCGATGCGCTCACCCTCCGACAACTCGGGCGAGATGTCGCCTGTGGGGTGGTCGGGCATGTAAACCAATTGCTCGCGGGTGGCCTTGCTGAGTTGCTGGGCTGCCCAACGTGTGTTGCCTGTTCCAGAGAAATAGAATATCATGGGTGCAAAATTATGAAAAAAAAGGCACATAATCGTGCTTGCTAATCAATAATTGAAGTTTAGCTAAGCGGTTATGTGCCTTTCCCGTTGATTTTATCGCAACAACCTTGGATCATGTTGCGTATTTGCGCTATGCGCGCTTTCTTGTCAGGGGTGAATTTTGTGTGGTAATACCATGCGCTCTGCAAGTTGTCGAGGGCGTCAGTCCATTGTTCCCGGAAGGTGTAAATCAGGCCAATCTTGTAGTAGGCGTCGCCCTTCTCGTTGTTGTGACAGAGGTCGAGCATCTCGCGGTAGTTGTCAAGGGCCTGGTTGTATCGCTGCATGTTGAACAGGCTCTCGGCGTTGGCAAAGTAATAGAACGAACGCTCGTGGGGCGAGAACTTGGTGAGCTTGGGTATGGCCTTGTCAAGACATTCGTTGGCATGCTTGTAGTCCCACTCGTAATAGTAGCACACCCCCAGGTAGGCTTGAAACCTCGGATTGAGCTTGTAGTGACTGTTCAGGTCCTGGAAGATGAGCATCGACTCATGGTATTTGCCGTTTTGGAAGTAGTCGATGGCCATCCCCAATCGCTCACTGTCCGATGGTTGTGCCCATGCCTTGGCGGTCCCTAACAGGAGAACCGCCAACAAGCATGTCAGGGCATAAGCACCCGAAGGGCAGTGGGCGAGTGGTGCAGACTCGTGAAACGCGCACTTGCGAAGGCTCATTCCGTGTAGAAATTGATAAGGTCGCAGAGCGCCTTCTGGCAGGCGGGGCAGAACTCAGGTATCTCGTTGGTGCGCATGCGACAGTCGGAGCAAGCGCGGTAGACACCCTTCATCTTGTAGCCGCCACCTTCATGTAGGCCCACATTGGGCACCTTGCCGATCATATTCTCCCATTTACCCTTGAAATCCACCTTGGTCGTGATGTTCTTTTCCCAGGGCTCCACGTCGAGTGGATACATGTTCACCTGCTCGGTCTCGTAGGCATACTCGTCTGCCAAGCCGGCGAAGCTGTGGCCAAACTCATGCACCACAACAGGTTTAGACCACTTGTTGTGCATGGTGGAGAGGATGTATGAGTTGAGTATGCCACCTCCGCCGTAGCGGTCCGAGTTGACTAGTACAAGAATGTGCTCGTAGGGCGTACCGGCCAGCAGGTTGTGCATGTCCTTTAGGTGTGACGTGGTGAGATAGCGTTCGCTGTAGTTGGTGTCCCAATGCGAGTGCAGGGCAGTGTTCTTCCAGATGCCCTTTCCCGGTTCGCTGGCGCCGCTCTCCTGTGAGGGTGACTTCACCGCCACGATGCTGAAACGGTCTCTCATGCTCTTGAAAGGCTCGTGTGCAAACAAGGCCTCCATAGCAGTCTTGGCATCCTCAATGAAGGTCCCCATCTCCTCTGGGCGGTAGCCCTCGGCCAGGTAGGCCAAATGGATGCAGTTGTTGGTGTCTTTCGCCTGCTGCAAGGTCTCATAAGGTGTGACGCCGCGATATCCCATCGGGCGGATGAGGATGTCTGTGGGCACCACCTGGTGAGTGAGTGAAACGCTCACTTGACGGCGGTTGTTGCGCAAGTCGAGCGTGATGTCGACAGTGTCCTTGGGCATTGGCACCAGGAACACATTCTCAAAAGACTTCTCTGTATGCAGCGCCTCAGGCTCCTCCTGCCACTCCTGGAACAAGGTGGAGAAGGAGTTGCGGTAGATGACACGCTGGGTCTTGTGATCTCGCACAGTGACCTGCCCGTTTCCTTCTATGGGAACTTCGGACAGCCGCTTCCGTTTGCCGTACCAGCGAGGCTCGACGCAGAGCTCATCGACGGCAATGTGTTGGGTGTCGTGTGTGCCCGAGAAGATGTAGTCGATGCGTAGAGTCTTGTCCTGGAAATACTGGTTGAAGTCCTGTGCGGTCATGCTAACGCACGACAACAAGGCCAACGCCATGGTGATGATGGTCTTTTTCATATTAATATTGTTTTGATTTTCTCCTTATTTGTTCGTTGGTGATGTTCTTGCCTTTTGGTTGGGCGTTCCCGTTCTGAGGGTCAATATACCCTCAGCACTTCCCCGACGCAAATCTGGTGGTCGGGTTTAAGGTGGTTTTTCTTGTAGAGATTCTTCAGCCTGATGCCATAGAATTGCGAAATCATGTACATGCTTTCGCCTGCTTTTACCACGTGTGGACGCTGTTTGTAATCTTTCGGTGCGCGGCGGCGCTTCTTCTTCAAGTAGACGATTTCGCCAGCATGCAACACATCCTTGCGGTTGCGTTCGTTGTACGAAGCCAACTTTCGATAGCTTAGTCCGGTCTCCTTGCCGATGCTCTTGAAAGTGTCGCCCTCTCGTGCCACGATGTAGTAGTTCTTGTTGAACATGTGGATGGGGTGCAGGCCCGACTCGACGCTGACAGGGCGGTCGCTGCCTGATCGCTCCGCCATGAACTTGTCGTAGGTGTGGGCCTTGTCATATTGCCACAGCTTGTAGAGCTCAATGATGTCGATGAGCTTCTTGGCATAGTTGGGGTTGGTGGCATAGCCACATGCCTTGAGGCCGTTGGCCCATCCGCGATAGTCTGTCTGGCCCAGTTGGAACAGGCGTGCATAACGGGTGTTCTTGGCTAAAAACTTACTGTGGTCCTCGAAACTCTCCCGCGCATTCTCGTACACTCTGAAGCATTCGTTGGCCGCATCGTCGTCCTTGCTCATGGTGCGCCCGGTCCATCCGTGGCATTTGATGCCGAAGTGGTTGTTGCCAAGAGTGGAGAGCTCGCTCCTCCCGGCGCCGCTCTCAAACAAGCCTTGCGCCAGGGTGATGCTGGCCGGGATATGGTATTTCAACATCTCCTCGATGGCGAGGTCCTTATATTGGTCTATATATGTTTGGTAAAGCTGGTTCCACTTCATTTGCGCATGGGCCGTTGCCGTGGCGAAAAGGATGAGGAGACAGCTTAGAGATTGTCTGATACGGGACATGTGAATAGTTAACTTTACATTCTTTGCAAAGTTAGTAAAAAAAGCCTATAGAAAAGGTCTATAGGCTTTTTTTAACGTTTTATGTCCTTCTGAAATCCGCTATGGCGGATGCCGGTCATTTTTGGGTCCTACCGTTGGAAGGTTGTGGCTGCGGCGGTGTTGCGGTCAATGGCTTGCCGCGTCAAGCAAAATCTCTCCTAGCGTGGGATGGATGTGGACAATCTCAGTCAGACGGTCAAGGGTCACATCGAAGTTCATAAGCGATGCCACCTCCTGGATAAGCCAAGAGGCATCTTGGCCTAAAGCATGAGCGCCAACAATCTTGCCGTCGCCGTCGCATATGAGCTTTAGCAGGCCGTCAGTGGCTTCGACGGCTTGCGCCCGGCCGTTGGCGCGATAGATGGCCTTGTGTGCAGAGTGATTTATTCCTTGCTGCTTGCAATGGTCCTCCGTCAAGCCCACAGAGGCCACCTCGGGGTGGGTGAAGACTGCAGCGGGCATGACGTCGAGCCTGATATGATCAGTCTTGCCCAGGATGTGATTGACGGCGCGATAGCCTTGGAACGTGGCGGCGTGTGCCAACATCTGGCGACCGTTGACGTCACCAATGGCATAAACATGCTGACAAGTGGTCTGCATGTTGTCGTCGATCACGATGCCCCGCTTGCCCACTTCAACTGTAGTGTTCTCCAGGCTCAATCCGTCCACATTGGCTTTGCGGCCGGTAGCCACGAGGATGCTGTCGGCTTGCAATGTCTCTGACGTGCCTTTCTTAAGGTTTGAGTAGGTGACGGTATCAGCATCGACACGTTGCAGGCCACATCCCATGTGGAATGTGACGCCCCGTTTCTCCAGTGCTTTGCGCAAGCGGCGGGCTATCTCCTGGTCCATGGCGGGCAAGCACTCCTTCATGAACTCGATGATGGTTACTTCGCTGCCCATAGCCCGGAAGACGGATGCCATCTCAAGGCCTATGACACCGGCCCCGACGATGCAGAGGTGATGAGGAAGAGTCGTCTGGCTGAGCAACTCTTCAGAGGTGAGCACATGCGGGTTGGCTTGTATATCATCAGGACTCAGACCCTCTGCAGAAGGCATCTTCGCTTGTGAGCCTGTCGCAATAATCACGTCTTTGGCTGTGAACACGGCTTCGCCCACCTTCACCGTGCTTGGGGCCAAAAAAGAGGCGTGACCCTGCACCTGGGTAATGCCTGGCTGGCCAAGTAGCGCCTCCACGCCCGATCGCATGGTGGTGATGATCCGGTCCTTGCGTTGTATGGCCGCCTTCAAGAGTTCCGTTCCCTCGTTAGGAACGCCTGTGCCTTTTTCGGCATCGTGTATTAGTGCCTTGGTGGGGATGCAACCGCAGTTGAGGCAGGTGCCACCCACAAACCCCTCTTCGGCTATCACCACCTGTAGGCCGTGCTGTGCGGCATAGGCGGCGGCCTGGTATCCGCCAGGTCCGCTACCGATGATAATGAGATCTGTCTGTGTCATAGTTTCACGTCATAGTCAGTTGATGGGAAAAGTCAGCACAGGGTGCTTCGCTGCCAACACATCGTCCACACGTTTGATGGGGGCGTTGTGGGGCGCAGTCTTCACACACTCAGGGTCTGTCTTGGCCTCCTCGGCAATCTGTCGCATGATAGCAATGAAACGGTCGATGGTCTCTATGCCCTCGTTCTCCGTGGGCTCAATCATCATTGCCTCGTGGAACAAGAGCGGGAAATAGATGGTGGGAGCGTGGAATCCGAAATCGAGTAGCCGCTTTGCCACATCCATGGTGGTCACACCTGTCGACTTGTCCCGCAAGCCATTGAACACAAACTCATGCTTGCTCAGCCCCTTGATGGGCAACTCGTAAACGTCTTGGAGCGCCGCCTTGATGTAACTGGCGTTGAGCGTAGCCAGGGGACCGACCATTTTGATGTGCTCTCGCCCAAGACTGAGGATGTAAGTCCAGGCGCGCATCTCCACGAGGAAATTGCCCTGATAAGGATTGACCGAGGGGAAGAATGGTTCCAACCCTTTGCGGCATCCCACGGGTCCGCTGCCTGGTCCGCCACCGCCGTGTGGCGTGGAGAACGTCTTGTGCAAGTTTAGGTGGATGACGTCGAAGCCCATGTCGCCAGGACGGCACACCCCCAACAACGGGTTGAGATTGGCGCCATCGTAGTACATCAGTCCGCCACACTGGTGCACCATGTCCACGATCTTTGTGATGTCGTGTTCAAAGATGCCAAGTGTGTTGGGATTGGTCATCATCATGGCTGCCACTGTGTCATCGAGCTTGGTGATCAAGTCATTGACATCGACAGTTCCGTCCTCCTTGCTTTTTACTTCCACGACATCAAGGCCACACACGGCCGCCGAGGCAGGATTGGTGCCATGAGCCGAATCGGGCACGAGAACTTTGGTTCGTTTGGTATCTCCACGGCTCTCGTGGTAGCCCTTGATGGTCATGAGGCCCGTGAGCTCGCCATGAGCTCCGGCGCAAGGCTTGAGCGTGAAGTCGGCCATACCTGTAATCTCGCAAAGCATCAGTTTCAGTTCCTTGGCGATGGCCAGTGCGCCAGCTACCGTGGAGGCCGGTTGCAGGGGATGCAAGTTCACGAAGTTAGGATGGTTGGCTGCTTCCTCGTTGATTTTGGGATTGTACTTCATGGTGCAGGAGCCCAGCGGATAGAACCCGTTGTCCACACCGAAGTTGTTGCCGCTATGGTTGGTGTAGTGGCGGACCACCGTCATCTCGTCGCACTCTGGAAGTGCGGGCTCAGTCTCCCGGCACAAGGCTTGGGGAAGCTCGTGGCTAGGGAAGGAACTCTTGGGAAGGCTGTAGCCTATCCGTCCCGGACTGCTCAACTCAAATATGAGGTGGTCATATAATTGATTGTTCATGAATGGGAGAATTTATTGGATGATGAAGGGGGTCATGGCACCAAAGCCACTAGTTGGTCAATCTCTTCCTTGCTGCGCTGCTCTGTGACAGCCAGCATGACGGTGTCGACCGCGATGGCCACGCCGCCCATGAAACCATGGTCTGCCCATCGCTCCTGCAGTGCTGCGAGATCGCCGTCATAGCGGACACAAAACTCGTTGAGATAGTCCTTGCTTGGGAATGCGTCGTGGAATTTTCCTGTGGCCAATAGTTGGTCATGGAGGTAGTGGGCGCCATCGCATCCCAACTGGGCGGCCTCACGTAGTCCTTTCGGTCCCATGCATGCCATGTAGATGGTCACCCAAAGGGCCATGAGACTCTCGTTTGAGCAGATGTTCGATGTTGCGCGCTGGCGTCTGATGTGCTGCTCGCGCGCTTGGAGCGTCAGCACGAAGGCACGTTTGCCGTCTTGGTCGACGGTTTGCCCTACGATGCGCCCAGGCATCTTACGCATGAGTTTCTCAGTGGTGCACATGTAGCCAATGTAAGGACCGCCCCATGACATGGGGATGCCCAAACTTTGTCCTTCGCCGACGGCAATGTCAGCTCCCCATTCGCCAGGAGTCTTCAGTATGGCAAGGTCTGCAGCTATGCTATTGATGGCCAATAGGGCCTTGGCCTCATGGCAGTGGTCTGCAAGTCCGGTGAAGTCCTCGATGAGGCCATAACGGTTGGGCTGTTGCACAATGACACCGGCTACACCTCCCTCGGTCAGCGTGGCGTCGAGCGACGAGAAGTCTGTGACACCCTCTGATGTGGGAAGCGTGACAAGTTCTATGCCGTGGAAATGGGCGTAGGTCTTCACTACCTCCTGAACCTTGGGGTCCAGGCCATCGCTGATGACCACACGGTGTGTCTTTTTCGTGGCGGCCACAACCATGAGGGCAGCTTCGGCTGTTGCTGTGGCCCCGTCGTACATTGAAGCGTTGGAAACTTCCAGGCCCGTGAGGCGTGCCATCATGGTCTGATACTCAAAGATGTAGTGTAGGGTGCCTTGTGAAATCTCTGCCTGGTAGGGGGTGTAGCTTGTCAGGTATTCCGACCGTTCCACAATTTGTGGGATGATGGCTGGCGTGTAGTGATCATAGACGCCAGCTCCCGCAAAGCAGACCAGTCGCTTGTTGAGTTTGCCCAAGTCGGCAAGCCGTTTCCTTATCTCCATCTCACTCTGCGACGAGGGCAGGTCGTAGTTGTCCTTCAGGCGCACGCCCTCCGGCACATCCTTGTAGAGGTCGTCGATGGAATCTACTCCGATGACGTGGAGCATCCGCTGGATGTCATCGGGCGTTTGTGGGAAATATCGGTGCATTTACTGGTTTTTTGAGTTGTACGTGGCCTCGTCCATGAGAGTCTCGAGTTCTGATGGGTCGGAAAGTTTCACCTTGATGATCCAGTTGCCGTTGGCGTCCTGGTTGATGAGCTCAGGGTTGTCTTCCAAAGCCTCGTTGACTTCAACAACCGTTCCGCTCACGGGCGACATCAAGTCGCTTGCGGCCTTGACGCTCTCGACGGCTCCAAACACATCACCCGCCGTTACGTCGTCGTCCACGTCGGGCGTATCCACGTAGACAATGTTTCCCAATTGCTTTTGGGCGTAATCGGTGATGCCGACATATCCGAATTCTCCTTCTACACGAACATACTCGTGGGTCTCGCTAAAATAGGTCATGATTGTTTTTGTGATTAAGTGTTATTGTTGTTGTGATAATGTCTTGTGTAACTTGTCTTTTTAGGGTCGAAGACTATGTTATTTATGGTAATGCTTGTCGTAGAACTTCTTCTTGACAACGGTTGCGGTGAAGGTCTTCTTGCGGATTTGCACCTCCACACGGTCACCGAGCTTGAGAGAGGCGTCGACTAAGGCCACGGCGCAACTCTTCTCCACGGAGATGAGGCGGTAGCCAGTAGTAACCTCTCCGACCTCCTGGCCGTCCTTCAACACCTTGTATCCATGGCGTGGCACGGCGCGGTCATCGAGCATGAGACCGCGGAGACGACGCGCCACACCCTCTGTCTTCTGCTTGAGCAAGGCTTCGCGGCCAATGAACTCAGGTTTATCGAACTTGCAGAACATGCCCAGGCCTGCCATGATGGGTGATATATCTTGCGAGAGCTCGTCGCCGTAGAGAGGCAGGCCCACCTCGAAGCGCAACGTGTCACGGCACCCCAGGCCGCAGGGCTTGCAGCGGCCGCAAGCCATAAGCTTGTCCCACAGGCTGACGATGTAATCGTGGCTTGCGTAGATTTCAAATCCATCCTCGCCCGTGTAACCTGTACGGCTGACGATGATCTCCTCGCCGTTGGAATCGATGGACTTCGCTGTGTAAAACACCATTTCCTTGCATGGAATCTGCAACACTTCCTCCATGACGGTCTCGGCATCCGGACCTTGGACGGCCAATTGGCCATAACGGTCGGAGCAGGCGTCGATTTGCACATCAAACCCCTCGGCACTCGCCATGATCCATTCCATGTCCTTGTCGATGTTTGCGGCGTTGATGACGAGGAAGAAACGTTGGTCGTCCATTTTGTAGACCAACAAGTCGTCGACGGTTCCACCGTCGGGATAGCACATCATGCCGTAGAATATCTTTCCCACGGGCGCGTCAGTGATGTCGTTGGTAAAAATGTGGTTGACAAAATGCTCGGCGTTCTCACCAGAGACGAAGACCTCGCCCATGTGGGAGACGTCAAAGACACCGCAGTGTTGACGCACCGCATTGTGCTCATCGATGATTGACGAGTATTGTATGGGCATGTCGAACCCACCGAAGGGTTGCATGAGGGCGCCCAACTTGACGTGACGGTCGTAAAGGCATGTACGTTTGTTCATATGAGTGATTTTTGTGATATTCGTTTATGGGCTTGAGATGAAGGACGTTGTGGGGGAGTGGTTGGAATTAAGTGCGCTTGCCGTAAATAAAGATGGGGTCCAGGTATTCCTTCTCAATCGCTTCGATGGCTTCCCTGTCCTTTAGGCCTAGCGTGATGGTAGATGAGCATATGATGGCACGCAACTTGGCCTTCATCTCTTGCAATGATATGGGGGTGAAATCCTTGAGCAGCGTGATGCGCTGACGTACGCTTTGCACACCATTGCGCTTGAGTTTCTGTTGGCTGGGGGTGATGGCGTGGGTTATGTGCTCCATGTTTGTGTCGTAAAGCAGCGTGCCATGGGCAATGATGCGGTTTGGCAGATGCAACATGGCGTTGCCCGAAATCTTCTGCCCATTCAGCAAGATATCGTTGTGGTCATTGCGCTCGGCGGGGATGCCAATGGTATTGAGTGCACGGGTCAGCAATTGCATGTAGTAAGCGAAACAATCATTCACGCTTTCCTTGCCCGTGATGTATGATAACATGACGTTTCCCATGTCTGCATAGACGCAACCGCCTCCACTTTTTCGGCGATAGAACTCGATGCCGTGCGCCTTGCAGTAATCGATGTTCACTTCGTCCTCAATGACTTGGTTGCGACCAAAAATGACGGTGGGGTTCACTTGCCACATGAAGAAGCAGTCTTCATCCTTGTAGACCTTTCGGGCTACGTATTCTTCCATGGCCAGGTAGAACGAGAGGCGCATGGGACTTGAAGTATCCAGGGCGATATAAATCATCCGCGTTGGTTCATGTGAAGTTTAAATATGTTGCAAATATACAGATTAAATCTAAACATGCCAAACATTTGCCACATAAAAATTGCTTGGAAAGCCTATTTTTTTCAAGGATTGAAAGACGCTTCCGCAATACCGTCGGTCGATAAGAACACTTTCTTATGCAATCCATTTGGTGCAGCAAAATGGTCTTTCTGTAATCGCTTGGGAATCAATTGTATATGCAAATTAGAAATAAGGGGCGTTACTGTTGCCTTTTGGCGTCCATCTGCAAGATGAGGGATGTGATGGTTGGGGGAAGCATGGTCGAACAGGAAGCAACAAAAGAAGCAATGTCGCCTGGTGAGATGGCTGACATTGCTTTGTTTGTTGTTGTCTTAAGAATAACTGTCTGGACGATTATTTATCTTTTTTCAGTTTCTCCACATAAGCGTCGATGGCAGCCACGGCGGTGATGTTGACCACATCCTGTACGCTGGCCTCGAAGTCGGTGAAATGGATGGACTTGTTCAGCCCCATCTGTATCGGGCCGATGACCTCGACGTCAGGGTCAAGAGCCTTGAGCAACATGTAGCAACTGTTGGCGGAACTCATGTTCGGGAAGATGAGCGTGTTGACGTCTTTTCCTTTTAGGCGGCTGAAGGGGTACTTGTCGTCGCGAAGTTCCTTGTTGAGAGCGAAACTTACTTGCATCTCGCCATCTACCGCCATGTCTGGATAGTCATTTTGCAAGTGTTCCACAGCCTGGTGCACGGTCACGGGAGAGCCTGCTTCATCGGTGCCGAAATTGGAATAGCTGATCATGGCCATGACGGGATCGTCGTTGAAGAACTTCACGGAGTGGGCGGCCAGGCGTGCCACGTCATAGAGCACGCTGTCGTTGGGATGACGGTTGATGAGTGTGTCTGCAATGTAGAAGATGCCTTTCTTCGTGTTGAGGATGTGCATCGTGCCGAATGTCTTGTAATCGGGGTTGATGCCAATGACCTCCTTGGCCACCTTGATAGTGTTGCTGTACTTGGTGTAGAGCCCCGTGATGAACGCGTCGGCGTCACCTTGCTCCACCATGGACATGCCAAAGTAGTTACGCTCGTACATCTTGTCGTAAGCCTCCTCGAAGGTGTAGCCCTGGCGGGAACGCTTCTCGGCGAGATGCTTGGCGTAGGTGGCACGACGCCCCTGCTCCTTATCTGCGCGCATGTCAACGATCTCGATCCCCGTGAGGTCAAGCTTCAGGCGGTTGGCCATGCGGCTCAGTCGGTCGGGATTGCCCAAGAGGATAGGGTAGCAAATGCCTTCCTGTTGAGCTTTCACAGCAGCCTTCATCATTGTGGGGTGGCCGCCCTCGGCAAACACGACGCGCTGCGGATGCATGGCGGCAGTGGCGTGAAGTGTGCGGGTGAACTTGGTCTCCTGTCCGAGCATCTGTCGTAAGCGCTCCTTATAGGCGCTCCAATCCTTGATGGGGGTGCGGGCCACGCCACTCTCCATGGCCGCCTTGGCCACAGCGGCAGACACCTCCGTGATTAGACGGGGGTCTACGGGCTTCGGAATAAAATATTTCGGGCCAAACTGCAGGTCGCTGACATGGTAGACTTGGTTGACAATCTCTGGCACGGGCATCTTGGCTAGCTGGGCGATGGCCTTGACGGCAGCCAGCTTCATCTCCTCGTTGATGGCGCGTGCGTGGACATCGAGGGCGCCACGGAAGATGTAGGGAAAGCCGATGACGTTGTTGATTTGGTTGGGATAGTCGGAACGACCAGTTGACATCAGCACATCGGGACGGGCAGCCGTGGCATCCTCATAAGAAATCTCCGGGATGGGATTGGCCAGCGCGAAGACGATTGGGTGGTCGGCCATGGAACGTACCATGTCTTGTGAGAGAACGTTGCCCTTGGACAGGCCCACGAAAACATCGGCGCCCTTGACAGCCTCCTCCAGTGTGTGGATGTCAGTGCGGCTTGTGGCAAACTCTGCCTTTTGTTCGTTGACATGGTCACGACCCTTGTATATCACGCCGCGAGAGTCGAGCATCACGATGTTCTCGTGCTTGGCGCCTAATGAGCAATAGAGCTTGGTGCAGCTGATGGCTGCGGCTCCCGCACCGTTGACCACAATCTTGGCGTCCTCAATCTTCTTGTCCGCCACTTCCAAGGCGTTGAGCAGTCCGGCAGCCGATATGATAGCCGTGCCGTGCTGGTCGTCGTGCATCACGGGTATGTCGAGGGTCTTTTTCAAGCGGTTCTCGATGTAGAAACACTCAGGAGCCTTGATGTCTTCCAAGTTGATGCCACCGAAGGTCGGCGCTATTTTCTCTACCGCCTCACAGAATTTTTCGGGATCTTTCTCATTAACCTCGATGTCGAACACATCGATGCCACCGTAAATCTTAAAGAGCAAGCCCTTTCCTTCCATGACGGGCTTCCCGCTCATGGCGCCAATGTCTCCCAGTCCCAAGACCGCTGTGCCATTGGAGATGACGGCAACGAGGTTGCCTTTGTCTGTGTATTTGTAAACATCATCTGGGTTATTCTGGATCTCCAGGCAAGGGAAGGCGACGCCCGGAGAATATGCCAAACTCAGATCGGTTTGAGTGCGATATGGTTTGGTTGGCTTGACTTCAATTTTACCAGGCCTCTCATTGGCGTGATATTCCAAGGCGGCCTCTTTAGTGATTTTTACCATGGCGTATATTTTTATGTATTGTCTTGTGCAATTATCTGACGGCAAAGATAATAAAAAACGGAAGAACAAAATCAAGTTTTCACTATTTTTAGTAACTTTGCATCCGATAAACAGTCGTTCATTAGAGAACTTGAGACGAAAGATGATTTTGAATGTCTTTCAAAACACACACAATAGTTGTTTAACATGCATCAACCAAACTACACCATGGATTATCGTGAGGAACTCCGCAAGCAAATTTTAAAGGTTGCCATCCGTGAATTTACCACAGTCGGCGTCAAGTCGGTGAAGATGGACGACATTGCGCGTAAGTTGAAGATTTCCAAGCGCACGTTGTATGAGATCTATGAGAACAAGGAAACTCTTCTCATGGAATGTGTGGAGCGGAAAATGCAGGCGTTTGAAATGGTGATGGATCATTTCAATGCCCAAGGGAACAAGCAGGTGATTGACATCCTGTTAGAATTCTATCGCCTGCAGATGGAGGATCTCAGTGACATGAACCCACTCTATTTTGAGGACCTTCATAAGTATCCCCGTGTGGTGGCTTATATGGAGCAGTCGCGGAAAGAACATGATGTGCGTGGTATGGCCTTCTTCCGACGAGGTGTGCAAGAGGGCTATTTTCGCACGGACTTCAACTATGAACTAATCAGCAAATTGGGAAATAGTATGATGCAGAACGTTATGGAGCATAAGTTGTATAACCTTTATAGTTTGCAGGACATCTTTCGTAATGTTATCATGTTGTTTGTCCGTGGACTTTGCACGGCGAAAGGCATAGAGGAACTCGACCGTCAGTTGGAATCACAACCAAAGTGATGTTTCTGTTGGGCGATGGCTTGATTTGCCATGTCGCACGTTATGTTGAAGTGGCACTCCTTGGTCGGAAATAAAATATCCCCGAAAGGTCGGAGGATTTCCTTCATCCTTTCGGGGATTGTTGGATTTTATTGGAACGATGTGCTCGATTAGTGAGTATAAAGGAAGCGCTTGATGGAGCGCTTGGGTGTTTTCTCAAACTCCTCGTTATGCAAACGGATGGCCGACAGGTGGCAATAGTTGGGCAGTATTGTGTTGAGTTGCTTGCGGTTTTCCTCCATGATGTTTTCCAAGTCACTTTCGTTGAACCCCATTTGTTTCGCTTCATCGAAGTCGGGAAATACCAAGCCTATGAGTTTGTCGCCTTCCTGGATGACAACGCTCTCGTTGACCATCGTCATCGAATTGAGCTTGTCTTCAATCTCCTCCGGGTAGATATTTTGGCCATTGGAGCCCAGTAACATATTTTTGGAACGGCCCTTGATGAAGACGTTGCCCTCGGCGTCTATGGTGCCGAGGTCGCCCGTGTGGAACCAGCCATCCTTGTCGATGGAAGCCTCGGTCGCTTCCTCATTCTTGTAATATCCCAACATAACGTTGGGACCCTTGCACAAGATTTCGCCTGGGACGTTTTGTGGATCGTTGCTGTCTACACGCACTTGCATGTGCAAAGCTGCTTTTCCGCAAGAACCAGGGACAAAGTCCTTATGATCGGCATAGCAGATGATTGGCGCGCACTCCGTGGCCCCATACCCCACAGTGTAATGGAAATGGATTTGGTGCAAGAAGGCCTCCACCTCCTGGTTGAAGGCTGCTCCGCCGATGATGACCTCATAGAAGTTGCCGCCAAAGGCTTGGGTCACTTGGGCGCAAATTTTCTCGTAGACCTTTTTGTTGATGCCGGGCATCTTCAGCAACAGGCGCATTTTGGGATCCTGTATCTTTGGGAAGACCTTCTTCTTAATGATTTTTTCGATGATCAGTGGTACTGAGATGATGACGCAAGGCTTCACTTCTGCAAATGCTGCTGCGATGATTGCAGGCGAGGGAATGCGTGTCAAGAAGAAGATGTGGCACCCCTTGATGAACTCGAAGATGAATTCGAAAGCCATGCCGTACATGTGGGCCATGGGCAAGATTGAGATGACGTTGTCGCCCGACTTGATGCGCTTGCCTAGCACGTCCTCGGCAAAGTCGGCATTGCTCCACATGGCACGGTAGGGTAGCATGACACCTTTGGAAAAGCCTGTCGTCCCGCTGGTGTAATTGATGAGCGCCAACTCGTCGGGACTTTGCTCCTTGTAGTAGCAGATGTGCTCTTTGCGGAAATATTTGGGATACTTACGGCCAAACATCTCATTAAGATGCTCGCGGGCGTAGGTCAATTTGTCGGTGCGTGACAACACCAAAGAATAGTCGGGTATGTAGATGACACCTTCTAGGTTCGGCATCTTGGTCGTGTCGATTTGCGTGGCCACCACATCGCCCACGAATAACAACTTGGCGTCAGAGTGGTTGACGATATTGTGAATCTGGTCGGCGGTAAATTCATGCAAGATGGGCACCGCAACTGCACCATATGTGAGGACTGCCAAGAAGGCGCATGCCCAAGCTGAGCTGTTGCGGCCACACAGGGCAATCTTGTCACCACGTTCGACGCCCGAACTTTCAAACATGATGTGCAACTTGGCGATTTTGCGGGCCACGTCGTGGTACTGGAGTGCAATGCCCTTGTAGTCGGTCAGGGCGTCTTGGTCCCAGTGGGCTATGATGCTTTTTTCTATGAGTTCATTAAAACTTGGAATCTTTTCCATGGTCTTGTCTTTTGAATTTATGCTTCTTTGTATAGGTACCGCTTGATGGATTTCTTCGGTGTCTTTTCAAACTCTTCGGCTTGAAGCCTTATTTCACTGATTTTGCAAAAGCTTGGCAACATGTTGTTGAGCTCTTTGCGGTTTTGCTCCATGATGTTTCGCAGGTCAACTTCTGTGAACCCCAATGATTCGGCTTCGTGCATGTCGGGATGCACCAGTCCGACAAGCTTGTCGCCATTCTGTATGATGAGGCTTTCGTTTACCATGGCCATGGAATTGAGCTTGTCCTCAATCTCCTCGGGGTATACGTTTTGTCCGTTGGAGCCTAAGAGCATGTTCTTGATGCGACCCAAGATGAACACATGTCCATCTTTTGACATTGTGGCCAAATCACCTGTATGGAACCATCCGTTCTCGTCGATGACCGCTTGGGTGGCCTGTTCATTCTTGTAGTAGCCCTTCATCACGTTGAGGCCACGTGTTATGATCTCGCCAGCCACATTCTCGGGATCGTTGCTGGCTATTTTCACTTCTATATGCTTCACAGGTGTGCCGCAAGAGCCACCGATGAAGTCGTGGTGGTCAGAGAATGTGATGAGGGGACCTGTTTCGGTTGTGCCATATCCCATAGTGATGGGGAAGCCGATGCTTGTGAGGAAGTTTTCGACCTCGCGGTTAAGACCTGCGCCGCCAACAACCACTTCGTATGCCTGACCGCCGAAGATGTCCATGACGGTCTTCAGCACATGCTCTTTCACCTTCTTGCTGATGCCGGGCATCCTCATGAGAAGCTTGATGCGGGCATTGTCGAGCATGGGGAACACTTTTTTCCGAACTATCTTCTCCACGATGAGGGGCACCGCAATGATGACGTTGGGGTGGATGTCTGTGAAGGCTTCCTGTATGACGGTGGGACTGGGTAGCCGGGTGAGGAAGAAGAGGTGGTTGCCTAAGACAAATTGGAGGAGATATTCGCAGACAAGGCCGTACATATGGGCCATGGGTAGGATATCGAGTACGCGCGAGTTGGCTGGCAATTTCTTGCCCAACACGTCAATCAGGAAGTCGATGTTGCTCCATACCGAACGATAGGGTAGCATGACACCTTTGGAAAAGCCTGTCGTGCCGCTAGTGTAGTTGATCATGATCAGCTCCTCCGCTTGGTCTTCATGATATTTGATGTGTTCCTTGCGGAAATATTTGGGATATTTGCGGCCAAACATTTCGTTGAGGTGCTCGCGTGCGAAAGTCAACTTGTCTGAGCGACTTTCCACAAGCGAGTAATCTGGAAGATAGATGACACCTTCCAAGTTGGGCATCATGTCGTAGTCGAGGGTGGTAGATACCACATCGCCAACGAAGAGCAACTTCGACTCGGAATGGTTCACGACGTTGTAAACCTGGTCGGGTTTGAACTCATGCTGTATGGGCACAACAACGGCACCATAAGTGATTACCGCCAAAAAGGCACATGCCCATGATGAGCTGTTGCGGCCGCACAGGGCTATCTTGTCGCCCTTCTCGATGCCGGAACACTCGAACATGATGTGAAGTTTCTCTATCTTTCTGGCCACATCATGATATTGCAGGGTAGAACCCTTGTAGTCTGTCAAGGCGTCTTTGTCCCAATTCTTGATGATGGCCTGTTCTATCAGCAAATTAAAACTGGATGCTTTGTCCATTGCACATATTCAAATTTTGTGTGCAAAGGTACAACCAATCTTGCGCATTTCCAAATATCATGTGCAATATTTTTAAGAAAATATTTCTTTGCTATGAATTGCACATCCTCCCAGAATGTGCATTAATCCTATTGGGGGGCGTGTGTCAAGCCTGTTATTCGTACCTCATGCTCCGGGCCGGATGGATGTGTGAGATAAGGTAGCTGGGTGCAATGAGCACAAAGATGCTGATGGCCAATGTGACGATGTTCAGCACCACGATTATGGGTATATTGATTTCCAAGGGGACAGTGCTAACGTAATAGGTGGCGGGATCAAGCTTGATGACTCCCGTCCATCTTTGTAACAGGGCGATCCCTATGCCAATGACATTGCCGATGATGAGTGCGCGGCCAATGATGAAGGTGGCAAACCACAGGAAGATGTGGCGTATGGTTGTGTTGCGTGCGCCAAGTGCTTTGAGCACGCCTATCATGGTGGTGCGCTCGAGGATGATGATGAGTAGCCCGGATATCATAGTTACGCCCGCAACTGCCACCATGAGTGCTAGGATTATCCATACGTTCATGTCGAGCAAGTCGAGCCATGAGAAGATTTGTGGGTTGATGTCCCGTATGGTTTGCGCCATGTAGGTCTCTCCGCTGGGGTCTTGTGTCTTGTTTACCTTATTTATGTAGCGGTTCTCCACTTCGTCCAAGAGCCCGAATTCTTTTACCGTGATTGCTGCGCCCGACACTTGACCAGGCTTCCATCCGTTTAGCTTTATCACTGTATAAAGATCGGTGAAGCACATGGTCTCGTCGTATTGTGTGAGGTTGGTCTGGTAGATTCCCTGGATGGTGAAGCGTCGCATTCTCACGCCATTGTCATCGATGAAATAAGCAAAAATCCGTTCTCCCACCGTTACCTTGAGCTTATCGGCGATGATCTGCGAGATGACAATGCGGTTGCCCGACTGACTATCAGAGAAATGGGGAATTGACCCAGCCATGAGGTTTTGGTGGATAAAGGTGCTGTCGTATTCGGCCCCTACACCCTCAAACATCACGCCCAGGAAATCATGGTCGGTCTTTAGTATGCCTTGCTTGTATGCAAACCGTTCCACATGCTTCGTGCCTTCGATGCCACGCAAGGCGGTCATCATGGAGTCGTTCACCACAATGGGGTGCTGTTCTGCCGAAACCTGATTCATGAAATTGGTCACCTGGATGTGGGACCCAAAGCCGATGACCTTGTCACGGATGGTGTGCTTGAAGCCTAAAACAACGAAAACGGACAAGAGCATCACAGCCAACCCGATGGCAACACCAGCTGTGGCGATCGTGATGGCAGGGCGTGAGACGTGTTGGCGTCCGCCTTGGTCCTTATAGAGCTTGCGGGCGATGAAGAGGGATAAGTTCATTTTCTGCCAGGGTAGGTGTCCAATGCTTTTCTGAGGATAAACAAGGAGCGCTCCAGGTCTTCTTTTTTCAAGACGTAGGCAATGCGCACTTGGTCGATTCCGGCGCCAGGTGTGGTGTAGAAGCCTGCGGCAGGAGCCATCATGATTGTCTCGCCTTCGTAGTCGAACTCCTCAAGACACCAGCGGCAGAAGTTTTCGGAGTCGTCAACGGGGAGTTGCACTACGGTGTAAAAGGCACCCATGGGGATGGGCGAGTAGACTCCGGGGATACGGTTCAACCCATCGATGAGGCACTTGCGTCGCTCCACGTATTCGTCATAAACGTCGCGGTAATATTCTGCGGGTGCGTCAAGGGAAGCCTCGGCCACAATTTGCCCGATGAGTGGTGGGGAGAGGCGTGCCTGGCAAAACTTCATTACGGCTTTCTTCACCTCGTTGTTTTTGGTGATCAGCGCACCGATTCGGATGCCACACTCCGAGTAGCGTTTCGATACGGAATCGATGAGTATCACGTTGTCCTCAATGCCCTTGAGGTGCATGGCGCTGATGTAGGGCGACCCCGTGTAAATGTACTCGCGGTACACCTCGTCGGAGAAGAGGTATAGGTCGTGCTCTTTCACCAAGTCGCGGATTTGGTTCATCTCGCGCCTTGTGTAAAGGTATCCTGTGGGGTTGTTGGGGTTGCAAATGAGAATGCCACGTGTCCGCTCGTTGATCAATTCGTTGAATTTCTCCACTTTGGGCAAGGCGAAACCCTCCTCGATGGATGTGGCGATTGTGCGAATCTTGGCTCCGGCCGACACAGCGAATGCCATGTAGTTGGCGTATGCGGGCTCGGGAACAATGATTTCATCTCCAGGATTGAGACAACTCATAAAAGCAAACAGTACAGCCTCTGATCCTCCTGCCGTGATGATGATGTCATCAGGCGTGACGTGGATGTCGTACTTGGCGTAGTAGTCCACCAACTTCTTGCGGTAGCTTAGGTATCCCTGTGAGGGGCTGTACTCCAGCACCTTGCGGTCAATATGTCTCAAGGCGTCGAGGCCACATTCTGGTGTGGGCAGGTCGGGCTGTCCTATGTTTAAGTGGTAAACTTTTATGCCGCGTTCCTTGGCGGCTGCGGCCAGGGGAGCGAGCTTGCGAATGGGCGACTCGGGCATTTCCAGGCCCCGTACTGATATTTCAGGCATGTGGCTATTTCTTTGTAAGGTGCGCTTCAGCGTGCATTTGTTTGCAAAATTAAACTTTTATCTTGACTTTGCAAAACAAGTTGCCATATTTATCTTGTTTTTACGCTGGAGTGGGCTTCAGACATTCCCAAAAGCGCTTCGTGTCGTTGTTGACGATGAGCTCGTCGGGGAAGGCGGTCTCTTCGAGCAAGGGTTGTAGCCGGTCGTACTGGGCAATCATGGTAGAGAAGTGGGCGTCGCTACCGAGAATGACGGGCACCTGGTGCTTCTTGGCCAGCCGCAGCAATTCAAGGTTGTTGGATCGTGCCTTGGTCTTGTGGCGTGCGGGAGCCAGCGAGTGGTTGTTGATTTCGAGCAGCGTGTGGGTCTCCTTTGACGTGAGCACGAGTTGCTCAAAGTCGAGCGGGGCTGATCCGTCGCCGGGATGGCTGATGATCTGCACGTAGGGGTTGAACATGGTTTTGATTACGCCTGCTGTGTTTTCCTCACATGTTCCACCCTGCCAGCACACGCTGTGAATGCCGGCAATGCGGAGGTCGAGCATGCGCAGGTGTTCCTCGTCGAGGTCGAGCTCCCCCTGGGTGTTGAGGATGTTGAGTTCTGCGCCGAGCATCAGCCTCACGCCGCATAGCTCGCGAGGCACGCAGATGAGGTTGCGGAAGTAGATGGGATGGCATGTGCCCGGGATGGCGGGGCCGTGCTCCGTGATGCCGAGGATGCTGAGGTCCAGGTCGGATGCGGCTCTCGCCATCTCCTGAATGGTGCTGTATCCGTGGCCCGATGCCACGGTGTGCGTGTGTACGTCAAGTTTTGTCTTCATGCATGCGCTTCGTTTTTCATGCAAAGGTACACATAATGTTCGGACTTGTCGTAAGCTTGGGCATCTAATTCTTGTTTTTCAGCTCTAAACTAAAAAATCCCATCCGCCGCGGGGCGAATGGGATGGTAAAAAGGGAAAAGGGTAATGGGGTCTTAGTAGGATCGGGCTACGATGACCCAGCACTTGGCGGGCTTACCGCTCACCATGTCGATGGCACCCTCCTTCTGCTCGTAACCATAGGGGATGCAACGGATGGTAGCCTGCGTGTCCTCCTTGATCTTGGCCTCCGTCTCGGCTGTACCGTCCCAGGGACAAAGGAAGAATCCACCGTCCTTGATGCGCTCCTTGAACTCGTCGTAGTTGCTGCACTCGTGGACCTTGCTGTCACGCAGTTTGCGCGCCTTCTCGAAGATGTTGTGCTGGATGTCGTCGAGCATGTCCTTTACGCGCTCCACGATGCCGTCGAACGAGACATTCTCCTTCTCGAGTGTGTCGCGGCGCATGATCTCGATGGTGTTGTTCTCGAGGTCGCGGCCGCCCATGACGAGTCGCACGGGAACGCCCTTCAGCTCGTAGTCGGCAAACTTGAAGCCTGGGCGCTTGTTGTCGGCGGCGTCGTACTTCACGCTGATGCCCAACTCCCGCAGCTGGTCGATGGCCGGTTGTAACTTTGCTGTGATGGCTTGGAGTTGTTCCTCGTTCTTGTTGATGGGGATGATGACTACCTGAATGGGTGCGAGCTTTGGGGGAAGCACCAGACCGTTGTCGTCGGAGTGGACCATGATGAGCGCTCCCATGAGTCGGGTGGAGACACCCCATGATGTGGCCCATACATACTCAGGCTTGTTGTCCTTGTTGAGGTAGGTCACGTCAAAGCTCTTGGCGAAGTTCTGTCCGAGGAAGTGGCTGGTGCCGCTCTGCAGGGCTTTGCCGTCTTGCATCATAGCCTCGATGGTGTAGGTCTTCAGAGCTCCGGCGAAGCGCTCGGTCTCGCTCTTCTCACCTCGGATGACGGGCACGGCCATGACGTCCTCGACGAAGTCGGCGTAGCAGTGGAGCATGGTCTTGGCCTCAGCCTCGGCCTCTTCGGATGTGGCGTGTGCGGTATGGCCCTCCTGCCAAAGGAACTCCGATGTGCGGAGGAAGGGACGCGTGCGCATCTCCCAACGCATCACGTTGCACCACTGGTTGCACTTGATGGGCAGGTCGCGCCAAGAGTGAATCCAATTCTTGTAGGTATGCCAAATCATGGTCTCGGATGTGGGTCGGATGATGAGCTCCTCATCAAGCTTGGCGTCAGGATCGACGATGATGTCCTTGCCATCGTCGCTTGATTTCAGGCGGTAATGGGTCACCACGGCGCTCTCCTTTGCAAAGCCTTTCACATGTTCGGCTTCGCGAGCGAAGAAGCTTTTCGGGATAAGCAGTGGGAAATAGGCATTCTGTACGTCCTGTTTCTTGAATTCCTTGTCGAGGCCAGCCTGGATTTTCTCCCAAATGGCATAGCCATAAGGCTTGATAATCATGCAACCTCGAACGGGGGCTTGCTCGGCCAAGTCGGCCTTGGTCACCAGGTCGTTATACCACTGGCTGTAGTCGTCAGCGCGCTTGGTTAGATGTTTCAGTTCTTTTGCCATGTTATGTCTTTGCTTTTTTGTGAATACTCGTGTGCTTGCGCCTGTTTCTGCTAAGTTTAGGGATTTCCCCATCGTGGGATAGGCGTTTCCCGTTTCCCCAATCCTTATGATTGGTTAATTTTGCCGCAAAGTTACGAAAAAAAATATTCAATAAGAACCCATATAGGGAAAAAAGCAGTAACTTTGCGAGTAAGAAAATATTGGAAAATAAATTAATGTAAGCATTATGAAAAGACTGAAAGTAGCTACAGTAGGTTTATGCACGCTCACATTGGTGGGCGTCGGTTGTTCCACCAAGACTGGTACGGGTGCCTTGATTGGCACCGGATCGGGTACGGCAGTCGGTGCCATTATTGGTGCCCTCGCTGGCAACACGGCAGTCGGTGCCGCCATAGGTGCCGCAGTTGGTGCGGGCACAGGCGCCATCATCGGCAAGCACATGGACAAGGTGGCAGCGGAGACGGCTGCTCAGGTGAAGAACGCCAAGGTGGAGGAGGTCACCGATGCTAATGGCCTCAAGGCTGTCAAGGTGACCTTCGACAACGGCATCCTCTTCAATGTCGGCAAATATGCTCTGCAGGCTACTGCAAAGAATGAGTTGACCAAGTTCTCTGATGTTTTGAAGAACAATGCCGACTGTCAAGTCGACATCCAAGGCTATGCTTCATCAGACGGCTCGGCCGAGGTCAACCAAGTCCTTTCTGACAACCGCGCCAATGCGGTCAAGTCTTACTTGGTGAGCACCTGTGGCGTACCCGGTTCTCAGATCAAGAGCACCAAGGGTTATGGTGCCACCAACCTGGTAACCAACGCCGATGGCTCGGAGAACGTGAAGGCAAGCCGCCGCGTGGAGGTGTATCTCTATGCTTCTCAGAGCATGATAGAGAAGGCCAACGCCGGCAAGCTCGATTAAATCATCTATTACATTCATCTTATTAGGGATGCGGACGGACCTTGGTGCGCCCGCATCCCTGTTTTGCCATGTTTAAGAAAATCGCAAAGTGGGTTGTCTGCGTGTTTTTCGCATCCACTATCCTCGCAGTTGTGGCCTATCGTTTTATACCCGTGTATGTCACGCCGTTGATGTTCATTCGGTGTGTGCAGACGGGTAGTCTCACCATTCACCATCATTGGGTGCCGTTGGATCAGATGTCCAAGCACATGCCTGTGGCCGTCATGGCGTCAGAGGACTCCCACTTCCTTCTGCATCATGGCTTCGATTTTAATGCCATTGGCAATGCTGCCAAGCGCAACATGGCCAATGGCAAGGGCGGCAAACGCTATGGTGCAAGTACCATCTCGCAACAGACTGCCAAGAATGTCTTTCTTTGGCCAGGACGTTCGTGGGTCAGAAAGGGATTTGAGGTCTATTTCACGGCGCTCATAGAACTTTTTTGGAGCAAACAGCGCATCATGGAAGTATATCTCAACTCCATAGAGATGGGCGAACATATCTATGGTGTCGACGCTTGCGCAGAATACAATTTCGGTAAGACTGCCATAGACTTGACGCGGGCCGACTGCGCACTCATTGCAGCTACGCTCCCCAATCCCCGAAAGTTCTCTTCCAAAACCCCGAGTGCTTACATGCATAAGCGGCAGGGACAAATTATGAACAATATGCGATACATACCAGTCTTCCCCAAGGAGGGGGAGGACTACGATCCCCGGACGGCGGTGGGCAACACGTATAAGTAAGGATTTAACACATTTTTTATTTTGCGAAAGATGCAATCGGAACAGAAACTTCTCGAACAACTCAATGATAACCAACGGCAGGCCGTGGTTTATTGCGATGGCCCCCAGCTCGTCATTGCGGGTGCGGGGTCTGGCAAGACGCGTGTGCTCACTTACAAGATTGCTTACCTTTTGGTCCATTATGACCTGAAACCTTGGAATGTGTTGGCCTTGACTTTCACAAATAAGGCTGCTAACGAGATGAAAGATCGCATAGCCGCAATAGTGGGATCAGAGCGGGCACGCAGTTTGCATATGGGCACGTTCCACTCAATCTTCTCGCGTATTCTACGAGTGGAGGCGGCCACGCTCGGGTACACTTCCGATTTTACCATCTATGACGAGTCCGACTCTCGCTCGCTCATTAAGAACATCTGCAAGACGATGGGACTTGATGACAAGACTTACAAGTCGTCTAGCGTTCATGCCGCTATCTCGATGGCCAAGAACCGCCTGCAATTGCCCGACGACTATGCTAATGATGGTGAAGCGAGGGAACGCGACAGGCGACGCAACATGCCAGAGACTTACAAGGTTTACCTGGCTTACCAGGCTCGTTTGCGCCAGGCCAACGCTATGGACTTTGATGACTTACTTGTCCACACGTTCCTCTTGCTGCGGCAGAGTGAGGATGTCCGGCGTAAGTATGCTTCACGTTTCCAGTATGTCTTGGTTGATGAGTATCAAGACACCAATTATGTGCAGCAACAGATTCTGTGGTTGCTTACCAGTGATATGCGCCGCATCTGTGTTGTGGGGGATGATTATCAGAGCATTTACGCCTTCCGCGGTGCAAACATTGACAATATCCTAAACTTCCAGAAAAATTATTCAGATGCACGTTTGTTCAAGCTCGAGCGCAATTACCGTTCCACCAAGCTCATTGTGGCGGCAGCCAACTCGCTGATGAAGCACAACGAACGCCAGATTCCAAAGGAAGTCTATAGTGAGAATGATGAGGGTGAGAAGGTGCAAGTCATGGAGACCATCTCCGACAAGCGCGAGGCCTCGCTCGTTTGTCGCGAGATCAAGCGTATCCGTCAGCGTGAGCATTGTCAATGGAGCGATTTCGCCATTCTCTATCGCACAAATGCACAGAGCCGTCTGTTTGAGGAGGAGATGCGCAAGCCTGAGGTTGCCATGGGCGATCATTACCGTGTCTATGGGGGACTGAGTTTCTATCAGCGCAAGGAAATCAAGGATATTATAGCTTATTTCCGATTGGTGGTCAACCCAGACGACGAGGAGGCTTTCCGCAGGATTGTCAATTATCCTGCCCGTGGCATAGGAGACACTACGCTGGCCAAGGTGATGACTTGTGCTCAGGAACAGGAAGTCAGCTTGTGGAAGGTCATATCAGAACCTTTGCGGTATCGGTTGCCGGTCAACAAGGGGACTGCCACGAAACTGTTGAACTTCCGTGCGCTCATAGACACTTTTGTGGCGCAACGTGAGACGATGGATGCCTTGACATTGGCGCAAGATATCATTGAGAAGAGCGGCATCAAGGCCGACCTCGCTGCCGACAGGACTGCCGAGGGAGATAGCAGACGCGAGAACCTTGACAGTTTGATTTCGGGTATCGCCGATTTTGTGCAGGCGCAGCGAGAGGATGATCAGGAGGAGCATGTATTGTTGACCGACTATTTGGCTAACGTCTCGCTGATGACCGACCAGGACTCCAACGATTCTTCTGACGACAAGGTGTCGCTGATGACCATTCATTCGGCCAAAGGACTGGAGTTTGGAACGGTTTTCGTTGTGGGATTGGAGGAAAACATCTTTCCCAGTCAGATGTCTGTCGGGTCAATGAAGGATATGGAAGAGGAGCGCCGGTTGCTTTATGTAGGCATTACGCGGGCTGAGAGGCATTGTTATTTGACTTGGGCACACACGCGTTGGCGCTTTGGCAAGATGGATGGTTTTGTCAATTCCAGCCGCTTCTTGAATGACATTGAACCCAAATACCTGGATGTGCAGGTTGAGGGTGGAAGCAGAAACGGCAACCATGCATCGTATGGCATGTTGTGGGGCAATGATGAGCGAGGGTCACGCCGTCCATGGGAGGATGACTATGAGATCAACAAGCCTTACGCAGGCAGTCGTGTGTGGGGCGACGAATATCCACAGTGGAGTAGCCGCATGCAAAACTCCCGGCCTGTATCTGGGCAGTTTTTGGCTGACCCCAAGCCTAAGATTACCGCCCCCTGCAAGCCGGAGCAAGCAGTCAACCCGTTTTCGCCTTCTTTTGAGAAGAAAGTTCGCCAAGGTGGTAATTGGCCCAAGATTGATAAGGCGATGGCCAATGGCGGGCGTACAACGGCGGAAGCTTCGCGGACGCTTTCTGCCGCGGATGCCTCGTGGCCAGCCCGGGCCTCCGATTTGCGCGAAGGGACCATTGTCGAGCACCAGCGCTTTGGACGTGGCATCGTGGCCAAGGTTGAAGGTAAAGGCGAGAATGCCAAGGCTACAGTAGACTTTGATGCAATGGGGCGTAAACAACTCCTGCTGAAATTTGCCAAGCTACGCGTTGTGGGATGATATAGGTTCGCTATCCGCATCGCTTTTATTGTGTTGCAGATAAAGCAAAAAGCCTAAAGACTTTCGTCTTCAGGCTTTTCTATTCTTCGTTTAAGTTTGGGCATGTGCTTCTTGTTGCGAAGCCATGCTCTTTTCCGTTCTTCATATTCTTCGTGGTGACGTTCCAAAAAGTTGTCTGCCATATAGAAGTTCTGTTTTGGGGACACTTCGCTTACTTGAAGCGACTATAAATAATGCTTATCTTGATGGGACTGTCGTCCGCATCTGTCCCTTTGACAAGTCGGGTGCTTGTCAGCGACATGTCATTGGTAACCTTGACCACTGTTGTAGTGCCCGACGATGTTGTCGTGGTGGAAATCTGTACGGGAACGAGCACCACCTTGTTCCAATCTGCTGATTTCCTGTCGCTATTGTACATTGCGGAAATCATGCCCGAAATGTTGTTGAATGTGTAGCTATTGTCAAAGTTTCCCTTTGCCGCATTGTAAGACCAACTTGCAACAAACGAGTTCTTGTTGTTGTAGATGTCGTTGTTCTCAAAGAACGAGTGGAGAGAATCCTTGGGAACCATCAATATTTGCTTGGGTACACTGAAAGCGTAGTCGCTTGTTGTCTTATTGTTCAGTCGTTGCAGCACCAGTTTCGCAGAAGTGATGGTGTCGTTCTCATGGTTTTCCATGATTTTTTCCACTGGGAGAGTCAACTCTGTGAAGATGCCCGCTGGTGTTTTGAGATATGTGCACGACTCATCGTTTGTCAATTGCTCCATCGTCTTCTTGTCGTTGGTGATGGTTGAGGTCTGCAGCACCTCTTCCGTTCCCCAAAAAACTGCGGCCGAATGGTAAAGGGAATCGTCTTCAATGTGGCTGAAATACACATCCAACTGCGACTGGGAGATGTAGGCCATGTTCCCCACACCATTTTGGTGCTTAAAGAAGAAACCAGGAACAACATTGTTTCTGAACGCAAACGCATTTTTGAAATTTGCTGGATCATCATAGTATTTCTGCATGATGAAGGTGCCATAGCTGTCATACGTTTTGCCATCCTTGTCCGTGTAAGGGCCTTTCAGCTTGATGGTGATGTATGGAGTGTAGGTTGATGTGTCGCGTGTGCTTTGCTTCACATTGTAATCGATGAGACTGTAGACCTTGTCTCTTTTAAGTCCACCCTTGCGGATGTACCCGTTGTCGACGGGGCTGAAGTTGCTATAGTAAGAACGGCTCTCGTTCATGGGTTTTCCCATCTCATAGGCGCTGAGTTTCATCAGCTGCGTAGAGTCGCCGTAAAGGCTACTATAGAACAAGCGGAGTTCGCAGGAGTCGGCCTTAACAATGCCCCTCTGCTCATTTCCGTTGGCATCTTTCGTCACGAGGTTTGCCTTTTGCGGGAACGCGAAGTCTTCCAAGTTGTTGAACTGGGCCATAAAGTCTCCCGTTATGTAAGCTCCCGTCTCCGGGTCTCTCACTTTCCCCAAATATCCCGTAGTGTTGCGTGAGAGCACAGAGTCTGCCACGATGGAACGGCTGGCCACGCTGTACGTCTGGGCTGAGATTTGTAGTCCGTCACGATCGTCGTTGAGCGACGAGCCTATGGTGTCAGTGGTCGTGTCGCAACTTGCCATGCCAACTGCGGCAAAGGAGATAACGGCGAATAACTTGAAATTCATGTGAAAGCGCTTATTAAGGTTTGTTTTGTGACTCGGTGCCTTTGCTTACTTGTCGAGTATTTGGTTGTAGAAGTCCTTGTATGCTGACACGTAGTCGTTGCCTGGATAGCTGAGCAACGGCATGCTCTTGTCCTTGGCGTAAGCCAAAAGGTCTGAATTGACGTTTTCTCCAGCCTCTATGACACCGTCGCTATAGTCGATTGCCAGTTTGCCCAGTTCCTTGAAGTCGAAATTCTCGGCATAGGGCTTGAGCAATTCGGCGCTTGCGCTGCGAAACTCCACGCAATTCTTGAAGTTGTCCCCCAATGATGACTTGGGCTGCTCCCCGAAGAGAGAAGTAATCACCTTGGCGTTGGCGAATGACGGGTCATCGTGGTAAGCAGTCTTGATGTAGAGGGGGACCACCGCTGCCATCCATCCTTGGCATTGCACAAGATCGGGTGTCCATCTCAGTTTCTTGACCGTCTCCAGCACACCGCGTGCGAAGAAGATGGCCCGTTCACCGTTGTCTGCATATTCCGTTCCGTTCTCGTCCTCGGTCATGGCTTGTCTGTGGAGGAAGTAATCCTCGTTGTCGATAAAATAGACTTGCAGTCGTGACACGGGTATGCTTGCCACCTTGATGATCAGTGGGTGGTCTGTGTCATCGATGATCAAGTTCATGCCCGACAGGCGTATGACCTCATGCAACTGTCCGCGGCGCTCGTTGATGGCTCCCCACTTGGGCATGAAGGTGCGGATTTCGAAGCCGTTCTCCTGCATTTTCTGCGGTAGCTGGCGCCCCATGACAGACATTTCCGACTCGGGCACATAGGGGGTGATTTCCTGGTTGATAAATAAAACCTTTTTCTTGATCATTCTTCTTTTCTCTGTTAATTGTGAAAAGTCAATCGATAGGTTTCGTGATGTGATGCGCACACACTCACCCAAGTTAACTTCTTTGGTGCAAAGTTACTAAAAAATAATGATTAAAACGTCCTCTTTTGCATCAATTCACACAAAAGAGGACGTTTTTAAGGGTGTTTATCATTGCATGGCGCTATACGACTTCATCCGCATGCCGCTGGCTCCAAGTTATTCGATGACGAAGAGCGCGTCGTCTTCGAGCACGCTTTGCCCAATTTTGACACAAATGGCGGACACCTTTCCACTCTTCCCCGCTTCGATGTTGTTGGCCATCTTCATCGCCTCAAGTACGAGAACGGCGTCTCCAGCACTCACTTCGTCGCCCACTTTCACGTTGATGGCTGTGATGGTTCCAGGTAATGGGGCTTTTGTCGCATTGGCTACATTGGCGTTGGCGGCAGGAGTGGTGACATCCTCATCGCTCTCAGCGGCGGGCTTGCCCAGTTCCACTTTCTTCTTCTCGGGTTCGGCGGGCTTCTCCATTCCCACTTCGAAAGCCTCTCCGTTGACCTTCACGCTGGCGATATAAGTTTCCTCATTGACATCGCCAATTTCGACGTTGTATTCCTTTCCGTCGATAGTGTATTTGAATTCTTTCATTGTCTTGATGGTTTTGCTGTGAACGACAGGAACTTAGCATTCCATAAGGTCTGCTTAGGCTTGATGGTGATGACATTTGGCTCCTTGTCATGAACGTTGTTGCCCTGATACTCATAGAGTGCCATGGCGATGGCTGCATAAATGTTTTTATCCATTGGAAAACATTGAACTTTTCTAGTCGCTTTGTTTTGGGTTACATGGGCATGCATCCGTGTTTCTTGGCGGGCAAGCTTTGGCGCTTTGAGGCCAACTGGGCCAATCCGCGGCAGATGCGGAAGCGTGTGTTGCGAGGCTCAATCACATCGTCGATGTATCCGAACTGTGCGGCCTGGTAGGGGTTGGCGAAAGTCTCAGTGTACTCGTCTTCCTTCTCGGCGAGGAATGCCTTCACATCGCCGCCTTCTTCCTTGATCTTCTTGGCTTCCTTGGCGCAGAGCACAGCCACAGCGCCCGAGGCTCCCATGACGGCGATTTCTGCAGTGGGCCATGCGAAGTTGAGGTCGGAGCGCAACTGCTTACATCCCATGACGATATGGCTGCCGCCATAGCTCTTGCGCAACGTTATGGTGATCTTGGGCACAGTAGCCTCGCCATAGGCGTAGAGCAACTGGGCGCCATGCAGGATGACTGCGTTGTACTCCTGGCCTGTGCCAGGCAAGAAGCCGGGCACGTCAACAAGGCTGACAATGGGGATGTTGAAAGCGTCGCAGAAGCGCACGAAGCGAGCTCCCTTGCGGCTAGCGTTTACGTCGAGCACGCCGGCGTAGGCCGAAGGCTGGTTGGCCACGATGCCCACACTCTGTCCGTTGAAGCGTGCGAAGCCCGTGATGATGTTTTTGGCGAACTTGGGCTGCACCTCGAAGAACTCGTTGTTGTCAGTAATGGCCGTGATAACCTTGTACATGTCGTAAGCCTTGTTGGGGTCGTCGGGCAGTATGTCGTTGAGCAAGTCTTCCTTGCGGTCTATGGGGTCAGTGCACTCCACGCGGGGTGCCTCCTCTGTGTTGTTGGAGGGCAGGTAGCTCAGTAGCTTCTTGATGAGCGTCATCGCATCCTCCTCGGTCTTGGCCGTGAAGCTGGTCACGCCACTCTTGCTGGCGTGGACGCTCGCTCCTCCCAGGTGCTCAGAATCGATTTCCTCGCCAGTGACAGTCTTCACCACCTTTGGGCCGGTGAGGAACATGTAGCTTGTGCCTTCGGTCATGACAATGAAGTCGGTCAGCGCGGGAGAGTAGACAGCACCACCTGCGCAGGGACCCATGATCATGGAAATCTGTGGCACCACGCCAGAGGCAAGAATGTTGCGCTCGAAAATCTCACCGTATCCAGCCAATGCCGAGATGCCTTCCTGGATGCGTGCGCCACCAGAGTCGTTCATGCCGATGACAGGTGCGCCGTTCTGCATGGCCATGTCCATGATTTTGCACATCTTCTGCGCCATGGTCTCTGAGAGAGAGCCGCCGTTTACCGTGAAGTCCTGTGCGTATACATACACCAGGCGACCGTCGATGGTGGCTGATCCAGCCACGACGCCATCGCCAAGGAACTGCTTCTTCTCCATGCCAAAGTTGTGGCAACGGTGGAGCTTGAACATGTCATACTCCTCAAAACTGTCCTTATCCACGAGCATCTCGATGCGCTCGCGTGCGGTGTACTTGCCACGTGCGTGCTGCTTGTCGATGGCTTTCAGGCCGCCACCGAGACGGGCTTGCTCGCGCTTGGCAACGAGGTCCTTAATCTTCTCTGTTTGCTTGCTCATAATTTATTTTGTTATTGCTTTGTTCGTAATTTGGCGCAAAGTTACGAAAATTAAACGAGAATGGGGAAGATGTAATTGTAAATAATGTTATAGCCGTGGCTCATGCCCTTTTCTCGCATAGTCTGCGTTTAGTCGACGTAGCGCTTTAAGATGTCCTGATAGTCGTCGATGCGCCTGTCGCGCAGGAAGGGCCACCAGCGCCTGACCTGTTCTGAATGGCCGAGGTCAATGTCCACGATGGCCCGCTCCTCCTTGTTCTCTGAGGCCTGGTAGCAGAGCTCGCCCTGTGGCCCGGCGACGAAGCTCGAGCCCCAAAACTCGATGCCTCGCGTCTGTGCGCTGGGATCATCCTCGTGTCCCACGCGGTTCACGGCGATGACGGGCAGTCCGTTGGCCACGGCGTGTCCACGTTGAACGGTCATCCAAGCGGTTCGCTGCCGCAGTTGCTCATCGGCCGTGTCGCTCGATTCATAGCCGATGGCCGTCGGGTAGATGAGCATTTCGGCTCCTTGCAGTGCCATGAGGCGTGCGGCTTCTGGGTACCACTGATCCCAGCAGACCATGACGCCCAGTCGGCCGACAGAGGTGTCGATGGGGTGGAAGCCCAGGTCGCCTGGTGTGAAATAGAATTTCTCATAATAGGCGGGATCGTCGGGGATGTGCATTTTGCGGTACTTGCCCGCGATGGAACCGTCTTTCTCAATGACTACGGCCGTGTTGTGGTAGAGACCGGCTGCTCTACGCTCAAAGAGCGATGTCACGATGACCACGCCGCAAGACTTGGCTATGTTGGCAAAGAACCGGGTGGAGGGGCCAGGTATGGGCTCCGCCAGGTCAAACTTGCTCACATCTTCAGTTTTGCAGAAGTAGAGTGAGTTGTGCAATTCTTGCAAGACGATAAGTTGGGCGCCCTTTTTTGCGAGTTCGCGTATGCCCTCGGCCAGTCGTCTCAGGTTGTCTTCTACGTCGGGGGTGTTGTGTTGTTGGATAAATCCTATTCTCAATTGCATGGGTGGGTTGTTGTTTTTGGGGCATGTTAGTCCTGCCGGGCCATTACCTATGGAACTAAGTGAAGAAAGGCTCGTTGGGGTTTGTGGGGGCTGGCTCTTCCTTGTCCTGTCCGAGCACCCCCTCGGGGTATTGCATGGTGAGGCAGTGGAGCGATCCGTGCTGCCGAATGGCGGTCGTGGCGTCGATCCCGATGACCTCTCGTTCGGGGAATGCTCTTTGTATGGTGGCTAGGGCCTGTTGGTCCTTTTGGGGCTGCGCATAGGTGGGCACCAGCACGGCCCCGTTGAGGATGACAAAGTTGGCATATGTGGCCGGCAACCGATCCTTTCCGTCGTAGATGGCTGTTGGCATGGGCAGTCGCAACAGGTTGTAGGCCTTTCCGCTGGCAGTCTTCAGCTCCCGCAATTGTTGCTCCAGTGCGGCGAAATCGTCGTAATGGGCGTCCTCCTTGTCATCGCATCCCACGTAGAGCAAAGTGTCGTGCGGTGCCATGCGCACGATGGTGTCGATGTGCCCGTCGGTGTCGTCGCCTATGAGCCTTCCATGGTCCAGCCAGATGATTCGGTCGGCGTGGAACAAGATGCGCAGACGCTCGTCAATCTCATGCTTGTTGAGAGGTTGGTTGCGATGGGGTGCCAACATGCACGATGTGGTGGTCATGATGGTGCCCTGTCCGTCGCTTTCGATGGAACCGCCTTCCAATACGAAGTCGGAGTGGTTCTCCAGGGCCGCTTGGAACACGCCATCGTAATAAAGTTGGAGGTTGATGGCGTTGTCTTTCTGCCAGTTGAACTTCTCTCCCCAACCGTTGAACTTGAAGTCGAGGAGGTGGTTTTTCACGAAAAATCCCTTGGCCTGGTGGGTCGATGTCAGTGTCAAGGGAGCGTGGTCGCGCGCCCATGTGTCGTTTGTGTCGATTTCGCGGATAATCACCCGTAAGAGGCTATCACGATCGAGAATCTTGGCCAGTTGGGTCTTGGTGTGTGCTTTGTCGGGTGTGACAACGAGTAGCAGCTCGCGCTTGGTGATCTCGCATGCCATCTTCAAGAAGGTCTGTGTGATGTCGTCCAGATACGGTTTCCAGTCGGTTCCGGCGTGTGGCCATGTCAGTTGGACTCCACTTTGTGGTGACCATTCGGCAGGCAGGAAGAAGTCGCAATGTGCGTTGTGATTCATGGCTGTTGGTTTAGCGGGCGTGTCGGTGCCCAATTGTTTTTGCAAATATAATGAAATCATTTGAAATATGTCGCAAAAAAAATCAAAAAATCTTCTAAAAAAAGATAGTCGGCGTTTAAAAATATTGTATCTTTGTCGAAACAATCAATTGGTAAATTCATGCTCGAGTTCAAGAATGTGAGTGTCCGCCTGTCCGCCGACCGTTTGTCCCCTCCCTTCTCCTTGGAGATGGATGGCGGCGAGATGGTCTGTCTGTCAGGGGATGCTGGTAGTGGCAAGAGCCTGCTGCTCATGGCCATATTGGGCCTTGTCCCCTTGGCGTCAGGCTACATAACCATCGATGGGGAGCTCGTCACGCCGGGCTCCAGTGCCTATTTTCGCCAATTGGTTGCCTATGTGCCCCAACGGATGCCGTCGGTGCGCATGAAGGTTAGTCGGCTTTTTGAGGAGTTGCTCTCCTTGAAGACCTTGTCCGAGGTATCTGTCGATTTTCCTTCTTTGCAAAAACGGTGGGAGAGTATGGGAATGCCGGAGGGGCTGTTTGACCTATGGGCCGATGATGTGGAGCCTGCGACGCTCCGGACTGCCATGCTGGCGGTGGTCCCCCTGTTGCGTCGCCCCATTGTCTTGGTGGATGATCCTTCGCCCGAAGTGGTCGCTGACGGCTGGCTCAGCGGGTTGGCTGTTGATGGGAACGAAGTTCTCTATGCCACACGTCGACAAGATTTGCCGTGCCATAAAATCATAACACTCTGAATCATGGAAATTTCAGCAATTGGATTTTTGTTGGGCTTGTTGTTGCTTGCCCTACCTTTATATATAATGCTTGCTTTCGACCTTCGCCTTCTGCGGCGCTTTTGCATGTCGCTTGTGCGAATGGTTGCCGTGGTTGCCGTGGTTGCCGTGACCATCAGTTTGTTGTTGCGCTACGACAAGGTGTGGCTTGACATTGTTGTTGGTGTCGTCCTTGCCTTGTTGTCCTCTGTCATTGTTGTGATCAAGTCGGGTCTACGCCAGCGGCGCTTGTTGGTGCCCGTCATGGCCGGAAGCATCGTCCCCCTGTTTGTGTTGACGCTCTATGTGTTGTTGTTCGTGTTGTCGATCAAGACACCCTTTGCCGCCCGCTTCTTCATTCCCCTGTTGGGTCTGATGGTCGGATTGGCGTCGGGACTCGTTGCCCATGCGCTTCGAACCTACTACATGGGCCTGGAACATCACAACGAACTCTATTACTACCTGCTTGGCAATGGCGCCACCCATCGTGAGGCCGTGCGCCATTTCATGCGCCGTGGGTTCCAGGCGGGCATGCTTACGGCGCTCAAGCGCATGAGCGGCTTGTTTGTCACGGGGGCGCCCGTGCTGATGCTCGGCTTGGTGTTGAGTGGGGTGGGGGTGTGGACTGCTGCTTTTTTTGAGGTGGTGATGACCATTGCTGTCATGTGTTATGCCTTGTCCACGTTTTGGCTGGCTGTTCTGTTGTCGCGCCGCTACGCCTTCGACGAGTATGGGCACTTGCGCCCGATGAAACGAAGGGACGTGTCTGAAGTACCCGTGTCGCAGCCCACCCCTGATGAGGCGGCGGAGACCATAGATATATAGTAAGAGTCCACTTGAAAAAGTATCCCATCAAACAAAAAATCAACATACATTACTCTTT
>CAVBFJ010000031.1:0-38466 GCA_963594895.1 bacterium | reverse complement strand
GTCACCCGCGGTTATGCAGAGTTGGCCCCCTTCGGGGACATACCACGAGCGGAAGACAATAAATACAAGAACCGCTATATTTTGCTGCAGAATCGTGTCCTATTTTGAAACAGATTTTGAACACCCTACCCTACGGGACTACAACAATGCGCTCCAACAATGCGAAAACAACAATGCGCACACAACAATGCGAAAACCACTGCGGAACCCACACTGCGCGGAACTCACACTGCGGCAACCTACACGCGCTCCTCGATGAAATACCGCGGACGGCGCTTCACCTCGGTATAAATCTTGCCGATGTAGACGCCGGTGATGCCCACACCCGTGGTGACCACGCCACCGATGAACCACAACGAGACGAGCATCGAGGTCCAACCCTGTATGGTGTCGCCCTGGAAATGCCGCACGAGGGCGAAGACGATCATGACAAGCGACACGAACGTCATGACCAGCCCCACGAGCGTGATGAACCGCAGGGGCGCCACGGAGAACGATGTGATGCCGTCGATGCTGAAGCTCAACATCTTGGAGAGCGGATACTTGCTCTCGCCCGCCTCACGCGCCTTGCGGTCGTAATAGACAAATCCCTCCTGGAACCCGAGCTGCCTGACGATGGAACGCAGGAAGAGGTTGCGCTCGGGATATTGCATCAGGGCCTTCAGCGTGCGGTTGGTCATCATGCGGAAGTCGGCGTGGTTGAAGAGCGTGTCCTTGTCGACACTCTGCATCAGCCGGTAGAACGCCTGCGCCGTGAACCGCTTGAAGAACGTGTCGGTCTTACGCTCCTTGCGCACCCCGTAGATGATGTCCTTCCCCTCCTTCACTTGCCTCACCATGTCGACGATGACGTTCTCGTCATCCTGCAGGTCGGCGTCGATGCTCACCATGGCGTCGCAACGGTCCACCGACGCCTCCATGCCGGCCCACAGCGCGTTCTGGTGCCCGCGGTTGTGCGACAGCTTGATGCCCCGCACGTAGGGGTGGGCGTCGGCCGCCTCCTTGATGAGCCGCCACGTGTCGTCACGGCTTCCGTCGTCCACAAACAACAAGGTGGTCTCGGCGTCCGTCTCCTCCTTGATCCTCTGTGTCAGCTGCCCCAGCACGTCGAGCGTCTTGGGCAGCACCTCCTGTTCGTTGTAACAGGGAACCACAATGTTTATTTTCATGTCATCAACAGTTTGTTTCTGGCCTAAGCCTTGTTTTGTGGGTAGCGCCCCCATCGCTCGTCATTCCTTGGCTCATTCTCACCGAGGGGAAGACAGATGCTTAACGATTGCAAAGTTAATGTTTTTTACGCAATATCCCCGCAATTACAGCCAGTTATTGCGTCTTCGCATGACACATGCGCACAGACGGCCTTTCGCATGTGCACACAAACAATTGGAAAGGACAAAACAAGCGAAAGGACAAGACAGTCGGAAAGGCCAAGCGACTGCCGAGCGCCTGCCAAGACAAAGCCCC
The DNA here is from genome assembly GCA_963594895.1 of bacterium. GTDB lineage: Bacteria > Bacteroidota > Bacteroidia > Bacteroidales > Bacteroidaceae > Prevotella. The sequence goes on along the minus strand of CAVBFJ010000031.1, from coordinate 37,002 downwards.
TGGAGAGGTTGTCTCCAGGGGCTTCGCTTATTATTTATCATGGGTGACCTTGCACGGGCACCCGCCAAAGATCAATTTGTGAAATCGCTTATTCGCTCATCATCTTGTTGAACTCGTCGAGCGTGACCTGCTTCTTGTTCAGCGTGACAACAGTCTTCAGGGCCTCGACAATCTTAGCGTCGACGGCGCGGTCGACAAACTGCTGCTGTGACTCCTTCTTCTTGAGCAGCTCATCAGCATAGTTCTCCACATACTCCTGGGGCACGTTGTTCATGCCATACTGGGCAAACTGAGCCTTGGCGATCTCGCGGGCGGCGTTCTTCACGTCGTCATCATCGACCTTGACGCCCTGCGCCACGGCGATTTTGTTGCGGATGATGCTCCAGTTGAGCTCCTTGATGCTGGGCTCATAGTTCTTGTCGATGAACTCCTCGTCCTTGTCCTGGTTGTTTTGCTTCACGATGCGCTTGAGCAGCGTGTCGGGATAAGTGACTTGCCCCACCTTGTCCTCGGCATACTTGCGCACATCCTGCAGGAACTTCACGTCGCTGTCGAGCGCCAGCTGCGCCTTCAGCTCCTCAGCGATCTTGTCGCGGAACTCCTTCTCGTCCTTCACGACGTCCTTGCCGAAGACCATGTCGAAGAGCTCCTGGTCGACGGCGTGCTTCTCGAAGTGCTGCACGCTGGTGATCTGGTAGCTGAAGTCGCCCTCATACTCCTTCACCTTCTCGCGGTCGACCTTGAGCAGCTGGGCCAGCTCATAGTCGCTGCCCTCGTAGGCCTTGCTGGGGTTGATGGTGATGATGTCGCCGGGCTTGCTGCCGTCGAAGAGCTTCTTCTGGTCGTCGTTCTTGAGGTACTTGGGCATGATTGTAGCGCCCTCCACGGTGAGGCCGCCCTCCACGGTGTTGCCCTCGGCGTCGAGCTGGCGCAGGTCGCCCTTGATGACGTCGCCGTCCTGGTAGTTGTCGGCCTCAACATTCTGGCCAAAGCGAGAAACGAGCATGTCGACCTGTGTGTCGACCAGCGCGTCGTCGGCAACGATCTCATAATAGTCGATGGTGTCGTTGGCATCGAGCGCGATGTTGATCTCGGGAGCGACAGCGATGTCGAACATGAAGGTGTAGGGGCCGTCCTTCTCGAGGTCTTGGGGCTCCTGCTTCTCAGAGGCAAGGGGCTCGCCCAGCATTGCGATGTTGTTGTCGCTGATATACTTTTGCAGCTCTTCGCCGAGAACCTTGTTGATGGTATCCATCTTCACGCTTGCGCCAAACTGGCGGCGGATCAGGCCCATGGGCACTTGTCCGGGGCGGAAGCCAGGCACATTGGCCTTCTTACGGTATTCCTTCAGGGTCTTCTCAACCTCTGCCTTGTAGTCATCATCCTCGATGGTAATGGTCAAAAGGCCATTGATCTTGTCAGGATTCTCAAATGAAACTTTCATCTTTTAAGTCGTATTTTTGTTTTTATGATTAATCAACAATAAGGCACTATTCACGCTTGAAATGCAAAATTACGCAAAAATCATGAATAAGCCTATATATAAGGGCAAAAAAATGTTTTTTTAACCATGGGACCGCCCCTGCGCCCCGCCATGCCACCGGCGTGGAGGGGGGGCAGGCAACGCAACGGCAAGAGACGAATGGGGGGCGGGCCGATTGTTCAGTAGACCTCGGCCAGCAGGTCGCGCCGTGCCTCGATGGCAAAGGCGCGGTCTTCCTCGTTCGACTGGAACTTCCTGTAGACGAAGTTGTCACTCAGGTAGTTTTTCCTCACGATCTTGTTGGCGGCCAGTTCCTCGGGCTCACCCTGGAAGAGGATGCGCCCCTCGAAGAGCAGGTAGGCACGGTCGATGATCGAGAGGGTCTCCTGCACGTTGTGGTCGGTGATGAGGATGCCTATGTTGCGGTATTTGAGGCGCCACACGATGTGCTGGATGTCTTCCACGGCAATGGGGTCGACGCCCGCAAACGGCTCATCGAGCATGATGAACTTCGGGTCGATGGCCAGGCAACGGGCTATCTCCGTGCGTCGGCGCTCGCCACCCGAGAGGCGGTCGCCCATGTTCTTGCGCACCTTCTGCAGGCGAAACTCGGCGATGAGGCTCTCCAGCTTGTCGAGCTGTTGCTGGTGGGTCAGCTTGGTCATCTCGAGCACCGACATGATGTTGTCCTCCACACTGAGCTTGCGAAACACGCTGGCCTCCTGTGGCAGGTAGCCGATGCCGGCCCGGGCGCGCTTGTAGACGGGGAAGCCCGTGATCTCCTCGTCGCCAATGTAGACATGGCCCTCGTTGGGGATGACCAGTCCGGTGGTCATGTAGAACGACGTGGTCTTGCCGGCGCCGTTGGGCCCGAGCAGCCCGACGATCTCACCTTGCTTGACGTTGATGGTCACGCCATTGGCCACCGTGCGCTTGCCATAGCGCTTCACGAGACCCTTCGTGTGGAGCATCTTGTGCTTCAGTCGTGTCTCGAGATGGCGTTCCACCTCCTCGGGGGTCATGCGGTCTATCTCGGCACGTGTCAACTTCGGTCCCTCGGCCATGCTTGTTGTCTCTGTCATATTGATTGATTTGGCTGCAAAAATACGAAAAAAAAAGAAGAACGCCACACGCTTGGCAGTTAAGTGACAGTAAAAAACGCAAAATCGCGAGACCGGCGACGCACATCGCCACGGCGGGCGAAAGCCGTGATTTGGGCTTGGGCCGAAGATTTCCAGCTTTTTCGGCTTGTTTCTGACGGATTATGGCTAAATTTGTGTACGCAAACAACATCTTATCACTCCATGACACACCCATCACTCGACAGATACCTGCACACGCTGCCCATCGGGGAGGTGGCCCAGGACGTCAACGACGCGCTGCGCCACCACGCGGCGGTGGTAGTCACCGCACCGCCCGGCGCGGGCAAGTCGACCTTGCTCCCCCTGACCATCCACGACGCCCTGGCACCAGCCACGGAGAAGGTAGTGGTGCTGGAGCCACGCCGCGTGGCCGCGCGGCAGATAGCGGAGCGCATGGCACAGATGACAGGCACATCCGTGGGCGACCACGTGGGCTACCGCGTGCGCTTCGAGAGCAAGGTGTCGGCCCGCACGCGCATAGAGGTGCTGACCGAGGGTGTGCTGACCCGGATGATGGTGGACGACCCGACGCTGGACGGCGTCTCCGTGGTCATCTTCGACGAGTTCCACGAGCGCAGCCTCATCACCGACGCGGCGTTGGCCCTTGTGCGCGAGACCCAACGCACCATACGCCCGGATCTGAAGATCGTGGTCATGTCGGCAACGATCGACACCTCAGCCCTCTGCCTCGCACTGGAGGCCCCACTGGTGGAGAGCCGCGGCAGGATGTTTGACGTCGAGGTGTCGCACACCGGCGACATCACCGCACGCCAATGCGCCGAGGCCGTGGCAGCCACGGTGTGCCAGGCATGGCGGGAGACCCAAGGGAGCATCCTCGCCTTCCTGCCAGGCGAGGCGGAGATCAGCCGGTGCAGCGAGTTGCTCCAAGGAGCCTTCACGCCCGACACCACGCTCTATCCGCTCTACGGGCGCCTGTCAGCCAGCGAGCAACGGGCGGCCGTGGCCCCTACGAGGCATGGCGAGCGCAAGGTGGTGCTGGCCACGCCCATCGCCGAGACATCCATCACCATCGAAGGCGTCACGGTGGTGGTCGACTCCGGCTTCTGCCGCCGCATGGTCTACGACCCGAGCAACGCCCTGGAACGCCTGGAGACCACGCGCATCTCCATGGATATGGCCCAGCAACGGACGGGACGCGCCGGCCGCGTCGCCCCCGGCCGGTGCTACCGCCTGTGGAGCAAGGCCACGGAGGCGCGCATGGAGCCCTGCCGATCGCCCGAGATCATGACGGCCGACCTGGCCGCGCTCACCCTCGACATAGCGGCATGGGGCGGCAGCGAGCTGGATCGAATGCCCTGGATGACGCCACCACCCGCCAACCACCTGCAGCGCGCCAAGCAACTGCTGCGAAGCCTGGGTGCCATCGACGACCGGGGGCGCATCACGGCGCATGGCACGGCCCTGTCGAAACTGCCTTGCCACCCGAGGATAGCGCAGATGCTCATCATGGCCAACGACAACGCCCAGAAAGCCCTTGCCGCCGACATCGCCGCCCTGCTCGAGGAGCGCGACCCGCTGTCGGACAGCAACGACACCGACATCAACCGGCGCGTCACCGACCTGCGCGAGGCGCGCCGGAGACACGCGCCGGGCAGGTGGCGGCGCGTCGCACTGATAGCCGAGCAATACCGGCGGATGGTCCGTGTCGCGGAAGACAACCAGGTGGTGTCGCCCTACGACGTGGGCACGCTGATAGCCCTGGCCTATCCCGAGCGCATCGCCAAGGCGGAGCCTGACGGCACCTACAAGCTGGCCAACGGCGAGCATGCGACACTCGACACCAGCGACAGCCTGCACGGATACGCGTTCCTGGCCATTGCCGCGGTCGGCAGGAAGATATTCCTCGCCTCGCCAGTCGCTGAAGAGGCCATCGCCCGACTGGCCACCCCACACGAGCGAGTGGCCTGGGACGACACCTTGGGGCGGGTCACGGCGACACGCGAATGGCGCATCGGCAGCATCGTGCTGTCGGAGAAGCCCATGGAGACCGTCACCTACGAGCAGGCCATCGGCATCGTGTCACAAACCATCAAGAGGGAGGGGCGCAGCCTGCTCCGCCTCACAGACAGCTTCTTCCAGCAACAACGGCGCATCGCCACTTGCGCCCAGTGGCACCCGGAGCTGGCCTTGCCCGATGTCTCGCCCGACGCGCTCTTCGGGAAAGCTGAAGATTGGCTGCCCATGTATGTCGGGAGAACCGTGACGGCCACAGAGCTGAGGAAGATCGACATGACGGCCGTGCTATGGGCCCAGCTCTCCTATGAGCAACAACAAGCCGTGGAGCGCCTGGCGCCCTCGCACATCGAGGTGCCCACAGGCAGCCGCATTCGGATAGACTATCGCGAGGGGGCCGACGCGCCCGTGCTCAGCGTCCGGCTGCAAGAGTGTTTCGGCATGACCGACACGCCACGCGTGGACAACGGCACGCGCCCCGTGCTGATGGAACTGTTGTCACCGGGCTTCAAGCCCGTCCAACTGACCCAGGACCTGCGCAGCTTCTGGAACGACACTTACTTCGAGGTGCGCAAGGAGATGCGGCGCCGCTACCCCAAGCACCATTGGCCCGACAATCCCCTGGAGGCCGAGGCCGTGAGGGGCGTCAGGAGAAAGGCCAACAACACAGGAGGCGCCAAGCAATAGTCTCCCCCCCCATAAACAAACAAAAGAACCACAACACCACTCCAAACCACAACACCAAGCAAATGACTTACAAAGCTATCGTGCTCGACCTTGACGGGACACTGACAAACAACAAGAAGGAGATAACCCCAAAGACCCGGGAGGCCCTGCTGCGCGCGCAGCAGAAAGGCATGCGCGTCATCCTCGCATCAGGGCGCCCCACCTACGGCATCCGCCCGCTGGCCGACGAGTTGCAGATAGGGCACCATGGCGGCTACGTGATGGCATACAATGGCGGATGCGTCACCCGCTGGGACACCCGCGCCATTGTCTTCAACCAGACGCTCGACGCCAACCTCGTGCCCATCCTCCACCGGGCGGCCAAGGAGGGCGGCGACTTTGAGATACTCACCTATCAGGGCGAGGGCATCGCCGCCACCGACATCAGCAACGAGTATGTGCGCCACGAGGCGTTCATCAACAAGATGCCCCTCACGCAGTATGACGACTTTGTCGCGCAGGTGCAGCACCCCATCAACAAGTGTCTCATCGTGGGCGCCCCCACCCCACTCGCCCAGTTGGAACAGCGGCTGGCCCAGGCGCTGCAGGGCCAGTGCAGCGTCTACCGCTCTGCCGACTTCTTCCTGGAGTGCGTGCCCTGCGGCATCGACAAGGCGGCATCGCTCGCGCGCCTGCTGCCCCCCCTCGGCCTGACGCGCGAGGAGACCATCGCCGTCGGCGACGGCCACAACGACCTCTCCATGATCGAATATGCCGGGCTGGGCGTGGCGATGGCCAACGCAGCCGACGCCACCAAGGCGAAGGCCGACTACATCACCCTCTCCAACGAGGAGGATGGCGTGGCGCACGTGCTGCAGGAGTTCTGCGGCGTGGAATAGCCGAGGCAGCTGTAAGGACGGCGTGGCGCGATTTGTGAAACACTGCAACGCCTTCCCACGACCGCCTTTCCCCGGGAAAAGCGAAAAAACTCTCGCACTTATTGCAGTTTTCGGGATGTTTTGGTTACTTTTGCATTGATAATGAAAATGGTTTAAACGACAGCACACATGATTCTCGTCAAGTTACTTCGCAAATGGCTCACCACCTTTGGCAGCTACCTCTTCCTGATGGGCCGTTCCTTTTCCCGCCCCGAGCGCATGCGCATGTTCATGAAGCGCTACGTCACGGAGATGTCCCAGCTGGGCGTCGACTCCATCGGCATCGTGCTGCTCATCTCGTTCTTCATCGGCGCCGTGATCTGCATCCAGATGAAGGTGAACATCCAGAGTCCCTGGATGCCCCATTGGGTGACGGGCTACGTGACACGTGAGATCATGCTGCTGGAGTTCTCCTCATCCATCATGTGCCTGATCCTGGCCGGAAAGGTGGGTTCGAACATCGCCTCGGAGATTGGCACGATGCGCGTGACCCAACAGATCGACGCGCTCGACGTGATGGGCGTCAACTCCGCCTGCCACCTCATCCTGCCCAAGATCCTGGGTCTGGTGACCATCATGCCCTTCCTGGTGATCTTCTCGTCGACGATGGGCATCGCCGGCGCCTACGCCACGGCCTACATCGGCCACATGATGTCGCCCGAGGACCTGACGGCGGGCATGCACCACGCCTTCAACTCGTGGTTCATGTGGATGAGCATCATCAAGAGCCTCTTCTTCGCCTTCATCATCTCCAGCGTGTCGAGCTACTTCGGCTACACGGTGGAGGGCGGTTCCGTCGAGGTCGGCAGGTCGTCGACCGACGCCGTGGTGTGCTCCAGCGTGCTCATCCTCTTCTCCGACGTGTTCCTCACCCAACTGCTGTCGTAAGCCTCACACACCCATTCCACAACCCTCACACACCCCCTTTCAACCCACAGCCATCATGATCGAAATCAAGCAACTCACCAAATCGTTTGGCGACAAGACGGTGCTCAAGGGCATCGACGCAGTCTTCGAAACCGGAAAGACAAACCTCATCATCGGCCAGAGCGGCTCGGGAAAGACCGTGCTGATGAGCGACCTTGTGGGACTGCTGGAGCCCACCTCGGGCCAGATACTCTATGACGGGCGCGACTTCGTGACCATGGACAAGCGTCAGCGCATCCTGTTGCGGCGCGAGATGGGCATGACCTTCCAGGGGTCGGCGCTCTTCGACTCGATGAACGTGCTGGAGAACGTGCGCTTCCCGCTCGACATGTTCTCGTCGATGACCAGCCGCGAGCGCGACCGGCGGGCCATGGAGTGCATCGAGCGCGTCAACCTGAAGGGAGCCGAGAGCAAGTATCCCGACGAGATATCGGGCGGCATGCAGAAGCGCGTGGCCATCGCCCGCGCCATCGTGCTCAACCCCAAGTATCTCTTCTGCGACGAACCCAACTCGGGCCTCGACCCCAAGACCTCGCTGGTCATCGACCAACTGCTGTCGGACATCACCCACGAGTATGGCATCACGACCATCATCAACACGCACGACATGAACTCGGTGATGGGCATCGGCGAGAAGATCATCTTCATCTACCAAGGCCACAAGGAATGGGAGGGCACCAAGGATGAGGTGATGGGGTCGCAGTGCAAGCGCCTCAACGACTTCGTCTTCGCCTCCGACCTCTTCCGCAAGGTGCGCCAGGCGGAGCTCGACGAGGAGACAGGCAAGCAATAGCCGCCGGCACAGGAAAGCGCAGGAACGCGGCGCCAACACACGTAAACGGGCGGGCGCCTTTGGGAAAATCCAAAGGCGCCCGCCCGTTTACGTGCCGTTCAGCGTGTTGCCGCAAATGCCCTCAGCGCATGTACCACACGCCACCCCGCTCCACCATCGGGACGGCCACCTGCTCACGGCCGTTGTCACCATACGACAGGCCCAGGTAGACGGTGGCCACGTGGTGCGCCGTGTCGGCGGCGGCACTGATGACGCGCACCGCGGTGATGCCGCGATGCTCGTCCTGCTGCTGCCCGACAAACATCTTGGCATTGGCGATGAGCTGCTCGCGATAGCCCTGCGGGATGGAGTCGGGACGATAGGTGCCGTCCACGAAACTGGCGTAGTCGCCATGCAGCAGCTGCTCATAATAGACCTTCGCGGCCTCGCCCGCCAGGTCGGAAGGCGTGGGGCCCGAGGCGCCTCCGCAAGCCGACAGGAGCGCCAGGGCGAAAAGCGAAAGGAGTGCTTTCTTCATCATCCGATCACTTCTGCCTGATAAAGACATTGATGGGACATCCGTGGAGCGTCCAGTTGTCGCGGATCTTGTTCTCAAGGAAACGGCGATAAGGCTCCTTGATGTATTGCGGCAGGTTGGCGTAGAACACGAAGGAAGGTATCTGCGTGTTGGGCAACTGCGAGCAATACTTGATCTTGATGTACTTGCCCTTGGTCGAGGGCGGTGGCGTCTGCTCGATGATGGGCAGCATCACCTCGTTGAGCTTGGTGGTGCCGATGCGTATCTCGCGGTTGAGATAGACCTGCTTGGCGGTCTCCAGCACCTTGAAGATGCGCTGCTTGGTGAGCGCCGAGGCAAAGATGATGGGGAAGTCGACGAATGGGGCCATGCGGTTGTAGATGGCGTTCTTGAAGGTGTCGATGACCTTCTGGTCCTTGTCCTCCACCAGGTCCCACTTGTTGACCACCACCACAAGGCTCTTGTTGTTCTTCTGGATGAGCTGGAAGATGTTCATGTCTTGCGCCTCGATGCCACGCGTGGCGTCGATCATGAGGATGCAGACGTCACTGTTCTCGATGGATCGGATGCTGCGCATGACGCTGTAGAACTCCAGGTCCTCGGTGACCTTGTTCTTCTTGCGGATGCCGGCGGTGTCGACGAGATAGAAGTCGAAGCCAAACTTGTTGAAGCGCGTGTAGATGCTGTCGCGCGTGGTGCCCGCAATCTCGGTCACGATGTTGCGGTCCTCGCCGATGAAGGCGTTGATGATGCTCGACTTGCCGGCGTTGGGGCGTCCCACCACGGCGAAGCGGGGTATGTCGTCATCGATGACCTCCTTGGCCTCCTTGGGCAGTTTCGACACCACGAGGTCGAGCAGGTCGCCCGTGCCGCCGCCCGTCGCGGCGCTGATGCACTGCGGGTCGCCCAGTCCCAGCTTGTAGAACTCGGCGGCCACATAGGCCTCGCCACTGTTGTCCACCTTGTTGGCCACAAGGATCACTGGCAGCTTGGCGCGTCGCAGGATGGTGGCGACATCCTCGTCCCAGTCGGTGAGGCCCGTCTCCACATCGACAAGGAAGAGCACCAGGTCGGCCTCCTCTGTGGCCACCTTGACCTGCTCGCGGATGGCGCCCTCGAAGATGTCATCGCTCTTGACCACCCATCCGCCAGTGTCGACGATGGAGAACTCCTGCCCGTTCCACTGGCACTTGCCATACTGGCGGTCGCGCGTGGTACCTGCGGTATCACTGACAATGGCCTTGCGGCTCTGCGTCAGACGGTTGAAAAGGGTGGACTTGCCGACATTGGGGCGTCCTACTATCGCTACTAAGTTTGCCATATTGCGTTTTGGTTTTGTTGTTGTTGGTGACTATTGGGCATATTGAGCATAATAGGCCTATTGGGCATAATAGGCCCATAAAGCCTATTGCGGATTGTACCCGAAGTTGTTGAGCTCTCGGTCAGAGTTGCGCCAGTCCTTGTCGACCTTGACAAAGATCTCGAGGAAGATCTTCTTTCCGAAGAACTTCTCCAGGCTCTTGCGTGCCTCGGTCGAGACCTTCTTCAGCGCCACGCCCTGGTGGCCGATGATGATGCCCTTCTGCGAGTCGCGCTCCACATAGATGACCGCGTTGATGCGGATGTGTGTGTCGTCCTCCTTGAAGCGCTCCACGACGACCTCGACCGAGTAGGGGATCTCCTTGTCGTAGTAGCGGAGGATCTTCTCGCGGATGATTTCCGATACGAAGAACTTGGCCGGCTTGTCGGTGAGCTGGTCCTTGTCGAAGTAGGCGGGGCTCTCGGGCAGCAACTCGCGGATGCGCTTCATGAGCATGTCGACGCCGAACTTGTTCTTGGCCGAGATGGGCAGTATCTCCGCGTTGGGCAGGAGCTTGCTCCACTTGTCGACCAGCTCGCCCAGTCGCTGTGTGGGGTTGGGCGCGCCCTTCTTGGCTGTGGCGTCGGGCGTGGCCAGCTCGTCAATCTTGTTGATGAGCACAATGACGGGGATGGACATCTTGCCCACCTTCTCGAGGAAGTCCATGTTTTTCTCCGGGGCCTCCACGACGTCGGTCACATAGAGCAACACGTCGGCGTCGGCCAGCGCCGACTCGGAGAACTGGAGCATCATCTCCTGCATCTTGTAGTTGGGCTTGAGCACACCCGGCGTGTCAGAGAAGACGATCTGTGAGTCGGGCGTGTTGACGATGCCCATGATGCGGTGGCGTGTGGTCTGGGCCTTGAAGGTGGCGATGCTCAGCTTCTCGCCGACGAGCTGGTTCATCAGTGTCGACTTGCCCACGTTGGGGTTGCCCACGATGTTTACGAATCCTGCTTTGTGCATGAGTGTTATCGGTTGGGGTGATGATTGGGGTTGGGATGGGGTGATGGTTGGATTGGGGTGTGGGGAGAGGGGGTGCAGAGGGGGTGCAGAGGGAGTCGGGGTAAAGGTGATAAGAAGCCAAAAGTCCAGAAGTTCAGTCACAACGCCTTGGCCTTTGGGCCTGCGGCCATTGCTTGTAGGAATGACTGGACTTCTGGACTTTCAGACTATTGTCGGTGTCGCTCAATCGCTGTTATTTTCTTCCGGCAGCGGCAGCGCCGTCGTACGCCCACTTGTAGTAGGCCGCGCCATGCACGAAGCCTGCTCCGAAAGCAGTGAGTATGAGCTTGTCGCCTTTCTTGAACCGATCTTCAAAGTCCCACATCGCCAGGGGAATGGTCGCCGAGCTGGTGTTGCCATACCTGTCGATATTGATGAGCACCTTCGACGGGTCGATTTCCGCGCGCTTGGCCACGGCCTCCTCAATGCGGAGGTTGGCCTGGTGGGGGATCACCCAGTCGACCTCGTCGGCCGAGAGGTTGTTGCGCTTCATGACCTCCACCACATCGTCGCTCATGTCGGTCACGGCATAGCGGAACACCATGCGGCCTTCCTGGTAGAGGTAGTGGAGCCGATGGTCAACGGTGAAGTGAGAGGGGGGGCAAACGCTGCCGCCCGCCTTCAGGTGAAGGAAGGGCAGCCCCTTGCCGTCGGTGCGGAAGAACGAGTTCTGCACACCGACGCCCTCTTCCTCTGTGGCTTCCATGAGCACCGCTCCAGCGCCATCGCCGAAGAGCACGCAGGTCTGGCGGTCGGTGTAGTCGACCACCGATGACATCTTGTCTGCTCCGATGACGATGATTTTCTTGTAGCGTCCGCTCTGGATCATCGAGGCCGCCATGTCCATCGTATAGAGGAATCCGCAGCACGCCGCCGAGAGGTCGAACGCGAACGCGTTCTTCAGTCCCAGCTTGCCCAGCACGATGCTGGCCGTGGAGGGGAACTTATAGTCGGGCGTGGTGGTGGTGACGATGAGCGCGTCGATGGTGTCGGGGTCGACACCCGTCTTCTGCAAGAGCTGCTTGGCGGCCTTGCGGGCCATGTAGCTGGTGCCGAGGCCCTCCTCGGTGAGGATGCGACGCTCCTTGATGCCCACACGCGTCTGTATCCACTCGTCGCTGGTGTCTACCATGCGCGACAGCTCCTCATTATTGAGCACATAGTCGGGCACGTAGCCGCCAACGCCGGTGATGATCGCGTTGACCTTACCCATTATTCAGCTGCTTCCTTAACGATAGCGACCTTGCCACGATAGTAGCCGCAAGTGGGGCAAACCGTGTGGTAAACGTAATAAGCGCCGCAGTTGGGGCAAACAGCCAATGTGGGAGCTACTGCTCCGTCATGTGTTCTACGCTTGAGGGTACGAGTCTTTGACTGACGTCTTTTAGGATGTGCCATTTTGAATGATAATTTTTAATTTGTTATTTTTAAATCTTTCAGTGCCGCCCATCGGGAATCCACTTTTTCCTCCCCATCCCCGTCACCGCTTCGGGCGGCCGAATGTTCCGCAAGGATATTCATCATGGCAGGATTGCATTTTCCAGGTGCATGCACATGCCTGAGCGGGATGTTGAGGGCAATGGACTCATAGACAAACCACGCCACGTCGAGTATTCCTTCTTCCTCGTTGACCGTGACGATGTCGTCTCCTTCCGAGTCGGTTTCGCCGAGATGTGCGGTGAGCCTGTCGCTTGCCTCTATGGGTTGGTCCATGTCGTCGAGACAGAGGTCGCAGGGCACCGTCACCGTGCCGGCAGTGTGAAACAGCAGTTCAAAGAAGTCGTCACGACGGTGGACGGCCAGCGTGGTGTGCAACTGTCCGCTCCGCACGTCGGAGGCTCCGATGGCCTCAAAGAAGTCATCGCCAAGGTCGCGCTCCATGGTGGTCTCGCCCTCGGGAAGGCTCTTCAAGTCTATCTTAAACGTCTCTGAACTTGGCATATCTACACTTTGGAGTGCAAAGTTACCACTTTTCCCCGATATAAAAACAATTTTGGCGAAAAAGTTGTTTCCGCAAGGGCGAAATCTCTATAAAATAGGGCTTTAGTGGCAAGACAACGGTTCCTTTTCGGTTTCCGCCTTCGGGACGGGAGCCAAGGAAGCCACATCCCATCACGCGCGGCAACACGTTGGGGTCACCATCGGTTTTTGTCACCCAGTGATGCAGCTAGCTTGGCGGACAGCCCTTTTGACTGGGAGCCCTGGCCACATTATATAATAGGGCCACAACCATGGAAAGAACGCAGAGACTGCCATCGACAAGAGAATCCGCAAAATTTCCGCCCATAACCTTTGTCACGATTTTTTTCCTAAAAGTTTGTTCGCGATTTCGGTTGAAATAGCGAGCGAAAATGACGTTTTCGCCCCATTTCGGGAGTGTCAGCGGCCCGCCACCTGCAAGAATGTGCCTAATCGTCATGCGATATGTGCCTAATCTCATCATGATATGTGCCTAATCGCACCATGATTAGGCACATATCTCACCACGATTAGGCATCAATGATGATGAAAAGTGTTTACATTTAACAACAAAAGAATTTCTAAAAATTACAAATCGCTCATTTACAGTAAGTTACAAAAATCGCTCTATTTTCGCGTATTTGCGCCCAAAGATTTCTTCGCTGGAAATAACGGAAATTTCAGACTATAGTTTGTCCTCTTTTTTAGACGTTCTGACATCATTTGGCACATCCGTATCGTTACTTTGCAGCCGACAACGAAAAGTATAACCATATTAGATTAAGGAACAATGGAAAAGAACATCAAGAGAAATGTGTTTAGGGCAGCATTGGCTTTGGCGGCTGCGCTGGTAGTAGTGTTTGCATACCGTCTCATCATTAGCCCCAATGGGTATTGGCAAACGAGGGTTCGGGAAGCTGATGAGGAGGAATACAATGACAGGAGGATACTGTGGCGGCATTCGGAAACGATGACGATGCAGCGCATGCTGCAAGACTTGACCTTGCTGGCCAACGGCGATTCCATCATGGTGTGTTTGCAGACAAACATCAGCCTTCCCGTCTACCGCGACTTCATCGACGGCAAGGCGCAACCCACAAGACTCACTTGGGCCAACACCCGGTATTGGTATATGGCATCCATCCACAACGGACGGGAGTGGATGCAACAGCAGGTGGAAAAACGAAAACACAAGGGCCTTGCATTCGTGAGCACTTACCGCTGTGGCGTGCAGAGGGACTCCACCAGGGATTACCATAAGGAGGCAATCACTCCAACGGAGGCCAGATACGACAAGTTGTACCCCAAGCTCGGCAAACCGGCGGACAAGGAGTTTGAGGCGTGGAGAGCGAAAAAGAACGCAAGATGGGTAGCGTTTTGAGTGCGCAAGGTCTCACTCTGCCACCTTCCAATCAAGGAGTCCTTTCCCCTCTTCGTCAAGCTCTATCCCCAAGCCGATGACCTGGCGTTTGTCGGCCTTGAAAGGCTCCATGTACTGGCGGTCAAGGATTTGCTGCGTGGCAGCATCCTTGCCGCCATTGTTTCTCAGCTTGAGCTCCAACACATATATATAGCGTGATGTCTGTACCGTCATGTCGATTCTGCCAGTGGAAATCATCTTCTCCACTTCCACCTTCAAGCCAATCGCATTGAAGATGGTGCTGATGATGAGGCGATAGCGCTCCTCCATGTCCATAGAGGCTAGTTTCTTGTTACTATAGGGCACATCGGCGACGAGAGCTTTCAGTGCTTTCATCGACTCTTCTATCTTGGCGTTCTGAATCATTTTAAGCAATAAGCTTTGGGTAGAGACGACCTGCGACCTTGTGCGAAGCGTCAGGGCGGGCACAACGAGTTTGTAAAGCGCCTGTCTTACCTCTTCGTTGGGAAATCCCAGGGTATACACTCCGTCCTCATATTCCTTGATGGTAAGATAGCCTGATTGGTAAAGGAACAATTCCGACCCCCCATCGCTTACGTCGCATGTTTCCAATGTTGTACTATCAATATAACAATGGTCGAAATACTCCAACGACACGTCGAGATCATCCACAAATTTTGGAAGCAACGAAGTAGCCCCCGATGCAGCCCAGAAGTTGCTGAGCTTTGACAAGTCCAAGGCATTGATGAGACTGAAAGGATTATAGATGTCCACCATGTCGTCTGCGCTGAAATGGTAGCCGTCATAATAGTTTTTCAGATGGCCTTGAGTCTCTTGGACTGACCATTCGTTTCTTGCCGCCATCCTTTCCAGCTCGGGCTCAAAATTCTCGTCGATTTCCTTCTCCGTGATGCCACAGATGGTGGCGTATTCCGGCAGGAAACTGATGTTGGTCAGGTTGTTCAACACGGAGAACAAGGATATCTGGGTGAACTTGGTGATACCTGTGATGAAAACGAACCGTTCGCATTCATCATCGGCTTTCAAGATGGCAAACACCTCGCGATACACCTCCGTGCAACCATCATGTTCGGGTGTCTTCCATGAGTGTTGTAGAGGAGCGTCGTATTCATCGATGAGGATGGCCACCTTCAAACCCGTTTGCTCGTATGCGGTTGTGATGATGCCATGGAAACGGTCGGCCAGCTTGGCTGTCTGCTTAGGCGTTATGCCATATTTTTCTTCATATTCCCCAAAGCGGATGTCAAGGTAGGAACGCAACGTGTCGGCATTGGCCCCGCCACGGCTCAGATCAAGCCTGATGACAGGATACCGCTTCCATTCTTTTTCCAACTGCATAATTTTCAGCCCCTCGAAAAGTTCTTTTCTTCCCTCAAGGTACATTTGCAGCGTGTCGACAAGCATTGACTTGCCAAAACGGCGGGGACGGCTCAGGTAATTGTACTTTTTGCCGACATTCACCAAATGCCAGATGATGTCGGTCTTGTCTACGTAGAGATAGCCTTCCTCTCTGACTACCTTGAACGACTGGATGCCAGCCGGCAATTTTCGGTTGTTGATGTATGCCATGTCCTTACTTTTGTCCAAAGATACGGTTTATAATCGAAATCTCAAAGTTTCAGATAGAAATAGTGCGCAAAAACTTCTGCTTTCCAAATGTCAACGACCTTCGTGTCCATGTGGAGGAGCTTGACAAAGGCACGGGGCGGCAACAGGCGAGGTCGCCCTTGTCTCTTTTGTCGCCAAAAAACAGAGACGCCCCGCAAGGTCAAAAGCGGCACGTGCCGGCACGTTGCTTTTATCCTTGCGGGGCGTCTCCCCTATTTTTTTGTTATCTTGTTTTAGTTCAGAAGTTCCACTTGGTTCCGAGGCTCAATCGGGCCTCGCCCTCCAGCGGATGGTGCTTCATCACATTGAACTCGACACCCTTCCCATAGATGACCACGGCAGGCTCCACATACACCTCCACACTCTTGCTCACGGCCACGCCAGCCTGCAGGGCGAGCTTGCCGCCCAGCGTCACCTTCATGTCCTTGCCCTTGCGGTTGCTTCCCACGAGCGAGAGGTCGGCGATGCCGGTGAGGTGGAACTTGTCGTCATCGGTCGGTTCGCCGGTGATGGCCGACTTGACGTTCATCATGTATCCCGCGCTGAGCGAGGTGATGTTCTGGTTGCCCTTGCCGCGGGCGCGCTGCACAGTGGTGTTGGAGAGCGCCGCGTGCACACCGCTCACGCCGTTGAGCCATTGGCCATAGGCCACCTCGCCCACAAACGAGAAGCGGTTCTGCAAGGGATGCATCTCACCATAGTTGCCCGTGTAGAGACCTGTGCCGATGGCGGCCGAGACGAAGTGGGGCTTGGCAGGCTTGGCCACTGGCTGGCCTGCGTTGCCGCTGTGCTGCAGGCTATACTCCAGGCCCACGGCCAGGGAGGGCGCGAAACGTCCCACGTGAGCGGGCTTGAGCCGCGCGCTGAACTCGTAGGCCACCTGCGGCTCGGCCACGATATGCAGGTTGTCGGCCACGCGGACCGCCACCTGCCCTCCGGCATGGATGTCGGGCGAGAAGTAGGTCGTGTGCTTGCCATGCTTGGCATAGTCGGCACCGAGGTTCACGCCTGCGATGGTCTTGAACGACAACGTGCGCGAGCGGTCGTAGCCACAGGTCAGCGCCGTGAGGTCGGTCATCCAGTCGAGACCGACCACGGCCTGCGCGTAGTTGTATCCCGTGACACGCTTGCCACGCATCAGGCCCTGCACATTGGCGCGCCAGGCGAAGGCCGGGGCATACCAACGGGTGAAGCTGAGGCGGCCTATCGGCGCGTACATCTTGCCGTCCGACAGCGTGTTGAGGCGGTTGGACACGCCTCCCACCACCGTGATGGCACTGTGACGGATGTCATCAGCATCCTTCACCTGCGCCGCGCGCCGGTCGTTGTATGTGTAAGTCAGGCCCGCCAGGAACGAGGCGGCCACGTCGCGCTGGTCGAAGGAGGAGGCATGGGGCGCATAGTGCTTGCCATAGATGTCGACACGCGGCTCCAGCGACAGGGTCAGTCCGCGCGCCAACCGGATGTTGGCCTGCAGGCCGCCGCCAATCCCCAGTGAGTTGTAAGCCTTATGGTCCTTGTCGGCCGATCGGTTGTAGCTCACGCCCGCCACGAGATCCATCCAAAACTTCCGGTTGGGGTTGAGACCGCCGAAGAGGTTGTGGAGATTGGCCATGTAGTCGAGCTGCAGGCCAACGGCCTTCGTGTTGTTGGTCGACTGGTACTGGTGTATGCTGGTGGCGTTGGCCGTCAGGCGCACGGCGTTGTAGGGGTCAAACCACTTTCCGAGGCTCACCGCCACACGTCCGCCGAAACGCTCATCCCACGTTGAGGGATGGCTGTTGGCGAGGAAGGCCGGTCCGCCCATCACGCTGAAGAACAGGCCATCGGCAAAACCGCGCCCGTCATAGGTGTTCGCGAGCCGGCTCTCAGGCAGACGATAGCCCAAGCCCACCATGACGCTGCCATAGGGGCGGTAGCCATGCCATGTGTTGACCTGTGACACCTGGTCCTCTATCAGGCCGATGCGAGGCTCCACATAGGCATAGGTGAAATGTGACAGCGCCACCTGGCCACGCAGACCGATGTGCAGGCCAAAGCCATTCTCCCAGTTGCCCTTGCAGCGCGACCAGGCATAGCTGGCGCCCGCCACGCCGATCAGCTCAAAGCGCCGGGGCGTGTAATAGGTGCCCGGCTGCGACAGGGCAGTGATGTTGAGCAGGTAGTCGAGCGAGAGGTCGACAAACTTCACGCGCTTGTCGAAGACCTTCCACAGGCCTCCGTCCACGTTCAGGCGCACACCATGCTCAGGCGTTATCCAGTCGCCCAGGCCGAAGGAGCCTTGCGCCCCAGGCCGGAGGCTGGAGGTGCCCATGCCATTGATGCCGACGCCGGCGTCGACAAACAGGTGGTCGAACGCCCGCTTGTGCTTGTAGACCTTGCTCACGCGCGGCCTCTGCAACATGTGGTCGAGCGCGCTGCCCGGCACCTGGGCCATCATCGTGGCCGACAACAATGCCGCAGCAGCCAGGGCGATCACTTTCTTGGGTGTATGTGATTTCATGCAAGTCATGTCATTAACTGTCTTAAAATGTCGTCACTTTAATGAATTGGGTGATATTCCCTTTACTTGTTATCCTTTTCCTTGTCCAGCAAGAGGTTGTTCACATCGCCGTCCACGGGCGCAATCTTCTTCAGCGAGGGGTCCAGCTCGAAAGCCTTCTTCAGTTGGTCGTAGGCTTCCTCAGGACTGTCGAGCCTGTTGAGGCAGATGGCACGGAGGTAGTGGGTGAGCGCCTCGCCCTCGGGCAACTGCTTGGCCAGCTTCATGGCCTCCTCGTTGCGCTTCATGGCCAGGAGCAGGCAGCACTCATTGCGCTGGCCTGTGGCGGCCACCGTCTGGTAGTCGTCATAGCGGCCGTTGAGCACCGCGTTGACCGCGAGCAGCAAGCGCGTGTCATCGGTCGCGTCGACAAAGTCGGCCACCGAGTCGGCCTTGGTGAAGTGGCCGGCGTTGAGCAAGGCGATCATCTGGTTGCAGTTGACCTCCTGGGGGGCCTCCTTGCCGACAAAACGCTCAAGCAAGGTCTCGTCAGACTGGCCACGGCTGAGCAGCGACACCTCCAGGTCGTTGGCCGCCACCATGAAGGAGGGATAGGTCTTGAGGGCGTTGCGCATATACTCCTCGCGCAGCGTGTTGTCTTCTGTGCCTGTGTAGAGCTGGTAGAACTCATAACGCGAGAGCTGGCGGTAGTCTTTCTTGTAGAGTTCCAGGATCTCATCGTTGGTGAGCGTGCGCATGATGGAGTAAGCCAACGTGTAGTTGACCTTACGCAGCTGCGGCAAGTATTTGGCTTGCAACAGCGTGCGGTAGAACGGCAGTCGGCGCATGGCGGCACTCTGGCGGTCGATGTCGCGTGTCGTGGCGAGGATGTCGTCCATCTGCCCAGCCTCAGCGTCGACGCTGTCCTGCCGCAAGAGGGCCACCACATCATTCCAGGGCGCCACCTTGGCCGTGCTCTGGAACTTCACGCCCTGTGCCAGGTCGGCGGGGAGATGCGAGCGCATGTAAGACGCCGCGAAGTCCATGCGGCGCTGGGCCAGCTTGAGGTTGCTGGCATACTTGCCGTCGGGCGACGACGTGCCCTCGAGCGACAACGACTGCAGGGAGGCACCCTCCGAGTGGGCGATGTCGGAGATCTGCTGTTGCAGCTTGGCTATCTCGCTGGCGTTCTGCGGGTCGTCGGTGCTGAAGGTGGCCTTCCCCATGGGGAACCGCAAGTTGACCTCGCCCCGGCTGTCACGCAGTTGCTTCTCGGGCTTGGGCAGGAAGCGAGGGTCGGTGACACGCTTGGCGGCAAACGAGTAGTCGAGCCAGCGCAGGGGGTTGACCGTGCCGCGGGCTATGATGGTGGTGTCGCGATAGAGGATGTGGGTGTAGTCCTCAATGGCCATGTACACGTCACATGAGTATTCGTCCTTCACGTTGTCGACATACACCGAGTCGTTGTAGCCGATGATGTCGTTCGTGCGGCCCTTCTCGCGCATGGCCGCCGTCTTGATGGTGACATACTTGGCCAGCGGGTCGCCGTTCGCCGTGTCGTTCATGTTGAAGCTGTAGAGGCGGTCCTGTGTCTGGTTGTACTCCTTGGCGTCGTAGACCATGGGGCGCATGAGCGACAACTTGCCGCGCGTCACATTGTTGAGCACGGGCTGCACGACAAGGCGCGTGTCGTGCCCAAACATCTCACGCGGCACCCTGACACGCGTCGACACGTGCAGGTAGTTGCCCTTGATGATGATGTCGGTGGGCTCGGGCACGACCTTGTTGGTGACGCGCTTGGCCTGCACCAGCACCTCCTTGATGGTCACGTTCTTCTCTTCAAGCTTCACGCTGAGATATCCCTGGCCGCTCTTCACCTTGACAGTCTTCGGGTCGAAGCCCACCATGCTGAACTTCAGTGTGGTGCCCTCGTGCACATTGAAGGCAAACTTGCCGTCGATGTCGGTGCTGGCCAGGCGTCGCTGGCTGTGAGCGTCGGAGATGTTCACTCCCGTCAGGGGCTGGCCATCGTCCTTGGCCACCACCTCGCCTGCCACTCTCACCACACTCTGGGCGTTGGCCCGAGGAGTCGCCAGGGCGAGCACCAGCAGGATGAACGCCACACAATAGCGTCGTGTGATATTGATTGTGTTGTGTGATTTCATAATCTATGGATCCTGTATTCCTTTGTAAACCTACTTGATGATGTACACAAAGCTCAGTCCCGCCTTGAGCGGGAAGAGTTGCCACTTCTTGTGGTTGGGCGCGTCGGGCTCTTCCTCGGTTGCCTCCTTGTAGTTTTTCTCGCGCCGATATAGGGCGCCTCCACCCACTGTGGCCTCCAAGCTCCAGCGTTTGCCAAGCACGAAGCTGTAGCCATAGGTCAGGCCGCCACCAAAGGCGTCGCCATTATAGCGATGGCCATTGAGCAGCAGGTTGTAGTTGGCTCCCAAGGCCATGAGGCCAAAGAAGTGGCCTGCCTGCGGACGCGCACTCAACCAATAGCGCAACTCGGGGACGAACATCTCGCCCCGTGTGTCATACTTGCCAACCTTCAACCGGTTGAAGGTGCCTTCCATATTAAATGTGAGGTGACGGTTCACTCTCAACTCAAGCCCCACGTTGGGGCTCGCCGTGGCCCAGTAGAGGGCGTTGGTCTTCAGTGCCACACGCTGCGCCGTGGCACTAAGGCTGCCACACATGAGCATGGCAACAAGGGTGCCTTGCCTGAGACAGGTTGGCAACTTGCTGAAAAAAGAAATCATAAGCTTTGTTTTTTCCCCCGAACAATCTTCTTACAAAGAAGCATTCGTTAACCACTTAATTCTATATGATTTGCAAAGGTAAACAATTTTCCACACTCCTTTTCACAAAACCGCAAGTTTTTTCACCGATGTCCCTATTTTTTGTCATGAATCAACGCCAAGAAAACGAATCATTCGAGGGTGATGGCAGGTCGCCGGGGGAGGAAAAACTACAAGAAAATGAGGCGGAAGGTGATGTGCCCGTCGTTGTTCTCGGCCAGCTCGAGCGTCCCGTTGCTGGCGCGCATGATCTGCCGGGAGATGGAGAGTCCGATGCCGTTGCCGTTTGCCTTGGTGGTGAAGAAGGGCACAAAGACATGCGCCGCCACGTCAGACGGTATGGCTGGGCCGTCGTTGGTCACGTCGATGGTCACATTGTCCCGGCTGTCGGTATAGGCATGGAGGGATATGTGGCCCTGCGGCCCTGTGGCCTCAGCCGCATTCTTGAGGAGATTGCTGACTACTCGGCTCACCAGCCCCTCATCGGCATAGACCAGGAGGTCGTCGGGCGTGACCGACACACTGACCTGTCGTTGCCGACCGGCGCCATGGGCCAGGAGCTGGACCTGCTGCGCCAGGAAGGGCTTCACATAGAACAGGGCCGGAGCCGGGGTTGGAACACGGGTGAACTGGCGGTAGTTCTCCACAAACTGCACCAGGTCCTTGCTGGTCTTATGGATGACCTGCAGCCCTTCTCTCGTCTCGCCTGCAGCCGTGGGGAGCAGGGTCTCGGAGAGCGAGATGACAGGCGTCACCGTGTTCATGATCTCATGGGTGAGCACACGGATGAGTTTCACCCAGGCATCAATCTCTTGGTTGGCCAGTTCGTCATGGATGTCACTGAAGGCCACGACCCGCACCTTCTTGCCCCGCAACAGGGTGTGCGACTGGCGGCACGAAAAGCGCCGCAGCATGTCGTCCACCTGGCTGACGTGCGTGATCAGGTCGCGGCGGAGCATCTTGCGGGCGGCTTGGTTCGACTGGATGACAAGGCCGCGGTCCTCCTCCACGACGAGGATGCCCGTGTCCACCGAGTCGAGGATGAGCTCATAGAACTTCTCTTTCTCCATTTGCTCGTCGCGGGCGTGGCTCAGCACGCTCTTCACCCGGTTGAGCGCATCGTTCACCACCTGCGTGTTGCCTCGCTTTCCATGCACGGGAAAGCGGAAATTGTAGTCGCCACTGTCGATGGCATCGAACAGAAACATGACACGACGGGTGACGCGCCGGTTCTGCCGCCACAAGAAGAGGTTGGCCATGAGAGAGGCCACCAATGCGAGAACGAGGATGATCCATGCCATGGCCTACAGTCCGTATTTCTTGATCTTGTTATAGAGTGTCTGCCGTGATATGCCCAGCTGGGCAGCCACCTGCGAGAGGTTGCCCTGACACTCGTCTATGGTCGTGGCGATGAGCTGACGCTCCATGCCATCGAGCGTGGTGGGCTGTTCGGCGGGCAGCGGATGGGCAGCGGTGGGGGCCGGCGGCAGGTCACGCAGGGTGACAGCATCGCCCTCGCAGAGGATGACGGCCCGTTCCATGGCGTGTTGCAGCTCGCGTATGTTGCCGGGCCACGGCATCTGCTCGACACGTTCGGCCGCCTCGGGCGAGAGGGTCAGCCCCTGTCGGCCGTAGAGGTCGGCATAGCGCTGGAGGAAGAGGGTGGCCAGCGGTGCGATGTCGCCTTTTCGTTCGCGCAGGGGTGGCAGGTGCAGATGGATGGTGTTGATGCGATAGAGCAGGTCCTCGCGGAAGAGGCCCTCGGTGACCATCTGCTGCAAGTCCTTGTTGGTGGCACAGAGGAGGCGCACATCGATGGGGATGGGCTTGGAGCCCCCCACGCGGACGATGCTCCGGCGCTGCAGGGCCGTCAGCAACTTGGCCTGGAGGGCATAGCTCAGGTTGCCGATCTCGTCGAGGAAGAGGGTGCCCCCCTCGGCCAGCTCCAGCTTGCCGGGCTTGTCGGCCTTGGCATCCGTGAAAGCCCCCTTGACATGGCCAAACAGCTCACTCTCGAAGAGGGTCTCGGAGATGGCTCCCATGTCGATGGGGAAGAACGTCTCGCACCGCCCAGCGCCTTGCGCCGCCCGCCTGGAGAGACGGTGGATCTCGGCGGCCAGCACCTCCTTGCCCGTTCCGTTCTCGCCCGTGATGAGGATGTTGGCGTCGGTGGGAGCCACCTTCTCCACCATCATCCGCAAGTCGCGCATGACGGGTGACGCGCCCCAGAACATGGCGCCCTTGGAAGGTTGGCCATCAGTGGGCTTGGCGTCGTCCGCCACCTGTGCGCCCTGGGACTTGCGGCCCTTGGGCAGGCACGCCAGGAGCGTGCTGACAAGCTTCTCGTTGTCAAAGGGCTTCACAATGAAATCGTGGGCCCCTTCCTTCATGCCGCGCACCGCCAACTCAATGTCGGCGTAGGCGGTGAAGAGCACCACCTCCGTATGGGGACTGAGGCGTTTGATCTCGTGCAGCCAGAAGATGCCTTCGTTGCCAGTGTTGATGCCACTCTTGAAGTTCATGTCGAGCAACACCACGTCGGGCTTGTCCTCGCGGAGCCGTGCGGGTATGCCGACAGGACTTGACAACGTCACCACATGCTCAAACACATTCGCCAGGAGCATGCGCACGGTAGTCAATATGTTGCGATTGTCGTCTACGACAAGCAGGGTTGCGTGTTTCATGCGTTCAGTCATTCCATTTGCAAAGTTACGGATAATTCTTTTTTTACGTGCGTGATGGAGGTCCAAAGTTTCACACCGACAACCTCTGACCACTCGGGGAACAAGACGGGGACAGGACTGGAGCACAACTGCGGGCGCACCAGTCATTTACCAATAGCGGGCGCACCAATCATTTGGCGCGCCCGCTTTATCCTTGCACTTGTTCAGCGATGCAAAGACGGAAGGTCTTCGTTTCGCTGAAAGAGAAAACGTCATTTCAGCACTTTCATGGTCTTGCCATTCCGCTTCATGATGTAGACGCCCTTCTGGGTGTCGGGGGTGACCTTCATGCCCTGGAGGTTGTAATACTCCGTGGCGCCCTTGTCCGTACCTGTCACGCCACGCACGCCATCGGTGTTTGACACATTGGCAAAATCGGAGTAGACGGCCTTCATGTAAGGCTCATAGGCCGAGCTGCCATCATAAAGATACTGCACGCTCTCGGTCATCTCACCATGGGAACCCTCGTACTTGTACTCATACTTGACGCCGTCGGTGAGTGAGGGAGCACCGGTGTCCTCATCCGCCTCATACTCCTCCTGCAGGGTGACATTGCCCTGGGCGTCCATGTTGCATATCGTGTACATGTCCTCTGAGTAGAGATATCTGTCATCGTAGGTCACATTGCCACCCATCTGGTTGAAGTATGTGCTCTGGCCCATCTTGAAACTGCCGTTGGCATCGGTGGTCTTCTTATATAACACCATCAACAGGTATTTATAGCCAGTCACCTTAATCAAATAGCGGAAGTCGCCATTGGCGTCCGCCTCAGCCGTGATGTCATACTCGTAGGAGCCTTCCTCATCATACGCCATGTGCGCGGAAGCCAACAGGTTGTCTCCGGTCACCCAGTCTTCGCTGAGGTCGGAGGTCAACTGGCCGTTGCACTTCGTCCACACCATGTTCGAATAGGTGACGGTGACGCCATCCTCTGTGTAGGTGCATGTCGTGGGAGCATTGCTTCCCGCCGGATAGGTGTACTCCAGCTTGTAAGCCTCATCCCAGTTCTCCTTGTCGTCATTGATGGTGTAGGAGGTGCAGCTCGTGATGTTTCCGTCGGCGTTGCGCACGATCTCCAGCTTGTTGGCGCCATTCGAGCGCGTCCATGTGTTCTCATCGATGTCAAACGTGTAGCCGTCGTACATCGTCACGACACCCGTACGGTCATCATACGTCTGCGAGCGCTTCACCAGCTCGGTGTAGTTGGTGCCGTCCTCAGACGAATACATGTGCTGCTCCACCACCTGGCCATTGCTGTTGTAGGTGTTCACCAGCTTGGTGTATTCGCCATACGAATATTGCACCTGCGAGAGGGTGTTGCCTGAGGCGTCATAGGTGTAGGTGTTCTCGGCCTCCTTGCTCCAGTCGCCCTCGTCGTAGCTGTACTCCACATCGTGTGTGGGCAGCCACAGGTCGGCAGCCGTGGCCGCGCGCCGTGGCGCCTTGGCCTTGCCCATCTGGGTTGCGGTCTTCACTGCCTTCTGGGTGGAGGCCATACGTGACATGGCAGCCTTGAGATGCTGCGACACCGACGCAGGAACGGCCGGTGACTGAGCCTGGGCTGTTGCGGAAAGCGCAAGGGCCGCTGACACAATGACATAAGTAAAGTTTCTCATAAGCTTGATTTTTTGTTTTGTGTTGAAATGTTATGATTGGTTCTCTATCCAAAGGATGGCTTGCAAATCACCTCCTTAAAACTTTCTTTCCGTTGACGACATAAATGCCTTTGGGCAAACGGTCGAGGCTATCGCCCACCTTCACGCCCTGCAGGTTGTAAACACCCTTGGCTGCAGGCATGCCATTGCCCACATTGCTGGCCACGCTGATGCCCGACGTCACATCCACAAAGTCGGCCGCTATCACCTTGCTGTCCAGCTCGTAGCTTTTGCTGTTGGCATTGTAACTGTAGGTGACCGTCTCCGTGACTTCGCCGTGAGGGCCTCCATAGGTGAACTCATTCTTCACGCCATCCAGGATTGTCGGTGTCTCAAGTCCACCGGATTGGCTGACTTGGCATTCCTCATACACCTTCTCGTTGCCCCATGCGTCATAGTCCACCTGCATGGTGGTGCCACTGTACAGGTCGTCGTCCGTGGCCTCGTCGCCATTCGCGTTATAATAAATGAGGTCGTAATACCTGAAGCTGCCATTGTCGTCCACCGTCTCATATCTCAACTTTTGCTTTTGCGACGCCATGTCCGCATAGGTGTTCCACACCTCAAAGCACTTGTCGCCATCCTTGGATGCCGTGAGCGTGATGTCGCCGTAGGAGTCGTCTTTGATGGTGGCCGACTGGAGGAAGTTGCCGTTCATGAACCAGCTCAACGAGTAGGCATTGGCAAGCGGTGGGGTAAATGCGTCCCACACCATGTCCGTGTATTTCGTGTAAGTGGACAACACACCATTGTTGGCCACAAGATATTCGTAGCCGGAGGGTTGGCGTTGGCCTTCCCCGAAGGTGAAGATAATTTTTGACTGGTCGGCGTAGGCACCGTCATAGCCCATCACCTGCTTGGTGACACTGGTGATGTTGCCATCGGCATTGCGCTCCACGACACGCTTATAACAACTGCCCGGGAACAGGGTCCATTCGTTGTTGGTGATGGTGCTAAACTGGAACGATGTGGCAAGGTCGAAGATTTCCGGGTCGTAGGCGTACTCCTTCTTCATCCGAGGCTTATAAACATCGCTTCCCTCATCAGTGCGATAGGTGACCTCGGTAACCAACTGCCCTTTTTCGTCGTAGGTGCTTTCCACCTTGGTAAGTGTCGTTCCGTTGTCGCTGACTACCGTCAGGATATTGCCACGCTCGTCATAGGTGTAACGTATCTCGCTGTCATGGACCCATCCGCCATTACCGTCAGGCACATACACCGTTTCATGCTGTGGTTTACTGACCACGGCCTGCCTTGCCTGCGACTTGAGCGATGGGACCAATGGGTCCTCGACTTGCGCGCTCACCGCCGAAGCAAAAAGCAAAACTGCAGAAACCAGAAATATCCTTTTTCTCATCATTCTCTCATTTTTCAAAACAAAATATTCAATTATCCCACTTAACAAATGCAAAATTAACATAAAATCCCCAAACGCATCACAAAACGTCTTCTTTTTTTCTAAAAAATCATCATAACGTCAGTCACCTTCACAATGCCACGAAAACATCCAGGGAGTGCCCCCTGCCTATCGGAAGCACTCCCTGGATGTTATCGTGGCCAAGCCATTGTTATTTCTTGAAGATGTTGTAGGTGACGGCAAGCATCAGCATGCGGCCAATGCGCCGTGTGGAGGTGGCGGCAAAATAAGAATTGCTGGCGGAGTAGTCATAGTCGGAAATATTTCTCAAGAGGTCCACCGCCGTGAGCTGCACTATCAGCCGCTTGCCCTTCAGGAACGAGCGCGTCAAGCCCATGTTCCACAACCATTGGGTGCGTGACGGTATGGCAGAAAGTGTCGCCGCATTGTGAGCATAAGTAAGGTCAGACTGCACCTGAACCTCGAGGACAGGTATGTTGTACTGCGCATAGAGCGAGACTTCGTGGAGGCGGTTGCTGAAATCCGCCAGCCGACTGTTGGCATACCGGTTTTTCTCATAGTTGCCGTAGGCCGACAACTTGGCGTAGAACGACTGCAACTGATAGGCCAGCGACAAGCTCGGCCCCACATTGCCGCTCCTTACGTCATAGAGATGCGCGCCATGCAAGTCAGCATCAAGTTCCACGGTCTGCGCCTCGCCATACTCCACACGGCATCCGACCTCATAAGTCCAGCGCCCCCATTGGCCCGACAGTTGGGCGAAGACATCTCCCGAGTGCGAGCAGGCCGCATTGGCGGCCTTGTAGGTGTAGGCGCCTGTGGTGGGGTTGTAGTGAAAGCCCGTGACAAGGGGATTGGCCGTATAAGCATAGTCGGCATTGGCGTCGAAGTTGAGCCTGCTTCCCTTCGTGGTGAGGCGGATTCCCATCGCGCCCTCCCATTTGTTGGCGTTCCTCAAGTTGCCTGACGGCAGTGTTACCGCGAGGGGGTTGGTGCGGTCGGACACCACATAGTCGAGAAGGGAGGGCTGGATGGTGTTGTGCCAAATGTTGACCCATACACTGTTTTGCTTTTTCTTCCACTTATAGGTGAAATTGATGTTGCCGTTCATCACCCATGCAGAGCGCGTGGCCACCGTGTCGACTTCTGCCTTGCTGTAAGCCACCCGGTCGTAGGCTTGCGTCACAGGCAGGTGGAAGCGAAGCCACAGATAGGTGGAGTCGGTCTCCTTTTGGAGATAGATGTTGAAGCCGGTGCTCCAGTTGCCATGCACATGGCGCTGGTAGTGGCTATCGCCAGGCGACAGGGCCAAGAGCAGTGTGTCGGCCGAGGGCAGATGGGTGAAAGCGTGCTGCCCAGCGCCCCATCCGTCCAGGCGATCAAGACGATAGTAGTCCTTGGGCTGGCGTGTTCGCTGCCACTCGTAGAGCGAATAGTAGCGACAGGTCCAGTCGTTGAGCAGGTTGAGGTAATACTCGCCACGGCAATAGAGGTAAGTGGAGTGGCTGGGCTCATGGCCGTAGACCAGGCGATGGTCAGGTGTCTGCTGGGCGTAGTCGAGCTGGTAGTCTTGATGCTCCTTGCTGTCGTTGCGGGTATAGGAGGCCTTGGCCTGCAGTTCGATGTTGTCGCCCCAGGGCAATTTGGTGTTGTACTCCAGGTTCTGATAAGCATAAAACTTCCTGCTGTTGGCGACCACATTCGAGAGGGTGCGGTTGATCAGCGCCTGCGCGAGGCCCATGGGACGCGAGGCCACAAACACCGAGTCGAGCACCGCGGAGGGCTCGCCATAGGCGCGATCCGTCTCGCTGAACGAAGCCATACGCGAGAGCTCACTACTGCGTGCGTCAGACAGTTCCACCCGTGTGTTGCTTTGCAACCAGAAGGGCAGCTTGACGCGAAAGTCATTGCTGACGGCGAGCGAACGGTCACGATTGCCATTGTGGCTGTCGTTCATGGCATAAGTGGTGCCCGACGAGAGGAAGTTCTCACGATCGGTGCTGGTGACATTGTCCTTGTCTGTCCATGCGGCTTGCACCGAAATGATGTTTTCACGCTTCTTGTCCTTGCTGTCGCGCCGCACATTGAGGCCAGCATTGCGATAGGTGATGGCCCCTTCGGTCGTCGAGGCGTTGTTCCAGTTACCTTGGCTGTTGGGGTTGCCCGAGACGTTGACGTTGTTGACACCCGAATAGAGCGACACATTGGTGAGGTCGGAGAAATAGGAGGCGAAAAGTCGAGCCATGTAGTGGTTGCCCGTCCCACCACCAAAGGTGGCGTTGCCGAGATAGCCGTTGTTGTACTCGCGCTTCAGGTTCACGTCCATCACATACTCCTTCCGCTCCATGTCCCTGCCCATGAAACGGCTCTTGTCGGTCGTTCGGTCATACACTTTGATGTTGTTGACGGTGTAATAGGGCAAGTTGTCGAGCATCACCTTGTTGTCGCCCTTGAAAAAGTCCTTGCCGTTGAGCATGAGATAGTCGACCTTCCGCCCATTGACCGTGATGACGCCATTGTCGTCGAGCTTCACGCCGGGCATCTGCCTGACCAGGGCGTCGAGCATGCTGCCATCGGGCAGCTTGAAGGCCGAGGCGTCGAAGACCAGCGTGTCGCCACGATAGGCCATCTTGATGCGCGTGGCCTTCACCACCACCCCCGCAAGGTCGGAGTCGAAACCGACATCCTCGTGTTGGCGGCGTTTCATGTAGTGCCACGGCGCGTCGAAGAACCGGTTGCGCGCCACATGGCGCACATCATAGTTGACATAGCAGTCCTCATAATCGGGATGCGAGGCGCGGATGATGAGCCGCTGGGCGACCGAGGGAAGGACGAAGCTGTACCAGGCGTCGCCACTCACGCGGTCGGCGGCCTCATAGGTCTGGGCAGTGCAGGTGTCGATGAGTGTACTGTCGGATGTCATGAGGGTTATCTTCACGCCAGGCACAACGGCCTTGGTGAAACTGTCGCGCACATGGCCCCACAAGGTGAACGTGCGTTGTTTCTTGGTTGTCCTTTGTGGTGTTTGCGCAAAGGCTGACGAACCGTGGGACAACAAGAAAGCAATGGCCAAAAGGCTAAATATCTGATGTTTCATAAGCACAGGTCCTCCCTGCCAGGGCCGCGGGGCAGCCCTGGAGAAAGAGTGATGATTAAAGATGTGATGGATGATGCGGTTAGTGGGCAGGCGTGTGTCCGCTTACGGCACGACTGTGGGTGGCGGCAGTGGCTGGCGCTCGGTCAGCTTGTGGCGCTCCTTGATTTCCCATTTCAAGTCTTCTTCCTCCCAGGCGCGGGGCATGAAGCAAGTGTGCTCGCCTTCGATGCGGAGCAGGTAGAGGCGGGTGCCCCTCAAGGCTGCGGCCACCATCAGCGGGTTCTGGCCGTTGGGGCGGATGACGCAGATTGCCGCAGCCTCATATTGCCAGTAGTTGTCATTGAATGATGTGCGCACAGGCGCCGTGCGTGAATAGGCATGGATGGCGTCGCTGAACGCCCGAAAGTCTTCCTCCGTGCAACCTGGCACGATGTAGCGGTAGCCATGCGAGGGCTCTCCATTGGTGCTGTTGAAGGTCACGTAGCGATAGTCCTTGTCTTGCGGATAGCAGACGGAGTCCTTCTCCACGCCCTTGCGGTGGACATATTCGCTGAGCAGCCGGTCCATGTGGTCGGCAATGTCTTGGCGGGGCTGGCCGTTGGGGTCGTCGGGATCATTGGCAAACCGAAACCCCTCGCCCTCCACACAGGCATTATAGTGGAAGCTCATGCGCGCCTGGCTGATGTAAAACACGCAGTTGTCCTTCTGCACACTGTTAGGGGTCTTCATGACCAGTTCCACGCCATTGAGATACTTGCCCATGGAGTCGGTGAGGTTGGTGGTGCGCGTGTAGGCCTGCACCTTGTCGAGCCGCTTGATGAGCGCCTCCACCCACGGGCGATAACGCTCAAACTGTTCGCGTGAGGAGAAGTTGAAGTTGACCCAGTAGGCGCAGTGAGCTGGGCTCTCGTTGGCAAGATAATGGAGCGGGAACACACTGTCGAGCTCATGATAGATGTCCATGAGGACGGGGTTGAGCTGCATATAAGTGGTCTTGCAACTGTCCTTGGCTGCCAAGGAGAGACTTGCCATGGCAAGGAACCAGGTGAAAAGGATGCGACGAATGGTATTCATGGTCTGACAGGATGATTTTTAGGATTGGAGATTACGGCATTGGGGGAAAGGGGACGGCTATCTTCGAGAAGACCACCTCGCCATCAAAGGGCGATCCCGTGGTGGCGGATGACGGCGTGCCTGAGGCGGCAGACTCGCCGGCCGACGGCTTGCGCGAGGCGCTGGCCACGATTTGCACGTCATGGCCGCAAGCCTCCTGGGCGAGTTCTCTCAAGGATCCAAGCTGCGACAGGAGCTCCGCATAGGCGGCCTCGGCATAAGATCCGCATGAGGCGGCAACAACGGTCGATTCGCCAACCTCATCTTGGACGGCTGCGGAGAGCTCCGTGTCCTGCCAGGCGTCCACTGCGACCTTTTCGGCCACACTTTCGGCCACACTTTCGGCCGACGAGGAACAATTGGCGGGAGCCTTGCGAATGGGCGTTTTCTGTTGCTCGCGTGCACTGGCCGGCACCACCTTGACAGATGCGGCCTTGGAGGCTCGCGCCACCTGGGCGGTGAACTTGGGCTGACTGGCTGGGGCAGCGACGGGTGTTGGAGCCACCCAGCTCTTATAGCCCGCAAGGCCCATGCCTGCCACGATGGCCACCAAGGCGGCTACGCGAAGCCAACGACGAGCCAACGACGAGCGTCGCGAGGCGACAGGCATAACTTGTTCGACGGGCGCCAGAGGTGTGGCCATGGCGTCCAGCTCCTGCTCGGAGAAAGCATAGAGATCTGTGTCGAAACTGGCGAACATCTCCCGGTAAGCCTGCCATTCGCCAGGCACATCAGTGGCCGTGCGGAAGTAGCGGGCAAGCCGTGCCTCCTCGGCCTCGGATGTCTGGCCGTTCATGAAACGGCCGAGCAATTCTTGAATGTCATCGTACTGCGTCATGGTTTCTGTCCTTTTAATTGTTCCAACAATGTTTTGCGCGCCCGGCAGATGAGCCCGCGCACCGACGGCTCCGTCGATCCCAGGATGCGGGCGATGTCGGCATAGCTTAGGTGGTCAACATTGCGCATCTGCAAGATGGCGCGTTGCTTGTCGGGGAGCGAGCGGACGCACTGTGCCAACCACGCGTCGGCCTCGACGGTCTCCATCTGTCGGTGCGCGTCATCGGCGCTGGCCTGGTCGTGGGTCGACACATCCAGGCTCTGCGTGGGGTGTCTCTGCTGGCTTCGGAGCATGGAGATGGAGATGTTGCGAAGCAGCACCTGGGCCAACCGCAGCATGTGGTCGCCGCCTATGATGCGGTTCCGCAGCTGCCACAGCTTGACCAGCGTCTCCTGCACGGCATCCTCGCCGTCAGTGTCGGCGACGTGGTAGCGGCGGGCATAGCTCATCAACTGCGGTCGAAGCGATGACACATGATGTTCGAACTCTATTTGCTCCATTCTGAATGTTTCTGCTTATATAACGCTAAACAGGGCCAAACGCTACACAGGAAATCGTTTTTTCTCAAAAAAATGGAAATAAGCCAAAGAGCGGCATCACATTTCACTGTGATGCCGCCCCATCAAGATGGCTCCCCGAGCGTCTTGTGACGGTTGCAAAGGTAGCGTCAGATGGCTATCTTGACAGTGTGTGTGCCTTTACCGTCGGAGACACTTACCGCATACACGCCTTTAGGCAACGAACCGACAGAGACCGAAAGACGGTCGCCGGCAGTGTGGGAACGCGACACTGCTTCACCACGCATGTTATAGACGGTGACGGATAGCGATGTGGCGCCAGCGGAGAAAAACTCATAGTTGCCATCCGAGACGGCACGCCAGATAAAGTCCTTGCCACTGTCAATATGTCCCAATGACGCCGCCACACGCTCCAGCACCTTCGTCAGTCCTGCATAGGCGTCGATTTTACCCGCTCCACATTGCACCTGGTTATTGGCGTTGACGACAAACGAGTCACGGCGCGCTGTCTCCATTGCTATGTCGCGTATTTCGCGGGCTGTGAGCGTAGAGTCTGCCTCGAGCCACAAAGCGGCTATGCCCGTGACACATGGCGCTGCCATCGATGTGCCGGGATATGCCGTCCAATAATAGGTGCGGCCGTCTGAGGTCACAGCATGGGTATATGGCATGTGATAGATTTTGTCGTTCTCCATATAAAAAGTGCTCATCGCCGAGATGACTGCTGCGCCAGGGGCGAGGATATGGGGAACGGTACGGCCGTCTGCGAGCGTGCCAAAGCTCGTGAACGAAGACACGTCACCACACTTGTCGTTTATGTTCATGTTGTCTTTGAGGGTATAGGTAACGCCATCGGCAAAGGTGATCGCATCGCGAGTGGTGTATGACCCTACCGCAATTGCTTCTTTTCCACACACAAAGTCGTTCACGGCTCCGTCGGAGGTGATGCCATCGCCCCACCCTTCCATGCCATCGCCATCAAAAAGCGGTTGGGAGAGTGAGTAGGCAGTGACGGTCTGACCCTGGTGGCCTGTGATGATGTAACCCAACTCGTAGCGTTCGGCGTCAAGAGAAGTCAGTGAAGGATCAAGAGTCATATAAAGGTTATACCTATTATTGTTTTGGTCTATGTTGGCGGAAGTGGATATCTTGCCGGAAAACGCTTTTGCCATGTCGGGATAGGCCCCCAAGTCAAATTGCGTGTATCCGACCTGCTTTGGCGAAAGCGATGCCACGACCTCCTTGGTGACACGGTCAACGACAACGATCTTCGTCGTAAACATCTCATCAGAATTAGACCAAAGGGACACGCCAGCGTTCTCGTCCTCGATATACTCTATATTCCAGAAGACTGTCTTCATCTCGTCACCCTCATGGCCAAGCGTCACCTTCTGGCAGCATGGATAGAGCCCCGCATTGCCCACAGCTACGCAGAACACGGCATCTCCGTCGGCGCTCACACGATCTATGTAAGAGGTTATGGGGTCGGTGCCATCGTGCGCACCGCTCATCGGTTCGTAGGACAGATTGATCACAAGTGGCATCCCGTGCGCTTTGCTGTAACTCGTGAACGCCTCGACACGCTCCATGAAGGTGGCCGCGGCGTCTGTCATGTTGCCCAACAGAATGTCGCTGCCCGTCGCCACACCGTTGCAAGAGAATGTGCCATCGTCATACGCTCCTGCCGCAATACCGGTGACATGGGTTCCATGGTCGTCGTTTCTCTCGCTTTCAGAAGGGACGTAGGCTGCAATCTGTTGGGGCGTGTCAAGCACCTGGCCGTCATCGCCAAGAAACATCTTCACCCTACTTTCACCTGTAGTGGCATCGCGGAACATGATGTGATTGGGGTCCAGCCAATTGTCCAGCACACCCACGGCAACGCCCTTTCCCGTGTAGGGCAACTGCAGTCCTGTGCCGGCA
The DNA here is from genome assembly GCA_963594895.1 of bacterium. Taxonomy (GTDB): domain Bacteria; phylum Bacteroidota; class Bacteroidia; order Bacteroidales; family Bacteroidaceae; genus Prevotella. Next base: position 2,697 of record CAVBFJ010000031.1, on the reverse strand, counting down.
TGTATCTTGTCCACACCCATATCTGCGGTGGCTTTGTCGAGACAGTAGTGCATAGGTTGCTTATAGGAGATGCACTGTATGCCAGGCAAGGCTGCGAGGCCGTCAATGGAGTCAAGCGGCAGGGTGACGACCGCAAACTCACCGCGCTTGACGCCGACACGTGCGCCGGCGCCTGTAATCTCAGCAGGCACATGGCCGGGAAGCATCTTTATCATGACGGATATCTCGGGTGATGCCACCGCATGGCCATGGGAAGCGACACGGCGGGCCTGCTGCGAGGATGATCGCATCTGCTGTATGGCGATTATGCTTGGTGCATCAATCTTCTGTTGCGCCAGTGTGGGGAAGGCGAGCAAGGAAGAAAGGGTAAGGATTAGGAGTCTTTTATTCATGGTTTGTTTACTTTGGAATACTATCGTTTATTTTTGCCACAGGTCACTCGTCATTCCTGCCGTATTTCATTTCGTCGCCATTCTTGTCATATTTCTTGCGCTTACCCACGGCAGGTTCGGCCAACGTGATTCTGACCACAGCCGTCCGGCCTAATGAACGTGCGACGCTGCTCTCAAAGGCATCCATGTGCTTGGGCAGAAAACGCTCGCTTATCAGGCGGAGGCCATGGATCTTTTCTTCATCACTCTCCACAAGTTCGGCCATTCCCATGGCCGTGGCTGACTTGTACTGAATCGTAAAGTCACCATCCTTGGGCCCCACCGTTGGGACGCATCGTGTCACGGCAGAGAGGAAAACTTGCGGATGGCCCTTGATGGCGTCAATCTTCTTGCCCTCCAATGCACAATGAAAATACCAATGCACATCATCGTCCGACGCCAACGAAAGCGGCAGTCCGTATGCCTTGCCATCGGCATCGATGAAACTCACCGTTATGTAGGGAGCATGGTGCATCACGTCCAATGCCCATTGCTCATCCATTTCTCTTGACTTTTTTCTCATATCTATAACATTCTAAAATCACAACCAATTAATATTAGGGTGGTTCTATAAATTACCACCCTTTTATTCTCGTCAAGCGCTAGATCATAATAATGTTATTATCAAGACGCAGCCTATCGTTCGCAAAAGTAACAAAAACAAATATCATATCAAACTATTTACCCCAAGAATCCACAAGATTAAGGCTGTGACTATGCGAACGGAAGCGTATGGGATATCGCACCATAGTGACAAGTGACGGAAAACCGACATTATACGCGAAAGCCTGCCAGCAGTGAAGACAGTTCACTGCTGGCAGGCTTATTCTTAATCATCTGTCAACTAAACGCAGACGGAGCGTCTCTCAGTTTTTGCCAAAGGTGATGACGAATTTCGTTTCCACCGTCATTCCATCTTCTGTTTCCTTGTCGGCATCCGTCAAGACGAGTTTGCCATTCTCGATGTCGGCCGTCGTCTCTGCCGTGTAATTGGGATCGTCTGTCGTGGTAAAGAAGATGTCAGAGGACCACTCGTTTGCGCCGGGCACGCCATTCTCATCGAGGTCGTTGTCATAATAGCTCCAAAGCCACAATGTGTTTTCACGCGTGTTCTTCCACTTCCACAAGTAGTTCTTCACCAATGGTCCATAGCTCAGGTAGAGGCGACCTGCAGCGGTGAAGACCACTTGCTTGAGGCCGTACTTTTCCGCATTGGCTATCATCTTGTTGAAGCTTTGCTCATCCTCGTCGGTCCAAGGTTCATCTTCGTCCCTGTCTTCTTTTGAAAATTGTTTCATTTTCGTGTAAAACTCCTTCCAGGATGACTCCGTCACATTAAGCAATGAGTATGAACCCACTTTCACACTGAAATTGATCTTCTCAAACTTCCAAGTGCGGCAAAGTTGCGTGTCGGACACTGTAGCGGCCGCCGACTTGACACGGCTAGTCTCATACGTCTTCTCGGTTCCGTCGTCTTTTTGGATTTTCACAACATAGTTGTTACCGCTTGCCGCAACTGTCATTGTGCCATAGCCATTGAGCACATATACGCCTTCAGACTGCTTTGTGTAAGTGTCCGAGACAATGGCATTCGCCACATCATCTCCCACACCCAAGCCTGCTGAGCCAAAGGCCTTGCGCTTGGCCAACTTCTTGAGAATGGCCTTTGCAGTTTTCGCTCCATATGCACTGTCTCGCTTTTCTATAAAATACAATCCATCCTCAGAAAGTTCAATGGACGCAATGTCAGCGCTCTCATCCGAAACCACATAGCACGCAGCATCACCGGAAAACTGAGGCTGCTCAGTCCACCCACCATCGTCGTCACTGCCTGCATCACCACCACAAGCTGAAAAGCCCACGACGCACATGGCCATCGCAAGCAAAAGCAGCAAATGTTTTCTTTTCATAAACAATAGTTTTAATTGAAGAAACAAATTACACGACCCAACTTTTGAGCCGCAAGAAACATCACTCCCACAACATGAATTATTGTTCACGAGAGAGAAATCTCCAGTTACAAAGATAGGAATAACTGAAATAATGTACAACCCCAAAGGAAAGCGTTATGCGCCTAAGCGTACCTAAACAGAGTTTAAACGGTGATATAATGCGTCTAAACCGTCACAAAAAAAATATAATCAAGCATCCTTGGTATACCAAGAAAACTTAAAGTCAAAAAAAAGAAGAAGCCCGAAGACTCATTGTGAGTCTTCGGGCTTCAATCCTCTTGTTGAAAGAAGGCGGCTTCCTACTCTCCCGCATT
>CAVBFJ010000030.1:0-38683 GCA_963594895.1 bacterium | reverse complement strand
ATGCTGAAGGACTTGGAGAACAAACTGAAAATGGAGAACAACCGCTTTGCGCCCAAACTCCTTTGGAACTCATACGCCATCGTGTATGGCGACAAAGTACGCCGCACCACCAAGAAGGAAGAGTCGGAGGCTCTGACCAACATCATTCAGCTCGTGCGCTTCGCATACCATCAGACAGAGAGGTTGGAGAGTGCCTATCCCACGGCCCGAAGTATGTTCAACCTCTGGTATGGTCGGAAACAAATGGACATAACGCCCAAGCAGAAGGACGTTGTAAGCAAGATTGTGGAGTACATTGCAGCCAATGGCGCTTGCAACGTGCGTGAGATAAGAAAAACGAATGTCACACAAGCCGCCCAACTGATAGCCGCATTCGGCAATATGCAGAAGGCTGACGAGGCGTTGGATTCCGTTTATAATTTTGTAGTATTAAGAAAGACAGCATAACGAAGAGATATGGCAAACAACATATCAACCGAGCAGACGCTCACCAAGAAAGTATGGAACCTCGCCACGACACTGGCAGGACAAGGCGTGGGCTTCACCGACTATATCACCCAACTCACCTATCTTCTTTTCTTGAAGATGGACGATGAGAATGTAGAGATGTTTGGGGAGGATTCTTCCATTCCTGTAGGCTATCGATGGAAAGACCTGACGGATCTCGACGGCTTTGACCTCGTTAAGCAATACGAGGACACGCTGAAGCAATTGAGTGGTCAGGATAACCTCATTGGCACTATCTACACCAAGGCGCAAAACAAGATTGACAAGCCGGTCTATCTGAAAAAGGTCATCACTATGATTGACGAGGAGCAATGGCTCATCATGGATGGCGACGTGAAAGGTGCTATTTATGAAAGCATATTGGAGAAGAACGGACAGGACAAAAAAAGTGGAGCCGGACAGTACTTTACGCCACGCCCACTTATAAAAGCCATGGTTGATTGCGTGCAACCCAAGATTGGCGAAACTGTGTGCGACCCAGCTTGCGGAACTGGCGGCTTCCTGCTTGCAGCCTATGACTATATGAAACAGCAAAGCCAGAACCGTGACAGGTTGGATTTCCTGAACAACAAGGCTCTTCATGGGGTTGACAATACGCCGCTTGTGGTAACCCTTGCCTCCATGAACCTCTATCTGCACGGCATAGGCACCGATCGCAGTCCTATTGTGTGCGACGATTCCCTGGAGAAAGAGCCTTCCACTCTTGTGGATGTCATCCTTGCCAATCCGCCTTTCGGCACTCGTCCCGCGGGGTCGGTGGAAATAAACCGTCCCGACTTCTACGTGGAAACCAAGAACAACCAGCTCAACTTCCTGCAACACATGATGTTGATGCTTAAGACTGGAGGACGTGCCGCCGTGGTACTGCCCGACAACGTGCTCTTCGAGGGCAACGCCGGTGAGACCATCCGCAAAAAACTCCTTTCCGACTTCAATCTTCACACCATCCTTCGCTTGCCCACTGGCATCTTTTATGCACAGGGCGTAAAGGCCAACGTGCTGTTCTTCAGCAAGGGACAGCCCACCAAGGAAACATGGATATACGACTACCGCACAGGAGTGAAGCACACGCTTGCCACGAACAAGCTCGAACGTCGTCATCTTGATGACTTCGTAAGCTGCTATCATGCCGAGAACATCGCCGACCGCCGTGAAACCTACGATGCCGAGAAGAATCCATCGGGACGTTGGCGCAAGTATGGCATCGACGAAATCATGGCTCGTGACAAGACCTCGCTCGACATCACATGGATTAAGCAAGGTGACGACACCGAAGACTTGCCTTTGAGTCAGTTGATGGCTACTATCAAGGAGCAGAGCCAGAGCATCAGCAAGGCAGTGAGTGAGTTGGAAAAACTGTTGGCAAACATAAGTGAAGAGTAGTCTATGGACAAGAGTAAGACAAGCATATCGCAAGAACGGCAGTTTTCCGAGGTGGTGAACATTATTGTTCAGCACAGAAGCCATGCGTCAAGAGTTGTCAATGAAGACGCCTTGCTTACTGCATGGCACGTGGGCTGCTATGTTTCAACAAAGCTGAAAAGCGAGGAATGGGGAAGCAAGGTCGTGACCCAACTTTCAGAATATATCCGCTCGCAGCGTCCCGACATCAAAGGATATAGCAGAAGCAGCATATATAATATGGTGATGTTCTATGAGGAATATTCCACGGAGACATTCGCTATGACTGTGGGCAAATTCTTGAATTCTGAATTTGTCCAGTTGGCAACTGGACAAATAGGAACAGATTCTTTGGCCAAACATGGAGATGGCGCAATTGTGCAGCCAGCGACTGCACAAATTGTCCAGATGCCATCTGGACAAATGCCAAGCATCTTGAATATGACCACGTTATCTAACCATATAGAGATACTTTGCCGATGCAACAAACAGGAAGAACGCCTGTTCTATATACTATATGCTCATAAGGAACATCTGAAATACAAGGAACTGCAACGTTGCATTGCCAATGACACCTATTCTTCATTGCTTGGCAGCAAGAACAGCATGTCCAAGGGGTTGCAGGAGCAATATCCCAATGCTCCCATCATGTTCAAGGACACTTTGTTTCTCGATTTCCTCGGATTGCCGAAGAAGCATAGCGAAAGCAAGCTGAAGAACGGGTTGATAGAGCACATGAAGCAGTTCATCCTCGAATTGGGCAAGGACTTCATCTTCATGGACCAGGAATATCCGCTTACCGTGGGCGCATCCACCTACAAGGCTGACCTTCTGTTCTTCCATCGTGGGCTGCAGGCCCTTGTGGCAGTGGAATTGAAGAAAACTAAATTTCACCCTCGCGACCTCGGACAGTTGGAGTTTTACCTCGAAGCCTTGGACAGAGACGTGAAACGCTCCAACGAGAATCCTTCCATCGGCATCATCCTTTGCCCCGAGGCAGACCGTGTGGTGGTGGAATATGCCATGAGCCGCAGCATGAGTCCCACGATGATTGCCCAATACAAGCGCATCCTGATACCGCAGGAACGGATGCAGGAGCAACTGAACGAATTTTGTCAGTTCTTCTTGACAGAGAAGAAAGGCGGCAAGTAAAACTTTGAAGTTATGGACACGAAAGCATTAAGACAAAAGATACTCGACCTTGCCATCCACGGCAAGCTCGTACCACAAGACCCCAACGATGAGCCAGCATCGGTGCTGCTCCAGCGCATCCGTGCAGAAAAAGAAAGACTCATCAAAGAGGGAAAAATAAAGAAAGGGAAGAAGTCTGCAAAGACTTCTGATACACCCCATTATCCGTATGAACTGCCGAAGGGATGGTGCTATACCAATATAGGTGAGCTTTTGATTAATCGGGATGGAGAGAGGAAACCTGTATCTTCAGCTATCCGAAGCAAACAGGCAAATAAAGTCTACGATTATTATGGTGCAGCAGGTATTATAGACAAGGTAGATGATTATATTTTTGATGAAAAATTATTATTGATAGGAGAAGATGGCGCAAACTTATTATCAAGAAGTAAGGATAATGCTTTTTTTGCAACAGGTAAATATTGGGTGAACAACCATGCGCATGTATTAGATGCTACGGACAAAGCTATACTCGATTATGTCGCAATCGTCATAAATACAATAAAATTAGACGATTATATTACAGGGTCAGCTCAACCAAAATTATCACAAGATAATTTAAATAAGATTACATTAGCTCTTCCTCCAATGGTAGAGCAACAACGTATAGTAGCAGAAATAGGACGTTGGTTCTCTTTAATAGATATCATCGAGAACGGCAAGACAAACATAAAAGCAGCAATCAAGCAAGCCAAGAGCAAAATCCTCGACCTCGCCATCCACGGCAAGCTCGTGCCGCAAGCCCCGAATGATGAGCCAGCATCGGTGCTGCTCCAGCGCATCCGTGCAGAAAAAGAAAGACTCATCAAAGAGGGAAAAATAAAGAAAGGGAAGAAGTCTGCAAAGACTTCCGATACGCCCCATTATCCGTATGAACTGCCGAAGGGATGGGAATGGTGCAAGTTAGAAGATATAGCAAATATCGGGACAGGCGCAACACCACTAACCTCTTGTAAAGACTACTACGAAAATGGATATATAGCGTGGATAAACAGTAGTTCCACCAAAACGTCCTTTATTGAAGAGGCTTCAAATTTTATTACTCAGAAGGCTATAGAGGAAACCAATTGTGTGGTCTATCCTAAAGGGACTTTGATAATAGCAATGTATGGAGAGGGAAGAACAAGGGGGCAAGTTAGTGAGCTGTTAATAGATGCAGCAACGAATCAAGCTTGTGCCGCAGTATGTCCATATTTAGGAACAACGAAAGAATATCTAAAAATATATTTTGAAGGGAATTATTTTCATATACGAGCATTAGCTGAAGGTGGGAACCAACCTAATTTGAGTCTTGGGAAGATACAAAACTATAACATTCCTCTTCCCCCTCTTGCCGAGCAGCAGCGCATTGCCGCAAAGATAGAAGAGATATTTCATCAACTTGACATGATAGAAAAGAGTTTATAAGCTCTCTTTTATCGTTTATGCCCTATTATCGTAAGTATAAAACATCAAGAGCGTGCTATTCACGAAAATAATTTTTGCCATGATTTTATACTTCTCATTATATTGTCCCCATATGAATGATATGGAATCTTTTATTGCAAAGATAATAGAACTTCTTGATATTGACGATATTTTAGCTGTCTTATACCATTAGCGATATGGCGCAACAATTACCGTTATGGCTCACGGTATATATCATGCGGTATAAGCTATGGGGCTGAGTGTTGGTCTGGGCGGTTGCTGACATGGCGAGGAGGCACTGCGGCAATCTTCCCGGCGTTCTCCCATGCCATGATGATGGCGACGACGCCCGAATAGCTGCGTGTGCCGCCGGTCACGCGGTTGCCGCGGAGGTAGAGGTCGAAGAGGATGGTCTGGGCGGTGTCGACGAGCGGGCTGCGCCGTGCAAGCCAGTAGCGCTGGTCGGAGCGGGCCAGGGCGACGACCTCGGGGCGCAGGCGCGCGAGGTAGGCGCCGTAGGCCGTGTCGCCCAGGAGGGCGCGCACGTTGTGGAGCACATGGAAGAGTATCTGGTAGTAGCCGCTGAAGCGCACTGCGTGGTCGGCGGCGCGCGTGCAGACGACGTAACTGTAGAAGTTGGCCTCGCCCTCGTTGGCTATGCCAAGCAGGTGGGCGTACTCATGGGCGTAGGTGGCAGGGTAGGCGTGGGGCAGCACATCGGCGTTGATCGTCATCTCGCAGAAGAACGGCCCCATGCTGCCCGTGACGCCGGCCATGCTGCTGAGGCGCGAGAAGACCATCGTCTTGGCGCGCACCTCGGGGCCTGCGGGCTGGCTGATGCCCATGTGGCTGAGACGGGCGTAGCCGTCGTGGACGGCCTGGCGCGTGATCCGGCGGATGGCACTGTCTCCGGCGGTGGGGCCATAGGTGGCGTTGAGACTGTCGGCATAGCGTTCGGCGAAGGCCCGGAAGGTGGCGGTGTCGGCCTCGACGGGCGCCATGCGGAGGCGGTGGAAGATGTCGTGCTGGGCGTAGTTGAGTCCCCAGGCGGCATAGAACCACACGTAGACCCACAACAGGTACTCGCCGACGCGGAGCAGTGTGGGGCGCACCCTGCGCTTGCCGATGAGGATGGCCACGGGCGGATAGGCCACCACCCAGGCGACGCTCAAGGCGATGAACACGTCGCCCACGGCGAAGGGGACGAGGCTGGAGAGGGGTGCCAGGAGGCGCGCCACGACGGGATAGGCGTGGCGCGTGTAGACACCACTCAGGGCGGGCACCGCCTGGAAGGCGATGACCACGGCCAGGAGCGCCAGCAGCAACGCATGGCGGGCGCGGAGGCGCGGGAGACGGACGGGACTGTTCGGCATGGGCAAAATATACTTGGTGGGACGATGCGGAGAGGCGCTTTTCACCGTTTTGTCGGCCCTGTGTCAGGCGGGATGGGCAGCGCGCCGCCGCCTAATCCTCGAAGATCCCCTTGCTGAACCGCTGCATCACGACGGCGCAGGAGGCGTCGCCGGTGATGGACATCGTGGTGCGCCCCATGTCCACGAGACGGTCGACGCCGGCGGCCACGGCCACGCCCTCGATGGGGATGCCAGCGGAGGCGAACACCATGGCCATCAGGGCAAGCGCTCCGCCGGGCACGCCGGGCACGCCGATGGAGGCGATGGTGGCAGACAGGGCGATGGCAACGTACTGCTGCATCGTGAGGTCCATGCCGCAGCAGGTGGCGATGAACACGCTCGTCACACCGAGGTAGATGGCGGTGCCGTCCATGTTGATGGTGGCGCCGAGGGGCAGCACGAAGTCGCCTATCTCCTTGCGCACGCCCATCCTTCGCGTGCACGCCACATTGTAGGGTATGGTGGCCACGCTCGACGCGCTGGAGAAGGCGAACATCATGGCGGGCGTCATCTCACGGAAGAAGCGGAAGGGGCTCATGCCCCCGAGGAAATAGACGCAGGGGAAGTAGATGATGATGGCGTGGGCCAGGAAGCAGAGGTAGTCGGCTCCGATGAGGCTGGCGTAGGACCCCACCACCTGCGGGCCGTTGGCGGCCACCACGGGCGTCAGCATGCAGAACACGCCGATGGGGGCCAGGCTGAGGATGTAGCCCAGTATCTTCTGCACGATCTCGTTGAAGCTGAGGAGGATCTCCTTGGCGGGCTTGGCCTTCTCGCCCACATGGACAATGGCGAAGCCCAGGAAGAGGGTGATGACGATGACCTGCATCATGTTGGCGTCGCTGAAGGGCAGCACGGCGTTGCTGGGGAACATGTTCACGATCTGGTCCATGAAGGTGAAATCGTGCACCTCAATGGCTTTCTCCGGGGCTGGCAGCTTGATGATGGGGAAGTAGCCCTTGAGGAAGGTGGAGACCACGAGGCTCAGCGACACGGCCGCCACGGTGGTGAGCGTGAAGTAGACGAGCGCCCGGACGCCGAGCTTGCCCACCTTGGAGATGTCCTCCATCGAGATGATGCCGGAGATGATGGAGAGCATCACCAGCGGCACCACGATAAACTTGAGCAAGTTGAGGAAGATGACGCCGAACGGCTTGATGTAGCCGTCGGCAATCTCGGGCACGCCCTGCATGAGGCAGCCCGCGATGACGGCAAGGATGAGGGACAGGAATATCTGTCCCGTGAACGAGAGCTTGGGTAGTTTGGTCTTCATGGCCTGGCTTTTTGACAATGTGTTAGCAAGTTTTCGGCAAAGGTACGCTTTTTTGTCAAAAATCCAAGGGGAAAAAGGCTTTGGGGCGGTAATTTATAGTACCATCCTTTGTCCCGCTGCGTCGCCCTTGGGCGGTCGCATGGGGTTTAGCCCCACGCCGGCGGGGGGGGGAGCGGCGGCGTGGGGGAGAGGGCACGTCAGATGAGACGGCCGGAGAACATCACCTTCTTGATGTCCTCCTCGTGGTCGAAGATGAAGCGGGCCACGATGGAGCTGAGGATGGCCGACGTGGAGAGCTTCTCGGGACCGCAGTACTTCATGCGGTCGAGCACGTTCTTCAGCGACTCGTCGATGTAGATGGTGGCAAGCTTGCCGCCGCCGTCCTTGTACTGCTTGGCCATGTCGAGGAAGAGGTCCCACGAGTCGCGTGAGTCGTCCTTGACGATGGTGTACTCCTTCATGGTGTTCTCCTTGGGACGCCGTCCGCGTGGCGCGCGCTCCCCCACCCCACTGGCGTTTGCCTGCTGGGGTGCGGCCTGTTGCGGCTGCGCGGGCTCTGCTGACTGCTGCGGTGCGGGTGCCGGCTGCGGCGCGGTGGCTGCCGGCTGCTGCTGGGCTTGCTGGTCGGTGGCCACGGCAGGCTCGGCGGCGCCTTCGGCAGCGTTGTCGTAGGCGTTATCGTCAGCGGGCTCATTGATCTTGTTGACGTCCACTTGCGGATTGAGAGTGGGTTCGGCGGTGCCGTTCTGTAGGGTGTGCACCAGGCCCTGTATGCCACCTGGCAACACGACGCGTGTCTTTTGTTTGTTGGCCATAATGTGTGTGTTCTATCTGGGTTGTTTGTTTGCTGATGTCTTTATAATAATAAGGTGGGGGCACTGCTGGCGTCCTCACTCCTTGATGCGGCGGATCATGAAGTCGAAGGCGGGCTTGACGGCCTCGCGCTGCGCCGCCGTGATCTCGACGGTGTTGATGCGCTTGAGCGCCGCGCGCGCGGTGATGCGCGGCGTGACGGCACCGAGCTGCTTGAAGATGGCGTCAGTCTGCTTCCACATGTCCAGCTCGTTCTTTGTGCCGATGCGCACGTCGATGCGGTTGGGCACGAAGAAGAGCTTGGCCGTCATCTCGGGCGTGTGCTGGCGCAGGGCGTTGATCACCTGCACGAAGGTGCCGGTGGAGTCGAGCGTCTTCTCCTCATACTCGTAAGGACAGACGATGAAGTCGGCGTTGGTGAACATGGGCACCAGGCCGTCCTCGGACACGTTACCGGGGGAGTCGAAGAGCACATAGCCCTCGGTCTCGGATGCCGAGTCCATGAGTTGCTGCATGGTCTCGGGGTCTTGCACGTCGAAGTCCTGTATCACATAGGGCTCCTCCTGCCCCTCATAGATTTCCATGTCCTTGCGCCGCTGCATCATGATGGTCTTCTGCAGGTCGGTGTCGATGACGCACACGTCTTGCTTCTTCCACGCGAGGTAGTTGGCAAAGAGGATGCAGAGCGTCGACTTCCCCACTCCACCCTTCTGGTTGGCAAATATGATCTTTCTGTTCTTCATTGTCATGAGCGTTTTATCAATTGCTCTGCAAATATACATATTATTATTTATCCAAGCAAACAAATCTTTATTTTTTTAGTTTTTCGCTTATAGAAATATTGATTTATTTCTCTTTTCATTCCTTTATATATTTGTTTATATGCGTTTTTGTTTGTTTGTGTTTATGTTTGTTTATATGTTTAATCACTTAAGTCGTTTATTTCTTTATTCTTTTGCTTATTTGTATATTCTTCTATTCATGTTTTTATATATTTATTTATTCACTATACGAATTATTTATTTGGTTATACTTTTATATTTGTATAATGTAATATTCATTAAAGGCTTGTTTTATATATTTATATTTGTATATACTGCAAGGGTAAAGTTTATGATCGATCTTTTGTTGATGGCATATCGATGCAAAAGGCGGGAACGAACATTCGTAAAAGGGCCGATTCTCGGCCAGTAGGCTTCCTAATTCTCCTGGCTGCACTACCGATCTTAATGGGACTACCCTGAAAAACGCCTCCCTCCCCACTCTACTGTAAGGAAACAGCAAAAAAACGAGGAAATTTGGAACTTGAGATAATAATGGGTGCCATCTTCACAAAACACAATTAGCTTAATTGGTTATAGTTTAAGGCTTTATGAATTTCGTATTTATTTATGTATTTATGTTTTTAATTATAACTTTGACCTTGTGAAACCTCTGCAGGATTAACACATCATGGACTTTTCGGCCATCCTTGCAGCAGGAACTGCAGCGAAGGCAGGGTATCGACGGCGCTACAGACCAGAGTGGATTATACGAATCATCCGTATATGTTTATTTAAATGTATATATAGTCAAACATGTTAACGAGGGGTGACTACAAGTACAGACCTAATTTATTTATATATTTATATTTCTGTCCACTTATACTTTTCTTTTTGTGTGTTTTTATATTTTTGCTTACGTATTCTTATGTTTGTTTATTTATTGTTTTATTTATGTGTTTGCTTATTAATATCTTTATATTTGTGTTTACGTATTTGTCTATACATTTGTTTATTTACTTTTTGGTATATTATTTATTTATGTTTTTATTTATGTATATTGGCATTTATTTATTCTTATATGTATTGATACATCTATATAAAAGTATGATTTTAGGACGACAAGAAGATTGCGTGTTTATATAAATAAAGCCAAGAATGAATATAGAGGTATATACTTATATGTTTATATTGGTAGTTATATATTTATTTAGCTATAAATTTAGGTATACATACTTGCATGTCCCCGAAGGGGGCAAACTGTGCATAACCGCAGGTGACCGAAGGGAACCTGCGGTCATACGATACTGCTTAAAGCGTCCTGGAAGAGGACGTTGGCCCCGACACCATGGAAACCGCAGGTTCCCGTTGGTCACCTGCGGTTAAACAGAGTTGGCCCCCTTCGGGGACAAACCACGGAGGAAGCAAATAAATACGAGAACCGCTACATTTTGCGTCAGAATCATGTCCGATTTTGAAACAGAATTTAACACCCTACCCTACAGGGCTATAAGGGAATTCTGAATTTCATGATTTAGAAAATGCCACTTTAAGTTGTGCGATCCACCGTAAGGCAGCAAACGTTATAAGATTCACGAACAGAATCGCAAGCGGAGAGAGAGACGACGAACATACGGATAACCTGAAACGAACAATGGTTCGTAATATAAGTAATGTTTTTTCTGAAAAAAGAGGCTCCTCACGGGATAACGTTCTAGAAACGAAAAATAGGTATGAAAAGAAAAATATCTACAAAAAGTCCATTTCTTGTGACCTCGTTGAGCAATCGCCTCGACGATTAGGCACATATCATGACGTAAAAGATGCCTAATGACGATGCGATAGGTACCGAATCATGATGACATTAGGCATCTATCATGAGACGATTAGGCACTTATCGCAAAATAAAATTTGACAAAAGGGTCATTGAATTTTCTTAAAAAGAATCAACCTCCTGACACAAAGCACATTACGTAAAAAGCGAAAAACAGGGCGTATTTGCGGACAAACAAACTCCTGTTCGCAAATACGCGATTCTGGAGAGCACTTTTATAAAAACTTTTCAGTATGAAGCCAGAAAGATAACAAGGCAGCCTAGAAGATAACAAAACTATCGAGGAGATAAACAGCGCCATCCTACCCCACTCGCAAAATTAAACCGCACTGACACAAAAACAGCAAGTCTTAAACCACTCCCCTACCCTATCAGACATATAACAAGAGTAAAAATGGTCTGCATTGAATTATATACTCCAGCCCATTAGGGTTGGCTAAATAATATAGGATAGGGTTTCTTGATGGCGCTATACTATGCCGCCACTACAGGGCTGAGTATGCTCAGGAAACAAAAAACTGCAAAAATGAAAACATACTATCCTGTAATCCAGGGTGTTAATGAATACAACAAATCTTGGCAGCATACTCAATATGAGTATCGTTCAATGAAAAAGAATATATAGATATGTATGTATATTGTTATTTGTTTATATATATGTTTTATTGTTTGTTTGTTTATAGGTTTGTTTATATATGTCTTTATCTATATTCTTATTTGTTTACTTGCGGAAAAATAGCGCAAAAAAGGCTCGAAACCAGGGCGCAGAGCAAGGCAACGATACGCGCGGAAACGTATAACGAAGAAATGGAAGGGGTTAATAATGCTTATCGTATTGAATTTCAGTGTTTTATGTAAATAAAAAGGTTCACAAACAGATTCCGAAATAGAAGAGCTGACAGTCGCAAAATAATAACAAAGAGGGTGGGGTAGGGGAAGTGGAAAGGGAAAACAGTAGGAAAATTAACCTTGTAACGGGTTGCAAAAAACAAAAAAGGATTGGAAGGGTACTTATAATAAATGAAGATGGAGCAAGAAAAAATAAAATCAGCACCCCAAAAATAGCAAAACAAGGGTGGGGTAGGGGCCTCCGCAGTGGACAAAGCAAATATCAAAAAGAAAAAAGAAGGAAAAAAGAAAAATTGAAACTATCAAGAGTGTTAGATATCATTAGTAATATCGTTATTTTATCATGATATTAGTAGAGGCCACGTAACCCTCTGACATTCAATGTTTCACAAACCCCACTGACGACAAATTTGTAAGGTGGTGCGACATCTAGGGAAGTTGGCTGCGACAAATTAGTAAGTTGGCTGCGACATATTAGGAACATCTTTTCTTTGTGCGCGACAAATAGGGAGATTGCCTGCGACGGATAGGGAAATTGTTTGGAAATATGTGATTGTTAGTTTACAGAAACAAGGCAATATGTGGCATTGTCTGTTGTGCGCTATGTGCAGGGCATGTTGGGAAGCCCTTTTTAAAGGTTTCACAACACGCTTTTGTATAGCATATTACACTTTTGTGCGACAAAATAGTAAGATGCCAGCTCACGGTTGCGTCTCATTTCTGCGACAAAATAGTAGGTTGCTGAATATTGCGGACAATAATTTGATGTCGCAAGTGCTTATGAACTGCTACCTAATCACTGCTAAGCACTGATATACAAGGATTAAGGCAGGGTAGGGTAGGGGTTTGCTGGGATGGCGCGGCCTGCGGCACGCCACATGCTTAGGATGGTGCGCATCAGGTTATAGGTGGCAAAGGGCAGGAGAATTGGTGCCGCAGGGCGAAGTCAGCAGCGTTACTGGCGCGTCTCATGTGCCGTGACACTTTGCCAACCGATGGGCGTTTACCAGAGCATAAGTTAAGCCATGATGTCCGAAAGTTGGCTTTTTGTAATTTATTTAAGAGATATTAGATGAAAAACTTGGTAATTTAATGTATTTTTAATAGTTTTGCACACAAATTATGGTGGGGGGCGTTCTTTCCTGCCCCTTCAGGATATAAGCAAGTATAAATTTAATGGATCAGATATGAGAGTACGAGTATTCCTAGCAGGCGCGTTGCTGGCCTTGTCGGCCCAGGCGATGGCGCAGTCATCGGGAGTCTTCGGCGGCACCGTTGTTGATGAGAACGGCGAACCGCTCGTTGGCGCCCAGGTAAAGGTGAAAGGCACCCGCCAAGGCACGGTGACTGACGCCAACGGCAACTTCACCCTTCCCGATGGCGTGAAGCGCGGCGCCACCCTCGTGGTCACCTATGTGGGCATGGAGCCGCAGGACGTGAAGGCCGGCAGCGGCATGCAGGTGAGCATGAAGGCCACGCAGGAACAACTCGACGAGGTGCTCGTGGTGGCGTTCGGCCAGCAGAAGAAGTCATCGTTCACCGGTTCGGCCGGTGTGGTGAAGGCCGACGTCCTGGAGAAGAAGCAGCTCACCAACGTCTTCAGCGGGCTGCAGGGCGAGGTGGCCGGCGTGCAGATGACCAACACCAGCGGTTCGCCCACCGCCACGCCGTCGTTCGCCATCCGCGGCTTCGGATCCATCAATGCCGGCACGTCGCCCCTGATCATCGTCGACGGCGCCCCCTACGACGGTGGCTGGAACAACCTCAACCCCAATGACGTGGAGAGCGTCACGGTGCTCAAGGACGCCGCGTCCAACGCCCTCTACGGCGCCCGCGGCGCCAACGGCGTCATCATGGTGACCACGAAGCACGGCGCCAGCGAGAAGGCCACCATCACGTTCGACGCCAAGTGGGGCTCCAACAGCCGCGCCACCGTCGACTACGACCGCATCACCGACCCCGCCGCCTACTACGAGACCTACTACAAGGCCCTCTATAATTATAATGTGCGCGACAAGGGCATGTCGGCCTACGACGCCCACGTCGCCGCCAACAACACCATGGGCCTCACGGGCGACCTCGGCGGCCTGGGCTACATCGTCTACAGCGTGCCAGAGGGCGAGTACCTCATCGGCACCAACGGACGTCTCAACCCCAACGCCTCGCTCGGCAACCGCGTCTACTACAACGGCCAGTTCTACACCCTCACGCCCGACGACTGGGTGGACGAGGCCTTCCGCACCGGCCTGCGGCAGGAGTACAACCTCAACATCTCAGGCGGCAACAACAAGGTCACCTACTACGCCTCGCTGGGCTACCTGAAGAACGAGGGTGTGGTCGACTATTCCGACTTCGACCGCTACACCGCCCGCATCAAGGCCGACTACCAGGCCAAGCGGTGGCTGAAGGTCGGCGCCAACGCCAACTTCACCCACACCAACCAGCACGACGTCGGCGACGGCTCACAGTCGCTCTTCGACATCACCACCCGCTTCGCACCCATCTACCCCGTCTACCTGCGCGACGGTGACGGCAACATCATGCGCGACGAGCACGGCAAGATGTACGACTACGGCGCCGGCGAGAACGGCGGCGTGCACCGACCCTCATACCTCGAGCCCGCGCGCAACCCCCTGCAGACCAACTCGCTCAACGCCAACAACACCTTCGCCAACGTGATGACGCTCAACGGATATGCCGACATCACGCCCATCGACGGGCTGAAGGTCACGCTCAACGGCACCGTCACCAACAATGAGTGGAAGAACACCAGCACCGTGCAGGCCTTCTACGGCAACACCGTCTCCACCACGCCCGGCGGCGAGATCGACAAGACCAACTACCAGACCTACACCCTCAACTTCCAGCAGATAGCCAATTACTCGCGCTCCTTCGGCAAGCACAACGCCACGCTGATGCTCGGACACGAGAACTACAAGTACAACTACAACTACCTCTGGGGCTCACGCCAGCAGATGTTCTCCTACTTCGACGCGCAGGAGCTCAACGCCGCCGTCAAGGAGCTCCACAACGGCGGCTCATCGAGCGACTACAACACCGAGGGCTACTTCTCGCGCGTGATGTACGACTACGACGGCCGCTACTACGCACAGGCCTCCTTCCGCCGCGACGCCTCCTCCCGCTTCCATCCCGACCACCGCTGGGGCAACTTCTACTCCATCGGCGGCGCGTGGATCATCTCCAAGGAGAAATGGTTCGACGTGGCAGCCATCGACATGCTCAAGCTCAAGGCGTCATGGGGCCAGCAGGGCAACGACGCCATCGGCGACTACCGCTACACCGACACCTATTACCTCAGCAACTTCAACGGCGAGGTGAGCTTCGTGCAGAGCACCGTCGGCAACCCCGACATCACATGGGAGACCAACTCCAACTTCAACATAGGCCTCGAGTTTGAGCTCCTCAAGCAGCGCATCACCGGTAGCGTCGAGTTCTTCAACCGCAAGACCACCGACATGCTCTGCTTCGTCAACGTGCCCTTCTCCGGCGGATACTCAGGCTCCTACGACAACGTGGGCGACATGGTCAACCGCGGCGTGGAGATCGACCTCCACTTCATCCCCGTCCGCACACGCGACATCACCTGGACCATCAACGCCAACGCCACACACTACAAGAACAAGGTCACCAAGCTGCACCCCGACAACAAGGGCAGCGTGCTTGAGGGACACCCCGGATACGTCAACGGCTACTACTTCGTCGGTGAGGACCTGCCCCTCCACACCTTCCGCCTGAAGCGCTACGCCGGCGTCAACGACCAGGGACAGTCGCTCTGGTATGTCAAGGACGACAAGACCGGCAACCTCACCACCACCACCAGCAGCACGTCGGCCTCCTACTTCAACTGCGGCAGCGCCGACCCGACGCTCTATGGCGGCTTCAGCTCATCGCTCAGCCTCTACGGCGTCGACCTCTCCATCACCTTCAACTATTCGCTCGGCGGCAAGGCCATCGACTACGGCTACCAGGCCCTCATGGGCAACCCCTCATCGGGCAACACCGGCTTCTCCATACACAAGGACCAGCTCAACGCATGGTCGGAGACCAACACCGGAAGCCAGATACCACGCTTCCAGTATTCGGTGAAGGACAACGACACCAGCTCCAACGCCACATCCGACCGCTTCCTCACCAACGCCTCGACGCTCACCCTGCAGAACATCAACATCGGCTACACACTGCCCAAGAAGCTCATCAGCAAGCTCGGGCTCACCAACCTGCGCGTCTACTTCTCGGGCGAGAACCTCTGCTACTGGAGCAAGCGCAAGGGCTTCGACCCGCGCAGCAGCTTCTGGGGATCGTCGTCGGCCACGTCCTACTCGCAGGTGCGCACCTTCACCGGAGGACTCACCGTGCAGTTCTGACAACCGACGCAACAACACCCCGAAAGCATCAACAACATTAACAGCACACATCATGAACACACACATAAAGAACACGCTCCTCGCCGCGGCAGCCGTCGCCACGCTCTGTTGCCACACGGCCTGCATCGACGAGACAACGCCCAAGGACGAGGCCGTGCCCAGCCAGATCTCCTCCGACAGCAAGTCGCTCCAGTATCTCGCCAACTCGCTGCCCTCGTTCCTCGTCACGTGGAACACCTACGGATCCACCTACTACACACAGGACTGGGGATACCCCTGCCAGATGTACATGCGCGACCTGCTCTGCGCCGACTTCCCCATGAGCGACAACGGATACAACTACTGGATCTACACCGAGGACGGGTCGTCGCTGCGCTACGCCTACTACTACTCCTACTACTATTACTATAACTTCATCAAGAACGCCAACAACGTCATCGGCATCGGGGAGAAGGCCGTCAGGGGTGGCAACGACGCGGCCAACAAGTACCTCGGACAGGGATACGGCTACCGCGCCATGCTCTACCTCGACCTCGCGCGCCTCTTCGAATACCGCATGACAGGCGTCACCACCCTCGACGAGCTGGCCGACTCGCTCGGCAGCTACGGCATCACCGTGCCCATCGTCACCGACTCCACCACCACGCAGCAGCTCTACAACAACCCCTGCGCGCCCTTCTACACCATGTACCGCTTCATCATGACCGACCTCAACCGCGCGGAGAAGTGCCTCGACGGATACACGCGCGAGCACAAGGCCTTCATGGACAAGAGCGTCATCTACGGACTCAAGACGCGCCTGTGGCTCGAGATGGCCTCGCGCTTCGACAAGAACCCCACCGACTTGGCCAAGATGATTGAGGCCGACGCCAAGGCCGACGCCTACGACAAGATCGGCGTCACCTCCGCCATGCAGTGCTATGAGCAGGCCGCCCTCTACGCGCAGAAGGCCATCGCCTCCGACGGCTACCAGCCCCTCACGCAGGAGCAGTGGAGCGACCCCGCAACGGGCTTCAACACCGCCAACGACGCGTGGATGTTCGGTACGCTCGTCAACAGCAATGAGCAGATCAACGAACTGCCCTGGTACGCCTTCCTCGGATGGATGGCCTCCGAGGCCGACTGGGGCATGTGCGTCACGCAGTACAACTCATACCGATGCATCAGCAAGACCCTCTATGACAAGATGACCTCAGCCGACTGGCGGCGCGCCTCGTGGATCAACCCGTCAGACGCCGGAGCCACCACCGTGCCCGATGGATACCGCACCAACGTCAGCGCCACCAAGTGGGCGTCACTGCCCGCCTACTGCAACCTCAAGTTCCGACCGGGCAGCGGCAACCTCAGCGACCTCACCGTCGGCCTCGTCGCCTCACTGCCCCTGATGCGCGTCGAAGAGATGTACTTCGACTACTTCGAGGCCATCGCGCACACACAGGGCGTCGCAGCAGCCGCCGCCGCCCTGCAGCAGTGGGTCAACACCTACCGCTACACCGACGGCTCCTACAAGTGCAAGGCCACCACGATGACCAGCTTCATCAACGCGCTCATGATCCAGCGCCGCATCGAGCTATGGGGTGAGGGCCTCGTCTTCTTCGACTACAAGCGCCTGCGCCTCCCCGTCACGCGCCGATACACCGGCTCCAACTACGTCTCCACCATGCAGCTCAACTCCTACGACGGGTACGTCGCACCCTGGATGAACTACATGATCCCCGAGACCGAGCAAGACCAGAACCCGGCCGTCATCGTCGGCCCCAACCCCTCGGGAGCCATCACCGTGCAGTAAGCGCCGGCGCACAAGCGACAAAATCACCACAACCCAACCCTAACAACATACCACAATGAGAAAGACAGTCAACACGCTATACGCGCTCCTCGCCCTCGTCACCGTCGCCGCCCTCGCGGCGTGCTCCGGCGACGACAACTACGAGTGGGCCAAGAAGGTCGACGCCGACAACCCCGGCGCCTACTTCGCCGCATCCAACAAGGCCAGCGAGCTCCTCACACCCGACGAGTACGCCAGCCACCAAAGCGTCACGCTCACCCTCGAGCGCGCCAACACGAAGGGCGACCTCACCGTGCCCGTCATCGTCGACCGCGCCGACTCGGTCTTCACCGTGCCCGCCACTGCCGTCTTCAAGGACGGCGAGGCCACGACCACCATCGAGGTGGGATGCAAGGGCATGCAGACCAAGAAGACCTACCACTTCACCATACACCTCGACGAGGCATACACCAACCCCTACGGCAAGGTCGACGGCTCGCCCGTCTTCAACTACGAGGTGCTCATCGCACAGTGGGTGAAGCTGGTCGACAAGGCACAGTTCGTCTGGAACAAGAGCGAGTTCGCCATATCCACATCCAGCATTTACTGGCTCGAGGGACAGAACCGCTTCCGCATCTCCAACTGGCTCGGGTCGGGCATCGACCTGCAGTTCCAGATCGTCGCACAGGACAAGGAGGACACCTCATCCTACTCGCTCGACAAGTTTGACGCCAACGACCGATCCACATGGCACGGCGCCTTCCAGCCCTACGACCACTCGCTCATGGACCCCTACGGCGGATCCTACTGGTATCTCATGAACGACCCCGAGACGGAGAACTACGCCTCATGGTACCCCGACGGGGAGGACAAGCTCGGCATCAGCTACGCCAACTTCTACTACGACATCACGTCCGAGGACTACTCATCCGTCGACATGCGCGGCAGCGACACCAGCTACTCGCTCTACCTCGTGCCCTACCTCTACTACACCGACGGCACCGTGTCGGGCTACACCTACCTCTATGGCTACTGGGACAGCATCGACGCAGCCAAGTGAGCCGAGCCGCACACCATCCCTGACAACACACTTCCAACCAACAAACGACAGACATGAAACAGCATAAGTCATTCATCAAGCGGCTCGGCGCACTCCTCGCCGTGGCGCTCCTCGCCGTGGCGGGCCTCACCTCCTGCAGCTCCGACGACACCAAGACACCGCTGGCGGCGCCCACCCTCACCGAGGGCGCCAAGACCGTCAGCTCCATCGTCTTCAACTGGCAGCCCGTCGACGGCGCCTCGCAGTATGCCTACGAGCTCTACGACAACCAGGGCGCCAAGGTGACGGCCGACGTCACCACCACCACCACCGTCGTCGCCACAGGCCTCAAGCCGCAGACGCAGTACACGCTCAAGGTGTGGGCCTTCTCGCCCGTCGACGGCAACCGATCCACGTCGCCCATAGCCACCATCACCGCCACCACCAACGAGCAGATACCTCTCGTCGCGCCCACGGCGGCCACGGCGGCCACGGTCAGCGGAGGCGTCACCATCACATGGCCCGCCGTCGAGCACGCCACGGCCTACAAGTACTCGCTCAGCAACGGCACAACGGGTGTCACACCCACCAACAGCGTCACCCTCACCGCGCTCGAACGCGGCACATACACCATCACCCTTGTGGCCACCAGCTCCGACGAGACCTACGCCGACTCCGAGCCCTTCCAGTTCACCTTCGAGCGCACCCGGGCCGAGCTGTGGCGCAAGACCGGCACCTACACCGCCGCCAACCTGCCCGACGGCAGCAACACGTTCACGGCCGACATCGTGGCCTATGACGACGGATCCTACACCATCGAGGCGCCCTACGGCGTGGCGGGCTTCAACATCAGCTTCTCCGTCGACGCCGACAACAACAACGCCATCACACCCATCGGATCGCTGAGCTACGGCGGCTACGAGTATTTCTGGGTCAGCACACAGTATGACCTCGGCATGTACTGCAGCGGCGGCTACTCCGCCTTCGAGGGCGGCAAGCAGAAGGGCGAGGTGTGGTTCTACACCATCATCTACGACGCCGACGGCAACGAGGTCGGCGAGGGCGGATACGACGTCTTCGACTGGGGCGGCGACACCGATGTCACCGTCGACAAGCTCTGCGGCACCTACGCCGCCGCCACCTCGTCCTACGACTACTTCTCGTCCGACTGGACGCTGCAGGAGGTCAACCGCACCGATGAGGTGACCATCACCAAGGTCAGCGACAACACCGTCAAGATCAGCAACTTCTACGGATGGGAGGAAGACTTCATCGGCACCGTCGACCTGGAGGCCAAGACCATCACCGTGCAGCCCACCGTGTGGGCCACCTACTACACCTTCGCTGACATCTCGTCGAGCACCACGCCCGTCGTGGCCACCTACACCGACGACCTCGTCATCACCTTCCAGAACTTCACCGCCTGGTATGACGGATACAGCTACATCGAGAGCGACGCGCGCTGCACGCTCACGCAGAAGTAACCACACGTCGCGACGGGCAGGGACGGCACCACCGTCCGCCCGGCCCGCCGCGGCTGACACTTAACAACCACCAAAGCATAACATGAAAAAGCACACAGCCCATATGCTGCTCCTTGCCCTCGCGCTGGCGCCAGCCACCGCCCTGGCCAAGGAGCGCACACAAGCCGCCATCAGCCGCATAGCGGCAGCGACCATCGCCGCCGCACAGGCGCACCATGGCCATTCCGCCGCGCAGGCCGCCACGCCGCTGCGCACGCTCGCGTCCACCAAAACCTTCACCGTCATGGGATATGCCGGTGGAGGTTTTGCCGTTGTGGCCAACGACGACGCCCACACGCCCGTCATCGGCTACTCGCCCTCGGCCACCTTCTCCACCACCGACAACCCCGCCCTCGACTGGTACCTCACCCTCGCCGACGCCGCGCTCTCGGGCTACGCCGCCGCGCCCAGCGCCCAACGCGCCGCCGTGCCGGCCGACTGCCCGGCATCCGTGAGCCATCTCATCGAGACCAAGTGGAACCAGGGAGACCCCTACTGGGGCAAGTGCCCCAAGGACGGCGCCGGGCAGCACTGCTACACGGGATGCGTGGCCACGGCCATGGCACAGATCATGCGCTACTACAAGTACCCCACCACGGGCATCGGCCGCGACACCGCCTACTACAACCGCCATCCCTATGACGTCGACTTCTCCGCAGCGCGCTACGACTACGACAACATGATAGCCTCCTACAACGGATCCTACACCGTGGCGCAGAAGCTCGCCGTGGCCACCCTCATGTACCACTGCGGCGTGGCCACCAGCATGACCTACGGCACCGGAGGCAGTGGCGCCTACCTCTCCGACGCCGCGCGCGGACTGGCCGCCCACTACGGATACACCACCCAGTACTATGGCTACAAGGACTACCCCACGACCGACAACTACGACGACCAGGCGTGGCGCGACGTCGTCTACCGTGAGCTGGGCCTCGGCCACCCGCTGCTCTACGCCGGAGCGTCCGACAAGAACGGCACCTACAACATGAGCTTCCACGCCTTCGTCCTCGATGGCTACGACACAGACGGCAACGTCGGCGTCAACTGGGGCTACAGTGGCGTGGGCGACGGCTATTTCTCGCTCGACATCCTCGAGTGCCGCGCCTACACGCCCAGCGAGCAGTATCGCCTCTACCATGAGATGGTCGTCGTCCACCATCCCGACGCCGGCCCCATCACCTACATCCTCTCGCCGGCCACGGCCATCCAGGATCCCGCCGCCCTCGCCAGTGACGCCTCCGCCGACGTCCGCCTCTACGACGCCGCAGGGCGCCGCCTGGCCCCCGGCACGCGCCACAGTGGCCTCGTCATCATGCGCCAGGGGGCCGCCACGCGCAAGGCCATCGCACGATGACGGGCGCGACACCCCCGCGTCACACCAGGGGCTCAGTATACGACACAACGAGATTACAGATAGTTATAAACCCAAAACCGTTTTTTAATTTATGACACCAAAGTACACCATGTGCGTCATCGGAGCGGCCACGCTCCTTTCGCTCACCCCCGGTAGCTTTGCCAAGGCACAAGCACAGCAATTGGCGTCCTTCATTTCTACCCCCACCGCCCATAAGGTGACGGCCGAGGAGCTGAAGGCACGCCTCGCAGAGTCGAAGGCCAAGCATCCGCTCCTCCACCAGCGCCTGCTGCCCACCAAGGCCAAGCACGACAGCATCGTGCGCCTGAACCGCAACATCGAGGCTGGCATCAAGATGGGCCAGGCCGGCAAGAACCCCTTCATCCTCCGCGCCAACAACGACGAGACCAAGACCCTTTGGGGCAACGTGCTCTTCGACAACACCTGGGACGACAATGTGCAGTATGGCATGTATTCGTTCAAGACCAAGGCGCCCATCACCACCACCAAGCTCTTCGGTGACGACTTCTGCCGCGCCACAGGCGCCGGCGCATGGATCGAGAACGAGCTCTACTTTGTGATGTACCAGAACTTCTGGGGCATCGATATGGTCTATCTCTACAAGTATGACACCGACACCTGGACGCAGCTCCAGGAGGAGCGCCTCGACGACTTCACGCTCGTGGCCAGCGAGACCGCCATCGCCGACGACGGCACCGTCTACGGTTGCTTCCTCGACGCCGAGGGCGTCAACAGCGAGCTTGGCGTGGCCGACTACGCCAACAAGACACGCTCCACCATCGGCCGCCTCAAGCACGCCTACGTGGCCATGGGCATCACCAAGGACAACGTGCTCTACGGTGTCGCCAGCGACGGCAACCTCTACCGCATCGACACCGCCACTGCCGAGGAGACGCTCATCGGATCTACGGGCAAGCAGCTCACCAAGAGCGACGGATCCTACTACTACCAGAGCGGTGAGATCGACCAGGCCACCAACACCTTCTACTGGGACTGCGTCGACGCCGACCAGAAGTCGACACTCTACACCGTCGACCTCGCCACAGGACAGCTCACCGAGATTGGCGACTTCGCCAACAACGAGATCATCTCTCTCCTCACCATTCCCAAGGCCAAGGCGGCCGACGGCGCGCCCGCCACAGCCTCTGACCTCACCTTCGACTTCGCCGACGGCGCGCTCACGGGCGACATCTGCTTCAAGGCGCCCAGCCTGACCTTCGGCGGCAGCAAGCTCACCGACGAGACGCTCTCCTACACCATCCTGCTCGAGGGCAACGAGATCGTCAAGGGCACCACGGCGCCCGGCGCCGATGTCAGGCAGCAGGTGACGCTCGCCAACGGATACAACAACATCACCGTGCTCGTGGCCAACGGCGAGGGCAACAGCCCCAAGCTCGTCAGCCGCTACTACGCGGGCTTCGACACGCCCGTCGCTTCGGGCAACGTCAAGACCACCGTCGACGCCAGCACCGGCAAGGTCAGCGTCACATGGCAGGCTCCCGACAAGGGTGAGAACGGCGGATACGTGGGTGGCGTGACCTACACCATCAAGCGCTATCCCGGCGGCGACGTGGTGGCCGAGGGCTACCAGGACACCACCTACGCGGAGACGCTGCCCGAGGGCGAATACAAGACCTACGCCTACAGCGTCACACCCGACAACCACGGCGTGAAGGGCCAGGAGCAGCGAAGCAACTACGTGGCCTACGGATCGCCCATCACACCGCCCTACAGCGACGGCTTCGACGACGAGGGCGAGATGGCCTACTTCTCCGTCATCGACAACGACAACGACAGCGTCACATGGGGCCTCGACGAGCCGCGCATGGCCAACGACTATGACGGCGCCGCCTGCATCAAGCGCGGATCGGACAAGGTGGCCTTCAACGACTGGCTGGTCAGCCCGGCCCTGCAGCTCAAGGCCAACCACCAGTACCGCGTCTCGTTCCGCATCAGGGGATGGTCGAAGTACTACTATGAGAAGGTGGAGGTGAAGTACGGCACGGAGCCCACCGCCGAAGGCATGACCGAGACGCTGATGGAGGAGACCACACTCAAGTCGTCTGACTATGACACCAAGTCGTTCGTCATCAACGCCGACAAGGACGAGGTCATCTACCTCGGCTTCCACGCCCTCACGGAGAAGAGTGAGGCCATGGGCATCTACATCGACGACGTCTATGTCACGGCAGGCGTCGACCAGGACGCTCCCGACCAGGTCACGGGCCTCACGGCAGAGCCTGACGCGCAGGGCGCCCTCAGCACGAAGATCACCTTCACCGCGCCCACCAAGACCCTCAGTGGCGGCACCCTCAGCAAGCTGACGGGCTTCCAGCTGCGCCGCACCGGACAGGTGGTGGCGGAGATACCCGCCGCAGAGCCGGGCGCCACCGTGTCCTTCACCGACAACACGGCCAAGAACGGCATCAACGTCTACAGCGTGGCCGCCGTCAACGAGAAGGGCGCCAGCTTCTACTGCGATCCCGTGCCGGTGTACGTGGGTGAGGACGCCCCGACCGCTCCCGTCAAGAGCAACACCGAGACGAACGACACGTTCGTGCGTCTCAACTGGACAGCGCCCACCGTCGGCACGCACGGCGGATACCTCAACCCCGACCACATGACCTACACCGTGGCCGAGCAGGGTGGCTCCGAGTACTATACCACCTACGACGCCGTGGGCCAGGTGAAGGCGCAGACCTTCTTCGACTATGCCGTCAACACCAACGACGCTACCGACCAGGACGTGATGACGCTCTACGTCAACGCCACCAACGACTACGGAGAGAGCTCCTACGCGCCGCTGCCGTCGTTCATCATCGGCAAGCCCTACGACATACCGTTCGCCGCCAGCGTGAAGAACTACATGTTCTACAACATCCTTTGGTCGGCATGGGGCACGGGCAAGTCTGACTTCGACCTCTCCACCGAGTCGGTCGACAACGACGGCGGATGCTTCCACGTCATGCCTGTGGACGCCGACGACATCGCCTACCTCGGCTCGGGCAAGATCAACCTCGGCGGAGCCGCGGCGCCCAAGCTGATGTTCCACTACAAGGCCACTGAGGGCAGTGGCGCCAAGATCAACGTCGAGGTGGAGACACCCGACGGCAAGAGCCACCTGGCGGGCACCATCGACTGCAGCCAGGGCACAGAGGGACAGTGGCAGGCTGCCGGCATCGACCTCAGCCAGTGGGCCGGCGAGCGCTTCATCACCTTCGACTTCGCCGTGCAGGGCAACGCCTACTCGGATGTCTACATCGACCGTCTCTTCGTGCGCGACACGCAGACCGACGACCTCAACGCCGAGATCTCGGCTCCCGAGAGCGTCAAGAAGGGTGGCAAGGCACAGGTGCAGGTGCGCGTCAACAACTTCGGTGAGAACGCCGCCAAGAAGTTCAACGTCAGCCTCTACGCCAACGACAAGCTCGTCGAGACCAAGAAGGTCACCACACCGCTCGCGGCATACCGCTTCACGGATGTCGTCTTCGACTTCCAGAGCAACGTGCTCGACCAGAAGGAGTCGGTCGAGCTGAAGGCCGTGGTCGACTACACCTACGACCTCTTCGAGGACGACAACACCGTGTCGGCTACCGTGGAGTACACCACAAGCGACAAGCCACAGCCCGCTGCAGCCAGCGCCAAGACGACCACCGACGGTGTCGTCATCGACTGGACACCCGTGGCAGCCACGGCAGAGACGGTGACCGAGAGCTTCGAGGAGGGCACCTCATGGAGCCAGGACAGCTTCTGTGGCTTCACCTCTGAGGCCGTCAACGCCGGCACGACAGGCGGCGTCTTCGACAACTACTCGTTCCCCAACCAGGGTTCCAACTACGGCTTCATGCTCTTCGACCCCACCAACGGATGGCTCACCGAGGAACAGCTCGACGTCGTGCCCGACTTCAAGGCCAAGACCGGCAACAAGTACCTCGCATCGCTCTACCGCGTCGACGACTACGGCTACGATGTCAGCCAGGACAACTGGCTCTACAGCCCCGAGCTCTCCGGCGACGAGCAGGAGGTGAGCTTCTGGGTGAAGAACTACAAGGACGATGAGACCACCTACAAGGAGACCTTCGACGTGCTCGCGTCAACAACCGACAAGAGCCGCGAGTCATTCACGAAGGTGGGCGACAGCTACGAGCTGACCAGCGGACAATGGCAGGAGGTGAAGGTCACCCTGCCCGTCGGCACCAAGTACTTCGCCATCAACCAGAACACCTACACCTGGGACAGCCCCTTCTTCTTCATGATCGACGACATCACCTACACCAAGGGTGCGGGCAAGGTCAAGGGCTACAATGTCTACCGCGACGGCAAGCTCGTGGGCACCGTGGAGGCTGGCGTCTCCACCTTCACCGACAACACCGTCAAGGCTGACGACGGAGCCACCTACCAGTATGGTGTCACCGCCATCTACGCCACCGAGGAGTCGGAGGCCACGCTCACCGCGGCCGTCACGCCCTCAGGCATCGACGGCGTCACGGCCGGCGACAAGACCTACGACGTCTACGCCACCGACGGCACGTGCGTGGCACGCAACCTGAAGAGCCTCAAGCTCCTCAAGAAGGGTGTCTATGTCGTCAACGGACAGAAGGTCATTGTGAAGTAAGCTGTATCATCCTTCAAGCAAGAAGCAATGACAATGAACATCCGTAAGATGACAATCAAGACGGCACTGGCAGCGGTGTGCCTGGCAATGTTCTTGCCAGGCACCCTCAGTGCCAAGTTGCGCACCAGCCAGCAGATGATGCAGGCCGCACGGCAGGCGCTCTGCGGCGACCGGCACGACGCCAAGGCGCAGGCGATGGCCAAGGCCATCAGGCAGATCGAGGCGGCCGACGCCTACACCGTCTACGGCAACGCGGCGGGAGGCTTCGCCGTCATCGCCAATGATGACCTCATCCCCGCCGTGCTCGGCTACTCCGACCGGACCTACGATGGCAGCCTGAAGAACGACAACTTCAGGTGGTGGCTCGAAGCCGTCGGAGACGCCGTGGCCGCCAAGGTGAAGGCCGGCAAGGCCATCGCCAGGACCACCAAGCCCGACATCGCCAAGTATCCCGAGGCCGTCACGCCACTCATGACAACCACATGGGGACAGGACGCGCCCTACAACAACCTGTGCCCCATCGCCACCGACGGCACGGGGCGGTGCCTCACGGGATGCGCAGCCACATCCACCGCGCAGGTGCTCTATTACCATAAGGGCCCCAAGAGCGGCATGGGACAGCGCACCATCTACTACCCCTCCGGACAGACGACGGGCGTCGCGATCAGCGTCGACTTCGAGAAGGAGGTCTATGACTGGAACAACATGATCGACGT
This sequence comes from bacterium, assembly GCA_963594895.1. Lineage (GTDB taxonomy): Bacteria > Bacteroidota > Bacteroidia > Bacteroidales > Bacteroidaceae > Prevotella. The sequence continues at coordinate 11,814 of CAVBFJ010000030.1, read as the reverse complement.
CTACAGCAACGGCTACACCACCGCTGAGGGCGACGCCGTGGCCTTGCTCATGAGAGACCTCGGCGTGGCGGCAGACATGTCGTACGGCTCCGACGCACAGGGCGGCAGCGGCGCGCTGCACGAGACGCTCGCCACAGGACTGCAGCGCTACTACGGGCTCACCGACGTGCGCTACCTCGAGCGCGAGGACTACACCGAGCAGGCGTGGATGGACATCATCTACGGCCAGATCTCGCAGAAGATGCCCATCGTCTACGGCGGCTTCACCAAGAGCAAGGAGGGACACTCCTTCGTCTTCGACGGCTACGACAAGGACGGACTGGTACACGTCAACTGGGGATGGGACGGATCGCACAACGGCTACTATGACGTGGCCATCCTCGACCCACCAGCGGGCTATGTCTTCAGCCAGATGCAGGAGATGATCATCAACATCAACCCCGAGCCGGCCGTCAGCCGCATCTCGGGCGAGGTGACCGTCACCGAGCCGGGCACGCTGGCCGCGCTCCTCGACAGCGACAACTTCTACAACTACGAGACGCTCAAGGTCAATGGTTCCGTCAACGCGGCCGACATACGCACCATCCGTGAGATGGCCGGCGTCGACGCCGACGGCAACCGCACACACGGACAGCTCTCCAAGCTCGACCTCGGACAGGCCACCATCGTCGCCGGCCCCGACTACTACATCACCGACAAGGGCAAGAACCTCACCATCACCACGGACAACACCCTGCCCGACAAGCTCTTCTACGGAAGCAAGATGGAGGAGATCGTCTTCCCCGAGGCGGGCGTCAGCAGCGTGGGAACCGGTGTGTGGGCCTACTGCAACAAGCTCCACACCGTGAAGCTCACCGCCACCGCCGATGCCGACTTCGCCGTCGACGGACCGCTCGTCTACGACAAGGCCAAGACGCGGCTCATCGCAGCTGTGCCCCTCACACGTGACGACATCACCGTGCCCAAGGGCGTGACGGCCATCGGCGACTACGCCTTCGCCGGATGCACCATGACACGCGCCATCACGCTCGGCGACGACGTGAAGAGCATCGGCAAGGAGGCCTTCGGCTACTGCTGGTCGCTCGAGCAGCTCAAGGTGCGCGCCAAGGACGTGCCGCAGCTCACCGGAACCGGCGTCTTCGCCGGAGCCAGCACCGAGTCGTGCAAGCTCGCCGTGCGCGCCGGCATGAAGACGCGCTATAGCTCACTGGCTCAGTGGAAGGACTTCGCCAACATCGTGGAGTTTGGCACCACCGTCAAGGTGCGCAACGCCTCGCGCGAGTATGGCGACGACAACCCCCAGTTTGCCTTCACCATCAGCGGTGACAAGGTCGAGGGAACGCCCGTGATGGCGTGCGAGGCCACCAAGACATCGCCCGTCGGGCGCTACAAGGTGACCATCAGCCGCGGCACCATCGAGGGCGACGACGTGGAGTTTGAGGACGGATACCTCGTCATCAAGACCGCGCCGCTCGAGGTCACCGCCGTCGACCAGAAGCGCGTAGTGGGCGCCGCCAACCCCGTGTTCACCCTACGCTACGAGGGCTTCAAGAACGGTGAGGACGAGAGCGTGCTCAACGAGAAGCCCACGGCCACCTGCGTGGCCGACGAGCTGTCGCCCGTCGGCACCTACGACATCGTCGTCGAGGGTGGTGACGCCGACAACTACGACCTGACCCTCAACAACGGCACGCTCACCGTGACCGATGCCTCGGCGGCCATCAGTGGCGTCAGCGATGACAGCGCCGCCGCGCCCAGCGACGTCTACAACGTCAGCGGACAGCTCGTGCGCAGCCATGCCAAGAGCCTCGACGGCCTGGCCCCCGGCGTCTACGTGGTGAAAGGCAAGAAGGTCGTGGTCACCAAGTAATCCCCCCACAACCTTACGACCCCTACAACAAGGAGGGCCGGCCCACACACGGTGGACTGGCCCTCTCGCGTCTTATGGGCGGCTGTTCATTTCATTCAGCCTTCCACATATTTGTCTCTCATGATGGCTCGCACCAGGAAGTCGTAGTTTTCCTGGAAAATTTTGCGGCCGTGCTCCTCCCCTCGGATGGACATGACGGAGGCGTCGGGCAGCATGTCATGGTCCATGGCATACTTCAGCAGGGGTGCGGGCATGTACATGGCCACTTGCGCGGCGAGGCCCTTGGCTTTGGCCTTGTCGTAGAAGGGGTTGCGCTTGTCGCAGAGGCAGGTGGCGCCCTTGAGCATGATGGCAAAGGGCTTGCCGCTACCCATGAGGCCGAGGGCGAAATCCTTTCCGGTGGGTATCTCCAGGTCTGCCACGCTGTCGGCTGGCGCGCCAAGCCGCTCGGTCAGGAACGCCACCAGTTCCTGCCGGTTGGCGAAGTAGAAGAAGGGGTTGCCGCCCGATTGCTCCAGCAGTTGGTCGTATTTGGGGCCGATGTTGCCATCCTTTCGCCCCTCCTCCTCCTTTTTCAGGCTCTCGAAGATGTCGAGCCCCTCGGACGACCATGTGCTGTCGGCGTTGGGATACCATTTGTCGCGATACCGCACAAACGTGCCCAACACCACCTTGCTGCCCTCTGCGCCCTTGCTCATGTCGGAGAAGTCGTTGGCGTAGACGGTGATCGTCTGCCCCTGGGTGTCCTCGAGCGTTACGCTCTTGCCCGTCTCTTCGCTCACCAGACGGTGCAGGTTGAAGTCATCGGCCAACTGGCTTTCCGCCCATTCGGCCATCTTCTTGTGGCCGTTGGCGCGCAGGATGAGGCCCAGCCATTGCTGCGGCAGCAGGGCCAGCGGCCCGGTCTTTTTCTCGTAGGGTATGAGACTTTCGGCCAGGTAGAGGCATGAGCTGGGATTATAGTCATAGAGCTCCATATACTCCTTGGCCTCCTCCAGGAGAACGTCCTTCGTGTTGGTGAGGGCGGTGAGATAGCAGTCATAGCAGAGCCACTTGAGCACGTCGCGCTGGAGGTAGAAGTCGTCCATGAACTTGGCCTGCGCGAAAAAGTCCGCCAGGTCGTCGTTGACAGGCAGCTCCTCAAACAAGTTGTCCATGTAGGGGTACAGCGCGTTTGCCAGCCCGACGATCGCCGGGGTCTCGGGGTTGGGCATCTTTCCCGAGTCGGAGTGTAAGTTGGTTATGGTGAGCCAGATGATGAACTGCACGTCCTCGCGGTGGGGCTCGTCGGGCAGGTAGTCGTCCCCGTTGATGTCATAGAAGGGCAGCGGCTTGCCATAGAGCGCCCGCATCTTGTCGGTGAAGCCGCGCCAGATGCCCGCGTCGGCCAGTATGTCCTCGTAGTAGAGCGCCAGGTTGACGGCTATGTTGCGCCGTTCCTGCGCCGTGAGGTCCTTCACTTGGCATGCGTCGATACGCTGCAGCAGGTCACTGGCCAACTGCGTGTATTCGCCGTCCGTGTGGGAGGCCATGCCCTTGGGGTGATGTCTCTTGATTTCCTGTTGTGGGATGAAGTTCTTGATCATATCTTTGCTTCAATTCGCAATGTATGGCAAATTTACGCAAATGTCCGGGAACTTACGATGGTTTGCGCGGATTTTTTTGGTGGGTAGGCGAATAATCCATATCTTTGCGCAAAAACCAAAGCACCTTATGACTACCGAAAATCATTCCAATACCCTTTCATGCGCCCCACACGACCAGGACCAGGCCCACGAGATCGGCCCCTGGCAGACGCTCAGCTCCGACTACATCATCCGCCGCCCGTGGCTCACGGCCCGCCGCGACAAGGTGCGGTTGCCCGACGGCCGTGTGTCGCCCGAGTTCTATGTCCTCGAATATCCCGACTGGGTCAATGTGGTGGCCGTCACCGCCGATGGCAACATCATCCTCGAGCGGCAGTGGCGCCACGCCCTCGGCGAGGTGTCGACCGAGATACCCGCCGGGGTGGTGGAGGCTGGCGAGACGCCCCTTGAGGCGGCCCGCCGCGAGCTGCAGGAGGAGACGGGCTACACCGGTGGCGTGTGGGAGCCCATCGTCACCGTGGCCCCCAACCCCGGCCTGATGACCAACCACTGCCACTGCTTCCTCGCCCGCGGCGTGAGCAAGACCAGCGGCCAGCACCTCGACGCCAACGAGGACCTGCAGGTGTTGTTCCGCCGTCCCGCCGAGGTCGACCGCATGCTCCATGCCGGCGCCTTCTCGCAAGCCATGATGGTGGCGCCCCTGGCCCTGGCGCTGCCCCGGTTGCTGGCGGAGACCAATGGCCTGTGAGCCGCGCCCCTGGCTTGTCCGCGTGCGTGTTGCCCCGAGAGAAGCGCGGCAATGGGCATGCGGATGGCAAATGCGTCCAAAAGCATGCCAAAGAAATCCAAATGTTGGACAGGATGAGCCGTTTGTGCCTTTTTTCCCTTATCTTTGCACAAACGACCCAATAAAGACAACCGTTCCATTTTGACAATATGAAAAAGACTACACTCTTGTCGCTCTGCCTTGCGACGTCGCTCACTGCCGCCGCACAGGGAGCCAAAATCAAGACCGTCACGCCTGTGGCCGTCACCACCGCGGCAGGCACGGTGCCCATGCTGCCCTACCGCCTCTGGGTGACCTACGCCGACGGGAGCGGCGAATACCGACAGGTGAAGTGGATGAACGCATCGCTCGAGACCGAGCAGGAGGCCGCCGACGCCGCCAGGCATCCCGCCGGGTCGGCCTACGACGTGCAGGGATATGTCATCGGCGACAACAAGACGGCCGCCGGCTACCCCATCACGGCCCACGTCAGCGTGGTGGCCACCGGGCAGGCCGCGCCTGCGCCGACACCCGTGGCCGAGCCCCTGCCCCTGGGCAGTGTGCAGCTCATCGGCGACAACCGCCTCACGCACAACCGCGACATCGACATCGACAACCTGCTCTCGCTCGACCCGCGCCAGCAGGTCTACAACTACCGCGACACCTACGGACTGCCCACCGAGGGCTATCCCGAGGCCGACGGCTGGGACTCGCCCACCACGAAGCTCAAGGGCCACGGCACCGGCCACTACCTCTCGGCCATGGCCATGGCCTACGTGGCCTGCCCCGACAAGGCCAAGCGCCAGCAGATCAAGAAGAACATCAAGCTCGTGGTCGACCAGATGCGCGAGTGCCAGGAGCGCACCTTTGTCTACGACAAGCAGCTCGGCCGCTACCGCGAGGCGCGCGACCTCGCACCCGAGGCTGAGCTCCAGGCCATGGGCGGCACGTGGCAGGACTTCGACCGCTACAAGGCCGACTATGCCCACTACGGCTACGGATACATCAACGCCATACCCGCCCAGCACTGCGCACTCATCGAGCGCTATGCGCCCTACAACAACGAGGAGGGCGTGTGGGCACCCTACTACACCGTGCACAAGCAGCTCGCCGGGCTCATCGACGTGGCCAACCTCGTCGACGACAAGAAGGTCTCGGCCAAGGCGCTCACCATCGCCAAGGACATGGGCCTCTGGATATGGAACCGCCTGCACTACCGCACCTTCGTGAAGACCGACGGCACGCAGGCCGAGCGACGCGCCAAGCCCGGCAACCGCTATGAGATGTGGAACATGTACATCGCAGGCGAGCTCGGCGGCATACAAGAGTCGCTCTCGCGCCTCTCGGAGATGGTGGCCGACAAGACGGAGAAGGCGCACCTCATCGAGGCGGCCGCCTTCTTCGACGCCCCCGCCTTCTACGCGCCGCTGGCCAAGGGCGTCGACGCCATACGCGACAGACACGCCAACCAGCACATACCCATGATCGTGGGCGCGCTGCGCTCCTACCGCTCCAACCACAATCCCTATTATTGGCACATCGCCGACAACTTCTGGGACCTGGTGCAGGGACGCTACCGCTACGCCATGGGCGGCGTGGGCAACGGCGAGATGTTCCGGCAGCCCTACAAGCAGATGGTGAGCATGGCCACCAACCCCGCCGGGCCTGACATCAACGAGACGTGCTGCGCCTACAACCTCGCCAAGCTCACCAAGGACCTCAACGCCTATCACCCCAATGACGCCCGGTACATGGACTACTATGAGCGCGTGCTCTACAACCAGCTCGTCGGGTCCGTCAACCCCCGCCAGTACGCCGTGCTCTACCAGTATGCCGTGGGCCTCGACGCCAGCAAGCCCTGGGGCAACGAGACGCCGCAGTCGACCTGCTGCGGCGGCACGGGCGCCGAGAACCACGTGAAGTACCAGGAGGCCGCCTACTACACCGCCGCCGACACGCTCTGGGTGGGGCTCTACCTGCCCACGCGCGCCACATGGCAGGGCATGACCTTCAGCCAGCAGTGCGCCTTCCCCGCTGAGCGATCGGTCATCCGCATGGAGAAGGGGCGCAAGGCCTTCACCATGAAGCTCCGCGTGCCCTACTGGGCCACACGCGGCTTCTCCGTCACCGTCAACGGCCGCCAGCTGGCCGCCAGCTACCAGCCCGGCACCTACGTGACCATCCCCGCACGGCAGTGGCAGCGCGGCGACAGCGTGGTGGTCACCATGCCCTACGGCCAGCACCTCGACTACACGCCCGACAAGATGGACATCACGCGCAACCAGACCTACAAGCCCATGTGGGCTGCGGCCCTGATGCGCGGCCCGCTGGTCATGGCCGCCAAGGACATCCACACTTGGGATGAGGCCACGCTCCACAGCCAGGCCGACGCCGACCGCCTGCAGCTCGTGCCCGACTACGACGCCGACCGCCACATCACCCACTACTTCCGCCTCGACGCTCCCATCGAGGACACCACCTATGTCGACAACGCTACCATCACCGAGCTGATGCGCGTGGCCGCCAAGCGTCTCGAGGAGCAGCAGGCATGGGACAACATGGAGAACAAGGTGCCCGAGTATGCGCCATGGGCCAAGAACGGCATCGACGCCATGCGCCAGCGCTATGAGGCCCTCAAGGCCTTCCTCGCCGACCACCAGGGCAACGGCGCCACGCTGGCCAGCGAGCTCAACGCCGCGCTCAGCATGATGCGCCCCGGCAACCTCGCAGAGCCTTCCGACCTGAAGGAGCTGCTCGAGGCCCTCGCCGCCGCGCAGGCCGTGGCCGCCCCGTCGCAGCGGCTGAAGGACGCCATGGAATACGCGGAGATGGTCAAGGCTTATGTCAACGACGGCAGCGGCACCAAGGACCTCATCCGCCGCGGCCTCACGGGCCTCCGCGCCGCCATGCCAGCCAACTGATCCCTTCGCGGCCGCCATGCCAAGGGCCGCCGCAATCATTTCGCACGCAATGTAAAAGGGCACCAACCGTCATCCGGTTGGTGCCCTTTTAGTAGGAATTATCGATTTGTCTTGCCTGCGGCAGGGCCTATAGGTCTTCTTCCCGGAGCCTCTCCACCTGGCGCTTGTCGAGGCCCGTGTAGCGCACGATCTTGTCTGTCGGCTCGCCGTCCTCCAGCATCATCCGGGCGGTTCTCATCTTCTGCTGGTCAATGCCCTCAGCTAGACCCTCAGCCAGCCCCTCTTTCCTTCCGTCCTGCAGTCCGTCGTCGTATCCGGTCATGATGACGCTGCGCTGATAGCGCAGGTTCTCCATGTGGCGCACGTAGTCGTTGCGGTCCCTGACGGACAGCTTGTCGATGGCCAGGCACTGGCGCGCCTTGTCCAGTCCGGGTGCCGTCGCGCTGTCCTTGATGTCGCCCGTCTTGAGGAAGTCGATCCACTCGTCGAGGTTGGTCACGGCGAGCTGGTCGAAGTTGTCCACGCAGAGCAGGTAATACTCGGGGAAGATGTCCCCGGCCTCACGCCGCGTCTTTTCCCCTTGCACGATCTGGTCGCCGAAGAAGACCTCGCTCTGGCGGTTGGACAGCTTGAGGATGTCGTGTGGCTCGTGCAGCCCCTGGAAGACGGTGCGCCCATGGTAGACGTAGTCCTTGGCCTGTCCGAGCGAGAAATAGACGATGTTGATGGAGTAGACCTTGCGCACCTTGTCGTAGTCGTCTCCCAGGCTGATGTAGTCTGTGATGACTTTCGACACGCCGTAGAGTATCCTGTGGAAGTAGGTCAATTCCCTTGTGTTCTGTATCTCAAAGATGGCGAGCTCTCCGTTCTCGTTCTCTGCGAGTATGTCCACGCGGTTGAACTTGTCGTTTTCGCTTTGCTGGTTGGTCTCGCTCTCGAGGAACTGCTTGATCTTGAACTTCTCGTTGAGCAGCGAGCACATCAGCCCCTCCAGCACGGCGTAGTTGGCCTTGTTGCGCAGCAGGCGTTTCATCGCCCAGTCGAAGCGTATGTAGTTTGCCATGTGAGTAGCGTTAAAGAGGTGTCGATTGTGTTTTTGCCGCTAAGATACGCATTTTTTCATTTTCCACAAAGGCCTTCATGCTTATTTTCTTGTTTTTGCAGCTCAACCGACCATCACCGACAACGTCCGTGGCGAATCTGGGGTGAGGGGAAAAGGGAAACGGACTGTGTGTTGCGATTAAAAAAAAGAGGACAAACTATAGATAAAAACGTGCGTTATTTCCAACGAAGAAATATTTGGGCGCAAATACGCGAAAATAGAGCGGTTTTCGTAACTTGCTATCAATGAGTGACTTATGGAAATTCGCTTTGTTTTTGTCTCAAATCGTAAATTCTTTTCATCATGATATGTGCCTAATCGTGTCATGATTCGGCCCATATCTCACCATGATTTGGCATCAATCATGATGAGATTCGGCCCATATCTCACCATGATTCGGCACATTCTTGCAGGTGACGGGCCACGCGCGCTCCCGAGGCGGGGCAAAAACGCCGTTTTCGCGCTCTATTTCACTTGAAATCGCGAACAAACTTTTTCACCAAAAATCACGACAAACGCTGCGCAGTGGCCACCCCTCAGTCTGCGAGGTGTGGGAAAACAGTTAGCCCAACTTTGCCCCCTATTCCGTGTTTTCCTTGCTGCGTCAGCGACTTAGCGGTTGGCGTTTGCGCCACTGTGTACTACAGATTTTGTCTATCCGGATTTTTCTGAAAGGCTTCTTCTTGTAATGTGGGCGTCCGTGTGCTTGGCCGTGTTGATGTCCACAAGCCGTTTCGCGCGCTGCCGAGACGCTTCGTCGGGTCTCACGTTTGTCTTTTTGCCGTAATTTGTATAAAACAATCTGTAATGTGTCTACAAGATCATTGCTGGTTTCTTTATAATTTTGCACCATGAGATTTCAGCAAGACATGAAGAAACTTTTAATCCTATTCGTAATGATTATGGCAACAACACATCAGTCTATGGCCAACAACACGTTGACCCAGCGCCAGTTGCACCTCGCCACCTTGGCAAGTCTCGAAGCCCAGGGCGACCTCAAGCGCCTGGCGCCCGCCCTTGGCGAGGCGCTCGACGGCGGAGTGACCGTCAATGAGATCAAGGAGGCTTTCTCCCAACTTTATGCCTACACGGGCTTCCCCCGTTCGCTCAACGCCTTGGGCACCTTGGCAAAGGTGCTCGACGCCCGTAAGGTGGAGGGCAAGAAGGATGACGAGGGAAAGGCTTGGAAGCGACCGAAGGCTTGGGACGATGCAGAGTTGGCCCTGAAGATGGGCACGGAGACGCAGACAAAAATGAGCGGCAAGCCCTTCGACTATGACTTCTGCCCGCAGGACGACTACTACCTGAAGTCGCACCTCTTCGGTGACATCTTCGCCGGTGACCAGCTCTCGGCCTCCGACCGCGAAATCGTCACTGTCGCAGCTTTGGCTTCCCTCAAGGGCGTGGCGCCGCAGTTGGCCTCACACCAGAAGGGCGCCGTGCGCATGGGCAACACGCAGGAGCAGGTGGACGAGCTGATGAGATATCTCAGCGACAAGGGGCTGTCACAGTGCGACAATGCGGCCGACGCCACAGCCGGTGCGTGGCCCAAGGGCAATCCGAACACTGCCTATGCCAAGTATTTCATCGGCGACAGCCACTTGGCAGGCATCGCCCCCAAGAACCTGCAACAGGGCGAGCAGACCGTTCTCCCGATGGCCAACGTCACCTTCGAGCCGGGATGCCGCAACAACTGGCACATCCATCATGGTGCCCGCCAGATACTCATCTGCGTGTCGGGCAGGGGATGGTATCAGGAATGGGGCAAGCCTGCCATCGCCCTCAACCCCGGCGACGTGATCGACATCCCCGAGGGAGTGAAACATTGGCATGGGGCACAGAAGGACAGTTGGTTCCAGCACATCGCCACCCATGTGGCAGTGGAGAACTCCAAGCCCGGGGCTGAGCCAAACGAGTGGCTGGAGCCCGTGGCGGACGAGGAATACAACAAGTTATGAATCAAAGGACAGTGAACATGAAGAAACTATTGGTTATTGCAGTGGCATTGGTGAGCACGATGATGCTCCATGCCCAGTCGAAGGTCTATATGACCAAGGAGATTAGTCCCGAGGCCTTGGTTCGCATCTACAAGGCACTTGGCGTATCGGCACACGGCAGGGTGGCGATAAAAATCAGTACGGGAGAGATGGGAGGCAACAACTATCTGAAACCTACCTTGATTCGCAATCTCGTGGACGAAGTAGATGGAACGCTCGTGGAATGCTGCACCGCATACGGCGGTAGTCGCCAGGACAAGGGCAAGCACTGGGCGACCATCCGTGCCCACGGTTTCGACTCCATCGCCGCAGTAGATTTGATGGACGAGTACGGACAGATGCGCATCCCCGTGAAGGACAAGAAGCACCTGAAGTATGACATCGTGGGCGACCACCTCGCCAACTACGACTTCCTCATCAACCTCGCCCACTTCAAGGGTCATGCGATGGGCGGCTTCGGCGGAGTGCTGAAGAACCAGAGCATCGGCGTGGCCTCCACCGACGGCAAGGCTTACATCCATACGGCTGGCAAGGTGCAGGATGCCTCCCAACTTTGGAAGAACCTGCCCGAGCAAGATGATTTCCTGGAGAGCATGGCGGCAGCGGCACAGGGCGTGCATGAGTACTTCAATCATGGAAAGGACATCATATATATAGATGTGATGAACAACATGAGCGTGGATTGCGACTGCGACGCCCATCCCGACGACCCCAAGCTCAAGGACATGGGCATCCTCGCCAGCACCGACCCCGTGGCACTCGACCAAGCCTGTCTCGACCTCGTGTTCACCCACAAGGCGCAGCCCGGCGACGACGAGAAGCCCCTGATAGAGCGCATCAACCGCCAGCACGGCACTTACATCACCGACTATGCCGAGAAGATAGGACTGGGAAGCAAGAAGTATAAGTTGATCATGATAAAGTAAAAAGAAAAAATAGGTATGAAACATCAGATGATGACTGTGGGACTGGGGCTTCTTGCCTCAGCTCCCCTTATGGCAGCCCCGCCAGCCAAGAGCCTTGCCGACACCACCCGAGTGCATGGCTTGGGAGAGGTGGTGGTGACGGGCAGCAACCAAGCCACCTCTCGCAATCTCTTGCCTTATACCGTGTCGATCGTGAACAGCCGCCAGCTGGAGGCTACGGGCAAGACACAACTCCTCTCCGCCTTGTCGGGCGAAGTGCCGAGCCTCTTTGTCTCGCAGAGAAACATCTTCGGCTTTGGCGTGAGCAACGGCGGAAGCGGCGGCATCAAAATCCGTGGCGTGGGAGGATCGCCCACCAATGCCATATTGATGATGGTGGACGGACAACCGCAGTTTGCCGGTTTGTACTCCCATCCCGTGGCCGACTTCTACGAGACGGAGTATGTGGACCATGTGGAGGTGTTGCGCGGTCCCGGTTCCGTACTCTATGGTTCCAATGCGATGGGCGGTGTCATCAATGTCATCACCAAGCAGGCTCGGCAGGATGGCGTGCATACCACGCTCTCCACTCAATACGGAAGCTACAACACATGGCAAAGTTCGCTCACCAATATGGTGCGCAAGGGCAAGTTCTCTTCCTTGGTTT
>CAVBFJ010000029.1:0-38761 GCA_963594895.1 bacterium | reverse complement strand
AAGAAATGGAAAACGAGTATCAGCAGTTTGCCAACCAATACAGCGAGATGAAGACACAGATAAACAACGACTCCATCGTAGCCCAGTTGACCCAAGAGCAGGAGCGCACCCAACGTCTGCTGCAGGAACTGAAAGAGACAAAGAGCTCCGACGCCAAGGAGATAGCACGTCTTAAGAAGGAGTTAGCCACTGTTCGCGCCGTGCTTCGCAGCTACGTGATGCAGATCGATTCGCTAAACAGGCTCAACCAAGACCTCACAGCCGAGAACACGCGCATCAAAGGCCAATACGAGCAAGCCAACAAGCAGATTGAGGGCTTGAGCTCTGAGAAGCAGTCGCTCTCGGAACAAGTGGCCATAGCCGCACAGCTTGACGCCATCAACATCAGCTTGTCGCAACTTGACAAGCACCAGAAGACCACCAAGAAGCTCAAGAAAGCCAAGGCCCTGCAGGTAAGCTTCGCCTTGGCCAAGAACGTCACGGCCACCAGCGGGACGAAGACTGTATATGTCCGCATCAACACACCCACAGGCGCCCTGTTGGGAGGCGGCGAATCATTCAACTATGAGAACAAGTCATTGCAGTGCACCATGAAGAAGACGGTGGAATACGGCGGCAAGGAGACCCCCATGACCTTATATTATAATATCAGCCAGGCATTGGAAGGCGGCACCTATCGCATTAGCATTTTTGCCGACGGGAACATGATAGGCAGCAAGAGTTTCACACTTGACTAAAAGCAAGGAAATATGAGAAAGCTCGCTTTCATCATCAGTTTGTTTGGCGTCGCCCTCACAGTCAATGGCCAAAGGGTGCTTAGCCTTGACAGTTGTCGCACCCTTGCCCTACAAAACAACAAGCAGGTAAACGTGTCGCGCTTGAGCAAGGATGTTGCACTCAACACCCGCAAGGCCGCCCGCACCAAGAGCCTGCCCAAAGTCGATGTAGTGGCCGGCTATCAGTTCAATAGCCGCAGCATCAACCTTTTGAGCAAGTCGCAGAAGAGTAAGATCAGCAATATCGGAACCAGTTCCGTGAACAAGGTTACTGGCGACCTGACGGGTAGCGCTACGGATTACATCACCAATTTGGTGGGACAAGGCATCATCACGACCGAACAAGCCCAGCAGTTGGGTTCCCTATTGCAACAAGCAGGCAACGGCCCCATTGCCCAATACATCAGCTCTTTCGGGAACGCATTGGGACAGGAGGTGGTCAACGCATTCAAGACAAATACGCAAAACGTGTTCGGGGGCGCAGTCATGTTGCGGCAGCCCGTCTACATGGGCGGAGCCATCACGGCAGCCAACCGCATGGCTGACATCTCAGAGGTCATGGCTGACAACGACTTGGACCTGAAGATGCAGACAACCCTCTACAACATCGACCAGACCTACTGGATGGTGGTGTCGCTCAAGCAAAAGCAAAAATTGGCCGTCAGCTACCGCGACTTGGTGAAAAAGCTTGACGAAGACGTGCATCGGATGATCAAGGAGGGAGTGGCCACCCGGGCCGATGGCCTGAAGGTTGACGTGAAAGTCAACGAGGCCGAGATGCAAATCACACAAGTCGAAGACGGACTGTCGCTTGCGCGAATGTTGCTTTGCCAATTATGCGGACTGCGCATGGACGAAAACATCACCTTGGCCGACGAGGACAAGAACAACCTCGCCAGCACATCCATTTACGACCAGCCCACCTCGTCCGACTCCATTCAGAGCACGCGTCCAGAGCTTCGCCTGCTCCAGAACGCAGTGGACCTGAGCCAGCAATCCACCAAGTTAATACGCTCGGCCTATATGCCTCACGTGGCCATCACAGCAGGGTACACCATCTCCAACCCCAACGCCTACAACGGTTTTCAGCGCAACTTCTCAGGAGCGTGGAACATCGGCGTGGTGCTGCAAGTGCCCGTATGGAACTGGTTTGAGGGAAAATACAAAGTGAACGCCGCCAAGTCCGCAACAGCCATGGCCCAGATGGAGCTCGCTGATACCCAAGAGAAAATCAACTTGCAAGTGGCGCAAAGCCAATTCAAGGTCAAAGAAGCCCACAAACGCCTATCCATGGCCGAGAAGAACATCAAGAGCGCAGAGGAAAACCTGCGTTGCGCACAGGTGGGCTTCCGCGAGGGCGTCATGGAATCGACAGATGTGCTGGCAGCGCAGACTGCTTGGCAACAGGCACAGAGCCAGAAGATTGACGCTGAAGTGAACATGAAACTGAGCCAAGTCAACTTACAAAAGGCACTGGGAATTTTGAGATAACACTAGAACATTCATAACAACTGCAATAAGCAATAACAATCACCTATGTCAGCAAAAACACAACATAACAACATCCTTCTTGCCGTGATCGGCTTCACCACAGCCGTTGTCGCAGTGGGCCTGATTGGATTCTTCACCTTGGACAAGACAGATGAGACGATCCAGGGCGAAGTGGAAGTGTCGGAGTTCAGAGTCAGTTGCAAACTGCCAAGCCGTGTCTTGGAACTACTGGTCAAGGAAGGCGACTATGTCCACGTGGGCGACACCCTCGCCATACTCGATGTGCCGGAGGCCACCGCCCAGCAAAAGGTCGCAGAGGCCACAGAGGGAGCCACACAAGCCCTGAGCAACCTGACCGAAGCCGGGGCAAGAAAGGAGCAAATGCAAGGTGCCTACCAGCTGCTGCAACAGGCACAGGCTGCCGCAGAAATCACACACAAGACCTACACTCGCATGCAAAACCTCTTCAACGAGGGTGTGGTGAGTGCCCAAAAACGCGACGAGGCACTTGCGGCCTACAAGGCGTCAGAGGCGCAGGTGAAAGTTGCGCAAAGCCAATACGACATCGCGCGCAATGGAGCGCGTTCGCAAGAGAAGGAGGCGGCCAAGAAAAATGCAGAGGCAGCCAAAAATGCGGTCGACGTAGTCAAGTCGGTGCTGCGCGAGACTGTACAGGTCTCCAACGTCGAAGGCGAGGTCAGCACCATCTACCCCAAGGTGGGCGAGCTCGTTGGCATTGGCTCGCCTATCATGAGCATCTCCATCATGCACGACATGTGGGGCACGTTCAACGTACGTGAGGACATGCTCAACGGACTAAAGGTGGGCGACACGTTCACCGCTTTCTCACCCGCGTTCAACAAGGACGTGAAGATGAAGGTGTATGCCATCAAGGACGAAGGGTCCTATGCCGTCTGGAAAGCCACCAAGAGCACCGGCCAGTACGACTTGAAGACCTTTGAGGTGAAAGCCCATTTCGTCGATAAGTTTGACGGGCTGCGTCCTGGCATGTCGCTCATCATCAAACAGGGTAAATTAAAGAAATAAGCACATTGGCTGAGACATCTTCATACAACAGCAATGCCAACAACACTTCCGCACGGGAGGTGCTGAGCCGCATCTTACGCATCGCCTATCGGGAGATCGGCATCATGCGCAAGAATCCCATCTATGGCTTTTGCACCATCATCTTCCCTGCAATTATCATCCTGTTCTTCACATCACTCATGAAGGAGGGCATGCCCGTCGATATGCCCGTCGGTGTGGTGGACCAAGACAACACCGCCACGTCGCGTGGGATTATCCGTCAGCTCGACGCCTTCCAGACCACACACGTGGTGGCACATTACGTCAATGTCAATGAGGCACGGCGAGACATCCAGCGCAACAAGATTTACGCCTTCCTGTACATCCCCAAAGGCACCACGGCAGGGCTGATGTCGGACCAGCAGCCCAAAATTTCATTTTACTACAGCAACGTGACCTTGGTTGCAGGATCAATGCTCTATCGGGACTTGAAGACCATCTCCACATTGGGCTCAGCGGCAGTGGGCATGACCAAGTTGTCAGCCGTCGGCAAGACCAGCAAGGAGATACGAACGTTCCTGCAACCCATAGCCGTGGATCTCCACATGATCGGCAATCCATGGGCCAACTACAACGTCTATCTCAGCACCACCATGGTCCCAGGCGTTCTCATGGTGTTCATCTTCCTGATAACCCCCTACTCCATCGGCACAGAACTGAAGTTCAAGCGTTCACGCCAGTGGATCAAGATGGCAGGCGGCAGCACGCACATTGCGCTCATCGGAAAGCTTCTTCCACAGACCTTGATCTTCCTGACGATGATGTACATCTTTGAGTTCTACGTCTTCCATTGCTTGGGGTTTCCCCATCCAGGCGGAGTGGTTCCCATCATGGTGTTGGGGTTACTGGCCGTCTTGTCCTGCCAAGGCTTTGGCGTGTTTGCGTTTGGCCTTATGCCATCCCTGCGCATGTCCATGTCCATTTGTTCATTGTGGTCTGTGGTGAGTTTCTCCGTGTGTGGTGCCACCTATCCTGTGTTTGCCATGGACTCCATCATCCAGTCTGTAGCGGAGTTGTTCCCCTTGCGCCACTATTACATGATTTACCAAATGAACATCTTCAATGGCTTCCCGCTCACCAACTCCTGGTTTGACATCATGGCCCTCTGCATCTTTGCCATACTGCCGATCTTCACTATTTGGAACATCAAGAAAGCGATGCTCGTTTACACTTACATACCCTAATCATGGAAAAAGACAGTCTTCTTCAAAGGATCAAGGACGGTGTAGCGGACACGTGCTATATCTGTGTCCGTGAGATGCGGGGCACCATCACGGACGAGGGTGTGCTCATTTTCTGTGTGTTAGTGCCCTTGCTCTACCCCTTGCTCTACTCATGGATTTACAACAACGAGGTGGTACGCGACGTGCCAGTAGCGGTTGTTGACATGTCACACTCGCATACCTCCAGGGAATTTATCCGAAGCTTCGATGCTGGTTCAGACACAAAGGTGGCTTTCTATTGCCGTTCCCTGGAAGAGGCCAAGGATCTCACGGCCAAGCAACAGGTCCATGGCACACTTTATTTCCCAGAAGATTTCGAGCGCCGCATCTATCGTGGCGAGCAATCGATGGTGGGCGTCTACTGTGACATGAGCCTGATGCTCACCTACAAGGCCATCTACCAAACGGCACAGGCCGTGGCATCTGAGATGAGCTCGCACATACAAATTGCGCAAAGCGTCAACTTCACGCAACGTGACGAAAAGGTGACAACCAAGCCCCTTGACTTCGACGAGGTTCCCATCTTCAACACCACAGGCGGATATGGCAATGCCATTCTCCCGGGCGTGCTAATGCTTATCCTGCAACAGACACTGTTGTTGGGCATCGGACTGGCGGCGGGCACGGCACGTGAAAACAATCGTTACCAAGATCTCGTCCCCATCTCCAAACACTACAACGGCATCTTCCGCATCGTGTTGGGCAAGTCGTTCTGCTATTTCATGATTTACATGGTCATGGGAGCCTACCTGGCGCTTGTCATCCCCCATCTGTTCCATTTCACATCGCTTGTCTCCGCCCAAGCCATCATCGGGCTGATGGTACCCTACATCTTAGCCTGCATTTTCTTTGGCATGATGTTGTCATGCCTCGTGCGCTATCGCGAGAATGTCATGTTGATCGTGGTGTTCACCTCTGTACCCTTCCTGTTCATGACAGGCATCAGCTGGCCACAGTCCAACATTCCTGGCTTTTGGCGTGGTGTGGCCAACATCATCCCAGCCACTTTTGGCGTGCGCGGCTTTTTGAGAATTTCCTCAATGGGCGGAACCCTGCAAGACATCGAGCCGGAGTATCAGGCGTTGTGGTGCCAGGTGCTGGTCTATTTCTTTGCCACGTGCCTGGTCTATCGTTACCAAATCATATCCACACGACGCAGGGCTTTTGAGCACATGCAGCGCGTGAAGGAAAAAGCGAAAATGGCCAAGCGCCAGAAGCTCACAACTGAATGAACAAGATTCCCGACACTTCCAACGTGACATCATTAACCTAACTCCGCACCTGGATTGTGAATTGACATTCCCGCATCTTCAGACATTATAAAAAAATAAAAAGCACATATGCCCCAAACTCAAGACAACAAGTTTACCCGCTCCAATAGCCGTTGGGGGGGGTAATTTTTAATCCCACTGGAAAAGTTCATCTCCTAAAGCAGATCTCCGACAGGCAATGGGGCTTGTTGACCGTTCTCCTGCTTCTGACATTTTACCCCTTGATATTCCATTACGAAAGTTGGGGGCAGATTTATACGTTATACGTAGCTGCGGCACTATATTTTATAGCCTATGTGGCATCCTTGTTGGCATCGATGCCCATGCCGCGTAACGTCAGACGATGCCTATCCACCTTTATGCTTATGCTTATCGGCAGCCACAGTCTGGTCATGCTGATATGTCAGGTATCCACCCACGCACCATTGAGTAAAGACATCATAGCCGCCATCCTTGCCACAAATGCAAGCGAATCGAGCGAGTTTGTCCGGTCATACGTCAACCAGGATGTAGTCCTTGCCTTATGCGGCTTGGCCACATGTCTACTTATGTTTGCGACCTTGCGCCACAAATTGCCCCTCAAGACACCGCCAAAAGCCGCCAGCGTCACAAGCTTGGCGGTACTCATCATCAGTGGCGCGCTTACCTTCCACAACCCCGCCGTGATGCAAGAGACCGTCTTGGGCTTCATGCGCACAGCGATGGAGATTTCCCAAATGTCACAGATAAAAATACTTCGGCATAACCCAAGAGTGGAGATCATCGCCGACAGGCAACCACCCCTTATCATTTGGGTTATCGGAGAAGCCCTCACAAACCACCACTGTTCCCTATACGGGTACCGGAAAGAGACCAATCCCCTTTTGCGGGAAATGGCAAATCAAGGCAAGGTGTTGGTTTTCCGCAACATCCAATCCGCAGGGACAGGGACGCTTGAGAGCTTCGAGCTGATGATGAGCACCTACGAGAAAGCAATGGGCAACAAGGTGAAATGGAACGAATGTGTGACGTTGCCCGACATTGCACACGCCGCCGGATACCATACCACATGGCTATCCAACCAAAGCAAGAAGGGACTTTACGACAATGTAGTGGGGCAATATTCCGAGCTGTGCGACACCAGCGTGTTCATAGGCAACCAATATGCCGGGCTCCAGCGCACAAGCTACGACATAGACCTACTGCCGGTACTGAAAAGCATGATGTCACACCCGACCGGCAAAGACTTACACATCATTCACTTGATGGGATGCCATCAAGACTTCAAGATGCGTTACCCGGAGACATTCAGCCACTTCACAGAAAGCGACTACGCCGACAAGCCTGCCAACCAACGCTATCGCACAGCCACATACGACAATGCCGTGCTCTACAATGACTATGTCGTGAGTTCGCTCTTCAAACTTGTCAGCCAAAAGGAAGCCATCGTCATCTATGCACCCGACCACGGACTAGACATCTACGAAAGCCGTCCCGACTTTGCGGGACACGTGCGCACCAACAACCCGATAGGCCTCAAGGCAGCGCATGACATACCATTTCTTGTTTTCATGACCGACAGCTTCCGCAAAAACAATCCAGACATCACCGACCGCTTAAGCAAAAGCACGGAGAAAGCCTTCAATACAGAAGACATCATATACCTGCTGATGGACATCATGCAGTGTGACTTTCGCAATCACCTCGTCAAGCAAAAGTCAATAGCCCGCATATGACACCCCCAGTGGAAAGCGGACCTCCCGACATTCCATCAGGCCCCGTGAGACACAAGGAGAAGGGCTACACGGTATCGTCACACAACCGCTACGACTGTCGCAGCGGTTCCCTGAAGTTGCATCCCTCCTTCCACTGGGAACATCCATAGGCACTTTTCCCCCTGATCACGCGTCCCTGATGGCAAACGGGACAGATGTCCCCTTCCTGGGGAGTGGCGGCCCGCTGCGTCTCCACCTGTTCCTTCACCGACACCTTCGTGACCGAAGCCGTGCGTTTCTTGGCCTTCGGCGCTTCCGGCTTTTGTCCAGCTGATGCCGCCGGCGACTTCGGCGTGGGCTTCGCAGGTTCCTCCCCACTTGCTATGCTTCGTCCCGAATTATCGTGCATCACATCCGTGACGATGCGCGACACCTGCTCTTTCAGTTCGTTGACAAACGTACCAGCATCGTATTTGTGATGTTCAATGTCGCGCAGTTTTTTCTCCCACATGCCAGTCAGCTCGACACTTGTGAGCAATTTCTCGTGAATGGTGTCAATCAGTTGGATGCCCGTCGGGGTTGCGACAAGGTTCTTCCGCTCGCGTCGTATGTAATGGCGCTTGAATAGCGTCTCAATAATTCCAGCACGCGATGACGGCCTTCCTATGCCGTTTTCCTTCATCGCCGCCGACAGTTCCTCATCGTCCACAAGCTTGCCTGCTGTCTCCATGGCTCTCAGCAACGACGCTTCGGTGTAGTGCTTGGGCGGCATGGTCATCTTGCGCGTCAGGGTGGGCTTGTGCGGCCCTGCCTCTCCCTTTTCGAAGGTGGGCAGCAATTTCTCCTCCATTTCCTTCTTCCCATTCTCGTCGACGACCTGCTCCTCCATCGAATAGACACTACGCCAACCCGGATAAAGTATTTCCTTTCCCGACGTTTTGAACTCCACCTTGTCAACAAGGCCGCTGACCGTAGTCGTAGCATACTTACAATCAGGATAGAAGGCGGCCACAAATCGCCTGGCTATCAAGTCATACACTTTCTTCTCCACGTCAGTCAAGCCCGACGGCGCCACGCCAGTCGGTATGATGGCGTGGTGGTCAGTCACCTTCGAGGTGTCGAAGACACGCTTCGACTTGGGCAGGTTTTTGCTGATGGCCGCAAGATTTTGCACGATGGCGAGATAAGGCTTCTTGCCTTCCATCACACACTGGCTGACCCCATTGAGTATGCCTGGGCACTTGGGATAGATGTCATCCGACAAATATTGGGTGTCCACACGCGGATAAGTGGTCAGCTTCTTTTCATACAAACCTTGTATGATGTTGAGCGACAACTGCGAGGAGAAGCCATACTTCCTGTTGAGGTCCACTTGCAAGGAGGTAAGGTCATAGAGTTGCTTGGGCGGTTCCTTGCCTTGTTTCTTCTTCACTTCCGTGATGGCAAATTGCTTTCCCTCAATCAGGGAGAACGCCGCCTTGCCCTCTTCCTCCGACATGAACTTACCCGATGTTGCCGTAAATAACGTGTCACGGTAAACGGTGGACAACACCCAGTAGGGTTCGGGCTTGAAATTGTCGATCTCTTTCTGTCGCTGCACGATGAGTGCGAGCGTGGGTGTCTGCACACGACCGATGGATAACACCTGTCCCCGTTGCTGGCGATACATGAGCGTGTAGAGACGTGTGCAGTTCATGCCCAACAACCAATCGCCGACCGCACGGCTCAGTCCGGCGAGATAGAGGCTCTCATACTGCTGTTGGTCCTTGAGGTTGGCAAAGCCCTCCCTGATGGCCTCATCGGTCATGGAGGAGATCCACAGTCTTTTCACCGGGCACTTGACCTTAGCCAATTGCATCACCCAGCGTTGTATCAGCTCACCTTCCTGGCCGGCATCACCACAGTTGATGATCTCGTCCGCCTCAGCATACAACTTGGCGATGGTCTGAAACTGCTTTTCAATACCCCGGTCGGGTATGAGCTTGATGCCGAAGCGCACAGGAATCATCGGAAGGGCGGCCAGCGTCCAAAAGCGCCAGTTGACCAGGTAGTCATTAGGTTCCTTCAGCTCACACAGGTGCCCGAAGGTCCACGTCACCTGATATCCGTTGCCTTCCATGTAACCATCACGCTGGGCGGTTGCCCCCAGTATGCGCGCTATGTCACGAGCGACGCTTGGTTTCTCTGCTATACAAACAATCATGAATCTTAGATTACAGGTGTGAAGTCGTTGACACACTTCACCACATATTCCACCTCCTGGTCTGTCATCGTCTCATTGCAGGGTAGGCTCAACTCGTTGCGATGTATCTCTTCCGTAATGGGGAATGAGAGGTCGTTCCACTCCGTATAGCATTGTTGCTTATGGGGCGGTATGGGATAATGTATCATGGTTCCGATTCCCTTGTCCTTGAGATATTGCTGAAGTGCGTCTCTATGAGGTGTCAGGATGGGAAAAATGTGAAACACATTATACTTATTGAGAATACCATCTTCTGACGCCAACCACTCCTGCTGCCCTGGAACCATCACGACAGGATTGTTGATATGATTATAATAGTAGTCGGCAATGCACCTTCTACTGAAGTTGCCTCCATCCAGGGAAGGAAGTTTGGCTGAGAGCACAGCGGCTTGCAGTTCGTCGATGCGCGAGTTGAGCCCTTTATAGGAAAAGACATACTTGCGCGACGAACCATAATTGCCCAATGCCCTCACGCAGTCGGCCAACTCGTCGTCGTCTGTCGTCACCGCGCCGGCGTCACCCAAGGCTCCGAGGTTCTTGCCCGGATAGAAGCTATGCGCTGCGGCGTCTCCCAGTGACCCCGTGCGTTTGCCCACTTCCCCCTTCATGAAACGGCACCCATGCGCTTGTGCGTTGTCTTCCACCAATAGCAGATGATATTTCTCGCAGATCGCGCCCAAGCGCTCAGTATAGGCACATCGGCCGTAGAGGTGCACCAACAAGATGGCTTTCGAGCGCTCCGTGATGGCCTGCTCGACCAGCCTGTCGTCGAGTTGCAACGTGTCGATGCGCGGCTCTACCAACACGGCTTTCAACCCATTCTCAGTGATGGAGAGTATGGAGGCGATGTAGGTGTTAGCCGGTACAATCACCTCATCGCCCTCATGGAGCATGCCCAGTTCCTTGTAAGCGCGGAAGATAAGGGTCAAGGCGTCGAGGCCATTGCCACAACCCACACAGTGTTTTGCACCCAAATACTCAGCATATTGGGTCTCAAACTGGTGAGTGGCCTCCCCCTTCAGGTACCAACCGCTCTCGACCACTTGCCTGATGACCTTCTTGAAATCACCCAGATATGCCCTGTTCAACTTTTGTAAGGAAAGATATGGAATGTTCATTGTTTAGACAGTTAAGGTATGACGCCACCAAGGTCAGCCTTGGCCGATGCCATGTTTGCCTACAGTTCAGAGTGCATACTCGTACCAGTCGTAGCACACACCTCGCCCACCGAAGCCTTCCTTTTGGAAGATGAGCGGCTCGTTAAGCTCGTGTCCATCACCATCACTCGACTTGCCGAAGTCGAAAAAGGGCACATGCGGATACACCCTGTTTAACAGATGGTCAAAAAGTGCATCCAAGGCACCACAAGCCTTGCCCTCGGGCGAGGCCGAAATATATTGGGTATGCACCACTTGCGAAGTTTCGAAGATCAGTGTGCCTCCCAAGGGAATGCCCTCTCGGTAGGCCAGGTAGAGACGTATCTGCCGTGGAAAGCGCTCCTTCAGCAACCGCAACTCTGACAGAGTGTGCACTGGGCGGGTGCCATACTTGCGTTGGAGGTTGTCGTTGAGGATGTTCCAAAACGCCTCCATGTCGTCGCTTTCGCATGCCATGACACCCTGTCGCTGCGCCTTGCGCAGCCCGCTCCGACGCGACTCGGTGAATCGTAAGCGCTCGCCTGCCACCAGCGTCGACGAGATGTGGCGTACCATGAGGTGCGCATCGCACACATTGGTCAGTGCGTAGAGGTCTTCCTCGGCTGGCAGGCGATGGTAGATCCATGGCATAGCCTTGTATACGACCTTACGCAAGCCCTCCTCCCGCAGGTGCTCATTAAGGGCGCGAAAGGTGTCGCACACCTCCGTCATGGTGGCCTCAGCCCCCGTGAGCAGCCCACCATAAGTCAGTCCCTGGTGGCTCCACAACACGCCATCAGCCTCATTGGCGGGCAACAGGGCAAACAGGCGGTTCTTGAGGTAGACCATCAACGAATGGTCAGCAAAGCGGTCATGGTGATAGTCCATATAGGCGCGCTCGAAGAGAAACGTGCCCTGCCGGCTCCGCCTGACGAAGTCGTCCCACTGCTGCGCCTTATCGGGCGTAAACCTGCAGATAGTCATCATAGTCACGGATGTAGTCGTCTTCCTCGAAGAAGTCCTCGGCCAGCACCAGGCAGACGGCACCCGAGGAGAAGTCCTCCAGCGTGCGCCACACGCCTGTCTCGACCAGCAGTCCCTGGTAAGGATGGTTCAGAAGGAAAGACAGTCGGTCGTGACCATCATCAAGCGTGACCGTGAACGAGCCACTCACAGCAATGATGCACTCACGGCAATGGCGGTGGGCGTGGCCGCCGCGATGTTCTCCCGACGGCACGTCATACGTCCAGTACACCCTCCTGATCTCGAAGGGCACCGACCTCTGCTGCTCGGCCACGGTCAGGTTGCCGCGCGGGTCCACGATCTTGGGCAAGTCGACGACGTGCCCCATAGTCTTTTCCATGTCTTGTCTTTATTTCTTCATGTAAGGGTCGGTGCCCAGCACGGTCTTGGCCAACCGCTTGGCCTTGTCCCGCAGGGCCCCAATGTCGTCGCCCACCTCGCTGTAGCAGAGCACCACACCCATGCGTCGTCCGACATGGGCCTCTTGCTTCCCGAAGATGCGCACGCGCGAATGGTCCTCCGCGCACACATCCTTCAGGTTGTAGTCGAGTGGTTCGTTGCCCTCCACAGGTGAGAGGATGACTGCCGAGGCACCCGTGTGCTCCAGGTGGATGGCCGGGATGGGCAGTCCCATGACAGCACGGAAATGAAGCTCAAACTCGCTGAGGTTGGTGCAGTGACTGAGGGTCACCATGCCGGTGTCGTGCGGCCGGGGACTGAGCTCGGAAAAGATGACCTCACCCTGCTTGGTGAGGAAGAACTCCACACCCCACAGGCCATAGCCCGTCAGGGCACGCGTCACCTCTTCGGCTATGTGCTCGGCCTGGCGCAGGGCATCGTCAGAGAGGGCGCAGGGCATCCAGCTCTCACGGTAGTCGCCCCCTTTCTGCACATGGCCGATGGGCGGGCAGAAAAGCGTGGGGCCGTCTTTCTGGGTGACAGTGAGCAGGGTGAACTCGGAGTCGAAATCGATAAACTCCTCGATGATAACCTCCTTCACGTCGCCGCGCCCGTCCTCCATGGCCTCGCGGAAGGCCTCACGCAGCTCGTCGTCGTTGTGGACGTAGCTCTGTCCGTGTCCCGACGATGACATAAGGGGCTTCACCACACATGGGAACCCTATCTCGTCGGCAGCTCGCTTGAACTCATCGAACGTCTTGGCATAGTAGTACTTGGCCGTGCGCAAGCCCAGCTCCCTGGCGGCCAGGTCGCGGATAGCGCGGCGGTTCATGGTGTAGTTGACGGCGCGCGCCGACGGAACGACCTGTATGCCCTCACGTTCGAAGTCGAAGAGGCGCTCGGTACGGATGGCCTCTATCTCCGGCACGATGATGTCGGGGTGGTGCTTCTCCACCACAGCGGTGAGCGCCTCACCGTCGAGCATGGAGAATATTTCTCGCTCGTCGGCCACCTGCATGGCAGGCGCGTTGTCGTAGCGGTCACAAGCGATGACATACTGGCCGGCACGTTTGGCGGCAATCGTAAACTCCTTGCCCAGTTCACCTGAGCCAAGCAACAATATCTTTTTCATCTGTCCCTGTATTTATTGATTACATTCTTTTTGATTATCCCCGACCGAAGGATCAA
Source organism: bacterium (assembly GCA_963594895.1). Taxonomy (GTDB): domain Bacteria; phylum Bacteroidota; class Bacteroidia; order Bacteroidales; family Bacteroidaceae; genus Prevotella. The sequence goes on along the minus strand of CAVBFJ010000029.1, from coordinate 25,232 downwards.
CCACCCATCCCGATGCGGCTCCTCACAAGGGGTGAGAACTGTCTCAGCAACATCTGCCACTCGGGCGTGATGGCCAACCGCCTGAGGTCCTTGGCGATGATGTCGGCCAGGCTGTCGGGTGCCAGCCGGTAGCGGCGGGCTATGTCGTCGAGCGACTTGCGCTCATGGCCGAACAGGCCATAGCGCGCCTCCAGGATTTCCTCGTCGATGGGGCCGAGCATGGTCAGCAGCACGCGGATGTTTCGGCGGTCGCCCTCGCTCACGAGAAGCGAGGAACGACTCATCAGCTCCAGGTAGTCGTTGAGTTGTTTAGCGTATTTGTCCATTCATCGTCCTCCCAATGTGATGACCTCGCAATCGGCGAAGGTGCCACTCTCTATGGTCAGCCTCACCAGCGTCCGCTCGGTCTGCCAGCCCGACAAGCCTGCGGCTCCGGGATTGATGTGGAGCAGACCCAACTGCTTGTCGGGCATGATCTTGAGGATGTGCGAGTGGCCGGAGATGAAGAGCTTGGGCGGGTTGGTGCGCATGATGCGCCCCACAGAACTGTCGTAGCGGCCGGGATAGCCACCGATGTGCTTCATCAGCACGTCTACCCCATCGACCTCAAAGCGCAGCATCTCGCGGTAGCGCGACCGCATGTAGTAGTCGTCGATGTTGCCATAGACGGCGCGGAAGCGTGGGCCGAGGGCCTCCAGGCGGTCGGCCACCTCCATACTACCGATGTCACCGGCGTGCCACACCTCATCACACTGACCGAGATATGTCTCAAACTTCTCATCCCAAAAGCCGTGGGTGTCTGACAGGATGCCTATCTTCATGGTTATTCTCCTCTCCAGTCATCTCACAGACCCAGTCGCTGGCGGATGAACTCGGCCACAATCTTGGTGGTCTCGTCGATGCCCAACAACGATGAGTTGATGCAAAGGTCATAACTCTCACTATGCCCCCACACCTTGCCTGTGTAGTAGTTGTAATAAGAGGAACGCTCCTCCTCGTGGCTCCGGATGTACTTGCGGGCTGTGGCACGATCCACGCCCAGGCGCTTGCAGACACGCTGGATGCGCTGGTCTATGTTGGCCGTGATGAACACCGACACCAGGTTAGGGGCGTCGCGCAACACGTAGTCGGCCGTGCGGCCTACAAACACGCAACCGCTCTCACTGGCGGCCTTGCGGATGGCGTCGCTCTGAAACTGGTAGAGACTCTCCTCGGAGAAGTCATTCTTATAGAAATTGTTGGCTCCCAAGAGGGGCACATGGACATGGAAGAGTGACTTCAGAAATCCCTTCTGCTCATCGTTCTGCTCAAAAAACTTCTCGCTGAAGCCACTCTCCTTGGCGGCCAGGTTGAGCAGTTCCCTGTCGTAGAGCTTGCAGCCAAAGATGTCGGCCAACTGTTGTGCGACGATTCTGCCGCCCGACCCTATCTGGCGGCCCACGCTGATGATGATTTTCTTATCGTTCATAACAAGCAAATGTTTTCAATCGGATGAGGTGTCGCGGGCGGCCTTCGCCTGCGCCTTAAATTTCCTCATGTAAGTCACGAGGATGGCCAGTGCAATGAGCGAGGCCAACAAGTCGGATGCAGGCAGGGCGCACCACACACCCTTGAGGGCAAACATGCGCGGCAACACGGCCAGCAGTGGGACGAGGATGAGCAACTGGCGCGACAAGCTGAGGAAAATGCTGATGCGCACCTTTCCGATGCACTGGAAGAAATTGCTGGTGACCATTTGGAACCCGACGACCGGATAGACCAGGAGGTTGAAGCGGATGGCCGTGAGTGCCATGGCCGTCAGCCGCTCATCGGTGGTGAAGAGGCGCGCGATGACCTGCGGGAAGAACATGGCCACCAACCATCCGACGACCATGATGCAGGTGGCGGCGATGACGGTCAGCTTGAGCACGCGCAACAGTCGGTCGATGTTCTGCGCACCATAGTTGTAGCCGGCGATGGGCTGCATGCCCTGATTCAGCCCCAGCACAAACATGATGAACACCGTGGCCAGGGAGTTGGAGATGCCGTAACCGCCCACAGCCATGTCACCTCCGTAGCGCACCAACTGGTTGTTGACAAAGATAACAACCACACACGTGCACACATTCATCAGGAAGGGTGACACGCCGATGGCCAGGATGTTCTTCACCAGGTCGGTCTTCAGGCGGTAGATGCCCCGCTTGAGGTGGAGCAGTTCGTGCTTGTTGGAGAACAGGCGCATCTGGTAGCACAGAGCCATCGCCTGACTGATGACGGTGGCGCAGGCCGCGCCCTTAATGCCCCATCGCCACCACAAGATGAACACCACGTCGAGCAGGACGTTCATCACCACCGTGAAGATGGTGGCCATCATGGCCTGCCGCGGCTTGCTGGCCGCGCGCAGCACAGCGTTCATGCCGAAATACATGTGTGAGAACACGTTGCCTGCAAGGATGACTTGCATGAAGTCGCGGGCATAAGGCAGCGTGGCTTCACTGGCGCCAAAGAAACGCAGGATGGGATCGAGAAACAGGAGGCAGACGACGGAGAAGCCTATGCCAATAATCAGGTTGAGCGTCACGGTGTTGCCCAGCAGGTTCTCTGCCGTCAGGTAGTCTTTCTGTCCCAACTTGACGGAGATGGCCGTGGCAGCTCCCACGCCCACGGCGGCACCAAAAGCTGCGCCAAGGTTCATGAACGGGAAGGTGATGGCGAGACCTGATATGGCTTCAGCGCCCACCACCTGTCCGATAAAGATGCGATCGATGATGTTGTAGAGCGATGCGGCGGTCATGGCGATGATGGCAGGCAAAGCATACTGCAACAACAGGGAACCAACGGGCTTAGTGCCCAGTTCCAATGTGGCTTTTTTGTTGTCTTTGTTCATTATTACGGCAAAGTTACAAAATTTATCCGATTCATCGGGCACATTTTTGCAGATAGTGTTGCCCAGATTATGTTTCTCTTTCGCCATTGGCAAGGGTCCCATCACGATAATGGTCAGATCGCCCAACGGTTCTTACTAATTGTGGGCCATGATCGGCCGACCTTCCACGTAGCCATATTACATGACCACCTCTTTGGATTGTGCAGATGATGGACCTCAGTCCAGCCACGGACCATGCCGAGTTCCATCTCGGCATCTATTTATTTTTACTGGTGAACCAGCGAAAATGACGTATCAATTTGAAATAAAAAAGCATAAAAATGTTGTCATATAGAATATTTATTGTTAACTTTGCAGCGTAATTAAAATATCATTATGGCAAATCACCGTTTGGATGCTTTAGACAGAAAAATACTGAAAATGATTTCTGCCGATGCGAGAATTCCTTTTCTTGAGGTAGCTCGTGCTTGTAATGTCAGTGGCGCGGCAATCCATCAGCGTATCCAGAAGCTCAACATGTTGGGCATCTTGAAAGGTTCGCAGTTTATCATCGACCCCGAGAAGGTGGGGTATGAGACTTGCGCTTATGTGGGGCTCTACCTGAAAGACCCAAGCTCGTTTGACGAAGTGGTCGATAAGTTGCGGGCTATTCCCGAGGTGACCGAGTGTCACTACACCACCGGCGGGTATGACATGTTTATCAAGATTTACGCAAGAAACAATCATCACTTGCTCAATATCATCCACGACAAGTTGCAACCCTTGGGCTTGTCGCGCAGTGAGACTATTGTCAGTTTCAACGCCGTGATTGACCGGCAGTTGCCCGTCTGCGACGAGCCAGAGGCTGTAGCAGCAGATGAAGAGGAAGAAGACAAAGAAGAATAAGCCAAACACTTACTCCAGAGAATGGTAAGTGACGAAAGAGAAGCCTTGGTGCTTCTCTTTTTTTGTTTCCACCCATTGTTTAGGGTCAATGACCGGAAAGAATGCGTCGGCATTGACGGGGCTGTCGTCCACCAGTGTGATAAACAATTTGGATGCCAGCGGGAGCGCTTGCCGATAGACACTGGCTCCGCCGATGACGAAGGCCATCGGCGTTTCGCTTGGATCTTGAGGGTATGAGTTTGTCTCACCGAGTTGCTTGACGCAGGCCTTGACAGCAAGTTCCAGCGAGGAGTAGACCTCTGCGTCCGGCAGTAGCGAGAGACTCTTGCTCAACACGATGTTGCGCCGGCCTGGCAGGGCACCGTGGGGCAACGACTCATAGGTCTTACGCCCCATGATGACGGGGTGTCCCATGGTCATCGTCTTGAAGTGCGCCAAGTCTTCCGGGATCGACCATGGCAGCTTGTTGTTACAGCCGATGGCGCGGTTACGGCCGATGGCGGCAATGATGGCGATGTTCATATCACGTTGACAGCTTGTTCGGGCAGATGGGTGGTCTTGATTTTCCATTCCTGCGGAAAGAGGTTGTTTGCACGGTTTCCGATGTTCTTGCAAAAGCCAAGAGCCAAGCCGCGATAGGTGAGCAGCACAAGGCCGCGAGGCGTCTCAGCAGGCAGGGTGACGGCCTCCTTTCGGAGATAGAGCATGGCTTGTTCCCACCCAATCTCCACGCGTGGAAAAGCATTTGGGGCGATCGCTGTCGACAGTGCCAGCGAGGCCGATGGTACGATGTCCTTTCCTTTGGGTGTGCCGATGCCGACGCCCGCATGGATGAGGTGGAGTGCACAGGACGCCTTCTCGTAGAGGGGAAGCCAACGGGTTGGGATGGCGCGTATCGCCGTGGGCTTGTCGATGATGGTCCATGTGCCTTCGCCAAGTGACGAATCTCCCTGAAGCCAAGGCAATACGACCTTCTGGTAGGCGCTTGGCTTGATGCGCGAGACGGTTGGGCGTTTCTTTCGAGGCGGGGCTGGAGCGTCGGCTTGTGGCTTTTGCAGGACGGCCATGAACAGGCCTTCGCCATGCGTGAAGCCCGGGATGAAACGGAAGACAGACTGACGCCTCTCGTCCTTTTCATTGTTTGCTGTTGCAGACAAGGCTGTGCCCAAGGCTCCCGTGACGTGCCATTGGGGGTCGACGGGAATGTAGACGAGCCGGGCTCCCAGGTTGTCGATAATCCACCGGACATTCTCCTCGTTCTCGTGTTCGTTGAAGGTGCATGTGGAATAAACCATGAAACCACCGGGGCGGAGCGTCGGCCAGATGTCCTCTATGATGGATCGTTGCAGCTTTGCGCAATTGTCCACGTTTTGCGGGCTCCATTCGCGAATGGCCTGTGGATCCTTGCGAAACATGCCTTCGCCTGAGCAAGGCACGTCGGCGAGGATGAGGTCGAAGGTGATTCCCGCTTTTTGGAAGTCGCGTGGATAATTGTTGGTGACCATGATGTCGGGATGTCCTTGTTTCTGCACATTCTCAGACAGGACTGACGCCCGCACTTTCATAGGCTCGTTGGCGATGACAACGCTGCCAGCAGGAAGCGAGGCGCGTAGCGCAGTGGTTTTTCCGCCAGGTGCGGCGCACAGGTCGAGCGCCATGACAGGCGTGGAGACAAGATGCGTCACCACATGACTGACAAACATCGATGAGGACTCTTGCACGTAGTAGGCACCGGCATGAAGGAGCGGGTCGAACGTGAAGTCGGGACGCTCGGGGAGGACAACGCCCTCGGAGCACCAAGGAACAGGTTGGAGGGCATTCTCATCTTGTAGTTCCCTACCCGGACTCTTGAGCGGGTTGAGGCGGATGGTGGCTTGTGGTGGGACACGCAGGGCCTCCAGGAAACGTTCGTATCTGGCTTCGCCAAACAACCTTAGGGTACTCGCTTCGAATGCTTGTGGCAGTGTGATGTCGTTGACCATGGGTGAATATGTTAGTGTCGTTCGTCGTTTAGTCGAAGATGATGTCGTAGCCATCCTCTTGTAGGGACTTCTTGTTGTCCTCCGTCTTCTTCGGGGGTAGCTTCTTCAGCTTGCCCTGCTCGTCGAAGAGGCCATAGGTGGTGCGCAGCACCATGAACTCAGTACGACGGTTCAACTGGTTGCAGACTTCCTGTTCCTTCTCATCCTTCAATTTCTTGATGAACTCCTCGGTCAGCACGTCACCTTCCTTGAGGAACGGGTATTTCTCGGTCACCTTCTTCTTGATGACCTTCGGCTTGACCTTGCCGTAACCGACGGGCGTGAGGCGGTCAGCGGCTACGCCATGCTGGATGAGGTAATTGACCACCGACTCGGCACGTCGTTGGGACAGGCGCTTGTTGTAGGCCTCGGAGCCCTTGTAGTCGGTGTGGGCGCTGAGCTCAATCGTCACGTTCGGGTTTTCGTTGAGCAAGTTGACCAGTTGGTCGAGAGCCGTCCTGGAGCTGTCGCGCAATGTTGCCTTGTCAAAGTCGTAGAAGATGTTGTCAATGAGTGTGGGCGCGGAGATGTTGGCCAGGGCAAACTGGAAGGTCGTGTCACGGCTTTCCTTCGGGTCGGCGAGGGCGCGGATCTCCTCCTTGTGGTTGAGGTAACCCTTGCAGGTGGCCAGGAACAGGTAGGACACACCGTTGTTGAGCACCTTGGTGAACGAGCCGTCCGAGCGCACGGAGAGTTTCTCGTTGGTGCCGTCGTCTCCCACCACGTAGACCTCAGCTGCTGGCAGCTCATAGCCGTCCATCTCGTAGACCCAGCCCTTGACCGTCTGAACGATTTCCGGATTGTAGAATGAGTAAATGTGGTCCCAACCGCGGCCATCGCCTCGATTGGATGAGAAAAAGCCTTGGTTGTGGGGACCTTCGAAAGTCATGCCAAAGTCGTCGCCGGCCGAGTTGAGCGGATAGCCAGGATGATAGATGTGGTATTTGTGGTCCTTGCCCACGCGGGCGTAATAGATGTCCAGGCCACCCAGCCCCTTGTGGCCATTGCTGGAGAAGTAGAGGTCACCATTGGGCCGGAACGTCGGGAACTCCTCGTCGCCAGGTGTGTTGATGGGCTCGCCGAGATTTTCCACCCCGCCGAGGCCCGTTGCGGTCAGGCGGACACGCCATATGTCCAGTCCGCCCTTGCCTCCCGGCATGTCCGAGACGAAGTAGAGCCATTCGCCATCAGGCGAAATGGCCGGATGGGCAAAACTGGACAGCGTGTCATTGCTCAATTTCACCTCTGACGCTTTCCCCCAGGCAGCATCGGATCGGCTCGACTTCACAATCTGCGCATAGCGAGGATAGGACGGGTCGGTGACACATTGGGTCAAGTACATCTCGCGTCCATCGGCCGAGAAACAACATGCGCCCTCGTCATAGTCGGTGTTGAGCCCGCCGCCCACAGGCTCAGGCTTGCTCCATTTGCCCTTGTCGTCCTTCTCCGAGAAGAATATGTCGGCTGCTTTTGTGCCAGTGATGCCACTCACCTCGTCGCCCTGCGCCTCGTTGCGGGTCGACGTGAAATATAGTTGGTCGTATTCGTCACCATAGAGCATGGGCGAGTATTCAGCCCGGCGGGAGTTGAAGATATCCATTTTCTTCACCGTGTATCGGCTGCCCGCCTCCTTCACGGCAGGTGCCTCCTTGGCCGCCGCCAACCCCACGCGGGCCAGGGTATTGCCTGGTATGGAGTCGAGGACCGCCTGGAACTCCGTCGACGCTTCCTTGTATGATCCGTTTTTCATCAGCAACTGGGCCAGTGTCAAGTGGTCTTGCCACTGGTCTTGCTGGTATCGGATGACATTCCGGTAGGCTGCGATGCCCTTGGCCGTCTGCAGGCTCTTGGCATAGCACAGCGCCATACGACTGGCTGCATGGCCACGCTTGTCACGCTGCTTGGGCGGTGTCTTTTGGTAAGCCTGCTTGAACTCGTTGGCCGCATCGAAGTATTCACCCAAGGCAAGATACTTCTCGCCTTTCTTGAGGTTACGGTCGGCACCACACGACGAGAGCAGGACGAGCATCAGCAGGATGCCGCCCAAGGATAAGATGTTATGAGGCTTATTCATATGTGTATAACGAGAAATATGGGGGCTTATTATAAGGAAATGGCGGTGGCATCGTTATTATTTTAATAGCGATGCCACCGCCACTGGAAATACGCCCCTCGGGCTTGGGCTTCTTGGCCCAGTAGAAATTTCAACCTTCGTTTTTCACTTGTACGACATGTGTCTTGGGTAGCTTCTTGTTGCGCACGTTGACGGTGGTCACCACGGCTTGGGCGAGATTGATAAACGCCAATCCTGTGGCCGTGTCGGTCTTCAGTGCGGCGGGCTGGCCATCGTCGCCATCCTCGCAGATGCTTTGCACGATGGGTATCTGTGCAAGCAGGGGGCACCCCATCTCCTTAGCAAGGTTCTTGCAACCATCCTTGCCAAAGATGTAATACTTGTTGTTGGGCAATTCGGCTGGCGTGAACCATGCCATGTTCTCCACCAAGCCCAGGATGGGCACGTTGACCTTGTCGTTCTGGTACATGTCGATGCCTTTGCGTGCGTCGGCCAAGGCCACCTTTTGTGGGGTGGAGACGATAACGGCACCCGTGATGGCCAGGGTTTGGAGGAGCGTCAGATGGATGTCGGATGTGCCAGGAGGTGTGTCGAGCACAAAGTAGTCGAGGTCGCCCCAGTCGGCATCGGCGATAAGCTGCTTCAGCGCTGCCGTGGCCATGCCGCCACGCCACAGTGTGGCCGTCTCAGGGTTGACAAAGAAGCCGATCGACAACAGCTTGATGCCATATTTCTCAACGGGCTCGATGAGTTGGCGCCCGTCCTTTTCCACGGCGTATGGGCGCGCGCCCTCCACACCCAGCATCTTTGGGATGGATGGGCCAAAGATGTCGGTGTCGAGCAATCCCACCTTGTAGCCCAGTTTAGCCAAGGCGATGGCGAGGTTGACAGAGACGGTCGACTTACCCACGCCTCCCTTGCCGGAGCTCACGGCGATGATGTTCTTCACTTGAGGCAACAACTTTTCCGGTTCGGGACGTTTTGCACTGGTGAACTCGGTGGATATGCTAACATCAATGTCCTCTCCCAGCTTGTATTTCAAGGTGGCCTCGGCGGCCTTGAGAGTCGACTTGATGAACGGGTCGGTGTCGCGGGGGAAGATGAGCGAGAACGAGACCTTGTTGCCTTCTATGTGGATGTTGTCGGCCACCATGTTGCTTTCCACCAGGTTTTTCTTGGTGCCGGGGTAAGTGACTGTGGCCAGTGCGTCTGTGATCAGTTTGGGATAAATGGTCATTTTGCGGTCTTTTTGGTTTCTTGTGCCCGACGTTGCCTACAGTTTCCTGTCTTAAAGGTGTTGTCCGCAGGCGGTTTTACCATCGGTTTTGCTCGCAAAATTACCACTTTTTTTGCTGAGAGTGGTTATTATGCCCGAGAAAAATAATTTTGATGGGCCTTTTGGGGAGATTTGCATTGATATGGGAGCCTATGTTGCCGAGCTTGGGCAAACTATGCGTTTGGCTTTGTCGGCCCCCATCAGGTGTCTCTTTGTCATTTTATCATAATCATTTTATGATAATTGTTATAAAAGTAGTAACTTTGCATGGCAGATCATTTAATAAAAAGTCAGACAATCAAAACCCTTTGGTCTCGCGAAGACCTCTTCCCTTTTTTGTCTTTTAAAACAATGGCACACATGAAATTCAAGCATATTCTCGTCCTTGCATCACTATTCCTGTCGGACGTCACCGTGGCAAAAGATGTGGTGTGGTATTCGGGTGGTCATGTCACCTATGCGACACAAAAGAACTATGGCACGGTCGTCGCCAAGGCACTCGACATGTTCTCTTCAGACATGAAGGCCGTCACGGGCAAATCGGCCCATAAGGGTGCGGGCAAGATAGAGATCTACCAACTCGACATGATGACCAACAAGGAGTTTAAGGCCTTGTCGGCCTATAAGTTGCCCATAGAGAAGATCATCACCAAGCCAGACGCTTTCTGGATGGGGACGCGACAAGGCAAGGTCATCATTGTGGGCAGCAATGGCCGTGGCACAGCTTATGGCATCCTGGAACTGTCGCGCAAGGCAGGTGTATCACCATGGGTGGACTGGGGCGACGTGACTCCAAAACCAAAGAGATTTTTAGCACTTGACAGCCAGTTTGAGACATTGCAATGCCCCTCGGTGGAATACAGAGGCGTGTTCATCAATGACGAAGACTGGTCAACACGTGTTTGGGACAAGCAACTGGTGGACCGCCATTCCAAGTCGGGCGTGATAGGCCCTCGCTATTATCACCGGTTGTTCGAATTGTTGCTTCGCCTGCGAGCCAACACTCTGTGGCCCGCCATGCACGAGGGAACCGATGCGTTCTTCCAAGTCAGAGGCAACAAGGAGGTGGCCGACTCCTTCGACATCGTGGTGGGTTCGTCCCATTGCGAACCGCTCCTCCGCAACAATGTGGCGGAGTGGGACAGACAAAAGCTGGGACCCTATAATTGGATGACCAACCGAAAGCAAGTGGAACAATATTGGCGTGAGCGTGTGCAGGAGACAGCCCACATGGACGCCCTTTACACCTTGGGCATGCGTGGCATCCACGACGGTGCTATGGAAGGTGTTGCAGGTGGTGCTACGCAGGTGCCAGCCTTGCAGAGCGTCATCGATGAGCAGCGCAAGATACTCAGCCAGACGGTCAACCGTGATCTGAAGAAGGTACCCCAAGTGTTCATTCCCTATAAGGAAGTGCTCCAGGCATACGAGTCGGGACTGAAGGTGCCTGATGACGTGACTCTCATGTGGTGCGATGACAACTATGGCTACCTGACCCGTCTTCCCGATGCGGCGGAACAACGTCGGTCTGGGGGAGGAGGTGTCTACTATCACCTGTCTTATTGGGGACGCCCCCACGACTACCTTTGGCTGACCACCACGCAGCCTGGCCTTCTCTATTCGGAGATGCGACAGGCGTGGGATCACCATGCCCGCCGTCTATGGATTGCCAATGTCCATGACCCCAAGGTGGCGGCCTACGACCTGTCACTTTTCATGGACATGGCATGGGACATCCGGTCGGTCTCTGCCACATCCTTGCAACAACACCTATCCCGATGGCTCTGTGAGCAGTTTGGCGATGAGGCGGGCGCCCAACTGATGGAGCCCATGACCGAGTTCTATCGCCTTTGCGGCGTGCGCCGACCGGAGTTCATGGGCTGGAGCCAAGTGGAGCTCGACCGTTCGCGCTATGACCGGGGGGTATCACCTGCGCAAGACACCGAGTTCTCCGCTGACGAGTTTGGCAATGAGTTGGAGCGTTACCTGAACGACTATGAGCATATTAAGGAGAAAGTGGTGTCAGCCGAACGTCTCATCAGGCCGGAACTGAAGGATGCGTTCTTTGCCGCAGTGAAATATCCTGTTTTCTGTGCGGCAGCCATGGCAACCAAACAGTTGCAAGCCCAGGAGGCACGCCATATTGCGCGCAAGGAGAACTTCCACAAGGATGAGGAGGCGTTGGAGGCGGCCGTCAGGAGCGTGAAGGCTTATCAAGAGATACAAACACTCACGGAGACTTACAACAAGCAGATGGCCCACGGCAAGTGGAATGGGCTGATGGACATGGCGCCGCGTAGCCTACCCGTGTTCCTGGCACCCACGCTTCCCGACCAGGTGACTGCAGAGGAGATGGCCAAATACGTGCAAGAGCCCATTGAAGCCAAGATGGAACAGGATGGTTGCGTGGTGCGAAATGCTTGTGATTACCAGTCGGCAAGCGAGGGAGCGCAACCCGTCGAGATGCTGGGCCACTCCATGAAATCAGTCCAGTTGCCCAAGGGTGGGTCGCTGACCTATCGTTTTTATGCCAAGCCGGGTGCCGCCGTCCTCTATACGGCACTGATTCCCACGCAGCCCAACGACAAGGGCGACCTTCGCTATTCGGTCAGCGTGGATGATGGTGAGCCCATGATCATATCACTCAAGGAACCATTCCGCTCCGAGCGTTGGAAGGTGAATGTGCTTCGCGGCCAGGCACTGCGGTCCATACCCATAACCTTGACGGGCGGCAATCACACGCTGGTCATCACGGCGCTCGACGACCATATCGTTGTCGACCAATGGATGATAGATTATGACCCCGACCGCAGTTTCTACATGTTTCCCGTGAAGGCGGCCTTATAGTAACGCAACAAAGACAACTTGCCAATCGCTACGACATGACACGATTGGCAAGTTGTCTTTGTTGCTTTTGTGTTAAGTTGCCCCTTTACTTGGCTGTTTTGAGGCTGCTGCGCTTGGTGCGGTGGTAACTGCGATAGTCGTCGAGTTCGATTTCGACCTCGGGTTCCAATAGCTCACCTTCATGTGGCAGGTGGAAACACATGTATCGTATGTTGAGACCGCGTGCCATCCACATCGACTCGTAGTAGGTCTGGATGGTGAGTATGGGTGAGCCCGCAAGGGTTGCGGGTGTGTCATGATAGAGGTCTTCCGTACAGAAGTCCAGGGGCAACAAGTTCTTCTCCACCATGAGTTTGGTGTAGGTGAATAGGAAGTTGGAGTCGGTCTTAAGGTGAATCGTCCCTCCGTCCACCATGAAGTTTCGGTAACGCTGCAGGAAGAAGGTCGATGACAGCCGTTTGCGAGGATTCTTCATCTGTGGATCGGAGAAAGTGAGCCAGATTTCCTGCACTTCTCCCGGGTCAAAGAAACGGTCGATGATCTCGATGTTGGTGCGCAAGAATGCCACGTTATCCAGTCCCTCGGCCAGGGCCTGCTTAGCCCCCGTCCACATTCGGGCACCCTTGATGTCCACACCGATGAAGTTCACGTTAGGGTAGAGCTTTCCCAAGCCCACTGTATACTCTCCCTTGCCGCACCCCAGCTCCAAAACGATGGGGTTGTCATTGTGGAAGTATTCGTCGCGCCAATGGCCTTTCATCGTGAAAGGCACGTCATCGATGATGGAGAATGGATATTCGAAGACGTTCCTCATGGCCTTCATCTCCGCAAACTTAGCTAATTTTCCTTTTCCCATATTTTGTTTTTTGTTTGCAAAGTTACAAAAAAAACATGGGGTACTACGGGGATTGATATCTGAAAATACTGAAGCAATGCAGAAGTTTCGGCCGTAAGACAGGCGATTGCAGCTGACGTCCCCCTACTTAAAGTGTTGTATGGGAGCCGTTCCGTCTGTTATGCGCTTCCACAGTTCGTAGTCTCTGAACTGGTTGCGTATGATTTTTATGATGACATAATCGTCGGATAGCCAGATGGTTGTGAATCTTTTTGATCCGCCCTCTGGCAACTGTGTCTCGAAGAAGGTTTTCCCGTCAGACTTGGAAGGCAGGATTTGTCCTCCGGTAAAGACGAGATTGTTGGGTGAGAGGATGAGAATTTCATTTCCGTTATAGGCGGGCACGCCACTTTTCTTGAATGTGCCCATTGCATCCTTCACGTCTTCCGGTTCGTCATAGAGTCCCACCTGTTGCCAGTTTCCGTATAGCGGGCAGCTCTTGTCAATGGCTTTTGCTGGATGCATGATGGCGTCGAACAGCACTTTTCCGTTCTCGGAATATTCGCCTGCCACGTATCGTTCTGTGCACCATCCGTTACGGGGGAAATACATGGTTTCCAATTTGCTCCACCATTTCAGCGTGAAGTGTTTTGAGTCGCTGTCGTAGATGCGGCTGGCAGTGGTATCGGGCGAAGCTGGTGCCTCCCCGGTATAGTTGAAAGTCTGCTCATCGTTCTTGCCGATTTTGAATGTTGTTCCGTAGATAAATGCGGTAAGCGTTGAACTGTCTGTGCAGATTTTGTATTGGTCGAAAGGAGTCAGGATTTCGGTACCAGTCTTGTCAACCAGGGTCTTCATCTTGTACACGCCACGTGGATTCTCTGTTTGGGCATTGGCTCCCAACGATACGGCGGCCAGTGCCAGTGTAGCAACAATCTTTGTTCTCATATTTTTTGAAACGTTTTGGTTTTTAGTTGTTTCCGCAAAATTATGAAAAAATATCCAAAAGAGGAGAAGGAAAGCGGAATTTGTTTGGAACGCCCTTTCCCCTGATTTTGCGTTAGCCTCCGGGAGATGGAACAAGGGCCATAGTCCCCTGCGACCACAGCGTGGTCACGTGGATTATGGCCCTTGCTATTTTGTGTCTTTTGGGTGCGCGCACACTCAAGACTCATTGCTTGTGCTTAGTCGATGACGACGGTAGTCCATCCGTGCTTGTCTTCCACGGTGCCGTACTGTATGCCTCTCAAGGTCTCATAGAGTTTTGTCGACCAAGGTCCGGGCTTGTCCCCGAACGCATACTTCTTGCCAGTGTCGAGATCGTCGAGCTCCGAGATGGGTGATATGACAGCGGCCGTCCCACATGCTCCGGCCTCCTCGAAGGTCTCGAGCTCCTCCACGGGCACGGGTCTGCGCTCCACCTTCAGGCCCAGGTCTTCAGCGATTTGGATGAGGCTCTTGTTGGTGATGGATGGCAGGATGGAAGTTGACTTCGGCGTGACATACGTGCCGTTCTTGATGCCGAAGAAGTTGGCTGCGCCACACTCGTCCACATACTTCTTCTCCTTGGCGTCGAGATAGAACTCTGAGCCATAGCCCTTGCCAGCGGCGAACATGTGTGCTTTCAGCGAAGCGGCGTAGTTGCCTCCCACCTTATAGATGCCCGTCCCCAGAGGAGCCGAGCGGTCCCAGTCGCGCACGATGGCGTACTTGTTGCACTGGAATCCTCCCTTGAAGTAAGGTCCTACAGGTGTGACGAAGATGAGAAACAGGTAGTCTTTTGCGGGATGCACCCCCACTTGTGGCGTGATGCCCACCAATAGCGGACGTATGTAGAGGGTGGCACCGCTCTCGTAGGTCGGGATGTACTCCTGGTTCAGTCTGACAACCTTTTTCACCATCTCCACGAACATCTCTGTGGACACCTTTGGCATGACGATGCCGTCACAGGTGCTTTGCAGTCGCTTGGCATTCTCCTCGACGCGGAAGACGCGCACCTTGCCATCAGGACAGCGATAAGCCTTGAGACCCTCGAAAGCCTCTTGCCCGTAGTGCAGGCAGGTGGCTGCCATGTGCATGTTGATGTATTCGTCGGAGCACACTTCTATTTCGCCCCACTTGCCATCATGATAGTAGCAACGCACGTTGTAGTCGGTCTTGCGATAGCCGAATGTCAAATTAGCCCAATCAAAATCTTTCATATTATCTAATATTTTAGTCTTTTCGTTATAATCAAATGCAAAATTACAAATACTTATTATTATTTGCAACTTTTGCGCCCTGTATTTCCATACGAACGTCAGTCTTTTCGGTCATTGAGTATCTTTTGTATCTCCGCATCGGTCTTGGTCAACCGGTCTTTGCAGAGCTTGATGAGTTGCTGTGCCTCCTTCAGTTGTGTCGTCATCTCATCGATGCCCATTTCGTCATTTTCCAGTCGCCGCACGATGTTTTCGAGTTTGCTGACCGCTTCTTCGTATTTTGTTTCTCTGGCCATGGTTATAAGTTTTATTTTCGGGATGAGTGCTTGTTGATTGTCTTGATCGTCGCAGTAAACGCGCCTTTCTCCACGCGTGTCTCCACCACGTCGCCCACTTGTAGGCATGCCGGGTCGCGCACCAGTTGTCCGTCGACGAGCGTGATGCTGTAGCCCCGCCTAAGCAGCAGTTCCGGGTCAAGCCCCTTGGCTCTCAGGTCCAGCCTATCTATGCGGTGGCGCTCTGTCTCCATTCTCTTCTGCACCAGTGGGCAGATGCTTGTCGCAAGTCGTTCGAGGCGAAAGCGTTCAGAGGCCAAACGTTCGTGCAGGCAGTGTGCGATGGTTGTCGCAAGTCGTTCGAGGCGCGTCGCCTGTCTAGTGCGTGCCAAGTGAACCAGGGTTGGAATGCGTCCCACAATATTTTCAAGCCTAGCGTGTTCCAGCGCCAGTCGTTGTCCGACACGTAGCCTGATGGTCTCCTGGCAGTCGTCAATCCGCTGGCTCACCACCAAGAGATTGTCGATGAGACAAGCGGCAGCGGCCGTGGGTGTCTTCACACGCTGGAAGGCCACCATGTCGAGCACGCTTTCGTCGCGATCATGGCCGATGCCAGTGATGATGGGCAGGGGAAAATTGGCAACGTTCTCAGCCAGTCGCAGCGTGTCGAAGCCGCTGAGGTCGGCCGTTGCACCGCCTCCGCGTATGATGACCACCACATCATATTGGTCGGCTACATCGTAGATGTTGTTGAGGGCGGTGATGACGGAAGCCTCCACCTGCTCGCCTTGCATGATGGCAGGGAACAGTGTAGCCTTGAAACGGAATCCATGCCCGTTGTCGATCAGCTGGTTGCAAAAGTCGCCATAGCCTGCCGCATTCTCCGAGGAGATGACCGCCACGCGTTGTGCGAACATCGGCAGGCATAGTTCCTTCTGCAGGTCGAACACCCCTTCCGCCTTGAGTTGCCGAATGATTTCCATGCGTTTTCGTGCCATGTCGCCCAAGGTGTAGGTGGGATCGATGTCTTGCACGATCCACGAGAACCCATAAGCCTCGTGGTAACTGGCTGTCACCCATAGCAACACCTTGAGCCCGACGTGGAGCGTTTGTCCCGTAGTTCGCTCAAACTTGGGGCGGAGCACGCTCCACCGGTTCTTCCAGCACTTGGCTGAGGCGCGTGCCACCGGCGTTGCCGAGAAGGGATCCTTTTGGACAAGCTCCATGTAGCAGTGGCCCCGCACTTCGCGCGCCTCAGACAGTTCGGCCTCCACCCAATATCCCCTGTCCAGTGAGGTCTCGAGGACCTTGCGCACCAGCGAGTTGAGTTCGTAGAGAGTCAGCGGCTTGTGTTCCATGGAGCGTACGTGTGGTGAGGTCATTTCTTCATTCCCATCTGGTATGCCTTCCAGAAGTCGGGGATGCCATATCCATAGATGTTGTCGGGGTAACAGGCCCTGTCAGCCGTTGTCCTGACGAGTTCCATGATCTCTGATGCCGTCTTGTCGGGTAGCGCCTGCCACAGGCAAGCCACCATGCCGCACGTGATGGGCGACGAGAACGATGTGCCGTTGGCTGTCGTTATGATGCCCTCGCCACTGACGACGGTTGCGCGTGCGCCCACGGCAATCACGTCAGGCTTGACTCGTCCGTCGTAGGAGGGGCCTATGCTGCTGAATGTTGTGTTGACGCTGTCGCGGCTGGCGGCTCCCACCGTGAGCACATCGCGCGCGTCGCTGGGGAAACCGATGCGCTTCCAGCTGCGTGCGCCCTCATTGCCGGCGCTGTTGACGAGTATCATGCCTTTGCCCGCCATCATGGACGCCGTGCGCGAGACCAGGGCCGTCAGGCCGTCCTGCTCACGATACTTGTGGCTGACCGCCTTGTCGTCAAAGCTTGTGTAGCTTAGCGAGGAGTTTACGATGTCGGCGCCCATCGAATCGGCATATTCGACGGCTTGCGCCCAAAAATCTTCCTCCACGAGGTTTTCCAGGGGACCATATTCGCTTCGCACCAGCAGGTAAGAGGCATCGGGCGCCGTGCCAACGAAGAGGCTGTCGCTATTGGCGGCCATGGTGGAGAGCACCATCGTGCCGTGGTCGAGCTCGTCATAGATGTTGGATGTATAGGGGTAGACGCAGTTGCGTGTGCCCAGGATGTTCACGTTTCTGAGATAACTGATCTTGTCGGCGTTCATGAAGCCGCCGTCTACCACAGCGATAAGCTTACCCTCACCGCGGAACCCCGCCCCGTGGAGTTTCTGCCCGTTGAAGAAGCGAATTTGGCTTCCACCCTGCCCATAGGCAGTTTTAGCTTTGTAATGACTCGTGACCGTGTCGGCCTTGAGCTTAAAGGGGACACTGGCCATCACCGAGTCGGCCCCGGCAAACACTCTCACAACCGAGGTCACGAAGGGCAATGCGTTGAGGCGCTGTGGCGCTGTGGCACTGGTGTCCTTCACCAGCACCGTATTGTTCCATTTGCTGCCACCGATGACGGTGAAGCCTTTGCCAGCCAATTTCTTCAAGTATTTGCGAGAGAGAGGCAGGTCTGTGGAGTCGACCGCCAGCCGCTGCTTGCTTCGTCGGTCCAGGGCTTTCTGTGACAAGAAGCGTTCCGGATGCTTCAGCGAGTAGTCGGTGCCGTGCTTGTCTTGCAAGGCCACACGATAGATTTGATATTTGCTCCCGGGGAAGGCCACGCGGTGGTGGGTTGTCTGGGCTGTCATGCCCAGGCAGCCAAGAACCAACAGCATGGTGGTGAGAAGATTTTTCATGTCTTGGTCTATTCTATTTTATTGCAATTTTATTGCGAAGGTACAGTTTTTTGTTAAGACGGTGGCTTTTTGAGTGGAAATTCGTCTGTCACCATCTTCACCATATTTTGTTAGAAAAGATGGCCTTTTCTCCATTTTGGGCAAGAAGTCCGTTATCATTTGCCTGTCTTCCGTTCCACAGCCGAATAGCTGATGCGAAGAGCCTTAGCGCTGCGCAACGCCTGTTTTACTTGGCCCACAAGGCCGACGGTGGTGTGCTTGTCGGCCTTGATGGAGACCATCATCTGCTGCTGGTCCTCTGGCGACATGCGCGATTTCTCCGCACTGACATAGTCGGCCACCTCGTCGGCAGAGACGAACTTATCATTGAGCTGGATGCGCATGTCCCTTCCCACAACCTTTCCCATGGCGTCCGACGGGTGCCCAATGTAGATGTAGGTCACGGCAGACTTCTTGGTCAACCGGCTGAGCTCTGTACCCTGGGGCACACGATACTTGACCCTCACAGCCACCTTCTGCATGTGTGTGACAATCATGAAAAAGAACAAAACCGTGAAAATCAAGTCGGGAAGTGACGCTGTGTTCAGTCCCGGCACGCCATACTTGTGTCTGCCCATCATGCTCATGACTGTTCCTCCTTTCCTTTGGTCGCAACAGTGGCGGTGGCATTTTTCTCGTCCCCTGGGCTGTAAGACGGCACCGCGTCATCTTCGGCTATGCGCTGGGGGCAGCGCTCTTTCACCTGTTCGCGCTGGGCATCCGTGAGCTTGGCGTAGGTCCTGCCATACGTCTTGAGCGCCACCTCGTTGCGCAAGCGGCTATAGGCCATGGCCAATTGGTTTTGCAATTGGAAATAAATATCGTATTCGGCCTCGGGCGACGCCTGTATCTTGATAAGATGCTTCTTGCCGACACGGCGCACGAAGTTCTCCGCCAGCCCACACACCTTGTGCACCGATGTGGGCTTTCCGTCAACGAGCAGTGCGTTGTCACGTGTGATGACCAGCGTCATCATCGTGCCCCTCATGACCTGCGACAACTGTTGCTCCTGCTTTTCGGCAGGCGGCAACTGGCGCGTCAAGCCCTTGTCGACATCCATGTTGGTCGTCACCAGGAAGAAAATGAGCAACATGAAAGAGATGTCAGCCGTTGAAGTGGTGTTCAGGCCTGGCACCTGATGACGTCTACGCTTGGTGAACATGATCCCTCCGCACATATTTGGTGGCACCGAAGACCATGGTTCCGATGGCCACGGCAATAAGCACCAACGATGACGTGATTAGCATGTCTGCGGCCTTCAGCCAGAAGGCCTGGGTGTAGGGCACGCCATTGATGGACATGGGGTCAGACGATCCCAAGAGAAATGTCAAGACAAGTAACAATGCTGTCCCAACACTCACCGAGTAGCCAATCAACTTGACTGGCACATTGTTCTCTTGCTTCTCGCCCTTGCCCCGGATTTTCAGTCCCCTAGCTATCGACCACACGCCACAACATGCAGTGGCAACCACCAGGATCTCCATAAAGACAATAAGCACATCCGTAAACAAGGGTGCCGAAAAGTTGGGGGCGTCCTCATAAGGGCGATCATAGTCCACGAGCCAAAACAAGGCGAACAACAAACACACAAGCGCTATGGTCACACATAACACCCGCGATGACAACTTCTCCGCAGACAGTTGTCGCCACTGGGAGAGAAACTTCTTCATTGTCTCGTCAGTTTGAATTTCATGATTGTGTCGAGCAACGTGATGGCCGACTCCTCCATCTGCGAAGTGAGGTGGTCAATCTTGGAGAGGATGTAGTTGTAGAAAACCTGCAAGATCAAGGCGACGATGATGCCAAAGATAGTGGTGATAAGCGCAACCTTCATGCCAGCGGCGACAATGGTGGGACTAATGTCACCAGCCGTCTGGATTTGGTCAAAAGCCATCACCATGCCTATCACCGTGCCCAGGAAACCGAGCGACGGGGCCATGGCTATGAAGAGCGTGATCCACGAACACCCCTTCTCGAGGTTGGCGCTTTGCACCGTGCCGTAACTGACGATGCTGCGCTCCACATTGTCCATCGACTCGTCCATGCGCTCCAGGCCCTGGTAGCAAATGCTGGCCACCGGACCGCGCGTATTGCGGCATTGGGCCTTGGCGCCTTCCACATCGCCCGCCATGATTTTCGCATCGAGGTCCTTCATGAATTTCTTGGCGTTGATTTCCGACAAGCTCAAGTAGATGATTCGCTCAATGCAGAACGCCAAGCCCAGCACCAAGGCAAGGGCAACAAGCGACATGAAGCCCGCATCTCCCTCGATAAACTTGGTCTTCAAGGCCTTGTGAAATCCCATCGTCTCAACAGGTGCCACCGAAGAGCTGTCAGCGGCCAACGCATCGTCCAGCGAAGCCTCACTTTCGACACTATCGGCCATCGATTCGCCGACGACACTGCTGTCAGCGCTCGCTTGTTGCTCAGACACAGTTTGGGCAACGGCGGAAGACGTTCCAACCATCAAGGCCAAAAGAATAAAAATAAGTGAAATGGAGAGATATGCAATTTTCTTTTTCATCTTTACATAGATTAAAGTCACACCTTTCAAACGACCGGTGCGGAAAGAGGGGGATTCGAACCCCCGAACCGCTTTAGGCGGTTACACGCTTTCCAGGCGTGCCTCTTCAGCCACTCGAGCACCTTTCCTCATGTGTTTGAACTTGCAAATCTCATTTGCGAGTGCAAAGGTAGTCCTTTCCGATTGAAAGAGAGAAAAACATGTTATATTTTAAGCTTCTTTAATGATTTGCCTTTAGCTGGATTGGGGTGTTTGGATTCCAAAGACACGATGCACATTGTCGTTGGTCGCACGAGCCAGTTCCTCTTCGGAGACACCGTAGCTTTGGGACAAGATGCGCAACACCTCCACGACAAAGGCGCTCTCGTTGCGTTGTCCGCGGTGGGGAACGGGAGCCATATAGGGGCTGTCTGTCTCCAGCACCAGCCGCCCAAGTGGCACCGCGGCAGGCAGGTCTTCGCGCAGGTGACTACTTTTGAATGTTGACACGCCGCCGACCCCCAACACAAAATTGTCGAACGACAGCAGCTCCTCGGCCTCGCGTCGGTTGCCAGTGAAGCAATGGAACACGCCACCAGGCAACTGCGCCTCATACTTTCGCAAGAGGTGGACCATCTCGTTCTGCGCCTTGCGGCAATGGATCATCAGGGGCAAACCAGTCTCCACGGACCAACAGACCTGCCGTTCGAAAGCCTCCAACTGCTCATGCTCATACTCCCGGCTCCAGTAATAGTCGAGCCCCACCTCGCCAATGGCGATGAAGTGGGCACCCTGTGCCTCGCTTCCCGACGTTTCCTGCCTGTCCACGCCAAGCAATTGTTGCAATTCGTCCAGCTGCTCCCACCAATCAGCCTTCACCTCCTCGGGATGGAGGCCTATCATCGGGTAGGCATATCCAGCATAAGTGTCACTCAACGAAAGCACCCGCCGTGTGGTTTGCACATCAATGGCGGGCAGAAACACCTTGCAAACGCCAGCAGCCTTGGCGCGGGCGAAGACCGCTGATCGGTCTTCGTCGAACTCCTCCGCATCCAGGTGCGCGTGTGTGTCGATTATATTTATCATCAATACTGACGTTTCATCATCCTTTGTGCATACAGCCGCAACTGCTCCTTGCGCTCTGGCGCCACCTGCGTAGCGTCAAGGTACTTGCGGCTCTGCTCGAAATAATAAGCTATGCGGTCCTGGGCCATTTTGTCCACACCAATCTCATTATAGAGTCGTGTCACAGCTGACACTTTCTCATTGCGATCAAACGTTGTCGCCGAGACCCACCGCTGCAGTTCCTTGCGCTGCTCAGCGTTGGCGTGGTTGAAAGCGTTGATGAGCATGAACGTCTTCTTGTTAGACGTTATGTCGCCACCAATCTCCTTGCCGAAGACCTTGCTGTCACCATAGACATCAAGATAGTCGTCCTGCAACTGGAAAGCCAGCCCAATCTGCTCGCCAAACGAATACAGGTTGTCGGCGTCAGCCTTCGGAGCGTCGGCCATGACGGCACCAATCTTCAGGGCGCAGGCCAAGAGGACGCTGGTCTTGAGGCGGATCATCTCCATGTATTCGCACTCCTTCACGTCATCGCGCGTCTCAAACTCCATGTCGTACTGCTGTCCCTCGCCAATCTCCAGAGCCGTCTCAGTGAAGGTGTCAAGCACGGGCTTCAGCTTGTCTGTGAGCCCTGCGGCCATGCGCTGGTAAGAGAGCACAAGCATGGAGTCGCCCGAGAGAATGGCCGTATTGGCGTCCCATCGCTTGTGCACGGTCTCATGTCCGCGTCGCAAGTCGGCATTGTCCATGAGGTCATCATGCAGGAGTGTATAGTTGTGATAAGTCTCCAGGCCCACAGCCTGCATCAGTATGCGCTCCGGGTCATCCTTAAAGAGGTTGTAGGCCATGAGCATCAAGGTTGGCCTGATGCGCTTGCCGCCCATGGACAAGGCATAGCGCACGGGCTCGTAGAGGCTCTTCGGCTCACGCTCATAGGGCATATGGTCCAAAAAGCCATTGATCATCTTCAAAAGTTCATCGGCAGTAAACATCATGATATTATCTTTGCTTGAATGAATGTATTTCACAATTGAAAATTGACGGGAACGGCGATCATTGTTCGGCATGGCTTCTCATCCATGATGCCAGGCTTCCACTTGGGCATCATACGAATGACGCGAAGCGCCTCGCGGTCGAGTGTGGGTTCACACGACTTCTCCACCTTCGGGCTGGAGATAGTCCCGTCCTTGTTGACAATGAACGACACAACCACCTTGCCCTGTATCTTTTGGGCCTGCGCATAAGGCGGATACTTCAAGTTCTTGCTCAGCCATTTCATGAACTCCACAATACCGCCCGGAAACTCAGGCAGTTGCTCCACAGTGCGGAGCACTTCACTGTTCTCATCGACAGGAGTCTGTGGCAACGCCTCTGTCACGGTGGCATCCTTCTGCACGCCCTCACCTTCCCCGATGACCAGCTTACTCGTCACGGGCGCAATCCTGTCGCTGTTGTCGGCGGCCTTGTCGCTTTCCTCCACCTTGGTGGTGATTGACTTTGACGCGGGAGCGGGTGCCGCAGATACCATGTCGTGTTTGTCCATGGCAGGCATGAGAACAATGTCCTCCGACATGTCATCGAGCAAGTCGTCGTCGGCTACCGCTCCATTCGGCCGCACTGTAAACTCCATCGCCACAAAAAACAAAGCAAGCGAGACAATCAGGCCCAACAGGAAAAAGCCCGTCCGCCTGCGCTCCAAGTCTGCGCTTATGTTTTTTTTGATTTCCATGACCAAACAATAATCTATCTCGGCAAGCGTTATCTATACGATAATTGCCATGCAAATTTACAGCAAATCTTGAAAAAAGCCGTATCTTTGCCGAATAATTAGAGAAAATAAATGAAAAAAGCCGCTTTTGCCCTCCTGCTAACACTTTCGTCGCTGGCCTCACACGCCCAGGACGAGAGCCAGACAGGATACAATTTCCTCCGGCTGCCCGTCAGTGCTCACGCCGCCGCCTTGGGAGGCGACAACATATCGCTCATCGAGGACGACGAGACCATGATTTTCCACAACCCCGCCTTGCTCTCTTCGGTCAGCGACAAGACCATCAACCTCAACTACATGAACTACATGTCGGGCGTCAACACGGCCAGCGCCGCATTCAACAGGGTGGCCAAGGAGCGTGCGTCGTGGGCGGTGAGCGGCCAATACCTGGATTACGGCAAGATGAAGGAGATGGACGAGAACAACGTGCAGACGGGAGAATTCTCGGCCCGCGACATCTCCATGGCCGGCTATTTCTCTTACCTGCTCACCAATCATCTGGCCGGAGGCATCGCCGCCAAGCTCATCACATCATTCATTGGCGATTACTCATCGGTGGGTTTCGGGGTGGACTTAGGGCTCAACTATTTTGACGACAAACACAACTGGTCGGTCTCCCTGGTGGCCAAGAACCTTGGTGGACAACTCAAGGCTTTCAACGAGACTTACGACAAGATGCCACTAGACGTGCAGATTGGGGTTTCGAAGTCGTTTGCCACACTGCCCTTGCGCCTCCACGCCACACTCGTAGACATCAACCATCCGAAATACAAGGCCATCAACCATCTCGTCTTGGGTGCAGACTTCCTTTTGTCCGATCAGTTCTGGATAGGTGGGGGCTACAACTTCAGACGAGCCAACGAGATGAAAATCCAGTCAACTGACAAGAAGAGCAGCCACGGCGCGGGCCTCTCACTTGGCGCGGGCCTCAACCTCAACCGCTTCAAACTGAACGTAGCCTACGGCAAATACCACGTCTCCAGCAGTTCGTTGCTGTTCAATGTGGGCTACGTCTTGTAAGCATCGTAATCATCAAAACAAACAAATATGAAGAAAATCGTGATAGCCATCGATGGCTTTTCCTCTTGTGGGAAAAGTACGATGGCCAAAGACTTGGCTCGCCGTATTGGCTACGTTTATGTGGACACGGGCGCCATGTATCGCTCAGTGGCTCTCTTCGCCTTGCGCCATCACCTCTTCAACGAGGACGGAACAGTGAAGACTGCTGAGTTGGAGAAACTCATGCCCAATGTGAACATCTCGTTTCAGGTCAACGCGGAGACGGGCCGTCCGGACACCTATCTCAACGGTGTGTGTGTCGAGAAAGACATCCGCGGCATGGAGGTCAGCTCACACGTCAGTCCCATAGCGGCCATTCCCTTTGTGCGCAAGGCACTGGTGGCCCAGCAGCAACGCATGGGTAACAGCAAGGGCATCGTCATGGACGGTCGCGACATCGGCACCACCGTCTTTCCCAACGCCGAACTGAAAATCTTCGTCACGGCCTCGGCAGAGGTGCGCGCCCAACGACGCTACGACGAGCTCAAGGCCAAGGGTGACGACGCCGACCTCGATGTCATCCTCAAGAACGTGCAAGAACGCGACTACATAGACACTCACCGCGAGGCGTCGCCCCTTCGCAAGGCCGACGACGCTGTGGAGCTTGACAACTCGCACATGACCATCGACGAGCAAAACGCGTGGCTAACGCAACAGTTTGAGAAAGCCACCAAGTAAGTTTTCTATTAGTGTCCGCTAAAAGTTGAAGTTCCCCATACAAATTAAGGCCGAATTCCTC
>CAVBFJ010000028.1:0-38824 GCA_963594895.1 bacterium | reverse complement strand
GAACCTGAGCAAGAACGACAAGTTGCGCCGCTTGGACATCTTCATGTGCCATAACCTGCAGCACCTTGCCTTGAGCAACCAGTCGCAGTTGAACGAGGTGGATTTCGCCCTTACCGCTCTTCGCCCCAAGGACTTGGAGTATTTGGAAAAGACTTTGGAGCGAAACCAACCTTACAAGATACGTGGGGGACATTTTGGCGACGATGAGATTATTGAAGTACGTAACGGTAAAATAGTAGAGAAATGAAGTTAGCAGAAGCATTGAGCATCAGAGCCGACTTGCAGAAGAAAGTGGCTCAACTGAAAGAACGCATCAAGGACAGTGCCAAGGTGCAGGAAGGTGACGAACCTTGCGACAACGTGGAGGAACTGTGCAAGGAACTGGACGAGGCTCTCGTGCAGTTGGAGGACTTGATCTATCGCATCAACCTCACCAATGTGCAGACTGTACAGGATGGCGAGTCGCTGACCCGCTTGATGGCCAGGAGAGACGTGTTGTCGATGCGTGTGAAAACCTTGCAAGAGGTGGTGAGACACGTATCCGCCAACGACACACGCTATGGCAGAAACGAACTGAAGTATGTCAGAACGGTGGACGTGAACGCTCTCCGCAAGGAGGCGGACGCCTACGCCAAGCAGTATCGGGAGCTTGACCTGAAGATTCAAAGTCTGAATTGGACGGTCGATTTGACAGATTGATTATTCGGAGAAAAGATAGAGGCAGCAAGAGGCAGACACGGACAACGGGACTGTGTAGGCATTATTTCACTTTGTGTTAAGGCGAAGAGGCGGATTATTCACAGTGCATCTCTATCATCGGGCACAAGCGCATCAGGCATCGGTGTATGAAGAAATGGTCAGAAACCGGCATATAGCATTACCATTTGTTGGCTATCTTTTCTCCTTATTATATTATAGAGTATGGACAACCGAGTAAAATTCTATTGTTGGCTGATAGCCCTGTTGGAGCGCAAGCACCTCACCTTTCAGGAGATTGCGGACGAATGGGAGGATGCCTCGTGCAATCCCTTCCATGAGGAACTGACACTGCGCACGTTCCACCGCCACCGCGAAGCCATTGCCACGCAGTTTGGCATCACCGTGGAGTGTGACAAAACGGACGGCTACCGCTATTACGTCAGGCGTGACAAGGTGGAGTGCGACGAGACCACGGAGTGGATGCTCAGCAGCATGCGCCTGGCCTCGCTTGGCGAACAACTGAAGTATCACAACAAGGTGATGCTCGACACGCCGCCTTACAACTCGGAGTATCTCGACGACATCCTCGGGGCGATAGACAAGCAATACCTGTTGAAGTTCAAGTATGTCTCGGCTTTCGGCGCAGAGAGCGACATGGTGTTGCAACCCGCCTTCGTGAGATACTACAAGCAGCGGTGGTACGTCGTGGGAGTGAAAGAGGAAACAAAGGTGCGTTGTCTGCCTTTCGACCGCATCAGCTATCTCGACATCATCTGCGAGAAACATCCCTTGTCGAAGGAGATGAAGCGTTTTCTCACTCCGGAGAACTACTACGAGCACTGCTTCGGCATCTACCGCATGGAGGATGTGCCAGTGGAGAACATCCGCATCCGTGCCTTCTATCCCGAGTACAATCTGATAGAGGAAGTGCCATTGCATGAGAGCCAGCGTCGGGTGGCAGAGTCTGAGGACGGGATGTATCGCGAGTATGAGTTGACCGTCCGCCCCAGCCGTGACTTCCTCCAAGAACTGCTGTGGCATGGCAGAAACATCGTCGTGCTAAAGCCCGAGAGCCTCCGCCAGGAAATGATAGCCATTCTCAAGGATATGACACAGAGCTACGAGGACGGGAAGTGCAGGAACGGAGAAGAAGAAGACTAAGGAGGACAGACGATGAAGCAACTGAAAGAGCCGGACAAGAACTACGAGAAAGTTTACGACAAGCGCAAGAAACTCTACGGCATCAAGAAGAAAGGCGAACGGATATGGTATATAAAGCCTTGCTTCCAGAACGTGGAGTCGGATTCGTGGAGGAGTGGTGTTAATGACGAAATTTGGTTTCGTCAAGACGGCAAATACGGTCGCATCTATCTGCCGGAGCAACGCATCCTGCTTCCGCCTATATACGGTTATCCCATCGACTTCCACCATGATGGAAAGGCGTTGACATGGAAGGACTACAAGGCTGGAGTGATTGACCGTGAGGGCAACGAACTGATACCTTTCATCTACGACGACATGGTAGAGCGTTACGAGGAGCATGTGTTCATAGGCTATGCCGGCTTCTGCAACGACGGCACCTCGCAGGCTTACGACGAGAACTGCAAGCCCGACGAGTTCACCGAGGCGGAGAAGCGTTGGAACGCAAAGAAACGTGAGTATGAGAACAAGGAAGTCGAGACAATGACACTTGACGAACTGGAAACCCTCATCAAGAAAGAGTATGTGAAACTGATGGAGATGGGTTACAAGGGATGCAATGACTTTTGCTATACCAAGGAACATAAGGACAAGGTGGACGATCAGGAAGAACGGGTTGAGTCTCTGCTCCGCGACAGAAGGTTGATGATGAACCGTACTTGGGTGCACAATCCAGAGAATGCCCGACGGATAGGACGTCTGAACGACTTGCTGATGCGTGCCGTATATAAAGCGTATCGCTTGGCGAAAAAGACATCGCAGTCATTGGAATGGATGGAGAACGTGCGACACGGGGACTACTACAACGTGGAAGTGTACGTGCATCCCGAATGGCAGGACAGCCGGAGC
Organism: bacterium; assembly: GCA_963594895.1. Lineage (GTDB taxonomy): Bacteria > Bacteroidota > Bacteroidia > Bacteroidales > Bacteroidaceae > Prevotella. Next base: position 36,076 of record CAVBFJ010000028.1, on the reverse strand, counting down.
GAACTGAACTACGTGCGCAAATTCGAGTCGGATGACGAGGAGGACGACAGGCTTGTTGATGAGGAGGACAACATTTCCTACACCCACATTTGGAACATCATCGCCCAGTTGGGACATGGCTACCACCATGACCGTGGTTTTGTGGCTTGTTTTGAACGCTCAGTGAATGTCTACACGAAAGATGAATGGGAAGATTTCGAGGACATGGTTGGCGATGACGGGCGCACATGGGATGAGGGCATCCATTACCCTGCTTACCAAGACCAGTATTTCCTCATGCCCTTCCACCACCTATATTGCGACCTCTTCGATTACTCCTTTGAAGACCTCTGCCACATCAATGACTTCCGCGTCAATGTGGAAGTGCGGCTGGTGACAAAGGAGCAGGATGGATTATAGGGTGGTTCTATAAATTACCACAGGATAATGGACATGTTCGCTCATGTAGCGTTTTGTCATCTTTCGCGCTCTTTTCTGTCCCATTCCCATCTTGTTACTGTGCGATTATCACCGCGTACAGGATACGAAAGAAATGGAAGATATAGGCAACTATCCGAAACGATAAAACTGCCTATATCTTTTGTTGTAATGTCTCTAATGCGTTGCAAATGGTCACATCGGCGCAAAACGTGCCCTAATCCCTTGGTGGCTTGGCGGAGGTTTGATACATTTGCACATCAAAGCCACATGGCGTGAGGCCATGATGTGATGACAATAACGACGAAAACGAACAAAACCAATAGAGACATGAAACAATTCCTTAAGCAAACCACGCTGGCTGCGCTGCTCCTCCTCGGAGGGGTGGCCACGGCCACGGCTGAGCAGGAACAGGTGACCCTGCCCAAGCCCTTGCCCACGCTCAAGGTGGACGGAAAATGGCTGACCGACCAGCACGGCAACCATGTCGTGCTACATGGTGTGATGGACACGCCCAACGCCTATTTCAACGGAGGGCGTTGGGGGTCGAGCTACAGCAGCGTCACGCCCTGCATCACCTATTTCAAGAAGCTCTTCACCGGCCTCGAGAAGGCGCGTTGCAACGTGTTCCGCCTGCACATGGATCCCGCCTGGACCAACGACCCCTCGTCAGACTATGTCTACTCCGGGTCCACAGGACAGGCCGATGACGCCACGGGCGAGGCCAACATCAAGAAGTTCAACCCAACGCGCCTCCGCACCTATCTCAAGTCGCTCTACTTCCCACTGGCCAAGGCGGCCATGGACCACAGGATGTACGTCGTGGTGCGTCCCCCAGGAGTGTGCCCCAGCAAGGTGCAGGTGGGCGACTACTACAACCAGTACCTCCTGACCGTGTGGGACCTCTTCACGCAGAACGACTCCATACGCAAGTACTCGGGCCAGATCAGCATCGAGCTGGCCAATGAGCCCGTGGCGCTGCTCAACGCCGAGGGCAAGGACGACCCGAAGGCCCTCCACGACTTCTTCCAGCCCATCGTCAACAAGATCCGCGCCAACGGCTTCACCGGCATCATCTGGGTGCCCGGCACCGGATGGCAGTCCAACTACACGAGCTACGCCACCAATCCCATCGAGGGTTACAACATCGGCTACGCCGTGCACGACTACTGCGGATGGTACGGCTGCAGCGACGACACGCCCAGTCCGGAGAACAACATCAAGCAGTTTCACCAGCAGGTGCCCGTCGTCGACAACTATCCCGTCATCATCACCGAGGTGGACTGGAGCCCCGAGAAACCCGGAGCCGGACACTACAATGAGCACGGCACATGGGTGGCGGCCAACTATGGCACGTGGGCCACAGGCTCCACGTCGAAGTGGGGCAAGGCCTACAAGGCACTGCTCGACCACTACGGCAACATCTCCATGACGCTCTCCGGGACGGGATGCATGATTGACATCGACACCCTCATCAACAAGAATAAGGTGGTGCCCGCCTTTGACGGCCTCGAGGAGGCTTGCGGCAAGGCCTGCATGGACTGGTATGCCGAGTATTACAACAAGGACTGGCCCCATGCCGACTTCACAGGCGGCTCGGTCAGCGACCTCGGCAATGGCAAGTACAAGAACCCTGTGGTCTTCGCCGACTTCCCCGACCCCGATGTCATCCGCGTCGATGACACCTATTATATGGTCACCACCACCATGCACCACTTCCCCGGCGCCACGATCCTCAAGTCGAAAGACCTCGTCAACTGGGAATACTGCGCCAATCCTCTCACGCAGCTCACGTCGAAGGACGACTACTCGCTGCTGGGCGGCAAGAACGCCTACGCACGTGGCATGTGGGCCTGCTCGATGAAGTATCACGACGGCAAGTTCTATATCCTCATCAACGGCAGCGACGCCGGCGGCTTCCTGCTGACGGCCACCGACCCCGAGGGCAAGTGGACCATGAAGCAGCTGCCCCGCGTCTACTATGACCCCGGCATGCTCTTCGACAACGGCAAGGTCTATGTGGCCTGCGGCATCGGCAACATCCAGATGTGCGAGCTCGACGAGGACTTCAACTACATCCGCGAGCAGAACGTGATCAAGGACAAGTCGGGCCTCGAGGGCAGCCACCTTTACAAGATCGGCGACTACTATTACATCTACGCCACCTATGGCGGATGGCCCTCAGGACAGGCCGTCTTCCGCTCCAAGGACATCTTCGGCCCCTATGAGGAGAAGATGCTGGTCGAGAAGACCATCAACGGAAAGGCCAACACCGTGCACCAGGGCGCACTCGTCGACACGCAGAAGGGACAGTGGTGGACCGTCCTGCAGGAAGACCTAGGATGTCTGGGCCGCATGCCCAACCTGCAACCCGTGAAGTGGGTTGACGACTGGCCCGTCGTGGGCAACGACGGCGTGCCCGTCACGACCTACACCAAGCCCGTCACCGGCACCTGCAGCCCCATCCAGGCACTGCCCACCAACGACAACTTCCGCAGCTATCCGCTTGGCATGCAGTGGGAGTGGAACCACAACCCCGACAATGCGGCATGGAGCCTCTTTGAGCGCCCGGGATGGTTGCGCCTCAAGCCTTCGGGCACGGCCGACCGCCTCACACAGGTCCGCAACATGCTCACGCAGCGCATCTTCGCCTTCACCGACAAGTCGTCAAGGGGCACCGTGCGCCTCGATGTCAGCCACCTGGCCGAGGGCGACTACGCCGGCATCAGCGTCTTCCAGGACCCCTACGCCATGCTCGCCGTGGAGCGCAAGGACGGCAAGCTCCAGCTCCACTGGAAGCAAGACACGCTGGGCAAGGTCGACGACTTCTCGCCTGCCGAGAAGATCATCGAACTGCCTGACACCGACATCATCTACCTGCGTGGCATGGTCACCTACAAGACCAGCAAGTCGCAGTTCTTCTATTCACTCGACAATAACCGCTATACCGCCATTGGCAGCCAGACGCCGCTGCGCTACAACCTCAGCGTCTTCGTCGGAGCGCGCTTCGGCATCTTCTGCGGTTCCACGACGCCCGACTCGGAGGGCTATGCCGACTTCGACTGGTTCTCCACGGAGAGCAAGTTTGACGAGGCCAACTATTACCCCGAGGACTTCCAGGGCTACAGCGAGGACATGCTCACCGTCGAAAGCCTCGACCTCGACGCCTCCGCCAAGGAGATCCTCGTCGGCAACAGCACGGCGATGACGCTCACGGCCACCTATCGCGACGGCCACACCGACAACGTCGCGGAGCAGGCGCGATACACCGTCAAGGGCGACTGCGTGGAGATCAGCGGCGGGCGCATCACGGGCCTCAGCGAGGGAACGGCCGAGGTGACCGCCACCTACACCGACCCGCTGGGCAACGAGATGAGCCAGACCTTCGAGGTGCGCTCCACATTCTTCCCCTTCGCCGCCTCATGCATCAAGACCTCCTTCTACGGACAGGGCGTCTACACGGAGGCCACCCGCAACTTCCGACCCGGACAGTGGGGACAGATGGGATGGGAATACAGCAACGGAGCCGACTTCTCTGGCTACAAGTACCTCGTGGTGAAGCTCAAGAAGACCAGCAGCTCGTCGCACCTCAACATATTCACGACCCACAGCATCTGGAGCGCTTGCCACTCCACATCCGACTTCGGCACGCGCAAGCAGATCGTGGTCAACCTGAAGTCGGCCAAGTACACATCCGACGACAAGAAGGGACAGGCCCTCGACGCGTCCAACGTCTGCATCGTCAGCTTCTGGGGCACGGGCGGACAAGACATCCAGGTCGAGGACGTCTACCTCACCAACAACGACGACTATAGCCCCATCACGGGCATCGCCGACAACCAGGTGCCCACCGCTGCCGACAAGCCGCAGCCCTGGTATGACCTCATGGGTCGCCGCATGCCCGAGGGCGTGAAGCTACCTGCTGGCGTCTACATAACCAACGGAAAGAAGATTGTTGTAAAATAAGCGATTAATTCTGAGTGACGGGCGGACCCATGCGAGGGCTCCGCCCGCACTATTTCTCCCCGCAGTTGCCGAGGTTACAATGAACCTGGCAGTTGCGGGGGGCTTTTTGCTGTAACCATCCGGGGATGTAACTTTGTCTCGATCGAAATACAGATTTGTCCCCCAGCCCCGTAGGGGCGGCATAGTATAGCGTAGGGGCTCGCCCCTTTTGCACCATTGCCCACCCTCTGCCCCTGTAAGGGGCGCATCATTCATCCGCATTCAATTTAATTATGCGCCCCTTACAGGGGCACGGCAATACGTCGATAAACGTAGGGGCGAGCCCCTACGCTATACTATGCCGCCCCTACGGGGCTATTGGGTAGGGTGTTCAAAATCAGCTTCAAAATCGGACACGATTCTGCAGCAAAATATAGCGGTTCTCGTATTTATAGTCTCCTGCTCGTGGTATGTCCCCGAAGGGGGCTAACTCTGCATAACCGCGGGTGACCGAAGGGAACCTGCGGTTTCCAAATGGTGTCGGAACTGGCGTCCTCGAAGAGGGCGAAATTTGCAGAGACTCTCTGACCATTAGGAAGTAAAGCGCTCAATTGCCCTTCTTGTTATATGCGTGTTCGCCCTCTTCGAGGACGTTTTAAGTAGTATCGTATAACCGCAGGTTCCCGTTGTTCACCCGCGGTTATGCACATTTGCCCCCTTCGGGGACATGCAACAAGCGTGACGCTTTTTTTATGCAAATTGGAAATGGTCATATTTCGCTATAATTTGCAAAATATAAACATCTCATTCACAACAACTTAAGTCGTAAAATTTAGCAAAAGTCATGTCTGGAAAATATTCGGATTTGTCCCCTACGGGGCTTGTTGTCTGCGATACTTTACCGGACACTAATAATTTATAAACATGCCGTGTTTTAAGGCCACATTTATAAATTTCGTAGCGGGCAAGATGATAACCAGCATGAGTTGGATCCTTGCCTTACAGCCCGAAATACTTGGCCACGGCATATCGCCGCAGTATGTGCACAACGCTCCAACTGAAGAGCAGGACGAGGACAAACTGTATGGCAGGGTAGACATAGTAGTGGGTCTGCAGAACCGGATGCAGGAGGTCGGTGCGGTTCACAGCCTGTATGACTATGTGGTGTACGATATAGATGCCCATGCTACACGCGTCAAGACTCTTTAACCATCGTGGCACGTCAGCGATGCGCGACATGCGGATGACGAGGAACAAGGAAAAGACAAACGCTTCACTGCATGGATACGAGAGTCGACTTTGTTCACAGAACGCAGCTTCTATCACCATTGTTGCAAGCGACACCACGGCCACTGCAGCAAAGAGTCCTCGCCATTTTCGCAAACGACCGAGATCCACTGTCGCAATGAGCATGCCTCCAAAATAGAAGAAGAAGTAGCGAGGGAACGTGCTGCCCAAAGCGAAAGCGTAATAAGAAAGCACCATGCAGACTGCGGATGTTAAAAATGCCGCCCCCTGGATATGCCTTCTTTCCCACAATGTGAAATCAATGAGTTTGCCCACGGCGTAGCACTCGAAGATGGTGACGAGAAACCATAGGTGGCTACATGTCCCGACGACCAGTCCGTAGAGGTTTCCTTGGCGCAACGCTATCAGCAACAGCCCTACCGTGAGATACGGCACAAGCACACGCAACGCCTTATCGAGAAGAAACTGACGCTGGTCGGCGTACCCCCCCCCTAAATCGCTTATAACCAAACAGATAGCCTGCCGCAATGAAGAATATCGGCAGGTGTACCTTCAGTAGACCCAAAGAAAGTTTCGTGTATAAGGGTACGGTCACTTCGGCGCAGTCGACGCCACTACTCCAAATGTAATAAGGGCAGATGCAGTGGTAGTAGACCACCAGCAGCATGGCCAATACGCGCAGAATGCTGATGCTGTATAATCGTTTTCCTGTCATGGTTTTCTTCTCAAATAAGCGGAATTCTGATTTATCTTAATAGCAAATCACTGGACAACAGTCTGTTGTTTGGCGCTTCGCATGCCCAAAAGTCACTTGCCTTGGTGATGAACTTCAATAAAGAACAGTTGGCGCATGGCAAAGGTAAGCATAAAATTCGAGAGTCAGGCTCCTTTTCGGGGGAATTTATTTGGGCCCGTGTTGATTCGTGTGGAATAATAGAGGATTTTACCGTGGTGCGATTGCTGTGCGACGGCATCACTACATGTCCGGGCTGAAATGATTTCAAGAATCTGTTGAAATTCCTTGAATTTTCTTGATAGGGGTCAAAGTTGGGCTAAGTGCAAAAAACTAAAATATTTGGAACTTTCAACTAAAGACACTATATTTGCAATATAATTAAAAAAGAAAAGACTTATGCCAAAGATATTTGAATACTTCGGTTTCATATTCCTGTTCTACTCAAACGAGCACGAACCGATTCATGTCCATGTGAACAAAGAAGGACACGAAGCTATCTTTGAGATTTTAATGGAAGACGGAAAACTAACAGAGCTCCGCCGTCGTCCATCCAGCAAGATGCCTCCATTAAGCGAAAAAGACGCTGCAACAGCCGAGGCATTTGTTAGAAAGTATTACAAAAATATCGTTGAGAAATGGGTAAACTTCTTTATTTACAAAAAGAGAGTACGTTCAACTAAAATTACGAAGAAATTATGAATTTAAGTATCGTTTCCGCTAAATACGTTGCGCCACTCTGTGTAAAATTAGAGTTTTCTGACGGCGTAACAAAAACCATAGATGTTGGTGCATTCATCCGAAAGCATCCACATCCTCAGTATGACTCCTACTTAAACGAAAAAAAATTCAAGAAGTTTAAGATAGAATTCGGGAATGTCGTGTGGGGGAAGAATTGGGATTTGATTTTTCCAATAGATAGACTATATGCAGGTACTTGCGAATAGATAACGGTATCCTGCAAAATACGAACAGAAAAGAATCGGTCAAGCAAAGAGCAGAGCTATTGGAATCGCCCTTACTTGACCGATTTTCATATATTCATTTTATCAGAGAGGCCATGTTTAAATTATGTATCCCAGCCCCGTAGGGTAGGGTGTTCAAAATCCGAATATTTTTCGGACATGACTTTTGCTAAATATCACGACTTAAGTTGTTGTGAATGAGATGTTTATATTTTGCAAATTATAGCGAAATATGACCATTTCCAATTTGCATACGAAAATGCATCACGCTTGTTGTATGTCCCCGAAGGGGGCAAATGTGCATAACCGCGGGTGACCAACGGGAACCTGCGGTTATACGATACTGCTTAAAGCGTCCTCGAAGAGGGCGAACACGCTAATATGACCAAGAAGGGCAATTAAGAGGTTACCTCCTGTTGGTCAGAGAGTCTTCTGCAAATTTCGTCCTCTTTGAGGACGCCTAACCCGACACCATTTAGAAACCGCAGGTTCCCGTTGGTCACCCGCGGTTATGCACTGTTGGCCCCCTTCGGGGACATACCGCGAGCAGAAGACTATAAATACATGAACCACTATATTTTGAGGTCCGTGCGGACACGGACCGTCCGGCTACCATCTACAGCGTGTCCGGCCAAGTGCTCGGGCGCACCGACGGAGGCGCCGGCATCGGCCGCAACGCTTTCGGGCACGGCATAATCATCGTGAACGGCAAGAAGTACGTGAACAAGTAGAAAGACTACGTCTTCAGGATAACACCCAGGCCAGCCCCTTCCGCGCAAGAGGAAGGGCCGGCCGCAAACAAAAACGCTGGCGCCCCATCGGTGCCAGCGTTTTTCCGAAAATAGCGCCTGCCATCCCCACGGAAGCCCCCGGGCGGACGGACAAGAAACAAGGCGATGCGCATCGCGTTGCGGAAAAAAGTGGACAAACTATAGAGAAAAACGTGCGTTATTTTCGACAACGAAATATTTTGGCGCAAATACGCGAAAATAGAGCGGTTTTCGCAAATGTCTGACAATGAGTGGTTTATGAAAATACGGTTTTCTTTTTCATTCAAACGTAAATACTTTTCATAACGATATGTGCCTAATCTATGTGCGATATGTGCCTAATCTCACTGCGATTCGGTACATATCACGTCGTGATTCGGTACTTATCGCACATAGATTAGGCACATTCTTTGAAGTGGCGGGCCGCAAACGCGCCCAAGTCGGGGCAAAAACGCAGTTTTCGCGCGCTAGTTCAACCGAAATCACGAACAAACTTTTTAGCCAAAAATCACGACAACGCCTGTCCCCGCCGAGCGGTTCTCGCCGCCGGGAGGCCACGGCCCTTCCACCGACTTTGCGCGGTGAGCCAAAGTTTCATCCATGTTTTTTGCCCATATCACAAAAAAGTGCTACCTTTGCTGCAAATTTTGAATTACCCATTTTAACACTTACGATTGTGGCAGAAACAAAGTACATCTTCGTCACGGGCGGTGTTGTGTCTTCTCTGGGCAAAGGCATCATCTCCTCGTCCATAGGCAAGCTATTGCAGGCCAGAGGCTATAACATCACCATCCAGAAATTTGACCCCTACATCAACATTGACCCGGGCACGCTCAACCCCTACGAGCATGGCGAGTGCTACGTCACGGTGGACGGCATGGAGACCGACCTCGACCTCGGCCACTACGAGCGTTTCACCGGCATCCAGACCACCAAGGCCAACTCGCTCACCACAGGCCGCATCTACAAGTCGGTCATCGACAAGGAGCGACGCGGCGACTACCTGGGAAAGACCATCCAGGTGGTGCCACACATCACCGACGAGATCAAGCGCAACGTGAAGTCTCTCGGGCAGAAAAACCACTATGACTTTGTGATCACCGAGATCGGCGGCACCATCGGCGACATCGAGAGCGCGCCGTTCATGGAGGCCATACGCCAGTTGAAGTGGGAGCTCGGGCGCAACGCCGTCAACGTGCACTTGACCTACGTGCCCTACCTGCGCGCCGCGGGCGAGCTGAAGACCAAGCCCACGCAGCACAGCGTCAAGGAGCTGCAGAGCGTCGGCATACAGCCCGACGTGCTCATCCTCCGCACGGAGAAGCACCTCTCCGACCAGGTGCGCAAGAAGGTGGCCGCCTTCTGCAACGTCGACTTCGACTGCGTCATCCAGAGCGAGGACCTGCCCAGTATCTATGAGGTGCCCGTCAACATGCAGAACCAGGGCCTCGACACGGCCATCCTCCGCAAGGCCGGCATCGAGCCGGGCGAGAAGCCGGGCCTCGGCCCATGGCGCGCCTTCCTCGAGCGCCGCAACAAGGCCACCAAGGAGGTGCGCATCGGACTCGTGGGCAAGTATGACCTGCAGGACGCCTACAAGAGCATCCGCGAGAGCCTCTCGCAGGCCGGCACCTACAACGACCACAAGACGGTCATCACCTTCATCAACTCCGAATACATCACCGAGGACAACGTCGCCGAGAAGCTCGCCGGACAGGACGGCATCGTCATCTGCCCGGGCTTCGGACAGCGCGGCATCGAGGGGAAGATCGTGGCGGCACACTACACGCGCACACACGACATACCCACCTTCGGCATCTGCCTTGGCATGCAGATGATCGTCATCGAGTTTGCCCGCAACGTGCTCGGCTATGCCGACGCCAACAGCCGCGAGATGGACGAGAAGACGCCGCACAACGTCATCGACATCATGGAGGAGCAGAAGAACATCACCAACATGGGCGGTACGATGCGCCTCGGCGCCTATGAGTGCGTGCTCCGCCAGGGCTCGCACGCGTTCAATATCTATAAGCAGGAGCACATCCAGGAGCGCCACCGCCACCGCTACGAGTTCAACAACGTCTTCGAGAAGGAGTTTGAGCGCAACGGCATGCTCTGCGTGGGACGCAACCCGGAGAGCGACCTCGTGGAGATTGTCGAGATACCGTCGCTCAAGTGGTACATCGGAACACAGTTCCACCCCGAGTACCAGTCGACCGTGCTCAAGCCGCACCCGCTCTTCGTCGACTTCGTGAAGGCGGCCATCGCAAACCAGAAACAGGAAACAAAGTAACAGCGGAGGCTGTTGACATCATTAGTTTAATAAGGTAAGAATGAATAAGAACACACTGATAGGTTTTGTGCTCATCGCTGTGGTGCTTGTGGGCTTCAGCTGGTACTCGCAACCCTCCAAGGAGGAACTGCGCGCCCAGGCTGTCGAAGACTCGCTGACACAGGTGGCCCAGCAGAAGGCCGAACAGGCCGAGAAGACCGCCGCCTTCAAGCGGCAGCAGCAGGCCAAGGAGAAGATTGCGGCCGACACCACGGCGCTCTTCCACAAGGCCCTCACCGGAACGGCGCAGGATGTCGTGCTGCAAAACAAGAAACTCGCCATCACCCTGTCCACCAAGGGAGGAACAGTCACCAAGGCGTATGTGAAAAACGAAAAGGGAAGCAAGCGCTATGTGGGTCACGACATTGCCGACAAGACCGGCAAGAGTGACGACCTCGGCGGCGTGACGCTCTTCAGCGGCAAGGACCAGAGCCTCAACTTCACGCTCGTGGCCAAGGAGATGAACATCAGCACCGGCGACCTCTACTTCGTGCCCACCGACCAGACGGACAGCACCGTCACGCTGACCGCCGAGGCCGCCGAGGGCAAGTCGCTCATCCTCACCTATCGACTGGGCAGCGACTACATGCTCCACATGAGCTTGCGGGCCGTGGGCATGGCCGGTCTCTTCGACCCCAGCGCCTCGACGCTCGGCGTCGACTGGCATGAGAAGGTGAAGGAGCAGGAGCGCGGCTTCACCTTCGAGAACCGCTATGCGCGCCTCGACTGGAAGGAGAGCGACGGCGGCACCGACTACATCAGCGAGGCCAAGACCAAGAAGGAGACCACTGAGGACGACATCGACTGGATCGCCTTCAAGAACCAGTTCTTCTCGGCGGTCATGATCTCGAAGGACAACTTCCAGAAGGGCGGACAGCTCGAGAGCAAGCTCTTCGACAAGAAGGAACAGGAGGACTGGCCCGTACGCTATCTCAAGGACCTCACGGCACAGGTGCGCACGACCTTCGACCCCACGGGCGCCAAGGCGTCTGAGTTTGAGTTCTACTACGGACCCAACGACTTCTACGTCCTCCGGCAGGTGGAGAAGCAAAGCACCTTCGGCAAGGAGCTCGACATGCAGAGGATCGTCTACCTCGGATGGCCCCTCTTCCGATACATCAACCGGTGGTTCACACTCCCCGTGTTCACATGGCTGAGCGACTGGGGGCTTCCCATGGGCGTGGTGCTCATCCTCATCACCATCCTGCTGAAGCTCATCACCTATCCCATGGTGAAGAAGAGCTACATGAGCTCGGCCAAGATGCGCGTGCTCAAGCCGAAACTCGACGAGGCGACCAAGCAGTTCAACAAGCCTGAGGACCAGATGCAGAAGCAGCAGGCCATGATGGCCGAATACTCCAAGTATGGCGTCAGCCCCCTCTCGGGATGCTTGCCCATGCTCATACAGATGCCCATCTGGGTGGCCATGTTCAACTTCGTGCCCAACGCCATACAGTTCCGCGGAGAGAGCTTCCTGTGGATGAGCGACCTGTCGACCTATGACCCCATCTTCGAGTGGAGCACCAACATCATGCTCATCGGTGACCACCTCAGCCTCACCTGTGTGCTCTACACCGTGGCCATGGTGCTCTACACATGGATCACCATGCAGATGCAGAAAGACCAGATGGTCGGCCAGCAGGCCGAGCAGATGAAGGTCATGCAGTGGATGATGTTCCTCATGCCGCTGATGTTCTTCTTCATCTTCAACGACTACTCGTCGGGCCTCAACTTCTACTACTTCGTCACGCTGATCCTCTCGGCGAGCATCATGTTCGTGCTGCGCCACACCACCGACGACGCCAAGTTGTTGTCGATCCTCGAGGCGCGTTACAAGGAGAACGCCAGCAACCCACAGAAGATGAAGGGACTGGCGGCACGCCTGCAGGCGCTGCAGCAGATGCAACAACAGCAGATGCAACAGCAGCAGAACGCCAACAATCATCGCAAACGATAACACCAACCCATGCGGCAGGGTGACGCTTCGTCTGACAGACGACGCCACCCTGCCGCTTTATTCATATCGACAATGAACAAAGCTATTGTCTTGGCGCTCGGGGCGCTGCTCACGTGCGCACCAGTGGCCAATGCCCAAAACATGATCCAGAAAAACAACATCCAGTTATCCTCAGACCTCATGACTCCCGAAGCCCTCTGGGCCATGGGACGGCTGGGCGCAGCGACGCCCTCGCCCGACGGGAAGCAGGTGGCTTACCAGGTGTCCTACTACAGTGTCAAGGAGAACAAGAGCCACACGATGCTCTTTGTGCAACCCACGAAGGTGGGCAAGACCATCGCCCAGCCCACCAGCCTGACGCAGGACGCCGTGAGCGAGAGTGATCCCGCATGGATCGAGAACGGCACGAAGATCGCATTCCTCCGCGACGGACAGTTGTGGAAGATGAACCCCGACGGCACGGACCGCGTCAAGCTGACCAGCTCCACCATCGACATCGAGGGCTTCAGCTTCTCGCCCGACGGGTCGAAGGTCATCCTCATCAAGAGCATACCCTACCACGGATCCATCCAGCAGAACCCCGACGACCTGCCCAAGGCAACGGGACGTCTTGTCACCGACCTCAACTACCGCCACTGGGACCACTATGTGGAGAGCGTCGCCCATCCCTTCCTGGCCACGGTCAACGGCAACAAGGTCAGCGAGGGCGAGGACATCCTCAAGGGCGAGCCTTATGAGTGCCCGATGGCACCCTTCGGCGGCATCGAGCAACTGGCCTGGAGCACTGACTCGCGACAGATCGCTTACACATGCCGCAAGAAGGAGGGCGTGGCCTATGCCATCTCCACCGACTCGGACATCTATCTCTATGACATAAGCACCAAGAACACCCGCAACCTCTGCAAGCCAGAGGGTTACAAGGAGCCGACGATCGACCCCACCAAGAGCATGCGCAACCAGAAGGTGAACCACCAGGCGGGCGACATGCAGGTGGGCTACGACCAGAACCCGCAGTTCTCGCCCGACGGCAAGTATGTGGCATGGCAGAGCATGGAGCACGACGGATATGAGAGCGACCAGAACCGCCTCTGTGTCTATGAGCTGGCCACGGGCAAGAAGACATACCTCTGTGACAGCAAGAACCTGGAGACCAATGTCGACGGCTTCTGCTGGGCGCCCGATTCCAAGAGCCTTTATTTCACGGCTTGCTGGCACGCCACGGAGCGCATCTACCAGGTGGGCTTCGACCGACAGGTCAAGCAGGTCACCGACGACGCCTGGAACGACTTCGGGTCGATAGCCATGCTCAACGGCAAGCAGCTCCTCGCCACGCGCCACTCCATGCTCCATCCCGACGAGCTCTATGTGGTGACGCCGGCCAAGAAGGAGAAGAAGGCCACGGTGGAGGCCATCACCGATGAGAACGGACACATCTTCAGCCAGTTGGCGCTGCCCACCGTGCAGCAGCGATGGGTGAAGACCTCCGACGGCAAGCAAGAGCTGGTGTGGATCATCCTGCCGCCCCACTTTGACGAAACGAAGAAATATCCCACCTTATTATATTGTGAGGGCGGACCGCAGAGCCCCGTCTCGCAGTTCTGGTCGTATCGCTGGAACTTCAGCATCATGGCCTCGCACGGCTATGTCATCGTGGCACCCAACCGTCGCGGCCTGCCTGGCTTCGGCAATGAGTGGAACGAGGCGGTGAGCCGCGACTGGACCGGACAGTGCATGCGCGACTATCTCTCGGCCATCGACGACGCGACGGCCAACCTGCCGTTTGTCGACCGTGACCGCCTGGGCGCCGTGGGCGCCAGCTTCGGTGGCTTCTCGGTCTATTACCTGGCCGGCCATCACGACAAGCGCTTCAAGTGCTTCATCGCACACGACGGCGCCTTCAACCTCGAGTCGATGTACACAGACACCGAGGAGGCTTGGTTCAGCAACTGGGAGTATGACGACGCCTACTGGAACAAGGACCAGACGGACGCCGCACGCCGCACCTATGAGAACAGTCCCCACCGCTTTGTCGACAAGTGGGACGCGCCGATCCTCTGCATCCACGGTGAGAAGGACTATCGCATCAATGCCAACCAAGGCTTTGGCGCCTTCAATGCCGCGCGCATGAAGGGCATACCCGCTGAGCTCCTCATCTTCCCCGACGAGAACCACTGGGTGCTCAAGCCGCAGAATGGCATCCTCTGGCAGCGCACGTTCTTCAACTGGCTCGACAAGTGGCTAAAGAAATAACACAAACACAATAATCTTACATGGTAGAAAAGATTCAAACTATTCTGAGTGACAGTAAGAGTGCCCGTTGGACCGCACTCTTCATTGTGGCCTTCACGATGATGATGGGCTACTTCATCACCGACGTGATGTCGCCGCTTGAGGTGCTGCTCACCAAGCCCGTCGAGGGCGGCGGCCTTGGCTGGTCGTCTGACGATTACGGCTTCTTCTCCGGAAGTTACGGCCTCATCAATGTGTTCCTCCTCATGCTCTTCTTCGGCGGCATCATCCTCGACAAGATGGGCATCCGCTTCACGGGGGTGTTGGCTTGCGCGTTGATGGTCATCGGCGTGATCATCAAGTTCTTCGGTGTCAGCCATGACTTTGGCGGTTCCAGCATCTTCTTGAACATCATCGTCTTCAAGGGCAACCTGCCCATGTCGGCGGCGGTCGCATCCCTTGGCTTCTCCATCTTTGGTGTGGGTTGTGAGATTTGCGGCATCACCGTCTCCAAGATCATCACCAAGTGGTTCACCGGCCATGAGCTCGCCTCGGCCATGGGCATACAGGTGGCTCTCGCCCGCCTGGGCACCGCTGCGGCCATGATGGGCTCCCTGCCCATGGCCAAGGCTTTCGGCGGCAAGGTGAGCGCACCCATCCTGTTGGGCGCCGTGCTGCTCATCATCGGGTTCCTTGCCTTCCTGGTCTATGTCGTGATGGACAAGAAGCTCGACCGCAGTGTGGAGGAGGCGAAAGGCGCACAGGCGCAAACGGCGGAAGCGCAGGGTGACGCGGAGGACGACAAGTTCCATTTCGTCGACTTGAAGTACATATTCTCCAACCCGGGCTTCTGGTGCATCTGCTTGCTGTGCTTGTTGTTCTACAGTGGCGTGTTCCCCTTCTTGAAGTTTGCCACCAAGCTGATGATAGCCAATTACAATGTGCCGGAGAACCTGGCGGGCATCATCCCGGGTCTCATCCCCTTTGGCACCATCCTGCTGACGCCGTTGTTCGGCTCCCTTTATGACAAGATAGGAAGGGGTGCCACGCTGATGCTCATCGGCTCCATCATGTTGGCCATCATCCATTTCATCTTTGCCATCCACATCCTGCCTTACGGCTGGTTTGCGGTGATCATCATGATCCTCTTGGGTGTGTCCTTCTCGCTTGTGCCCTCAGCCATGTGGCCGAGTGTCCCGAAGATCATCCCGATGAAGTTGTTGGGATCGGCCTATGCCATCATCTTCTACATACAGAACATTGGCCTGAGCCTCGTGCCGATGCTCATCGGCAAGCTCAATGGCGCAGACCCCTCTTACAAGACCAGCATGAGCGTGTTCTGCTCATTCGGTGTGGCGGCGGTGGTCCTCAACCTCATTCTCTTGGTCATTGACAAGAAAAAGCATTACGGACTGCAAGAGCCCAACATCAAGTAAATAGGCTTGTGGCATTTCTTGTGGCTGGCCTGCCCTTTGTGGCTGTCAGTGCGCCAGCCACCACATAAAAACATCCCCGTTTCTTCCAACCGGAAGGAATGGGGATGTTTACTTATTATTAGTGTCCGGTAAAATATCGCAGACAACAAGCCCCTACGGGGCTGGTGTTCAAATCCGTATATTTTCCGGACATGATCAGCCCTGCCGCCTGCTCGGGTTGTTTGCCCAGTAGACACCCAACAAAATGCAGGCGCAACCACAGGCGGCCATCAGGGTCATTGGCTCGTCGAGCACGAGTGCGCTCGCCACAAAGGTGCTGATGGGATTGAGGTAGACGTAGTTGCTCACCATGAGCGCCCCAAGCTTCTTGCTGGCCAAGCTCCACAGTGCGAAGCACGCGAAGCTGGCGATGATGCCGAGAAAGAGCAGGTTGCCCAAGACGATGGGGCGCAACAGGCTGTGCAGTGGGTACTGCCACGGGTGGATGATGAAGACGGGCAGCACTGTGACGAGACCATAGAAGAATACTTTCCGGGTGACGAAGACGGCGCTGTAATGGCTCACGTCACGCAGCAGAATGCTGTAGACGGCCCAACACAGGGCGGCTGACAAGGCCAAGGCGTCTCCCAACGGGTTGAGCTTCAGTACGATCTGCCCGTTGAACACCACCAGGGCCACGCCGGCGGTGGCCAGCAGTGACCCCACAATGAGGGGCCGTGTGGCCTTCACATCGCTTAGGAACGCCAGTGCGATGAGCGTCGTCAGCAGGGGCGCTGTGCAGACGATGAACGACACATTGGTGACATAGTCGATGCGGACGGCCATGTTCTCGGTGACAAAATAGAGCGACCCGCCCGTTATCCCCAGCAGCACCATGCGCAACTCGTCGCGCCAGTTGTCGGCCCATAGACGGTGGGGCGAGATGGTCCAGATGCACAGGTAGGCCAGCAGGAAGCGCAACGTGAAAATCTCGTGTGCCTGCAAGCCGGCCATGAGCAGCTGCTTGGAGTTGACGAAGGTCACGCCCCAGATGAGCGCTATGATGATGGCGAGGATGTGATAACCGAGTCTTGTGTTCATGGTTGACGTTATGGTTGAGGAAGTTCCCTTTGTTGGGTGCCGGTGATGTCCGGATCAGAGAAACACGAAATAGACGGCCGCGATGAGGCAACCGAATGCCGCGATGTGGTTCCAGTGTAGCCCTTGCCCCTGAAACAGCATGTTGGCGATGACGGCGAAGACGATGAGGGATATGCACTCCTGCATCACCTTCAGTTGCACCAAGGAGAACGGACCGCCGTTGGCCTCGTATCCGATGCGGTTGGCCGGCACTTGGCAGCAATACTCAAAGAAGGCGATGCCCCACGAGAAGCCTATGACGGCGATGAGTGGCCAGCCCGACGACACGCCCGCCTGCTGCAAGCGCAGGTGGCCGTACCACGCGAGGGTCATGAAAACATTGCTCAGCAGCAGGAGCAGGATGGTGTAGATGCCAGACATGATGGTTTTGTTTGTCGAATGGTCATAGCTGGAGGATGCGTCCACGTTGCCTTCCGCCTTGTGGCTGGGGCATGTGGACGCATCCTCGTTATGGTTTTGTTTCTTGGCCTTTTGCCTATTTGTTGAGCAGTTGCTCGGCCATGTTGGCGGCCGCGCGCCGTCCGTCGCCCATGGCCAGGATGACGGTGGCGCCGCCTCTCACGATGTCGCCGCCGGCGTAGATGTCGCCCTGCGACGATTGCATCTTGTCGTTGACCACGATGGTGTTCTTGCGTCCCAGTTCCAGTCCACTGATGGAGTTGGGCACCAGCGGGTTGGGTGAGACGCCCACAGCCACGATGACCTGGTCGCACTCCATGGTCAGCGTCTCGCCCGTGGTCTCCGGGCGGCAGCGTCCCGAGGCGTCGGGCTCCCCGAGCTTCATCACGTCGAGCACGGCCGCCTTCACGCGCCCGTCCTCATCGGCCAGGTACTCCTTTGGGTTGTGCAGCGTGAGGAAGCGGATGCCCTCCTCCTTGGCGTGCTTCACCTCCTCCAGTCGCGCGGGCATCTCTTTCTCCGATCGCCTGTATACGAGCGTCACGTCTGCGCCGAGGCGCTTGGCTGTGCGGCAGGAGTCCATGGCGGTGTTGCCGCCTCCCACCACGATGACCTTCTTGCCCAGTATGACCGGCGTGTCGGTCTTGGGGTTGGCGGCGTCCATGAGGTTGACGCGTGTCAGGTACTCGTTGGACGACATGATGTTGATGAGGTTCTCGCCGGGGATGCCCATGAAGTTGGGCAGTCCGGCGCCCGAGCCCACGAAGATGCCCTTGAAGCCCTGCTCCTCCAGTTGCTTGACGGAGATGGTCTTGCCGATGATGGTGTCGGTCTGGAAGTGCACGCCCTCCTTGCGGAGGTTGTCGATTTCCACGTCGACGATGCGGTTGGGCAGTCGGAACTCGGGGATGCCATATTTCAGCACGCCGCCGATCTCGTGCAGCGCCTCGAAGACATGCACCTCGAAGCCTTTCTTCACCATGTCACCGGCGAAGCTCAGTCCTGACGGGCCGGAGCCCACCACGGCCACCTTGATGCCGTTGTGCGGTGCGATGTGTGGCAGGGCCACCTGTCCGCTCTCGCGCTCATAGTCGGCCGCGAAGCGCTCCAGGTATCCGATGGCCACGGCCGGCTCGTTCATCTTCAGGTGGATGCATCGGCTCTCACATTGCTTCTCCTGTGGGCAGACGCGCCCGCAGACGGCTGGCAGCGCCGATGTCTGCTTGAGCACCCGCGCCGCGTCGAGGAAGTGTCCGCGCTCGATGTTCTTGATGAACGACGGTATGTTGATGTTGACCGGGCAGCCATCCACGCACGCGGGCTTGGCGCAGTCGAGGCAGCGGTGCGCCTCGCGCACGGCCATCTCCTTGGTCAGTCCCTGGTTGACCTCCTCCAGGCGTGTGGTGGCGCGGTAGTCGGCGTCGAGCTCGGGCATCACCACGCGCTCGATGGCCTTGCGCTCCTTGGCGCTGAGCGCCTTGCGCAGGTCGGCGCGCCATGGTGCGTTGCGGTCGGTGAGCTCGTCGATGGGGCAGGCCTCGGCCTGCTCGTCGTTGGCCGGCGGGGCGCCGGCTGCTGTGCCGTCAGTGTCTTGCTGTGGAGTGGGGGTGGGGAAGACGTGCTCCTGGTAGTGCTCCATCTCTTCGCGCTCCACGCTCTTGAACGTTCCCATGCGCTGGAACATCTCATTCCAGTCGACCAAGTCGCCGTCGAACTCGGGGCCGTCGATGCACACAAACTGTGTCTTGCCGCCGATGGTCAGGCGGCAGGCGCCGCACATGCCCGTGCCGTCGACCATGATGGTGTTGAGCGACACGTAGTTGGGTATGTTGTATTTCTTGGCCAGGAGCGACGTGAACTTCATCATCACCGGTGGTCCGATGGCCAGGATGCGGTCGACGTGCTCCTGCTGGATGACCTTCTCCACGCCTGCGGTGACCATGCCTTTCTCACCGTAGGAGCCGTCGTCGGTCATGATGATGACCTCGTCAGACCCTTTGCGCACGTCGTCCTCCATGATAATCAAGTTCTTGGTGCGTCCGGCGAGCACGGAGATGACGCGGTTGCCAGCCTCGTGGAGCGCAGTGAGGATGGGCAGGATGGCGGCGATGCCGATGCCGCCGCCGGCGCAGACCACCGTGCCAAACTTCTTGATCTCCGACGCGTTGCCCAGCGGTCCGACGATGTCTTGCACATAGTCGCCCTCGTTGAGGTTGCAGAGCTTGGTGGACGAGAGTCCCACCTCCTGCACCACGAGGGTCAGCGTGCCCTTCGCGTCGTCGGCCTTGGCGATGGTGTAGGGCACACGCTCGCTGTGGCTGTCGACGCGTAAGATGATGAACTGCCCGGCCTTGCAACTGTGGGCGATGAGCGGCGCTTCCACTTCGAGGCAGAAGACCTTCTCGGAGAACTGTTCCTTCTTGATTATCCTATTCATGGGTTCAGGTGTTTTTGTATAATAGAAAAAGGCAAGCATATCCTCATGTCAGGGATAGGCTTGCCGTATGTGTGTGCTTTATTCGCAGGCTTTGTCGTCGAGCATGTCGAAGCCGCAGTAGGGCACCAGCACCTTCGGCACGCGTATGCCCTCGGGCGTCTGGTTGTTCTCGATGATGGTGGCCACGATGCGTGGCAGGGCGAGCGCCGAGCCGTTGAGCGTGTGGCACAGCTCGATCTTCTTGTTGTCGGCGCGGCGGTAGCGGCAGTGCAGGCGGTTGGCCTGGTAGCTCTCGAAGTTGGAGACCGATGACACCTCCAGCCAGCGTTTCTGTGCGGCGCTGTAAGTCTCGAAGTCGTGGCAGATGGATGACGTGAAGCTCATGTCGCCACCGCAGAGGCGCAGGATGTGGTAGGGCAGCTCCAGCTTGACGAGCAGGTTCTCCACGTGGTCGAGCATCTCCTTGTAGGAGTCGTATGAGTGTTGTGGCGTGTCGATGCGCACGATCTCCACCTTGTCAAACTGGTGCAGGCGGTTGAGGCCTCTCACGTCCTTGCCGTAGCTGCCGGCCTCGCGGCGGAAGCAGGCCGAGTAGGCGCAGCACTTGATGGGCAGGCGGCTCTCGTCGAGGATCTCGTCGCGGAAGAGGTTGGTGACGGGCACCTCGGCCGTGGGTATGAGGTAGAGGTCGTCGAGGTTGGCGTGGTACATCTGTCCCTCCTTGTCGGGCAGCTGTCCGGTGCCGAGGCCTGAGGCCTGGTTGACGACGTAGGGCGGCTGCACCTCGGTGTATCCGGCCTTGCGCGCCTCATCGAGGAAGAAAGCCTCGAGCGCGCGCTGGAAGCGTGCCATCTTGCCGATGTAGACGGGGAAGCCGGCGCCGGTGATCTTCACGCCGAGGTCGAAGTCGACGAGGTTGAACTTCTTCAGCAGGTCCCAGTGGCAGAGCATGTCGTCCGACGCCTCGGGCATGTGTGTCAGGTCTTCCTTGACGACGACGTTGCTGCTGGCGTCCTTGCCCTCGGGCACGTCGTCGTTGGGTATGTTGGGTATGTCGAGCAGCACGGAGGTCATGTCGGCCGTGGCCTTGTCCATGATTTCCTGTAGGGCCTTGTCTGCGGCCTTGAGCTCGGCCACCTTGGTCTTGACCTCGCTGGCCTCGTCTTTCTTGCCCTCCTTCATGAGGGCTCCGATCTGCTTGGAGAGCTTGTTCTGCTCGGCCTTGTTGTTGTCGAGCTTCTGCTGGCTTTCGCGGCGCAGCTTGTCATATTCCAATACTTTCTCTATGGCCTCGCGTGCGCCGTCGAAGTGCTTCTTCTCCAGCCCCTTGATGACCCTTTCAGTTTCCTCGCTGATGAGTTTAAGTGTAAGCATAGTGCTGTATGATTGAATTGTACTTTTTATCTTCCGCAAAAGTACTAAATAATTTAAGAACGGCCAAGGAAAAGGTGAAAAAACGAGTGAAGCCTGATCCGTGCGGACCAGGCTTCTATGTTTGTTTGGAATAAGTGTTGTTGGGTGTTAAGCTTCGGCTTGCTTTGTCTTCTCAGCGTAAGCCTCCGGCGTGAGCACGCTGACGGTGCTCTTGTCGCGCTTTCCCTTGTGGAAATACACGACACCATCAGCGAGGGCGTACAGTGTGTCGTCCTTGCCCTGACCTACGTTCTCACCTGGGAAGTGCTTGTTGCCGCGCTGGCGCACGATGATGTTACCTGCGGTGATCTGCTGACCGCCCCAGATCTTGACGCCCAGTCGCTGGGCGTGAGACTCGCGACCGTTCTTAGAACTCGTCTGACCTTTCTTATGTGCCATGATGAATACCTCCTGGATTAAGCGATTACTTGTTTAACTTCAACTTCGGTGAACTGTGAGCGGTGACCGTTCTTCTTGCGATAGTCCTTGCGGCGCTTCATCTTGAAGACAATCACCTTGTCGCCCTTCACGAGCGGGTTCACGACCTCTACTACAACTTTTGCACCCTCAACAGCGGGTGCGCCGACAGTCACTGCACCGTCCTTGTCGACGAGCAGCACCTTGTCGAACTCAACAGTCTGGCCGGCCTCGGTGTCTTTCATGTGGTGAACGAAGAGCTTCTTGCCCTCCTCGACCTTGAACTGCTGACCGTTAATTTCTACAATTGCGTACATTTTAATTATTTAAACGGGTTTTTCCGCAAGGCGAATGGTAGCATCAACCATTGCTTGTTCATGCCTCCACGGACTAAATCGGCTGCAAAATTACTAAAAATGTGTGAGACGGGCTTTGCGGTGGTGTGTTTTACCTTGTATTTTTATGACTTATTAACAGTGTGGGCGCGTGTCGTCGCATGTGTCTGTGGTGGTTTTCTGCTTGTCGAGCACCTCGCGGATGTACTTGGCTGAGTAGCCCTCTGTGCACCGTGCCACCTCCTCGGGCGTGCCGGTGACGATGACCTGTCCGCCGTTTCGGCCTCCCTCGGGGCCCATGTCTATGATGTGGTCGGCCAGCTTGATGACATCGAGGTTGTGCTCGATGATGATCACCGTGTTGCCCCTGTCCACCAGCCGCTGCAGCACTCCCATGAGCATGTTGATGTCCTCAAAGTGGAGGCCGGTCGTCGGCTCGTCGAGGATGTAGAGCGTCTTGCCGGTGTCTTTCTTGCTCAGTTCGGTGGCGAGCTTCACGCGCTGGCTCTCGCCGCCGGAGAGCGTGGTGGCGTTCTGCCCCAGCTTGATGTATCCGAGGCCCACATCCTGCAGTGCCTTGATCTTCGGCAGGATGGCCGGCACGTTCTCGAAGAACTCCACCGCCATGTTGACCGTCATGTCGAGCACGTCGGCGATCGACTTGCCCTTGAACCTCACCTCCAGCGTCTCGCGGTTGTAGCGCTTGCCGTGGCACACCTCGCAGGGCACCATCACGTCGGGCAGGAAGTTCATCTCGATGGACTTGTATCCGTTGCCCTTGCAGGCCTCGCACCGCCCGCCCTTCACGTTGAACGAGAAGCGGCCGGGCTTGTAGCCCCGTATCTTCGCCTCGGGCAGGTTGACGAACAGTGACCGGATGTCGCCGAAGACGCCCGTGTAGGTGGCGGGGTTCGAGCGTGGTGTGCGCCCGATGGGGCTTTGGTCCACGTTGACCACCTTGTCTATGTTCTCGATGCCCTCGACGCTGCCGTAGGGCATCGGCTTGCGCAGGCTGCGGTAGAAGTGTTGCGAGAGGATGGGCTGCAGTGTGGCGTTGATGAGTGTCGACTTGCCCGAGCCCGAGACGCCCGTCACCACGATCAGCTCGCCCAGGGGGAAGTCGACGTCGACGTTTTTCAGGTTGTTGCCTCGGCATCCCCTGAGGGTCAGGAGCTTGCCGTTGCCCTTGCGCCTTGCGGCGGGTATGGCGATCTGCCGCTCGCCTGTCAGGTACTGGGCTGTCAGCGTCCTGGCGGGGTGGAGCATCTCGTCGGGCGTTCCCTCGAACACCACTTCGCCGCCCTTGCGTCCTGCGCGCGGTCCTATGTCGACGATCCAGTCTGCCGCGCGCATCATGTCCTCGTCGTGCTCGACCACGATGACGGTGTTGCCCAGGTCGCGCAGTTCCTTGAGCGAGTCGATGAGCCGTTGGTTGTCGCGCTGGTGCAGTCCGATGGACGGCTCGTCGAGGATGTAGAGCACGTTCACCAGTTGGCTGCCAATCTGTGTGGCCAGCCGTATGCGCTGGCTCTCACCGCCCGACAGCGTGGCCGACTGGCGATTGAGTGAGAGGTAGTCGAGGCCCACCTCCAGGAGGAAGCTGACCCTCGTCTTCAGCTCCTTGATGATTTCGTGTGCGATCTGCCGTTCCTTCTCGTCGAGATGCTCCTCGACATGGTCGAGCCATTCCTTGAGCTCGCCCATGTCGAGTGATGCCACGTCGGCGATGTTCTTGTCCCAGACCTTGTAGGCGAGGCTCTCCCTCTTCAGTCGCTTGCCGTGGCATTCGTGGCATTCGGCCTCCGCCAGGAACTGCGCCGCCCACTTCTGCGAGGCCGCCGAGTCGTCGTTCTCCATGACCGTCTCGAGGTATTTGATGACGCCGTCGAAGGCCACGAAATAGTCGCTCGACGTGCGTATGACATCCTTGTCGATGCGTATGTTCTCGAGCGACCCATAGAGGATTTCGCCCATGGCGTCGTCGGGGATGTCCTTGCATGGTGTCTTCAGCGTGCAGCCGTATTTCTTCAGGATGGCGTCGATCTGCCAGAAGATCATCTGGCTCTTGTATTTGCCCAGGGGCGCGATGGCGCCGTCGTGTATGCTTGCCGAGTCGTCGGGTATCACCTTTTTCAGGTCTATCTCGTTGACGTAGCCCAGTCCCTTGCAGTGGGGGCATGCCCCCTCGGGCGAGTTGAACGAGAAGATGTTGGGCGCCGGCTCGCCATAGGAGAGTCCCGTCACGGGGTCCATGAGGCGCTTGGAGTAGTTCTTGGCCTCGCCCGTGTCGCGGTCCATGACCATGATGGCGCCGTCGCCCTGGCGCATGGCGGTCTTCACGGTGTTCTTCAGGCGCTCGTCGTCCTTGTCCTGCACCTTGAGCTTGTCGACCACCACTTCGATGTTGTGGTTCTTGTACCGGTCCACCTTCATGCCCCGCGTGATCTCCTTGATCTCGCCGTCCACGCGCATGTAGAGGTATCCCTTCTTGCGCATGCTCTCGAAGAGCTCGCGGTAGTGTCCCTTGCGTTGGCGCACGAGGGGCGCGAGGATGTAGATGGCGTGTCCGCTGTAGTGGGTGAGGATCATGCTGATGATCTTCTCCTCGGTGTATTTCACCATCTTCTCGCCGCTCGCGTAGCTGTAGGCGGTGGCCGCCCGTGCGAAGAGCAGTCGCAGGTAGTCGTATATTTCCGTTGTGGTGCCCACGGTGGAGCGTGGGTTTTTGTTGGTGGTCTTTTGCTCGATGCTGATCACGGGCGACAGTCCCGATATCTTGTCGACGTCGGGGCGCTCCATGTTGCCGAGGAAGTTGCGTGCGTAAGCCGAGAACGTCTCGATGTAGCGGCGCTGCCCCTCGGCGTAGATGGTGTCGAAGGCGAGCGATGACTTGCCCGACCCGGAGAGCCCGGTGATGACCGTCAGCGAGTTGCGGGGTATCCTCACGTCCACATTTTTCAGGTTGTGCACGCGCGCTCCCCACACGTTGATCCACTCCGTGTCTTTCCCGATAACCTTTGACTGTGCCATAAAGTCTGCTTGCTAAAAAATCTTTTTACCTTCTTTGTCGAAGCGGCCGCCGTGGGCATGAGCCTCGCGTGGTGCCCCGTGGTGTCCGCCTCCTGTTCCCGGGCGTCGCTTGCCTATTGGTTGTTTGTCGACTGCTCGGTGAAGCCCCGTAGCAGGTTGACGTCGCGCTTGATGTTGAACGTGCGGCCGTCGGCCCCCTTGGCCTTCACCAGCACGTAGTAGACGCCTTGCGCCACGTCCTTCCCCTTGTACTTGCCGTCCCATCCCCCGGCGGGGTCGCTCCACTCATAGAGCTTCTGCCCCCATCGGTTGAAGATGTACGCGTGAAACTCCACGAGGCTCTGGTAGCCGCTTTTCGCCTTGTAGATGTCGTTGATGCCGTCGCCGTTGGGTGAGAAGGCGTTGGGCATCTCCAGCTTGCTCTCCGAGATGGAGATGATGAGGGGCGAGGCCTCCGACGACCAGTAGCTGTCGGTGTATGCCACGGTGTCGTTGCCCTGGATGAATGTGGCCCACAGCTCCACGCAGTGGGCTCCCGACTGCGTGAACGTGTACTGCGTGTCCTCGTCGTAGCGCACGAGGTAAGGCGCGTCGCGCTTGCCCTCCTTGTAGAAGCGCCACTCATAGTGTGACGTCCATCCCGCCGTGTTTTCCGCGTTGGCGTTGAGCGTCACGGCGAGGGGCGCCGACTCGGAGACACTGGTCTCCGTGTGCGTCTCCCCGTCCTTGTCCGTGTAGGTCGCCATGGGGTTGATGGTGGGGTAGTCGTCTTGCGCCCACGCACCGATGGCCATCAGCGAGAAGAGCAGGGCGGATATGATTTTTGATTTCATGGTGAAAGCGTCTTTGGTGGGTGGCGGATTTTCATTGCCGCCTCATGCAAAGTTAGTGAATTTCCCATGAAAACTGAGAGGTTTATATATATTTTTTGTATTTTTGCAATTGATTTTGAATTAAACGACACGTTTATGGTAAAGTTATGCAGATGTCTCTTGCTCCTTGTCGTGTGTTGTCTCAGCCTGGCCGTGGCGGCGCAGGTGCCCCAGTGGCGTGACGTGTACAAGGTGAAGAAGAAGGACACCGTCTATGGCATCGCCAAGAAATACGGTCTCACCGAAGACCAACTGCGGGCCGCCAACCCCGAGATGCAGGCCGCCGGCTACGGTCTGAAGAAGGGCGACCGCCTCTTCATCCCCTGGCCATCGACGCAGCCGGTGGCCAAGGCCGCAACGGCGAAGACCACGCCCGCTGCCCCGCAGCAGCGCGGCCAGTCCACCATCCATGTGGGCGTGATGCTGCCCCTCCACAAAGTCAATGGCGACGGGCGCCGCATGACCGAGTATTACCGTGGCTTCCTCATGGCCTGCGACAGCCTGAAGCGCACCGGCCTCCACATCGACGTGCACGCCTGGAACGTCACGGTCGACGACAACATAGGGAAGTTCACCGCCGACCCTGCCGCCGCCCGCTGCGACATCATCTTCGGTCCCCTCTACACCCACCAGGTGCGCGGCCTTGCCGAGTTTTGCAAGGCGCGCGACATCCGCATGGTCATCCCCTTCTCCATCAATGGCGACGACGTGTCGCGCTACAGCCAGATCTTCCAGGTCTGGCAGCGCCCCGACCGCCTCAACAGCAGCGCCATAGAGGCTTATCTCCGCCTGTTCCCCAAGGCCCATCCCGTCTTCATCGATTGCAACGACACCACCTCGCGCAAGGGCGTCTTCACCTTCGGACTGCGCAACCGGCTGGAGAGCAGCAACATCAGCTACAACATCACCAACCTCAGCAGCAGCGAGGCGATGTTTGCCAAGGCCTTCCGCGCCGGCCAGCAGAACGTCGTCATCCTCAACACCGGCCGCATGCCCGAGCTCACCGTGGCCCTGGCCAAGCTCGAGAGTCTGCAGAACCTCAATCCCAACCTCAAGATCACCCTCTTCGGCTATACCGAATGGCTGCTCTATGCCGACTATGAGCTTGACAAGTTCTTCCGCTTCGACACCTACGTGCCAGCACAGTTCTATTACAACGAGACGAACGGCCGCACACGCCTGTTTGAGCAGCGCTACCGGCGCTGGTTCCGCGAGGGCCTGCAGACCAACTACAATCCCCGCTTCGCCCTCACGGGCTACGACCACGCGCAGTTCTTCCTGCGCGGCCTCGCCACCTACGGCAAGACCTTCCGCGGCACCAGCGGGCAAAGCGCCTACACGCCGCTGCAGACACCGTTGCGCTTCCGCCAGGTGGGCGACGCCGGCATGCAGAACGACAACTTCCAGCTTATCCATTACACACGAGACCATCGCATCGAGTCGGTGGCCTATTAACAGCCCATGCACCACACGACACACATGAACCGACATATCATCTCCCTGCTCCTGCTGCTCCTGCCCATCGGTGCGCTGGCACAGATCGGCCAGCACCGCAACACGCTGTCCGTGGGCGTCAACGGCGGATACAACCTCACCACCGTGCGCTTCACGCCCAAGGTGATGCAGAGCATGAAGGGTGGCATCACCGGCGGCTTCTCCATGCGCTACACCGTGGAGAAGTATTTCTCCACCATCGCCTCCATCGCGGCCGAGGTCAACTACGGGCAGATGGGATGGAAGGAAGACATACGCGACCTCAAGGACCAGCCCGTCATCAACGCAGCCACAGGCACCGCCGAGCAGTATGAGCGCACCATCAGCTATGTGCAGGTGCCCATCATGGCCCACCTGGCATGGGGACGCGAGAACCGCGGCGTCAACTTCTTCGTCAACGCCGGCCCGCAGTTTGGCGTCTACCTCAGCGAGTCGACCAAGATGTCGTTCGACTGGGACAAGCGCAACATGACCGACCGCGCCAACTCCATCTGCGCGCAGGACACCATGGACGTCAAGAACAAGTTCGACTATGGCATAGCGGCCGGCGCGGGCATCGAGATCGCCAGCCCCAAGGCGGGCCGCTTCCTGCTCGAGGGCCGTTACTACTATGGGCTCGGCAACATCTTCGGCGACTCCAAGCGCGACTATTTCGGCAGCTCCAACTTCGGCACCATCACCATCAAGCTCACCTATCTCTTTGACATCACCCACTGACCGGGGAGACGTGAGTCCAACTAAATACCGACACTAACAAACAAAACACATAAATCTATGTTTAAGAACCATCCCAAAGGATTGCTTCTCGCAGCCCTCAGCAACATGGGCGAGCGCTTCGGCTATTACATCATGAACGCCGTGCTGGCTCTCTTCCTCTGCTCCAAGTTTGGCCTGTCCGACGAGACGAGCGGCCTCATCGCCGCACTCTTCCTGGCGGCCATCTACGTCATGAGCCTCGTGGGCGGCATCATCGCTGACCGCACCCAGAACTACAAGGGCACCATCATGAGTGGCCTTTTGGTCATGGCCCTGGGCTACGTGTGCCTCTCCATCCCCGTGCTGGCCACGCCCGACAACACCACCGCCCTGCTCTCGTTCACCATCTTCGCCCTGGTGCTCATCGCCTGCGGCAACGGCCTCTTCAAGGGCAACCTGCAAGCCATCGTCGGACAGATGTATGACAACTTCGAGCGCGACGCGGCACGCGAGGGCAACGAGCGCCTGAAGTGGGCGCAGGGACAGCGCGACGCCGGCTTCCAGATCTTCTACGTCTTCATCAATGTGGGCGCGCTGGCCGCACCGTTCATCGCGCCCCTGCTGCGCTCGTGGTGGCTCAATGTGCACCATCTCACCTACAACGCCGACCTGCCACGCCTCTGCCACGCCTTCATCAGTGGCACGCTGAGCGGCGCCGACAGCTCCAACCTGCAGACGCTCGCCGGACAGGTGCAGCTCGCCGGCTACCACTTCACCGACATGGCCGCCTTCTGCCAAGACTATCTCGACGCCTTCAACACCGGCATCCATTACAGCTTCATCGCCTCCGTGGTGATGATGCTCGTGTCGCTGGCCATCTTCTTCTTCTCCAAGCACCTCTTCCCCACACCGGGCAAGAAGGAGGAGGTTGTCGTCGAGCAATACACCGATGAGGAGAAGCGCACCATGGCCGCCGAGATCAAGCAGCGCATGTACGCGCTCTTCGCCGTGCTCGGCATCTCTGTCTTCTTCTGGTTCTCATTCCACCAGAACGGCCAGAGCCTCAGCTTCTTCGCGCGCGACTTCGTGAAGACCGACGCCGTGGCGCCCGAGATCTGGCAGGCTGTCAACCCCTTCTTCGTCATCTTCCTCACACCCATCGTGATGTGGATCTTCTCTTACCTGACCAAGAAGGGCCATCCCATCTCCACCCCGCGCAAGATCGCCTATGGCATGGGCATCGCCGGACTGGCCTATGGCTTCCTGATGGTGCTCTCGATGGCCTGTGGCTGGCCGTCGGCCGAGACGTTCACCGCCCTGGATCCCACGATGCGCGCGGGCCTCAAGGCGGGTCCCTGGGTGCTCATCCTCACCTACGGCTTCCTCACGGTGGCCGAGCTGTTCATCTCGCCCCTGGGCCTGAGCTTCGTGTCAAAGGTGGCGCCCAAGCATCTGCAGGGCCTCTGCCAAGGGCTGTGGCTCGGCGCCACGGCCGTGGGCAACAGCCTGTTGTGGGTCGGCCCGCTGATGTACAACAAGTGGCCCCTTTGGGAGTGCTGGCTGGTGTTCATGCTCGTGTGCTTTATCTCCATGGCCGTCATGTTCGGCATGGTGAAGTGGCTTGAGCGCGTCACCGCCTGACGACCGCATGCCTTGACCATTAACGCTCCGCCTGCGGGCGGAGCCCACAATACTTATCAACACATTAAAAACACGTTATTATGTTTGAGGGACAACCTAAAGGGCTCTATGCGCTGGCACTGGCCAACACGGGCGAGCGCTTCGGCTATTACACGATGATAGCCGTCTTCTCGCTCTTCCTGAGAGCCAACTTCGGACTGAGCGCAGGCACCGCCGGTCTCATTTACAGCATTTTCATGGGTGCCGTCTATTTCTTCCCCTTCATCGGCGGCATGCTTGCCGACAAGTTCGGCTACGGCAAGATGGTGACGCTGGGCATCTTCGTGATGTTCGTGGGCTACCTGCTGCTGGCCGTGCCGCTGGGCGGCGACACCTTCGCCATGATCTTCATGTGTGGCGCGCTGCTCTGCGTGAGCGTCGGCACGGGACTGTTCAAGGGCAACCTGCAGGTCATGGTGGGCAACCTCTACGACTCGCCCGAGCTGCAGGGCCGTCGTGACGAGGCCTTCTCCATCTTCTACATGGCCATCAACATCGGAGCCCTCTTCGCTCCGACGGCGGCCGTGCGCATCATGGACTGGGCGCAGCAGTCGCTCGGCTACAGCGCCAATGACGCCTACCACTTCGCCTTCGCCGTGGCCTGCCTGTCGCTGGTGGTGTCGATAGCCATCTACTATGCCTTCCGCTACACCTTCCGCCAGGTGGAAGGATCGTCGGCAGACAAGGCGAAAGAGACGGGTGCCGCCGAGGAGCTGTCGCCCGCCGAGACGCGCGAGCGCATCGTCGCCCTCTGCCTGGTGTTTGCCGTGGTCATCTTCTTCTGGATGGCCTTCCAGCAAAACGGACTGACACTCACCTTCTTCGCCGATGAGTTCACCGAGAAGACGTCGACCGGCCTGCAGGGCATGACGTTCAACGTGTTCAACCTCGTGGCCCTCATCTTCATCGTCTATGCCCTCTTCGCCCTCTTCCAAAGCAAGACCGCCAAGGCGCGCGCCATCGCCGCGGTGGTGATCCTGGCATCCGTGGCATACCTTATATATATGTATGTCACGACGGGCAGCGAGGTCATTCCCGTTTCCGCTCCCATCTTCCAGCATTTCAACCCCAGCTACGTGGTGATGCTCACGCCTGTCAGCCTCGCCATCTTCGGCTACCTGGCCCGCAAGGGCAAGGAGCCCTCAGCCCCTCGCAAGATAGCCTATGGCATGGTGGTGGCCGCCGTGGCCTATGCCATCATGCTTGTCGGCTCGCTGGGCCTCAACACCCCCGACGTGCAGCGTCAGGCGGGTGATGACGCCACCTTCGTGTCGGCCAACTGGCTCATGGGCACCTATCTCGTGCTCACCTTCGGCGAGTTGCTGCTCAGCCCCATGGGCATCAGCTTCGTGAGCAAGGTGGCGCCCCCCAAGTACAAGGGTGCCATGATGGGTGGCTGGTTCGTGGCCACCGCCGTCGGCAACCTGTTGGTCAGCGTGGGCGGTTTCCTCTGGGGCAGCTATCCCCTCTGGGTCGTCTGGACCGTGTTCATCGTGTTGTGCCTCTTGAGCTTCGTGTTCATGATGGCCCTCATGAAGAAGCTCGAGAAGGTCTGCTAAGACCCGCGAGGCATCACGCCCCCGTGTCACCCTTGACACAATGTTGAAGGGCTGCGCCCGGCTTTGCTTTGGCAAGGTCGTGCGCAGCCCTTCTCTTGTTTTCCTGCCTGCCTGTCCTGTGGCAATGCCGTATGTCTCAAAAGCCGCCGGCAAATGTGTCATGGCCGTTTTATGTGGTGTGCCGACATGATGGTTCTTGCCAATTGTTGTTACCTTTGCTACCCGAAAACAATTATTCTAACCAGGAAAAACAATCATCAATGGAACAGCAAGACAAGGGTAGCAAAGCCTACCTGATTTCGATTGTCATGGTAGCCGTGTTGGGCGGCCTGCTCTTTGGCTATGACACGGCAGTCATCTCCGGCGCCGAGAAGGGTCTGCAGGCCTTCTTCAAGGGAGCGGCCGATTTTGAGTATACCGACTTTATGCATGGTTTCACCTCGTCGAGCGCCCTCATCGGCTGCATCATCGGCAGTGCCCTGTCGGGTGTCTGCGCCAGTCGCCTGGGCCGCAAGCGCTCGCTCATCTTCGCTGGCGTCTGCTTCTTCGTCTCGGCCTGGGGCTCCATGGAGCCCGAGACCTATGTCTTGCCACAGGGACAGCCCACCTGGACCCTTCTCGTGGTGTTCAATTTCTACCGTGTGCTGGGCGGCATCGGCGTCGGCATGGCGTCAGCCATCTGTCCGATGTACATTGGTGAGGTGGCCCCGAGCAACATTCGCGGCATGCTCGTCAGCTGGAACCAGTTTGCCATCATCTTCGGCCAGCTGGTGGTCTATTTTGTCAACTTCATCATCCTCGGCTCCCACGCCAACCCGCTCTACGATGCCGTGGGCCGCATCGCCAACTGGGCCGACTGCCAGTGGACCGTCGAGACGGGCTGGCGCTACATGTTTGGCAGCGAGTGTGTCCCGGCGGGCTTGTTCACGCTGCTCATCTGCTTTGTGCCCGAGACGCCGCGCTACCTCGTCATGGTGGGGCAGGATGACAAGGCGCGCACCATCCTGGCGCGCATCAATGGATCGCACATGGCCGACGCCATCATCCGTGACATCAAGAACACCCTCACGGTGAAGACGGAGAAGCTCTTCTCCTATGGTTTCCTCTGCATCTTTGTGGGTGTTATGCTCAGCGTGTTCCAGCAGGCTGTCGGCATCAACGCCGTGCTCTACTACGCTCCGCGCATCTTCCAGGACATGGGCATGGCCAATCCCATGGTGCAGACCGTCATCATGGGTGTCGTGAACATATCCTTCACGCTGGTAGCCGTGTTCACCGTGGAGAAGCTGGGGCGCAAGCCGCTCCTCATCTGTGGCTCCATCGGCATGGCCGTGGGCGCCATGGGGGTGGCCCTGACCTTCGGCAACCCGGCGCTCGACACGCTCACCATGGTCAGCATCATGGTCTACAGTGCCAGCTTCATGTTCTCTTGGGGTCCCATCGCATGGGTGCTCATCGCCGAGCTGTTCCCCAACACCATCCGTGGCGCCGCCGTCGCCGTCGCCGTGGCATTCCAGTGGATATTCAACTTCATCGTCAGTTCCACGTTCGTCCCGATGTTCAACCTCCACCTCACCGAAGGCGACAACTTCGGCCATTGGTTCACCTATGGTCTCTATGGCGTGATCTGTGTCGTGGCGGCCCTGTTCGTTTGGCGGCTTGTGCCCGAGACCAAGGGCAAGAGCCTCGAGGACATGTCGAAACTGTGGAAGAAGGAATAGGTCGTTATTAGATAGTAGTTACTTATAATGTGAAGGTGGTGAGACGATCAGTGCGCTCGCCACCTTTCTTCCTTGTTGGGTATGCGGAGGATTTTACCGTGATGCGATTGTGGCGCGACGGCATTACTCCTTGCTCGGGATGAAAACCAAAAAGTGCATAGCCTAGGGCAACGCCCTGGGTGTGAGTCACACAAATGTAACTCACCGTGTTGTAACAGGGAGAGCCTGCCCGCCGTGGTCAGAAGCGCACAGCGGCCAGCGCCCCGAGGGTCATGATGTGCAGGTACTCGCCGCTGCTTGGGCTGTGTGGCGACTGCAGGTTGTAGTCGAGGTGCACGTCGAAGCTCAGGTTGCGCCGCAAGCGCAGGTTGATGCTTGCGCCCGTGCTGACACCCCATCCGTTGTTGGCCGGTATGGTCTTGTTGTCCACGTCGGTCTTGTTGTATCGGATGAGGCCCGCCAGCACCTTGGTGCCCACGCTCCATCGCGCCGTGAGCGGCAGGTTGAAGTAGGGTCCGGCGAACGTCGTGTAGTAGTCGAAGGTGTCGTCGTTGGCCTTGTCCTTGTTGACGATGATGCGGAGGTTGGAGACCGACATGCGTCCGCCCACGCCCACGTGCCGGTTGAAGAAGTATGCGCCTTCCAGCCCGACGGTCGTTCCCGTGGAGGTTTTCAGGTCTATGTCGTCTCCGATGTCATAGTGGCTCAGCGGCAGGTTGAAGCCCGAGTAGAGAGCGACAAACGACGGCCTGGCGCTCCAGGTGCGTGTGTCCTCGGGCGCCTCCGCGTGGTTGAGGCCGCGCCTCTTCATGATGGCGTCGGCGATCCAGTATCCAAACTCGGTGGAGAGTATGCCCACGCCGGCGCCCACCATCACGTCAGACATCCAGTGCTTATTGTTGGCCATGCGCATCAGACCTGTGGCTGAGGCCATCGTGTAGGCCCCCACGCTCACCCAGGGCGAGAGGTGGCCGTACTCCTTGGAGAGCATGGTGGCGGTCATGAAGGCGGTGGCCGTGTGCCCCGAGGGGAAGCTGTGTTGGTTGGAACCGTCGGGCCGCCACACGTGCGTGGTGTTCTTCGACACCTGCGTCACCGTGGCCATGATGGCTGTCGACAGGGTGCCGCTCAGCAGCATGCGCCCCCACGACGAGCGCGAGGGCACGCCAGCGGCTTTCATGCCCACCATGATGGCAGCCGGCGCTATCTGCGTGTAGTTGTCCGCCGTGTGGCGGAAGCGCGGCAGGAAGTCGTTGCGCAGGGTGCGAAACTTCCGGTCCTCGTGCTTCTCGACGAGGCCTGCGATGATGAGCGGGGCGCCCACATAGAGCGTGCGAAACCAGCGGTTTTCCGTGAGGCGGTCGACCTTCAAGGCCGCTGTCGGCCTCACAGGTTCCGCTTGTGGCAACGTGGTGGCTGGTGACGTGATGGCGGAAGACAGGGTGTCGGTGGGAAGTGGATCCTCGCTTTGTGCTTGGCACGCCAGCGGCAGCAATGCGAGGCCGGCCAATAATTGGGAGAACGTGTGCATACTTTGGTCCTTATTATTTTTCAGAATACAAAATTAGGCGTCAATTCTGTGCAAATTCTGTAGAAACCATCCGGAAATATTGGTGTCCGGTAAAATTAAATGTTAAAATCATAAAAGGTGAAGGAGCTTCTTCTTTTCCCTCTGTTTCACTTTGACTTATTTCCATAATCTTTCGTGATTGTCATGGATATTTGATACTTTTGTAGTCATACAAAAAATTAAAGTCGGAAGACATGGCAAAGAAAGACATCAACCGCATCAAGATAGTTTTGGTTGAGAACAAAAGGACAGCCAAATGGTTGGCTGACCAATTGGGCAAAGACCCTGCAACCGTGAGCAAGTGGTGCACCAACAGTTCGCAGCCAAGCCTCGAAACGCTCGTGCAAGTGGCAGAAGTGCTCGACGTAGACGTCCGCTCGCTCATCGTGCAGACAAAGAAAAGCCGAATAGAAATAGAAGCGGAAAAACTCTTGAATATTGCATCCAACCATTAGAACAAGAAGATTATGACAACAAAGGATATAGATGAAAAGTCGTTAGAAAACGCGCATCAGCTTTTTGAATCCGGCGACATAAACAACATTTCTGTTGGCACGACGGCAGGACTTCAACAGATACACCGCTACCTGTTCGGTGGCTTATACCCCTTTGCCGGCATCATCCGCGACAAAAACATTGCCAAGGGAGGCTTCCGCTTTGCCAATTCTCTCTATCTCGAAGCGGCTCTATCAGCAGTGGAGAAAATGCCAGAAGACACCTTTGAGCATATCATTGAGAAGTATGTCGAGATGAACGTGTGCCATCCTTTCATGGAGGGCAACGGCCGCTCCACCCGTATCTGGCTCGATATGATGCTCAAACGCTCGCTCGGCAAGGTGGTTGACTGGCGGTTCGTTGACAAAGACCAATACCTCTCAGCCATGGAACGCTCCCCCATCAACGACCTCGAACTGCGCTATCTGCTCTCGCAAAACCTCACCTCCGACACCGAAAACCGAGAGGTTATATTCAAGGGAATAGAGCAGAGCTATTATTATGAGGGGTATGAGAAATAAATTTGTAAAAGTCCGATGCAATATCTTCCATGAGTTTTTGGAGGACATTTCGGAGGACGTTCTCCCCAACGAGCGCACTGGTTTCAAGCAGAGCGTCATTTGGAACAAACTCTACAACTTCCAGCGCGACGCCGCCCTTGCTGGAAAAGCCACGCCCATTTGACCCCCGAAGGCAAAGTTGTTTTGACCCCCTAAAATCTTTTTAATTGCCCCCCTTAAAAGTCCTGGCCGACGGGGTCAATTTTATTTTGCCCGCTTATTTGCG
>CAVBFJ010000027.1:0-39270 GCA_963594895.1 bacterium | reverse complement strand
TCCCTCACTCCCGCCTACGACTTGCTCTCGACCACCATCGTCATGCCCGAGGACCCCGAGGAACTGGCCCTCACCCTCAACGGCAAGAAGCGGAAGATACAACGCTCGGACTTCATGAAGGCGATGGTCGCATCGGGCCTCAACGAGAAAGTAATCGCCAACATCGCCAAGAAGTTTCGCCGT
Organism: bacterium; assembly: GCA_963594895.1. Lineage (GTDB taxonomy): Bacteria > Bacteroidota > Bacteroidia > Bacteroidales > Bacteroidaceae > Prevotella. The sequence continues at coordinate 39,087 of CAVBFJ010000027.1, read as the reverse complement.
GTCATCGTCAAGTGGCTTGATTTCATAGACGCCTCTTTCTTGCCCGACAACATGAAGAGGGAATACAAGAAACTGATACTTAGCAGAGTGCTGATGCTTAGATAACATCTGTCACCCAAGCTGCCAACAAACATCACATTAAATAACCCCCGTCTGCTCAACAAGGACGGAAAGGCGAACACGAAAGTAGTGCAACTGATTAAGCGTCTGTAAGATGGAAAAGTTAGGACTGGGAGACGCCCGACAGATATTGGCGATGCTGCAAGGCGAGGAAGTCGCTTCCTCCAGGTTGTCGCCCCGCATGGCAAATGTGCTTCGGGAGGAAGGCCTGTTGCTGTCCCGAAGCAACGGAAGCCGTTGCCGGTATAGCATGGCGGAACCGATGCGAGGGGCTTGCCGCACCTTTCTCTCACAGCATTATGGGCTGAGATGCTCCTTGGAGGAATGGGTGGCGACGGTGGCCTCTAAGCCGTCGGCTTCTGTTCCCGAATCGCGGTCGAGCCTCGTGGATAAGATTGGCGATTCGAAATACAGGAAAGTAGGGACTTTCCATGGCTTCTTGGTGGATTGCTATGAGCCGATGGAGACGATGCTTTGCCGACGGCCATTCCTGTTGAGTCCCCAAGAGGGAAGCTCGGTCTTCATCAATAGCCCCGAAACCTTTGAGATTCCCGTAGACGTGGTAGTCGTAGGCATGGAGAATGCTGAGAACTTCAGGCAGATACGCCGTCAACGTTCCCTTTTCGAGTCGCAGATGCCCGGCAAGCGATTGCTGTTTGTCTGTCGTTACCCCCAGCATTCCATGGTGGATTTGCGGGAGTGGTTGCTTCGCATACCCAACCAGTATGTGCATTTTGGCGACTTCGACTTGGCGGGCATCCACATCTATCTATCCGAGTTTTACGCCCATCTTGGCAATCGTTCCTCCTTTCTTATTCCTTCCGACATCGCGTCCCGTCTGTCGGAAGGCAACTCCACGCTTTATGACCGCCAGTATGCCATGTATCGGGATGTCGAAGTGGCCGATCCGCGGCTGCAGGGCCTTGTGGATATGATCCACCACTATCGCAAGGGATACGAGCAGGAAGGGTATATAAGGGAGTAGATATCCTCAAGTTTCAGATCTGGAAAGCGCCGCTACCCCTATCATTTGCGCCACATGCAGTCAGTCCTGCGAGATGCGTTGCCAGAGCGACGGGTCGGTGAAGTCGCTGATGACGAGGTCGGCATACTGCTCCACCACACTGCGCGGATTGGTGGTGTCAAGGCCGATGGTGGTCATCTTGGCGGCGTTGAGAGCCTTCAGGCCATTGACGCTGTCCTCAAATCCCACACACTCAGCTGGCTCGAAGCCCAGCCGGGCGGCGCCCTTGAGGTAGCCGTCGGGATCGGGCTTGCTCTTGGAGAAGTCCTCACTGGTGAGCACCGCGTCGAACAACTGTGGGAAATCGGGATGCGCACGATAGACGTTGAGCATCTTCTCCACATTGCTGCTGGTCACCACGGCGGTCCTCACGCCTTGCTCCCTTAGGTTGCGGATGAAGGCCTCGAAGCCAGGGACGAAGACGTAGTCCATGTCACGCTCAAAGTCGTTGAGATCCTGCGTGATGTGGGCTTGGTCTTCCTGGCGCTCCGCAAAGTAGAGGTCGTAGATCTGCACGAGTGTCGATCCCTTGATTTTCTGTTCCAGCCCGGGCTGCTCGGGATAATAGCGACGGAAGACGGAACCCCAAAACAGGGTGTACTGCGGCTCGGTGTCGAACACCACGCCATCGAGGTCAAATAATGCTGCCTTTTTCATTATTTAGATTTTTTTGCGGCAAAGATACAAATAATTGTCGTAACTTTGCACAATGCAGATTACAAGAAAGCCATACGCCATGAAGAAAGTTTGCTCAGCCCTTCTGCTGATGTTAGCCGTTCTGGCCAGTTGCCAACGCCTAACCGAGGGGCAGTCTGAGGCGGCGGAAGTGACATTCGACTCGATTGTGGTCGACACTGACACGCGCCTCAAGCCCAGCCAGGACATGCCCAGTGGCGAGCTGTCGCTCCACATCGCTTACGCCAAGCCCCTCAATGACGACACCTTGTCGGCCGCTGCGGCGTGGCGCATCAACAAGACGCTGCTCTCGTCAGACCTGCTGATGAGCGATTTCGCCACAGGCCTGCAGCCCGATGCGACCAAGGGGCTCAGCCCCAAGAGCTATATGGGGAAAGCCCTCAGCCTTATAGCGGCCAACTACCGCAAGATGTACCTGGCCGACTATGCGGAGCTCTTCAAGGTGGACCCCTCGACGGAGCCTACCTACAATCGTGCATACACCGTCCGCACCCAGGTCAAGCAGGGCAACGACAGCATCATCAACTACATCGCCGACACCTATTATTATGACGGTGGCGCCCACGGGCAATCCGTCACCTGGGCGCGCAACTTCAACAAGCACACGGGCCGCGTCATCACCTTGGCCAGCATCCTGCGACCCGGCTATGAGGGACCGCTGACGCTGCGCATTTCGGCCGAATTGACACGGATGTTCAAGGTCAGAAGCCTCCAGGAGTTGCAGGACAGCGTTGGCGTCTTCATGGACATGGACGTCTACATCCCCAAGAACTACATCATCGACAGCAAGGGCATCACCTTCATCTATTGCCAGGACGAAGTGGCTCCACATGCCGTGGGCGAGCTGCGCCTGACGTTCACCTACGAGCGGTTGGCCAGCCTCAACCTGCTGCGCAAGAAATAATCCACAAGCATGCAACACATCATACAATATTTCCCTGAGCTCACCGCCGAGCAACGCCATCAGTTTGAGGCCCTCGACGCCCTCTACCGCGATTGGAACAGCAAGATCAATGTCATCTCGCGCAAGGACATCGACAACCTCTACACCCACCACGTGCTCCACTCGCTGGCCATCGCCAAGGTGTGCCACTTCAAGCCCGCCACCCGCATCCTCGACTTCGGCACGGGCGGCGGTTTCCCCGGCATCCCCCTGGCCATCCTCTTTCCCGACAGCCAGTTTCGTCTCATCGACGGCACGGGCAAGAAGATACGCGTGGCGCAGGAGGTGGCCGACGCCATCGGGCTGAAAAACGTGGAAGCCGTGCACCGGCGGGGCGAGGAAGAGCGCGACAAGTTCGACTTCGTCGTCTCGCGCGCCGTCATGCCCCTGCCCGACCTTGTGAAGATCGTGCGCAAGAACATCAGCAAGACGCAGCACAACGCCTACCCCAACGGTCTCTTTGTGCTCAAGGGCGGCAACATCGCCGACGAGAAGCGACCCTTCGCCAAGCTCATACAGGAGACTCCCATCACCGACTTCTTCGATGACGAGTGGTTCGCGGAGAAATCCGTGCTCTACCTCCCCATCTGAGGAGACAATCGTCCACCAGACCATCCAAAAGACAACATGTTACAGATCCAACGCTTTGTATGCAACGTCATACAGGAGAATTGCTACGTCGTGAGCGACGACACCCTTGAAGCCGTCATCATCGACTGCGGCGCACAGTTTCCCGCTGAGCGCCAGGCCATCAAAGACTACATGGAGACCCATCACCTCAAGCCCGTGCACCTGCTGGCCACTCACGGGCACGTGGACCACAACCTCGGCAACCGCTTCGTCTACGACACATGGGGACTGAAGGTCGAGGTGCACAAGGCCGACGAGCGGTTGATGGGCTGCCTGCCCGAACAGGCCTCACGCATCATGCGCCAGGAGCTGGGCGAGGACGACCTCGCACCCGTGGGCCGATACCTCGACGCCGGTGACAAGATCACCTTCGGCAACCATACGCTCGACATCCTGGAGACACCCGGCCACACGCCCGGTGGCGTGTTCTACTGGTGCAAGGAGGAGAAGGTGGCCTTCTCGGGCGACACGCTCTTCCGCCACACCGTGGGGCGCACCGACCTGCCGGGCGGCTCGATGTTCCTGCTCATCCAGAGCTTGCGCATGATCTGCCAGATGGACGACGACACAACCATCCTGCCGGGTCACGGCGGAGAGACCACCGTGGGCAACGAACTGGCCGGCAACCCTTACCTCGACCGATAGGCGCCTCGCACATGGAGAAACCTGAGAAGATCATTCTCGGCATAGACCCCGGAACCAACATCATGGGCTACGGCCTGTTGCGCGTCACGGGCAACAAGGCGGAGATGATGACCATGGGCGTCATCGACCTGCACCGCATGAGCGACCCCTACCTGCGACTGGGCAAGATCTTTGAGCGCGTCACGGGCATCATCGACGAGTACCTGCCTGACGAGATGGCCATCGAGGCCCCGTTCTTCGGCAAGAACGTGCAGTCGATGCTCAAGCTCGGGCGGGCGCAGGGGGTGGCCATCGCGGCGGCCATACGCCACGACGTGCCCATCCACGAGTATGCCCCGATGAAGATCAAGATGGCCATCACCGGACAGGGACAGGCCTCCAAGGAGCAGGTGGCCAGCATGTTGCAGCGCATCCTGCGGTTCTCCAAGGACGACCTGCCCAAGTTCATGGACGCCACAGACGCCCTGGGCGCCGCCTACTGCCACTTCCTCCAGATGGCGAAGCCCGACACGGGCGCCCACCATTACCACAACTGGAAAGACTATGTCAAGAGTCACCAGGAACGCATCTCGAACAAATAGCATGAAACACGTCATCAACATAGAGAACGGCGTAACGCGCATGCCCGCTTGGCGCATGGCGAAGCCCGTCAACTTCACGCTCGACGAGGGCGAGAACATGGCCATCGTCGGGCCCAACGGCGGCGGCAAGTCGATGCTTGTCGACATCATCATCGGCCGCCATCCGCTCCTCGGCCGCGACCCCGACTACGACTTCTCGCCCAGCGCCAAGGCGCTGGTGTCCGACAACATCAAGTATGTCACCTTCCGCGACGCCTACGGCGGCGACAACGACCGCACCTACTACCTGCAGCAACGCTGGAACCAGCAGGAGATCGACGCCTCCACGCCCACCGTGGCGGAGCGCCTGGAGAAGGCCTATGCCCTGGCTGGCGACGACACGACGGAGCGGCGCGCCATGCAGCGCCAGCTCTACGACCTCTTCCGCATGGGGCCCTCGCTGGAGAAATACATCATCTCGCTATCGAGCGGCGAGCTGCGCAAGCTGAAGCTCACCGAGGTGCTGCTGTCACAGCCCCGCGTGCTCATCATGGACAATCCCTTCATAGGCCTCGACGCCGAGACGCGCCAGCAGCTGCGCGAGTTGCTGGCCACCCTGTCAGCGCAACTGGGCCTGCAGGTCATCCTGGTGCTGTCCAAGAGCGACGACATACCGCCCTTCATCCACCAGGTGGTGGAGGTAAGGGACATGACGGTCATGCCCAAGGTCTCCCTCGACGAGTACCTGTCCCACTGCGCCCCCACCCCACCCCATGTCTTGAGCCAGGAGAAGGCCGACGCCATCCTCCGCCTGCCCTGCCATGACCATGACTTCCACAGCCATGAGGTGGTCAAGATGCGCGACGTCTGCATCCGCTACGGCAAGCGCACCATCCTCAAGGACCTCTCGTGGACCGTCCTCAACGGCGAGCACTGGGTGCTCAGCGGACAGAACGGTGCCGGCAAGTCGACACTGCTGAGCCTGGTCTGCGCCGACAACCCGCAGAGCTACGCGTGCGACATCGCCCTCTTCGGCATGGCCCGCGGCTCGGGTGAGAGCATCTGGGACATCAAGAAGCACATCGGATATGTCTCGCCGGAGATGCACAGGGCTTACCAGCGTGACCTGCCGGCCATACAGATCGTGGCCAGCGGACTGAAAGACTCCATAGGCCTCTATGTCAAGCCCAACGCGGCGGAGTATGACACCTGCCGCTTCTGGATGGACGTCTTCGGCCTCGAAGGACTGGAAAACCAGACATTCCTGAAGCTGTCGAGCGGCGAGCAACGCCTGGTGCTGTTGGCCAGGGCCTTCGTGAAGGACCCCGAGCTGCTCATCCTCGACGAGCCTCTGCACGGGCTCGACAACCACAACCGACGGCTGGCCAAGGATGTCATCGAGACCTTCTGCAAGAGAGAGAACAAGACGCTCATGATGGTGAGCCACTACGAGGATGAGTATCCCGCATGCATCGACCACCACCTGCGCCTGACCAGACACGAATAAAAACACGAACATACAATGAGAAAGACACTTCTTACATTTGCGTTGCTGTGCGCCTTCGCCCTCAGCTCGCACGCACAACAGATCTACAACGAGGTCCGGAGAATGCAAAAGGAGTTCCAGGACATCAAGTATAACAAGGACAAGCCCATGCCCGAGCGCAAGTCGGCGTCGTTCAAGTGGGATGTCATCGAGTACATGCTCTACAAGGCCAAGGAGGACTCCACCTTCTCGGAGAAGCAGCTCGGCGTCGAGACCTATGCCATGACCGAGTTTGTGAACCTCTATTTCAAGCGGTTGTCGGAGGCCGGCAACAACAAGAGCAAGAAGGAGGTGACGCTGGCGCGCTTCAAGAACGCGAGCCTGAACAACGCCCTCTTTGGAGACCTCGACTATGAGCTCTGCCGTGCCTACGTGGACAACGCCAAGTTCATGACGCCCTTCTCGCTCGACACCGACTGGGTGAAGGCGCTTGCGGAGATCAGAAGCAAGAGCTGGGACTGATCCACGGCACACATAAACGCCAAAAGGCTTGCCGCCCCTCGGGAGCGGCAAGCCTTTTGGCGTTTATGTGTGCCTGTTGTCAGACGGAGGCCGCCCTCACGCGGCTCAGGGTCTCGGGCGTCATCTGCAGGTAGCTGGCTATGTAGACCAGTGGTGCGCGGAGCACCACCTGCGGCATGAGCTTGCACAGGCGCAGGTAGCGGTTTTGCGCCGTCTCGAAGCGCACGAGGTCGGCATGCACCTGGCTGAAGATCAGGCTCTCCTCCAGTATCTTACGGTAAAGGATCTGTATGTTCACGTTGTGCAACGCCACCTGCTCGAGCTTCCGCTTGGGCAGCGCATAGAGGAGCGTGGGCTCCAGGGTCTCCACCTGCAGTCTCGTGGGCTCCTCCTTGAAGAGGCTTTCGATGCACATGAACAGGCTTCCCTCGGTGGCCAGGTGCTCCGTCACCTCCTTGTCTTTCTTGATGTAGAATTGGCGTATCAAGCCCTTCTCGATGTAGTACATCTCCTCGCAAATCTGTCCTTCCTTCAAGACCAGCTCACCCTTGGGAAACTTGCGCGGCACCAGGATGCTCTCCAGGATGTCAAGCTCCTCATGGGTCATGGTGCTGTATCGGCGTGCCAATTCGCGCGCTATGTCCCTCGTTGAGTTCTGTAGCTCTTTCATCTTTCCTCCGGTTTTAGATTCTTCGTTTTTAGGTTTAATCGAGTTTCAGCACGGCCAAGAATGCCTTCTGCGGCACCTGGACGTTACCGATCTGTTTCATGCGTTTCTTGCCTTTCTTCTGTTTCTCCAGCAACTTGCGCTTGCGGCTCACGTCGCCGCCATAGCATTTGGCCAACACGTCTTTGCGCACCTGCTTCACGGTCTCGCGGGCGATGATCTTGGCGCCGATGGCCGCCTGGATGGCGATGTCAAACTGCTGTCTGGGTATGAGTTCCTTCAGCTTCTCGCACATGCGGCGACCCATCGTCACGGCGTTGCTCTCGTGGGTCAGCGTGGAGAGGGCGTCCACAGGCTCGCCATTGAGCAGGATGTCGAGCTTGGCCAGCTTGGAGGGCCGGTAACTGTCTATGTGATAGTCGAATGAGGCATATCCCTTCGAGATGCTCTTCAGCTTGTCGTAGAAGTCGATGACGATCTCGCCCAGCGGCATCATGAAATGAAGCTCCACGCGGTTGCCGGAGACATACTGCTGGCTGATGAGCTCGCCGCGCTTGTCGAGGCAGAGGCGCATGATGGGGCCGATGAAGCTGGTCGACGTGATGATGGTGGCGCGTATGTAGGGCTCCTCGATGTGGTCGATGAGCGTCGACTCGGGCAGACCGCTCGGGTTGTGCACCTCCTTGCAGCCGCCCTGCTTGTCGTAGACCATATAGGAGACGTTGGGCACGGTCGTGATCACGTCCATGTTGAACTCGCGGTCGAGGCGCTCCTGCACGATCTCCATGTGGAGCAGCCCCAGGAAGCCGCAGCGGAAACCGAAGCCGAGGGCCTGCGAGCTCTCAGGCAGGAAGGTGAGCGACGCGTCGTTGAGCTGCAGCTTCTCGAGCGACGCCCTGAGGTTCTCGTAGTCGTTGGGGTCTATCGGGTAGACGCCGGCAAACACCATGGGCTTCACCTCCTGGAAGCCCTCGATGGCCTTCTGGCAGGGGTTGTCGACGTGGGTGATGGTGTCGCCCACCTTCACCTCCGTGGCCACCTTGATGCCAGAGATGACGTAGCCCACCTCGCCCGTGCGCAACTCGTTGCGCGGCTCGAGGTCCATCTTCAGCACGCCGACCTCATCGGCCGTGTACTCCATGCCGGTCTGCACAAACTTCACCTTGTCGCCACGGCGGATGGAGCCATTGTCGATCTTGCAGAGGACAATGATGCCGCGGAAGCTGTTGAAGATGGAGTCGAAGATCAGGGCCTGCAGGGGCTTGGCAGGGTCGCCCTTCGGCGAGGGGATGCGCTTCACCACGGCCTCCAGGATCTCGGGCACACCCTCGCCCGTCTTGCCGCTGGCGCGGATGATGTCCTCGGGATCGCAGCCGAGAAGGTCCACAATCTCGTCCTCCACCTCGTCGGGCATGGCGTTGGGCATGTCTATCTTGTTGATGACGGGGATGATCTCCAGGTCCTGGTCGATGGCCATGTAGAGGTTGGAGATGGTCTGCGCCTGCACGCCCTGGGTGGCGTCCACCACCAGGAGCGCGCCCTCACACGCAGCGATGGAGCGTGAGACCTCATAGCTGAAGTCCACATGGCCCGGAGTGTCGATGAGGTTGAGCAGATACTTGGTGCCGCCCTGCTCATACTCCATCTGTATGGCGTGGCTCTTGATGGTGATGCCACGCTCGCGCTCAAGGTCCATGTTGTCTAGCATCTGGTTCTCGGTGATCTTGATGGTCTTGGTGTATTCCAACATGCGGTCGGCAAGGGTCGACTTGCCGTGGTCTATATGGGCAATGATGCAGAAGTTCCTTATGTTCTCCATGAAATCAATTCTCTTTCGTGCAAAGTTAATAAAAAGAAATCATATAGAACGGTCGTTTTGCCTATTTTTTATTAACTTTGCAATGTGCGAAAGGGGCGCGACATTGACGGACAGGCGCGCCCGACAGACACGCAAGCCGTCAGAAACACCACTCATAACACATATCCGGACACATGAAAAAGACAATAAGACCGCTGCTCCTGGCCCTGGCGGGCGTCGCCTGCCTCACCTCTTGCCACCACGACACGCTGGAAGACCGTGCCGAAAAGGAGGTCACCGAGTACACCAAGCGCTACTGCCCCACCCCCTTCACCGACAACCAGCGCACCGACAGCATCACCTTCACGCGGGCCAACAAGACATTCCACTCCTACTACACCCTGCGCGACGTGGCCGACAACCCCGAGATCATCCGGCAGAACAAGGCACAGCTCACACGCGCCCTGCAGGACGACCTCAACAAGAGCACCCAGAACAAGGCCTACAAGGACGCCGGCTTCACCTTCCATTATGTCTTCCGCTCCGCCTCGACGGGCAAGACGCTCTTCGAGCAGAAGCTAAAGGGGAAGAAATAGCAATTGTGCAAAAACAAATGCGCCCGCATCCCAGGACAAATCCTGATCGATGCGGGCGCATTGCAAAAAAGGCGACAAACTATAGTCTAAAACGTGCGTTATTTCCAACGAAGAAATATTTCGGCGCAAATACGCGAAAATAGAGCGGTTTTCATAACCACCTGTCCACGAGCGACTTATGAAAAGTTACCTTTTATTTTGTCTTAAACGTAAATTCTTTTCATAACGATATGTGCCTAATCTACTTGCGATATGTGCCTAATCTCACTGCGATTAGGCACATATCATGCGATGATTCGGTACTTATCGCACATAGATTAAGCACATTCTTTGAGGAGCCGAGTCGCAAACGCACCCGAGGTGGGCCAAAAACGCCATTTTCGCGCGCTATTTCAACAGAAATCACGAACAAACTTTTTCACCAAAAAACACGACAATTTTTGTCTCTATTGTCTCCATTGTCGTCAAGCCCTAACGCGCGTGGGGTGATGGCAACAATGTTGTGGTGGTGACAACATGCACATTGCTATGTGCGCCAGAACTGCTTCCATGCCCAAAACGCAGTCCTGAATAGAGGCTCACTCAAGGCCTCCAGGGGATAATGGCGCGCGAAGCGCAGGTTTCTCAGGCTCATGCGCAGCCAGCGCCGCCCCTTGCCCTCGCCCTCCTTGCTGCCCAGTCGGGTGTCGTGCTGTCCGAAGTTGCCTCCGCGCATGATCTCGTCCAGCAAGAAGCGGCCCTCCTTCTCATCCATCGGCGCTATCATCTTCTCCTCCGGCAGGCCGAATACCTCATGCAGCACATACATCACCGCCCCAGCAAACTTCCACAGTCCCAGCCTTTTCAGATCGCGCCACAAGGCCTCGCCATCCGTGACACCCCCGACTGCATTCGTGCAATAGGCTTTCCCTTCTGCCGCCGAACGGTGTTTCGTGTTATTCGTGGTTAAAGGAGAGCCATCCGTGATGCCCCCGACTGCATTCGTGCAATTGGCTTTCTCTTCTGCCGCCGAACGGTGTTTCGTGTTATTCGAGGTTAAAAAATCCCCATCCGTGTTCGAGGAAGATTTATCCGTGCAATCCGTGTTCGAGTAGCAGCAATACGCGTTCTCCAAGACATAGTAGTAGTCGAGCAACTGGCGCAACCCGATGCCCTCCGTGAACACATGGCGGTAGAGGTGCGAGAGGACATAGACGACATTGAAGGCCGTCGTGGGCACGGCCACCTCGCCACAGCCACCGGGCAGCGGCACCACGTTGGAGCATTGCAGGTCCATCATCTTCTGAAACCACCGCTGCATCCTGCGGTTGTGCGGGGGATAGAACATATACGATGGCGTGAAATGCACCTCGATCGGCGTCCGCATCACGGGGAAGTCGACATGATGATAGCGCATCACCTGGTGGGGGCACACCTTATTGACATATCGCATGACACGTTGCCTGCCGCCAGCCAGATAGATGTCGATGTCGCCTGCCGTCCGCATGTAGGGGTCGGGATAGAGCAGCGCATGGCCCTGGCCTTTGAGGACACAGCCACGGAAGCCCTGCTCCCGAAACTTGCGCCACACCTGGGCCGAGTACTCAAAGAGCCGCTCGTTCTGCTGGCGTGTCCTCTGTGCCACGCCCACCCACCGCATGAGCAGTTCCTCACTGGGCGCCACACCCCTCGGCAACCGCCGGACGCCGCGGAAGAGCACGCCCACCAGGGCCTGCTTCTTGGCCAGGGCGTAGAGCGCCGCCCAGTCGGCCTCTCCCAGGGATGCCGGGGCGTCGGCTGTCTCCACGTCCGCACGGATGCTGAAACGCAAAAGGTCAAAAAATATCTGTTGTTGGTTCATGGTTCTATAATTCAATGATAATGCGCAATTGTCCATATTTCCGTCAAAAAGATGGGGAAAGTCATGGTCACGTAACCACAATGTCGTACCTTTGCACACAGAGAGAAAGCAAGTGATATAAAAAGATACAAACAATGAAGCATTCTTTTTTCCTTCCGTTGCTGCTGACGCTCATCATGCAGCAGGTCTGTGTGGCATGCAGCCACAACAACGATGACGACATCAGCAAGACGACACTCGACTGGGCGGACAAGAGCCTGTGGTACGACGGCGCCAACCGCCTGGGCAACATCGACGCGTCGCAGCCCGACGTCATCTACTTCCTGCCCACCTGCCTCACGGCGTGGAAAGACGAGGCCGGCACCGTGCACTACAATGCCGACCCGAAGCGCGCCGACCACCTGGAGGCCTGGAGACTGTCGGCCGAGCTTGCCGACACCATCTTCGCCACACACGCCAACCTCTTCCTACCCTACTACCGCCAGGCGGTCTTCGAGGGGCTGGAGGGCGACCATGCGGCTGAGGCATGGCAGACAGCAACGAGCGATGCCACAGAGGCTTTCGACTATTACCTGAAGCATTACAACAACGGGCGCCCGTTCATCCTCGCCGGCTACAGCCAGGGCGGACAGATGGTGAAGGAGGTGCTGAAGCACATGGGCGACGACGCCTACAAGCGGCTCATCGCCGCCTACGTGGTGGGCTACGGCGTGACGGCCACGGACACGATGACGCAGCCCGGACACAAGTCGTCACACATCGTGCTGGCCAAAGACTCAGCCTCCTGTGGCGTGACGGTCAACTTCAACAGCGTGACGACTACCAGCGCCATCTGTCCGCTGCTGTGCGACGGCAACATCGCGTGCATCAATCCCGTGTCGTGGACAACGACCGCCACGCCGGCCACGCTCCTCGCGGCGGGACAGGCGGGACAGGCCGATGACGCGCGCTTCCCCTACGCCACGGCGGTCGCCGCCGCCAATGCGCAAGAGCCGGTCACGGTGAGCGTCGACCCGGCTAACCACGTGCTCGTCGTGAACGGCATCGACGCGCAACGCTACCACCTCCAGGCGCTCGACAGCTTCTTCAAGGTCGGCAACCTGCACCTGCAGGAGCTGTTCTTCTACGCCGACTGCCTGCGCCACAACGTGCTCCTGCGCAGCGCCAACAAACAAGCGGCAACCACCAAGACTGCAACGAGAAAGAAATAAGGGCGGCAGCGCCAACATAACAACAAAGACAAATGCACCTACTGAGAAAGATTTCAAAGGCGTTCAGCAAGTACATGGCCCTCATCGTGATAGCCATGGCCCTGCTGGCCCTCTTCGCCCCGTCCAGCGTGAGCTTCCTGAAGACAAGCTACATCAACACACTGCTGGGCATCGTGATGTTCGGCATGGGACTGACGCTGAAGCCCAATGACTTCCGCGTGGTCTTCAGCCGCCCCAAGGATGTCGTCATCGGCACCGTGGCACAGTTCACCATCATGCCCCTGCTGGCCTTCGTGCTGGCCCACCTCTTCCGCCTCTCGCCCGAGCTCACGGTGGGCGTCATCCTCGTGGGCACCTGCCCCGGCGGCACGTCGTCCAACGTGATGACCTACCTCTCCAAGGGCGACGTGGCGCTGTCGGTCGGCATGACTGCCGTGTCCACCGTGCTGGCCCCGTTCATGACGCCCCTGCTCACCTATCTCTACGCCGGCAAGACGGTCGACGTGGACATGTTGTCCATGTTCCTCTCCATCATCCAGGTTGTCATCGTGCCCATCGTGCTCGGCTTCGTGATCAACCACTATTTCTCGCGCCTCGCCGAGCGTGCGGTCGATGTGCTGCCCCTGGTCTCCACGCTGGCCATCGTCGCCATCGTCGGCGCCGTGGTGAGCGCCAACGCTGAGAAGCTGCTGGGCTGCGGCATGCTGGTGCTGGGCGTCGTCATGCTCCACAATGTCGCGGGATACGCGCTCGGCTATGCCGCGGCGCACATGCTCAAGATGTCGACCACCAAGTGTCGCGCCGTGTCGATAGAGGTCGGCATGCAAAACTCCGGCCTGGCCACCTCGCTGGCCACGGTCCACTTCGCCCAGTATCCCCTGGCCACCATCCCCGGCGCCGTGTTCAGCGTGTGGCACAATGTCTCCGGCGCCATCCTAGCCAACATCTTCCTTCGCCAATCCGCGAAGGGCGACAACGGCCAAGGCGAGCGCTAACCGAGCATCTCGGAAAGCATGAGGGGACACACCAGCCAGTGGCCATGCGGGCAACGCACCTAACGTTGTCCGCATGGCTGCCGTCATCCTCCTGCCCATAGCCTTGCTATGCGCGCTCTTCCGGCGGAAATAGCGCCCTGCAAGCCGGGTGCTATTTCCCGCGGAAAGGGTCTTTGTATATCCCCCAAAGCTGCTGGGCAAAGTAGTAGAAGAACTGCATGTCGTCCACAAAGTAACGCTTGAACAAGCGCCTTGGCTCCTTCATGCAACGATATAGCCACTCCATGCCTATCCTCTGCCAAATCCTGGGCGCGCGCTTCAGCGTACCCGCCTCGAAGTCGATGGTGGCACCGAGGGCCATGAACACCTTCACGCCAGGCATCTTCCGGCGATACTTCATGATCCATTTCTCCTGTTTGGGCGCTCCCACGCCAACGAGCAGCACGTTGGCGCCGCTCTCGTTCACGATGCGGCACAGTTCCTCGCACTCCTCCTCGTTCTTCTCAAACCCAAACGAAGGGGAGTGTGCGCCAACCACCATCCGTCTGCCCACCTTCTCGTTGATGCGCTCCATCGCCTTGTGGGCAATGCCCTCCTTGGCACCAAGCAGGAAGATGCGGCAATCGGCATCATCCTTGTGGTACATATAATAGGAGGTGAAAAAACTCGACCCCGGTATCGCCTCCTTGATGGGCGTCCTCATCAACTTGCCGAACAGGTAGAGTATCTTGGAGTCGCATACCACCCATTCCGCCTTCTGATAGACATCATAAAACTCCCTGTCCCTCTGAAGCTTAATCAGATGGTCGAGGTTTGGGGTCACAAGAACCCCCTCCGTGAGGTTCTCCAAGAGTTCCTGACGGGTTATGTTTTGTATGTCTATGTTTAATACTTTTACAGTCTCCATTTCAAAAGAAATTGGTAAATTATTGTTAAATATCAGACCTTGTATACGATATATATGAGGTATATTTTATATCTTTGGAGCAAGTTTAATCCTTCAAACAATTTGGCACATGAGAACAGCAGCTACAACACAATCTAAACGAAAGATCATCGACTTGAACGAAGACACATTCAAGACACTTTCCATCATGGCCATACAAAAGGGAACCAACCTCAAGAATTACATAGAGGATGTGTTGAACGAGTTGGCAGAAAACTACGAGGATGCCAAAGTCTATGCCAGGCTTAGCAAGGAGTTTCCTGACGGAAATGTCATGCTCAATGAGCAGGAAAAGGCTGATTTCGAAAAGTGGCTTGGCGTATGAAAGTAGATTACTCCAAAGAGTTTGAAAAATCTCTCAAAAAAATGTCTGGAAAGATGCTTGATTCTGTTCGACGTGTCATCATCGAGGTGAAACAAGCCCAAGACATCAAGGACATTACAAACTGCACCAAGTTGGCAGGTTACCGTAGCATATATCGCATTCGTATCGGTGACTACTGGGCGTTCTTCACTTTTCATATCGAAATCGTGAACGATACTGTCATGTTCAAATATCTCACGTCCCGAGGCGAGGCCTACGGTAAGAAGATAAAGACCGAACTGAAGCGTATCGACAAGGAACCATCGTGATTTCCACTCTAAAAAAGACATCAAAACAAGATGGTGTAACTAAAGTTTCCCACACATCTCCATTAACTTCCTAATGGAGATGTGTGGGAAACTTTAGTGCATATATCTCTTTCAAATCCCCCAATACCTTCTCTGGGAAGAAGTCTTGTACAGTTTGATGAGCCTTATCTCCTTGCCTCTTGATTTCCCCTTTGTTTTCAATGTAAAACCTAATGGCCTCTGCGATGGCTTTGGTATCACCGGGCTTCACCAGAATGCCGTTCTCTCCCGTCTTGATTACCTCGGGGATTCCCCCAACAAGAGTGGAGATGACAGGATGGCTATACGCCATAGCCTCCAAGATGGCAATGGGTAATCCTTCGTTGTAGGAGGGCAAGATGTACACATCCTCCCAATTCAAGCAGTCTATCTTCTTTTGCCCTGCTATCCACCCTTCATACGACACGAAAGTCTCTAAGCCATGATCTCTGATATATGCCTTGATGTCGCCATCCACCTCATTGCCTCCCATACGAAGCACGAGTTTATCCTTGAAATACTCTTTGTTGTCCGCAATGGCTTTTAGCAAATTAAAGCCTCCCTTTCGCTTGCTGATTTCCCCCATATACATCAGATGGAGCTTGCCATCCTCTGTATGCTTTTCGGGAAGTAGCGTAGGAGGCGAAACGATGTTGTTGAGCACATGGATGCGCCCTTTGTCCATGCCAATGGAGGCAAAATAGTCCTTCCATGATTGAGACAGAACTATCATGGCATCACACATCTGGAGCGTTGTGGTAATGTCTTGCTTATCCTTTGCCCCTTGGTAATACTCCACGAAGTCTGCCGCATGCTCATGCAGGATGACTTTCTTTCCGCATTTCTTTGCCAGTCGAATAAACAACTTGCACCTATCGAACGACGCGTTTGCAGCCCCATGGAAATGCACAATCTTAATTCGTTTGTCAAAGGTCAGCAAGAGCCACGTCCTCACCATCGCTTGCAGCGCATACCAAGACTTCACCAACTTATTGCCCAACTTCCATGTTGGGACAAACCGCATATCCTCGATGTACTTGTCGTAGGAGACAAGCACAGCCGTCATCCCTCCTTTAGTCTTCATGGAGACTCCCAAGAAGAGGACTTGTGAGGATAGAGATTTATCAATGTAAAATTGATTGTTCATGTTTCTCTAATACAATTTTACGATTTCTTTCCAATCATATTCCCCATCTCCGAAAGTTTGTGAGAATAGGCGCGACAAACATTTGCAAAGGAAAGAAACCAATAGCACGATAATCATCATGATAGGTATATTCAAAGGGAATATGCCATTCATTTTGGTGGTAAAGCAACTGTACTGTATCAGATAGGATTCCAAACAGAGACCGGAGATGGTCATGACTGCTGCATGCCCCTCTCCAAAAGCCTGCATGACACCACTTGTAGAAATAATACACTATCCCCATCAATGGCACTAAAGAGATTATCTGCAGGAGCTACCACTGGATATTTCTTAGAAGCTAATTGATGCCGTAAAACGCAGCCAAAACCTTCAGTATACTATAATCTCGTTGCATCATTTGCTTTCTGACAAAAAAGGTTTATGTCCTTCTTTCCATGCTTCATCTTTGAAAATGTCATATTCCAACTGATTACTCCAGCCAATAATTTTAGCTGGAATACCAGCAACAATAGCATTTTTAGGAACACTTTTGTTTACTAGGGAATGAGGAGCAATTATGACATTATCTTCGATTATCACTGGTCCTTGAATTATAGCACTTGGACCTACAAAAACATGATCACCCAACTGGGGGGGGGATTTATAAGGTCCTTGTCCAACTATTGACACGGAATTCCCGATTTTGCAAAAATCGCCAATCGTAGAGTCGGGGTTGATCAAAATAGCAAAGCCACCATGATTAAAGAAAGTCCCTTTTCCAATTTTACACTTGTATGGTATGTTGCTTGCGTAACAAAAAAATATAAGCAATTGGACAAACTTTGGCAGAAAGGGTATTTTATGCAAATACAGCCACCGTTCTATTCTGTAGAAAAAGACAACATTAAGCATTACTCCTTGATTATTGCTAATTGGTATAAAGTTTATTTCAAACTATTTTTTCAATAATTGTTTTAATATCAGTAAACCATTCATGTTTAGTAATTTTGAGTAATAAAATATTCCGTTAACCTTGTGATTATATATTAGAATTGTCATAATCCGTTGATGAAAAGGTAAATAGGATGCTTGGTAGATTGGCTTTATTTCATCCCAAATAGGAGCATACGCTATAGCTTTTATGTAACCAATTTTCTCTTCCTTTGATAAATCAAGTGAAACTATCAAACGTACCAAATGCCGAATATAGCCAATGAACAACCTTTTTGCTCGCAGAGTATTAGGATCTATACTTCTAGTCTTCTCTTGAAGAAGATGCAACAAGTTCTGAATCTGTTCGAATTTCTTAGGCTTAAAAGACTTTGTTAAAGAACCGCCATTATAACAGTACGCATATAAGGAGTCGGGTATAAAAGCAACTTTGTTACAACACTTTAGAAAGTCAATTTGAAAAGGAATATCTTCAGAAGCAAATTCTCGTTCTGAAATGAATCGAATATTGTTTTCCTCAATTATAGAGCGTTTGTAAACAGAATGCCATACAGACATATCGTGTACATATTCTGATTTGCAATGGGGTGGAGCCGCGATGAAATCTAATGTTAAGTCCTCAATTTGATTACATACATATTCTATGTAATTATCACATTCCTTAGATTCTATAAAGCAATTTGGGCTAAACTCCTTTTTGAAATTACAAAAGACGACATCAGCTTCATTTTCTCTTGCCACCTCGTGTAGTTTCCTGTACATGTTTATATCAACATAATCGTCAGAATCTACAAAGCCAACATACTCTCCGGTTGCTACTTCAAGACCTGAATTTCGAGCATAGCCCAATCCTGCATTTTGCTTATGTATGACCTTTACTCTGCTATCTGTCTTTGCATACTCATCACACATCTGCGGACAATTATCAGGCGATCCATCATCCACCAAGATGATTTCTATGTCTTCCAATGTCTGATGAAGCAATGACTCCATACATCTATCCAAATACTTCTCTACATTATAGATAGGAACTATAACACTTACTTTAGGCATAATCTATTTTAATCTTCTTGCTGGCACACCACCTATCGTTATCCCGGGTTCTGTAAACGAAGAAACGACCACAGCTCCAGCACCTATTTTTATATTATCTGCTATTCTTACATGTCCTATGACCTTTGCGCCAGCTCCCATCATTACATTGTCACCAATCACAGGACAACGCAAATCCCCAGCACCCGCATTGCCTATAACATTACATCCATGTAAGTGAAGGTTTTCACCAATTTCGGCACCTGAATTTATCACATTATTAAAATGGTATATTTTCAGGCCTTTGCCTATTAATTCGGTACTGATTTCAAGCCCCATTTTATTTCCCAACCGATTCCGCTTACGTATATACCATAAATACATGAGCAGATGCCATTTGGAACCAGTCGTGTGATATTGGTAATCATGATAGTCTGTGATGCGAGCTATACGTTGCCAACGCATTATCTTTGTGACATTTTCGTCTTTGGCTCTCCCTAATAAATAGTCCCTCTTACTTGGGTACATATAATGTTTATACATACTTTCCTCATACCCTAAAAAATCATTGAGTTCCTTGATGCTGTGGATCTTGTATTTAATATATACACTTTTTTCTTTCATTTCTTATCATTTTAGTTTTGAAGACATCGTAAATTCTATACAACACAATAGGCACAAGAACACCTATTACCCCCCCCCCGAAATGTGTTGGAGAGTAGCATGTTCACCTATGTTCTTGCCAAAGCAAGAGTAAAAAACTTTGATTAATGGATAGTGCAAAGCTAAAATGATCAAAGAATGATCACCTATATATTTGATAAATTCGACCATTTTTGAGTTTACCGATCCTATATGTTTGGCCGCCATTAAGATGAGAATACTTCCCAAGCACCCAGACAAAGTGAAAGGGAGAAATGTGGTTTTGTCTATCGTCAGCATCTCGGTGTTAGATACGTCATAATAGCATCTTGAAAGGAACAACACCCAAGCTATCAATGCCATAAACCACAACCATCCTTGAATTTTATCCTCAAGCCCCAAATCTCTATATAGTCTGCCGCAACAAAGGAAAAATCCTCCATATAGCATTCCCAGCAAAGTCTTGTTTGACATATCTAACACCAACAACACCAAAACTGCAAATAGCAGAAAAACAGCCTTCTGGTATATGTTCACATGGATGATTCTTCGGGTAATCATGCTAAACAACGCAAGAAATATAATGGCAGAAAACAATGCTTTCAAAAACCAAAATCCGACTAACACTCTTTCTGTTGTTACAAATGTCAACGCTGATTTGGCAAAGCAACATATCATCGTTGATAAGCTATAGGCATTCTCTCCAATATCATATTTTAAAAGGAAATTATGCAAGAGGATAAAGGATGTTGACCACAGCAAATAGGGGAGATATAAGCCAATTATCTTTTTCTTTAAAAAGACGAACAAATCTCTTAAAGACCTAGGTGTTTTGAAAAAATATCCAGACAGGACAAAAAACAAAGGCATATGGAACATATAAATATAATGTACACCCCATGATGCTTTATCAAAGACATGACCTGTCGTCATTAAAATAATGCCAATAGCCTTTGCAATGGATATCATGGCATTTCTCTTTTGAATTTTCCTCTTAGTCACAAATTCCATATGTAATCTGCTTCAGGATTAATAAAAATGTATCGCCCATAATAACTGACTAAATAAACAACGATGCCCACGAAGGCCCATTTCTTCCATTTACTTAAGCTGTTTATAGTTCGAAAATTATATAAAGCATAGGCTAATGGGATAAACCACAAGCAACTCAAAACATTAAAGAGTCGTGTCATGGAACCTGACAAGCGGAATGGTTCATAAATCATGATGCCAACCACAAATGCATTATAAATATAAGTAACCTTATTTTTCACCTTGCAAGTCTCCGCGCCAACTAATAACAGCGAGGCATAAAACATAACGGTTAAAAATTGAGTCAGTGCACCGCGAGTCCAATCCTCGGCAGCCTCAGCCTCTTGTTCAAGTGACTTTTCTTGCATATATCCATCGAAATTGCCCCCTAAAGAACTCAAGTCCAAATAAGTAGACGCTGCCCTTATGACATCTTGAAAAAATGACGCTTGCATTGTGTATTCAAGCACCACAAACAATGGAACAGTTATCTTCCATGGAATGGGTTTTTTGTTCAAGAAAAAGTAAAACATAACAGGAAGAACGATGGCCAAAATATTACCATGATGAATGCTAAATGCCAAAACCATGGCGCCTATCATCCTTTTCCACTTACTTTGTTCCAAATAATGAAGTCCCAACAATATGAAACTGAAAGAAACGCCCTGTCTGATTGTCCACTCTGTGATGTAATTGGTGGCAAGTATCGCTAAAACAAGAAACAGCTTCGTCTCTTTTTTCTTGTTTTTGTAATAAGAATAGAGGCAAACAAAAAATATGAAAGCGTACACTACAAAGATGGATCCAAACGGCCATACATCCCTAAAAGGGTCTATCTTGTAGACTGTTTGATTTATCCATATAAATACCGTTTCAAAATCTTGAAACCACGCCTTTGCGTTCATGCAATGTTGGTAGAACGGACCATAATTGCCGCATTGGTCCAGTCCTCTTCCGTAGCGCAATCCTTCAGTTATGACAAAGACTGCCCCTAAAAGGAACAATGTCAGTACAGAAGCGCCCTTGTCCTTGTCCCTGCCCTTGCTTAAATGTTTGCTGTCCCTGCACTGTTCATCATAAACAAATGCAAGAAGTAGCATGATACAATATAATGATATGTGATCAACTCCAGACATCAATGTTTTAGTCTTTTAATTTATTGTAGAGCTTGTCTCACCCAAGCCAATGAGTCATCACGCAACCTCTGCAATTTTTCTTGTTCAATTTTCGCATCGTAGAACGGATCCAAAGCTGTAAAATTCACCTCCCCCGAAGAACAAGAAATGCGACATTGCATAAGATCGAGTTGACGTAAGAGACTGCTTTGTCTGTCATCACCTTCAGGTGTTACGCTTACAAGCGGACGGCCATAATTCAGCGCAAAAGCCGTTCCGTGAAAAGAGGATGTGACCACCATCGAGGCGTTTGCAAACAAACCAAGAAAATCAGATACGGATGAATCTGTAGCATCTTCTATTTCCAAGTTTGTCCGACCCAGGCAATCGCCAAAACCTTCCAAGGCGATGATCTTGCAGCCTAATTTGCATTGATAATACCTCAAAACTTCAAAGAACAAAGGTCGTGGCTCAAATGCATAAGTCAACATGTACAGAAGGATGTATTTTTCACCATTTCGTGAATTCTTTTCTCTCAATGCATTCCACTGACTTGCTGACAATAGTAAGGTCGGGTCTAACACTAACTTTGCATGTTCAAATCCTAAGGTCTTCAAAATGGTCACGCCATTACTTTCTCTCACAGATAAATGCGAGAATTTTCTTAACGCCCCTTCAAAGGCTGGAAGATAAGTGCGGTCTATCTTCTTGGAGGCAAAACTTGATGATATGGAAATGCACTTCGCTTCTTTATCGGTAACAAATTTCAAAAGATAAGTTGGGTCACCATACGTAAAGCGAGTGTTCCAGACTTGGTCACTTCCCACAACATACAAATCATATTTTCCGTTCTCGCCATTATGAATATCCTCAATGCTGCCATAAGAAGTGGTCAAGTGAAGATGAGATCGAGTGAACGTCGCTAACTTCTTTTCCTTTCTATGATGTGCCTTCAAGCCAATCAGCCTGCCAATTTTATTTTTCAATCCTTGTCGTGGAATTCCATGAGCCTTAGACCATTCGCTATTGATGTGGTCATAATTCAAGACTTTGACACTCCATCCCAAATTCTCTAAAGTGTATTGCGTAGCATAAGCTTGCAATACGGAACCATAATTTGGCACTTTGAATATTGTAACCAGAAGCGTCCTTCTCTTATTCATTTTTCGCCTTTCTATTTATCTTGCCAACAACTTTACTTGCAAGTACCAGAAGCTTCATTGAGACAAAACCTATTCGTGACATAGTAATAACTATGTTCCAACCAACGCCCGGGTACGGGATTGTTGTTTTGATCTGTCCCTCGGCAACCTGTTCAAAAGGATATTCTACCAGCTCACAATTACAATTTTCCAGCACATCAACACCTTGTTGCGTAAAGGCAACACAAGCCGTGACGCCCTTTTCATTGTCTTTGTAAGTGTCGCCCCACATGTCACCTATGCGAATGTCTGCCGAAGAATGCTCACATTTGAATTTGCAGTGCTTGTAACATGCTTTCCCCAAGCAGTTGTTGTCAAGGAACATCTCATAGAATTCATCCCCCTGGGTCCACCGCTTGTTTATGAAACCTTTTTTTTCCCTTATTAACAAATTATAAGAATCGTGCCAGTCTACAGTCTCGCCCCTCTTTTCGATGCTTTCCGAGGTCATCGCCCACGAGTCATGCCATCCGTTTTGCTTGTTGCGCCATGACACAAATTCTATGTCGCCCAACTTTTTACGCATTTCACCGACATACTTGTCCCAAATCAGTTTGCTGGGAACACCATGACAGAAGAAATCAAGAAGCACGAAGTTGTCCTCGCATCTGAACTTACGAATATACCTGCGGAAGGAATCTATTTGGCACGGAGTTCCCGTTATCAGATATTTCTCCTTGCGGTTTATGGCCTTCAGTCCATCAAGCGTATAGCTTTGTATATATTTGCTGCCCATAGATGGGAGAAATTCCTCTGATGTATTAGCCACGTAATGCTCGGCACGATTATGCTCCACAGAGTAGCGGACAGCCACGGCCTTATAGCCCTTATTGATCAATGCTCGCCCGATCTCAAATCCCACACCACCACTTGCGCTGACGCGCCTCACGCCTTCTTCTCGGCTCCAGGCTCCATACGAGATTTTGGGCTTTTCTTGTAATGCGGTCTCTTCATGGCAATACGAGCAGACCTCACGACATAGTCCGCAATCCACGCATTTTGACGCGTCAATCAAGTACGGTTCGTAAAAGCCATTCCCATTCAGACGTAATTCTATGATTTTCTTTCCACATGCCATGGCGCACACGCCGCAACCATAGCAAGAATGGATGTTTGAAATGTTCATCAAAATTGATTTTTAACGATAGAGTAAATTGATGTTGGGGTAAGTGCTTGAATTCTGTCATGCCCCCTATCTCCAAGGACGTGGCACAGTTCGTCATCCTGTAACAATCGATTTATGGCCTTTACGCAAGCTTCCTTGTCGCCGAGTTTGACTTTAATGATATCATTGTCACCATAATAAGTGTCAATGGACATACAATGAGTGATAATAACAGGCTTGCGGTACATGGAGCCTTGGAAAGCCACCAATTGTCCCCCTTGCATTTCTGTCTTCAAGGCCAAAAGTATGATTTTGCAGTGTGCCACCAAATCGTTGAAATCCATGAGGGAGATGTTCTTGTATATTTTCAAGTTTTTGCATTCGGTCATGCCGTCTAATTCGTTGCAACCTAATGCTGCAACAAAATGTACTTGCGGCATGCCTTTTACGATATCCTTAAACAATGGCCAATCTCGGTGAACATTTCCGCCCATGAACACATAAGGCGGAGTGTCAGGAGCGCAGTTTCGTTGAGTAGCATCCACATTGGCAGCGCAATCTTTGATTAGAAAGAAATGCTTCTTGTCAATCTGCAATTGACTTGCATAAAAGTCCAATAGCTGTTGATTGTTGACTCCTATTTTCACTTTGCGCAACCCTATCCGGATTAGTGGCCTTTTCCATTTTGCATATCCTTCCTTGCTTCCTGTGCCCATGAAATTCACTGCCACGACATTCCTGTCCAAATGGAACATGGCCATCAATAATCCCACTATAATAAATACAGACGTGACATCATACAACAAGACAAAATCACCTTTCTTTGAGTATAACAACATTTTGATTGCGCGGGTGAAACGATGCATTCCCGTTGAGAAGTCTCGGCTATGCCCATATCTGTACAAATAATAAGGTTTGATAGAGAAACCATCTCTGACCAATTGGTCGTACAACCAATAACCTTTCTCCACATTAATATGGGGGCCTGACAAGTAATGTATTGTTTTCATCTACATGTCAATTTTACTTGCACATTATGTATATGTTCCAATAGCTTTTGCAATGCCCCTTTCCTCTTAGGGGACGACCATGTGCCACTATAATGATGAATACTAATCGTGTTATCTGTTATTACATATTGCCTTTTTTCATGATTATTAGCACATAATATATCAATAGGATAAATCGCTATGTCGGTATCCAGCACATCAGCTTTATGGTTCATCTTTAATCCATATTTTTTCAACACTTCATTAAGGCGGTATGGGTTAGGAAAGGTGTTGAGTTTGCCAGACCAACTAATAAAAGCTTCATTTTTATAAGTTTCTATAATGTCATTTACCCATCTCTGCCCCTTGACGCTTGCTAAAATTCCTGTCCCTAAAAAGTTATCTTCCCATCCTACAAAAGAATGATTGTCAAGTAATTGGTCAAAGCTTTTTCTTACCTCGACATCTGTATCAAGATAGATACCACCTTCTGTGTATAGAGCATAAAGTCTGGCATAATCAGATACGAAAGCGAATTTCTTCACTTTATATGCTTCCCAAACATACTTGCAACAGTGAATATCAAAATTGTCTTCGTTCCATTCTTTTATAACATAGTCAGGATTGTGTTTCTTCCATGTCTCAATATAATCAAGAACTTCTTTTGGCTTGGATTTTCGTCCGAACCAACAATAATGTATTACATTTGGTATCATAATTTACATTTTATTAGTTATTTTCTTGATTCCTTTTTTCACCATGTTTACAACCAAAGTTTTTTCTTTGGCTTCCATACCTACAAAATAAGATGAAAGCAATGCGGATAGCCCAGATACAATCATTATACTAACTACACTTAAAAGCGTATCATTCATATAATATTTAAGCATCATGGGTAGCAACACCGCAGCAACGGTTACAGAAAGATTTTTTAATAAGACATCATGAAAATACCTTGATTTTGACAATCCAACCATTTTGCTAACTAAGTATAGCCTTGTCCAAATTATAAATACCTGTATGAATATAGCGACATATGTTGTTGCCAAAGGTGAAAGTCCTATTTTTAGCACTAGATATGATAAAGGGAAATTTAAGAACAAGACGACGGAAACTATTATTTGATAATTGCGAATTTTTCCATATGCCCATGCGATCTTTGGCAATAAAGTTGAGTTTACAGAAACTAAAGAACAAATTAATATCAACTGACAAAATTCTGTCGTATACACAGGAACAACCTTTAACCATAGATGAAGGATGTAATCCATTTCAATAATAAGAGGTAAGGATAGTGTAAATAATAAGAAATAGGAAAATCGAGTACTTCGGAATAGCAACTTCGTCATTTCCTCAATCTCATCAGCCGCATACAGTTTTATCAATTGCGGATTTACAGCTGTTTGAAAGTTCTGCACAAATCGAGAAACGGCACCATTAACTTGTTCCGCTAAACCTCTCGCTGCATTTACCGCCGGTCCATAAAAAACGTTTAATATTAAATTTACCCCAGGACCTGTAAATGTCCAAGCGACTTCACTTAGCATATTCCATCCAGAAAAACTTATAATGTCCTTGAACAAGCTCCAATCTTTTACAACCCTAAATTTAGCTTCCTCGAACTTTTTGATACAATAGATGCGATAAACCATCAATACACCAATTGTAACCAACATGATTAGCACGCCATACAACTTCAATCTGTCATAACTGCCAATGACCAGGATATAAACCACCAACAGTTTTAATGTGACTTCAAGGATGGAGATGTAGGCGTAAATGCTCATCTTCTCTTTAGACACAATAATGGCATTGTAAGGGACTTGCATGATGGTGAACATCATCGTCAACAGAGAGCATTGGAACACCCAATTTGCCGCATTCATACGGGCAGCTGGTATGTTCATGTGGGTATTTAGGTACCACAGCCCAACGGTCTCCATGACAAGAAGGACAAAGACCGCAATACACACATGAACGACTAAAGCTACATTGAAGACTCGGTTTACGCCTTCTGTATTATTTTTACCTAATTCGTAAGACAGATACCTTTGAACAGAATTGCTCATGCAACCGCTCAAAAAGCCAAGCATCACTACGATGCCGCCTACGACATTGTAAATGCCGAAATCCGTAACTCCCAACTTATCCAATACCACTCTATTGGTATAAAGTGATATAGCCATCATAAAGAGCATCCGGAAATACAAGAACAAAGTGTTCTTGGCTATTCGCTTGTTGTTGTCTGATGATTGAGACATGAAAGAAAATTGTCGTTTTAGTTATTTAGACATGGTGCAATGGCAGTTTCTTCGCGGAACACAAAGGGCTTTTTGTTTTAACTTTAACCAAGAGGCTTATTCACACATTGTCATATATATAGCGGAGTTCATCAAGCATTGCAAGTGTCGTGGGACCACTGACCATCGGGAAGTAATAACGAATGCAGATATAGTGGCACACGCTGAGAGGTGGTTTTGGTCGACAACAGAGACAACAGAGACAACTTTTGTCGGCCTATGGCCAACGGCTCACGCAGATATTTTTTTACCACGAGACTTATTCACACATATTTTATTTATCAGCGGTGTTCATCAAGCGTTGCAAGTGTCGTGGGACCACTGACCATCGGGAAGTAATAACACGAAACAACGTTCGGCGGCCGAAGGGTAAGCCAATTTCACGAATGAAAATATGGCGGCTCACACAGAGTGGTGCTTTTGGACGACAACAGAGACAACAGGGACAATGGAGACAAATTTCTGTTGGCCTACGGTCAACGGCTCACGCGGATGATGTTTTTTAACCACGAATAACACGAATTTCACGAATGCGGATGCAATGGCTCACGCAGCGGATTTTTTTCGAACACAAATTTCTCGAATTTCACGAATGCAGGGGCAGTGGCTCACGCGGAGATGGGCTCATGCGGAAAGCACGGGGAGCACGGAAAAGCCGCATCGCATTACTATATCGCTCAACGATGCCTATCGTTGATATGTCGCAAGCTCATTTGCAAGTTTAGAATTGCCTATTGATATTGGACCTGTAAATGGGCCTGTAAAAGGCATCATTGTAATCATGCAGTGTGTTCCAAAATGGGATGAACTGCCTTGTTGCTACTCCTATAAAATTCCGAATCTCTTCTTTTGCTTGTTAGAAAGAGTTTCGGTGGTTTTGAGAATATCAAAGATTCCTTGCAGGTCTGCCTCTGTGAGAGTACCGAAATATTCGCCCGCTATGAGCTTCTCCAAAGGTATGGAGAAGAGCATCCCGCAATCTACAAAACTATCATATTTCAGGAAATCAGGATAGTCTGACTGATGCAGAAGATACTGGGCGGAAAGAAAAGCTGCTGAATATTGTGACTTGGGACTCATCTTCGTGTTCACCAAGACCGAGCCATAGCTCACCCTCTTCATTTTGTCAACTCCCACTATCACCAACTTCTTGGGCTTTTGCTTCCTCCCATCCTTTAGCACCAATCCCTCGTCGACGGAAATGATGGTCCTGACCAAGGACCCCATTTCCAGTTTGTCTTCCGTTACCCGACGAAGGTTGTCAAGATAGGCTTTTTGCAATTGCCTCAAGTCCATGCCAATGCTTTTTGTACGGATTGACGCTCGCGAATCACATGCAGCATATCCTTGGATGCGCCCAAGGCATCAGCCATGTCATACATTGTTATCTTCACATCCTCGCCTGTCCGGTCAGCCTTGTTCTTGGCTTGTTTCCATGCCTTGTCGTGCGACATGTCAGACAAGTCAAAAGACGCCACATCCTTGCATTTGGCTATCCACTTGTCGAGCATCTTTATGTCGGCAACGGAAAGCTCATCCATGTCGCAAACGGCATCTTGCGATGCAGACACCATTTGATGGCCGTCTTCGGATAGGGTCACGACCAAGGCTTGGGCAAAGTCACGCAACTCATCGGATGATATGTCTGCCTTGCCCTCTACGCCTCGCAATACCTTGTAGGTCAAGGTGGGCACTGGCCCATGCTTGCGTGCCACGAACGTGTCGTAGACAATGGGCAAGCCATATTCCTTCAGTTGGTTTTGCTGGGCGAAATACATGACCTTGAAGAGGTGGATATAGTCCACGCCTTCAGGAAATGCCTTCAGTATATAGAGCACCACGGCCTTAATCTTCATTATCTGTTCTATCGTCTTCATAATCCTTTTCTTCTTAGACCTAGCAAAAATACATTATTTATATTGTTCCACCAAGAAAATTCAATGACTTTAACGCTTCTTCGTCTGAACTTAAGACGACAACAGAGACATCTTTTTGTTGGCTTGTGGCCAATGGCTCACGCGTCATTGTTTTTTAGATTTGTCGTAGGCTCCACTGACCAATGGGAGGTAACATCTCTAATCTCACGAATGCAGGCGGAAGGGATAGCACCGTAACAGGCAGAGAGCTCGTGGATGAACTCTGAGCTTTCAGAGCTTGTCAAGTGCCCTCTTGTCCAGCCCCGTCATCTCACAAATTGTATTGACCTTCATGCCAGCAGCCTTCATCTTCTTGGCAATCTCAATGGCTTTTTCGGTACCTCCCGCAAGTTTTCCTTCATCATATTATTTTGAATGGCCATGTATATGAGGATAATATTTTTGAGAATTGAGGTCGTTACGACGTGGAACACGTCGCAAGCCCTTGTCATTGCGCCACCTCGAAGTCCTCGTTGTGGACGCCGCGTAGGGCCACGGCGAGGTTGCCGAAGCGGAAGACGAGCTGGCGGTCGCGGTCGATGCGGATGATGTAGCCCTCGTAGCCGCGGAAGGGGCCGGTGAGGACGCGGAGGAGGACGTGGTCCTGGGCGAGCTTCTCGAAGGCGGTGTCGAGGAAGGTCAGCTGCTCGGGATGTACCCTCATGACGTTCATGAAGGGTTGCATCACGCCGTCGGCAATGGAGGCCGGGCGTCCCTGACACGGGTCGTTGACGAGGTGGTAGTCGGGGAAGTGATTGGCGAGGAAGCGCTGGAGGTCTCGCACCCTGCCCTGCAGGAAGACGAGGCCGCTGACGGAGGGCTGCAACGTCTTCTTCACGCCGCGCTCGCGCTCCTTGTCCTTGTAGGCGTAGTGGAACGACTGGTGGACGAAGAAGGGCTGCCGCTCGTGGCTGTCGTCGGCATTGTAGGCCTCGAGCCAGCGCTGGAAGGAGCGGGCCGCCATGTGGCGCAAGAGGAGGTAGCTCCAGGAGGAGGCCTGTTCGGCGATGTCGGTATAGAGAAAGAAGCGGTCACGGACGGACACATCTTCCACTCTCGGATCCGCTGGTTTTGCAGCTCCGATGATGCGGATGCCCTTTGGTAAGCGTTGGCTTACGTCGGCTGTAGAAGGTGAAGATGAGCAATCCTGCGTCAAATTTGCCTTTTACTTTATGTCTTTGGCTTCGGCTTCGGTCATGCCTGATGGCCGCGAAAACCATGTCTGGTTTGTTGGTATGTGCATCATCATTCTTCCATCTTGTTAGGTTGCACATGTCTCTTGTCGTTGTGGTGGCCGCCCCACGCTTGCCATGTGGATGGAGGCTAGCACAATGCAAAGTTACGCTATTTCATCGGAAAATCTGCCAAAATCTTCGTTTTTTCTTCCTTGGGGACGACAAAGTAACACCAATCGCGGGTGCGCTCACTTTTTTTGTTGGCCTTTGGCCAAGGGCTCACGCATAATTGTTGTCGAACCCGGACGGCGTTTTTTTAACCACGAATTTTACGAATTAAACGAATGAAGAATCGTGTGCTCACGCATAAGTTTTTCGAACACGAATTGCACGAATGCAGACACAAGGGGCTTGGGCGGTGGGGTCGGACGACAACAGAGACGGGGATGGGAGGGGAAATGTGTTATCAGTCAAGCCATCTTCTCAACATCATTTTGAAATCATCTATGCCAATTACGTCAACTTTAGGAAAGGGGATGCTTTTGAGGATTTTGAAATGGTTGTCCTCCGTGACAATGCATTTGGCATTTGCCGCTACCGCACAGTCCACAAACTTATTGTCGTCTTTGTCCGCCTCTATTAGCCCAAAGCTGAAATGGGGGTCTTTGCGAATTACATTGGGCCTGGTCAGAATGGCATAAACAATCGCTTCGGATACCCGTGGGGATATGTTACGGGCAAGAACTTCTGAATACTCCTCGATGATATCATTGGACACACAAAGATTGTAATCACCCTTAAGAAAAGCATCCCATACCTCACGGTATGGACTCTTGGGCGCTATTGACATGATCAGGCTATTGGTGTCCAGGACGATGTTCATGGTCTACAGGCGAGGTTTGTTGTATGGGGTGCGCTCATGGAGATGACGGAAGCTCTCGATACGGTTCTCGTCGAGGGCTCCCTCTGACCACATCCTGTCCATCTCCGCATCAGCTTTTCTGACGAAGTAATCGGAGATTACCTTATTTAAGTCTTGCAACGCCTCTGGTGTCTTGACGAAAGACATCATGTCCAGCAGTTGCATCTGCGCTTGGTTTAAAGTTGTGGGCTGTGACATAATTCTCTTGATTGTAAATCATCATCCTTTTTTCTGATTGCAAACTTAAACTTTTTCAACGAGACGACCAAATGTTTTGAGGATTTTTGTTTTGTACTTGGATGGTGGTTCAGAATAATAAGCCTGCATATATTGTTTGACTACAATAGAGGCTATGGTCTATGGGCTCGCGCGGTGATCTCTTGCCATCACGGACGGCGATCTTTTAACCGCGAATTTCTCGAATTTCACGAATGCAGATACTGTGGCTTACGCGTTTTTTTTTGAACACGAATGTCCAAGAATGAACCATGAATTATCATTAATTTTATTTCGAACACGAGATTCGTCGCAGACCCACTGACCATCGGGAAGTAATTGCACGAAACAACGTTCGGCGGCCGAAGGGTAAGCCAATTTCACGAATGCGGATGTTGTCTCCATTGACTCGCTTGTCATCTAAAAAAAGGCGGCGCCGGCTATCCGTCATCGGACAACCGGCGCCTTGTTCTATCTTATGAAAAGTTTCTGCTTATTCTGCGTCCTCGGGAGCCTCCTCGGGCTTCATGTTGGTGTAGACGTTCTGCACGTCGTCAAACTCCTCGAGCTTCTCCACCATCTTGTCGATGGTCTCGCGCTGCTCGGGTGTCACGTCCTTGAGGTCGGTGGGGATGCGTGTGAACTCGGCGCTGGTGATCTCGAAGCCGTTGTCCTCGAGGTGCTTCTGTATGTCGCCGAAGCTCGTTGAGTCGCCGTAGATGGTGATCTCGCCCGTCTCCTCGTCGTAGTCGTAGTCTTCGTCGACGCCGTAGTCGATGAAGTCGAGGATGAGGTCGTCCATGTCGGTGTCGTCCTTCTTCTTGAAGGTGAAGACGCTCTTGTGGTCGAAGAGGAAGCTCAGTGATCCCTGTGTGCCGAGGTTGCCGTTGAACTTATTGAAGACCGAGCGCACGTCGGCGACGGTGCGTGTGGTGTTGTCGGTCAGTGCGTCGACGAAGACGGCGATGCCGTGGGGGCCATATCCCTCGTAGGGCACCTCCTTGTAGTCGCTGGTGTCCTTGCCCATGGCGTTCTTGATGGCGCGCTGGATGTTGTCCTTCGGCATGTTCTCGCGCTTGCACGTGGCGATGATGGCACGCAGGCGGGGGTTGTTCTCAGGCTCACCGCCACCAGCCTTCACGGCGATGGCAATCTCCTTGCCCAGTTTGGTAAACGTGCGGGCCATGTGACCCCATCTTTTCATCTTTGTCGCTTTGCGATATTCAAATGCTCTTCCCATTGGAAATGTAGTTTATCGGAGTTCGGCTCCGAGTTTATTTGTTAAATTTTTAATGATTTTCTGCATGATGGCCTCGATCTGCTTGTCGTTGAGCGTACGCTCCTCGTCCTCGAGGATGAAGTTGACGGCATAGCTCTTCTTGCCTGCGGGCAGGTTCTTGCCCTGGTAGACGTCGAAGAGCTCCACCTTCTTGAGCAGTTTCTTCTCGCTCTGCCGCGCCACCTGCTCGATCTGCGCAAACTCCATGGAGGCATCGACGAGCAGTGCCAGGTCGCGGCTGACGGCGGGGAACTTCGACAGTTCCTTGAACTCCACCTTGTTCTTCTTGATGGCCTTCATCACGGCCGACCAGTTGAACTCAGCGTAGTAGACATCCTTCTCGACGCCACACTCGTGGCACACCTTCTTGGCCAGTTTGCCATACTCGCAGAGCACCTTGCCTCCGCGGTTCTTTAGCGTGAGGGCCTCGGCGAACAGGTTGTTCTCCGACTTGCTGGCGACCACCAGTCCGGCGGGCACGCCCACGCGTCGCATGATGTTCTCCACGTAAGCCTTCAGCTCATAGATGCTCGTCTCCTCGTCGGGATGCGCCCATGAGCCCTCCACGCGCTTGCCGGTGATCCACAGGGCGAGGTGCGTCTCCTGTGTGTAGGCGGCGATCGACGCGTCGTGGTCGTCCTTCTCGGGCGCATAGTGGTAGGCGTTGCCCAGCTCGAAGAACTTCAGGTTGGAGCGCTTGCGGTTGATGTTGCGTGCCAGCGACTCCAGTCCGCCGAAGACCAGTGTCTGGCGCATCACGCCGAGGTCGGCGCTCAGGGGGTTCATCACCTTGGCGGTGGTGGCCCAGCTGTAGGCGTTGAGCTCGTCTTTGTCGTAGTAGCTCGTCTTGGTCATCGAGTTGTTGAGTATCTCGTTGAAGCCGCAGCCGACGAGCTGCTCTCCGACGAGGTTGGTTAGCTTGTGCTCGCGGTCCTGCTCATCGGGCACGGTGAGCGAAGACTTCAGTTGGGTTGGTATCTCCACATTGTTGTATCCGTAGATGCGGAGGATGTCCTCCACCACGTCGCAGGGTCGCTTCACGTCGACGCGGTAGGCGGGCACCACGAGGTCGAGGCCCTCGGCGTCCTCGCCCGCCACCTTCATCTCGAGGCTGGTGGCGATGCGCTTGATGGTGTCCTCGCCGAGCCGCTTGCCGATGAGTCGGTCGCAATACTCATAGTTGAGGCGCACGGGGAAGTCGGGCAGCGGGTCGGGATAGACGTCCTTGACCTGCATCGACACCTTGCCGCCAGCCAGTTCCTTGCAGAGGATGGCGGCCTGCTGGAGGGCGTAGATCGTGCCGTTGGGGTCGATGCCGCGCTCGAAGCGGAAGCTGGCGTCGGTCGACAGGCCATGGCGTCGCGCGCTCTTGCGAATCCATGTGGGATGGAAGTAGGCGCTCTCGAGCACCACGTTCTTGGTGGTCTCATAGGTGCCCGATCCCTTGCCGCCGAAGATGCCGGCGATGCACATGGGCTCCTCGGCGTTGCAGATGCTCAAGTCGTGCTCGCCCAGGATGTGCTCCTCGCCGTCGAGCGTGACAAACTTGGTGCCCTCGGGCTGTGTGCGCACCACGATCTTGTGGCCCGTGACCATGTCGGCGTCGAAGCAGTGCATGGGCTGTCCGTAGGCCATCATGATGTAGTTGGTGATGTCCACGATGTTGTTGATGGGTCGCAGGCCGACGGCCGTCAGCTTCTCCTGCATCCACTTGGGGCTCTCCTTGACCTCGCAGCCGGTGACGCTGACGCAGGCGTAGCGCTTGCAGGCCTCCGTGTTCTCGATCTCGACGTCGATGGGGAGGTCGTCGTTGTCGACCGCAAACCGTGAGCAGTCGGGTCGGTGGAGGCTGGTCTTCTGGCCGCGCTGCACCAGCCAGGCGTAGAGATCGCGCGCCACACCGTAGTGGCTCAGCGCGTCGGCGCGGTTGGCGGTGATGTCGATGTCGATCACCCAGTCGCTCTCGAGGTGGTAATACTCGGCGGCGGGTGTGCCGATGACGGCGTCGTCGGGCAGGACGATGATGCCGGCGTGGTCGGTGCCGACGCCTATCTCATCCTCGGCGCAGATCATGCCGAGGCTCTCCACGCCGCGGAGCTTCGATTTCTTGATGGTGAATTCCTTGTCGCCGTCGTAGAGCACGCAGCCCAGGTCGGCCACGATCACCTTCTGGCCGGCAGCCACGTTGGGCGCGCCGCAGACGATCTGCTGGGGCTCACCCTTGCCGAGGTCCACCGTCGTGACATGCAGATGGTCGCTATTGGGGTGTGGCTCACAGGTGAGCACCTTGCCCACGTATAGACCTTTCAGTCCTCCTTTAATGGCCTGCACTTCGTCCAGCGCGTCCACCTCAAGGCCGGTTGACGTCAATGCGTCAGCGGTCTCTTGCGGTGTGAGGTCGAAGTCGACATACTCTTTCAGCCACTTGTATGAAATCTTCATGATTGTATGGTTTGTTTTTACCTATTCTTAATAAGTCCGTGCAAAATTACTAAAAATCCACGAACTACCCAAATGGCGTTTCACAATTTTTTTCGGCCTGCGGCGGGGGGAAGGGACTGGCGGCCAGACGGGGCGTCACGGCGTACGGAGGGTGGTGGCGGGCGCACTGCGATAATTCTCAACAAACTATAGATTAAAACTTGGCTTATTTCTCACGAAGAAAACTTTTGTCCGAAATACGCGAAATTTGAGCGGTCTTGGCAAATCGCTGAAAATCAATCAGTTGTAAAATCCATGTCTTAATTTAAGCTGAAAAGTAACTGTTTTTCATTGAGATTAGTACCGAATCGCGTCATGATTCGTGCCTAATCTCATCGTCATTAGGCATCAATCGTCACTCAATAGGTATAGAATCGCGAGATGATTAGGCACAAATCTCCCGACGGCGGGGCTGCGTCACTGCCGCGGAGGGCCTAAAAGGGCATTTTCGTCCTCTAGTTCATCGGAAATCACGAACAAACTTTTTGGCAATAAATATTTACAGACAGGATGGTGGACAATAATGGTGGCAATTACGCCCCAACGCTGATCGCTTCTTTCAGTGGCCTATTGTTTGGCGCAAAAGTAAGTGGCAAACCGGATTATTGCTGCCCTGTAAAAAAAGACGGATGCTTACAACCATTTCATGTGGTATTCTGGTCACGCTCGAAATGCAGATTTGCCCTTTAGCCCCTACGGGTAGGGTGTTCAAAATCTGAATATTTTTTGGACATGGCTTTTGCTAATTCACGACACAATAAGTTGTTGTGAATGAGATCTTTATATTTTGCGAGTTAGGTCGAAATATGGTCATTTCTAATTTGCATAAGAAAAAGTGTCACGTTTGTTGTATGTCCCCGAGGGGGGGGCTAACTATGCATAACCGCGGGTGACCGAAGGGAACCTGCGGTTATACGAAACTGCTTAAAGCGTCCTCGATGAGGGCGAACACGCATATATCAAGAAGGGCAATTGAGAGCGTTACTTCCTGATGGTCAGTGAGCCTTCGACAAAATTCGCCCTCTTCGAGGACGCTAGTCCCGACACCATTTGGAAACCGCAGGTTCCCTTCGGTCACCCGCGGTTATGCAGAGTTGGCCCCTTCGGGTACATACCACGAGCGGAAGACTGTAAATACGAGAACCGCTATATTTTGCTGCAGAAACGTGTCCGATTTTGAAACAGATTTTTAACACCCTACCCTGCGGGGCTAGGGTGTGGAGGTGCTGCGCATAGAAACTAAAAAACCGCCCCGGGCTGAGCCCGGGGCGGTGTCTCTCAATTTTCTGTTCGTCCTAACGATTACTCGGCAACAGCGGCAGTGTCAACAGCGGCAGTGTCAGCAACAGTAGTGTCAGCGCTGTCAACAACAGCTGTGTCGGCTGAGTCAGAAGCAGGAGCTGCAGACTCGTTCTTATTGCCACAAGATGCGAAAGAGATAGCGGCCATAGCCACGAACATCAAAACTAATTTCTTCATTTTCTTTGCTTTTTAAAATCTGTAAAACGATCTATGTTTATTAAAACGATGCAAAGGTAAGGCTTTTTTCAATACGACGATAAACTTTTAGGGATTTTTTTTAGCCCTCTTGTGTAACCTTTTTGCAACGTGTTGTTATTCAATGGTTTACAGACTGTTAACGGAGGTTAAAGTTTTTGTGTGCCTTAACAGTACCTAAAATAGGGGCGTTTTTAGGCAAAAATCTCGCAAGAAAAGCGTATCTTTGCACACCTAAATAATATAAGGACAAAGAAAGAAAAGACAAGTCGCATGATCGATACAAGCGCGTTTCAAGGCAAGCGGGCAGCCTACTACACCTTGGGCTGCAAGCTCAACTTCTCGGAGACCTCCACCTTCGGCAAACTGCTGGCCGACATGGGAGTGGTGACAGCCGCCAAGGGCGAGCGGGCGGACATCTGCCTGATCAACACCTGCTCGGTGACCGAGGTGGCCGACCACAAGTGCCGACAGGCCATCCACCGCATGGTGCGCGAGAACCCCGACGCCTTCGTGGTGGTCACGGGGTGCTATGCGCAGCTCGAGGGCGAGACCATCAGCCAGATACCCGGCGTCGACCTGGTGCTCGGAGCCAACGAGAAGGCCGACCTCATACAGTATCTCTCTGACGCCTGGACGCAGCCCCGCGAGGGACACCTGCACCAGCACCACGGCGTGAAGACCAAGGACATCAAGACGTTTCAGCCCTCGTGCTCGCGCGGCAACCGCACGCGCTACTTCCTCAAGGTGCAAGACGGATGCAACTACTTCTGCACCTATTGCACCATCCCCTTCGCCCGCGGCCTGTCGCGCAACCCCACCATCGACTCGCTGGTGGCGCAGGCTGAGCAAGCCGCCGCGGAGGGAGGCAAGGAGATCGTGCTCACCGGCGTGAACATAGGCGACTTCGGCCAGACCACACACGAGCGGTTCATCGACCTGGTGAAGGCCCTCGACGGCGTGGAGGGCATACGGCGCTTCCGCATCAGCAGCCTGGAGCCCGACCTGATGAGCGACGAGCTGATCGACTACTGCGCGCACAGCCGGGCCTTCATGCCCCACTTCCACGTGCCGCTGCAGAGTGGCAGCGACGAGGTGTTGCGCCTCATGCACCGACGCTACGACACGAAGCTCTTCGCCCACAAGATACATCTCATCAAGGAGAAGATGCCCGACGCCTTCATCGGCGTCGACGTCATGGTGGGCTGCCGCGGTGAGCGCCCCGAGTGCTTCGAGGCGTGCCACGACTTCCTCCAGTCGTTGCCCGTCACGCAGCTCCACGTCTTCCCCTACTCCGAGCGACCCGGCACGGCCGCCCTGCGCATACCCTACGTGGTGGACGACCAGGAGAAGAAGCGGCGCGCCCACCGCCTGCTGAA
Source organism: bacterium (assembly GCA_963594895.1). Taxonomy (GTDB): domain Bacteria; phylum Bacteroidota; class Bacteroidia; order Bacteroidales; family Bacteroidaceae; genus Prevotella. The sequence continues at coordinate 1,398 of CAVBFJ010000027.1, read as the reverse complement.
GCTCTCGGACGAGAAGACGCAGGCCTTCTACGCCGACCACATAGGCCAGGAGGCCGACGTGCTCTTCGAGAAGGCCGCACGCGGCAAGGCCATGCATGGCTTCACGGAGAACTACATCCGCGTGGAGCTGCCACCCGCTGTGGCCCGCGAAGACTATGACAACCAGATCATGCGTGTGCGGCTGGGCGACTTCAACCCCGACAAGACGGCGCTGAAGGCCGAGATACTGGGCTGAAGCCATGCACAGGAACACACAACACCACAATAACGACAACAGAAAAATGAACGTAGCAATCGTCATACTCAACTGGAACGGAGCCGGCATGATGCGCCAATACCTGCCGACCGTCGTCAAGTACTCGCGCGACGACGCCGACATCTGGGTGGCCGACAACGCGTCGACCGACAACTCCATGCGCATGCTGGAACAAGACTTCCCCCAGGTGAAAAGGCTGCAACTCGACAAGAACTACGGTTTCGCGGAGGGCTACAACCGCGCCTTGCGGCAGATAGAGGCCAAATACTACGTGCTGCTCAACTCGGACGTGGAGGTGACGCACGGCTGGCTGACGCCGCTCATCGAGTTTATGGACAGCCATGTGGCCGTGGCCGCCTGCCAACCCAAGTTGCTGGCGGAGACCGACAAGGACCGCTTCGAGTACGCGGGGGCGTCGGGCGGCTTCATCGACCGCTACGGATACCCGTTCTGCCGCGGGCGCATCTTCGACACGGTGGAGGACGACAACGGACAATACGACTACCAGACGGATGTGCTCTGGGCCACAGGCGCTTGCCTGATGATCCGCGCCAACGACTATTGGCAAGCCGGGGGCCTCGATGGCCGCTTCTTTGCCCACAACGAGGAGATCGACCTCTGCTGGCGGCTCCGACAAAGGGGACGGCGCATCGTCTGCATACCCGAGAGCACCGTCTACCATGTGGGGGGCGGCACGCTGCCCAAGGGCAATCCCATGAAGACCTTCCTCAACTTCCGCAACAACCTGACGATGCTCTACAAGAACCTGCCCGACGACGAGCTGGCCAGCGTGATGCGCATGCGCTGCGTGCTCGACTACGTGGCCGCCCTGCAGACCCTCGTGGTCAACCGCAACTGGGGCGACTTCAAGGCCATCATCAAGGCGCGCCGCGCCTTCAGACAGTGGAAGCACCAGTTTGACGCCGACCGTGACGAGATACGCGCCACGCGGACCGTCAACCCCGTGCCGGAGCGCGTCGGCTTCAGCATCCTCTGGCAATATCACGTGAAAGGATTGAAGAAATTCTCACAGTTGCCCTGCGGCAAGTAGCCGTCGGCAAGACAACTGCACCTCGCAGGATGTCCCCAATCGAGTAGGAGGAAAACGAAGTAGTTTTCTTCCTACTTTCGTTTTCCGACCT